>NZ_JBIVXY010000014.1:0-56776 GCF_044769485.1 Kitasatospora sp. NPDC090308 | reverse complement strand
GTTAATACACCGCGGCCGGCCCGGGCCGGGGGGGGGGCGGGCCCGGGGGGGGGGGGGGGGGGGGGGTGGTTCTCCCCGCGCCCCCGCCCCCGTCCCTTTTCCCCTTCCCCGCTCCGCCCGCGCCCGCTGCCCGCGCGCCGTCCGCGCGCCGCAGTCAACGAACAGGTCACGGACCGTTGACATCCACGGCTCGCGATTGGAAACTTTCCTAACAGTTGGCCGCAACCGCGTACGCAGAGGAGGATCGGGCCGTGACCACCCGAAAGACACCCCGTTCCCCGCTGGCCGGTACGCCGAGCCTGCTGCGGGCCATCAACGATCGTGCCGCGCTGGAGCTGCTGCTCGCGAACGGCCCGCTGTCCCGCACCCAGATCGGAAGCCTGACGGGGCTTTCGAAGCCGACCGCCTCGCAGCTGCTGGCCCGGCTGGAGGCGGTGGGGCTGGTGGTGCCGGTGGGCACGACCGCCGGCGGGCCGGGGCCGAACGCCCAGCTGTACCAGGTGAATCCGGCCGCGGGCTACGTCGCGGGCGTGGATGTGACCAGCACGACGGTGCGGGTCGCGGTCGCGGACGTCACCGGGACGACGCTGGCCGAGCACCGGGTGCCGACCAAGGGCTGGCCCGCGGCGGAGACGGTGGCGCGGGTCGCCGAGGCGGTCGCCGAGACGGTGCGCCGGGCGCAGCTCGCGCCGGGCTGCCTGCGCGAGGTGGTGGTCGGGATCGGTGGCGCGCCGGACCCGGTGACCGGGAAGCTGCGGTACGCCTCGCACCTGCCGGGCTGGCACTCGCCGCGGCTGGTGGAGGAGCTGGAGCAGGCCCTGGGCGCGCCGGTGTCGATCGAGAACGACGTGAACCTGGCCGCGGTCGCGGAACAGGCCGGCGGGGCGGCGGCGGGGTGCGAGGACTTCGTGCTGCTGTGGGCCGAGGAGGGCATCGGCGCGGCGATCGTGATCGCGGGCCGGCTGCACCGGGGTTTCACCGGGGGCGCGGGCGAGGTCGGCTACATGCCGGTGCCGGACGCCCCGGTGTCGTTGAGCTCCCGCCGGAAGGTGACCGGCGGGTTCCAGGACCTGGCCGGTGAGCCCGCGGTGCTGGCGCTGGCCCGCCGGCACGGGCTGCGCGGCGCCGACGCGGCGCAGGCGGTGGCCGGGGCCCTGGGCAGTGCCGAGGGCGAGGCCTTCCTGGCCGAGCTGGCCGAGCGGCTGGCGGTCGGGCTGGCGGTGATCGCCTCGGTGGTGGACCCGGAGCTGGTGGTGCTCTCCGGGGGGACGCCGACCGCGGGCGGTGAACGCCTGCGGGAGCTGGTCCAGGAGGCCCTGGGCCGGATGTCCATCCCGCGGCCGGAGGTGCGGCTGTCGGCCGTGCCGGGGTCGCCCGTCCTGACCGGCGCGCTGCAGCGCGCGCTGGCGAGCACCCGGGACGTCCTGTTCAGCACCCACTGACGCACTGACGCACGTTCGCACCCACTCCCCTTCCCCCCACGCGGGGTCGCCGGGCCCTGCCGCCCTGCCCTCGCCCCCTCCCCCAGGAGCGCCCTTCCGTGGACACGACCCGCAGATCCCCGCTCGCCCGCCGCCCGCTGGCCCGCCGCCCGCTGGCCGCGCTCACCGCGGCGGTCTGCACGACGCTGCTGGCCGCCGCCTGCACCGGCACCAACTCCGGTGGCGGGCAGGACGGTTCGGCGTCCGGCCAGGACGTGACGATCACCTTCTGGCACGGCTGGAGCCAGGACAACGAGGTGAAGGCGATCAACGACAACGTCGCCGCCTTCGAGAAGCTGCACCCCAACATCCACGTCAAGGTGGTCGGGAACATCGCCGACGACAAGGCCCAGCAGGCGCTGCGGGCCGGCGGCCCGGACGCCCCGGACGTGGTGTCCTCGTTCTCCACCGACAACGTGGGCCGGTTCTGCGCCTCGCACGTCTGGGCCGACCTCGGGCCGATGCTGCGGAAGGACGGCGTCGACCCGGCGAAGACCTTCCCGGCGGCGATGCTGGAGTACAGCCGCTACCAGGGCGACCAGTGCGCGCTGCCGCTGCTCGGCGACGCCTACGGCCTGTACTACAACAAGACCGCGTTCGCGGCGGCGGGCATCACCGCGCCGCCGAAGACCTTCGGCGAGTTCGCCGAGGACGCCGCCAAGCTGACCGTCCCGGACGGCGACTCGTTCAAGCAGCTGGGCTTCATGCCGAACTACCACGGCTACGAGACGGCGATCGCGCACTACCTCGGCCAGTACGGCAGCACGTACTTCGGACCGGACGGCAGGTCGAACGTGGCCACCGACCCGACCGTGACCGCGGCGCTCACCTGGCAGAAGCAACTCGTCGACAGGCTCGGCGGGTTCGACAAGCTGGAGAAGTACCGGACCGGGTTCGGCGACGAGTTCAGCGCCAAGAACCCGTTCACCACCGGGCAGGTCGCGATGAGCCTGGACGGCGAGTGGCGCACCGCCTCGCTGGCCGAGGACAAGCCGGACTTCGAGTGGGCCACCGCTCCGTTCCCGGTGCCGGACGACCAGGCGGCGGCCTACGGGCGCGGCTACCAGACCGGCACCATCGTCGGCATCGCCAACGGCTCGAAGAAGCAGACCGCGGCCTGGACCTTCGTCAAGTACCTGACCACCGACACCGACGCGGTGGTGTCCTTCGCCAACGCGATCCACAACGTGCCCAGCACCCTCGCCGCGCTGGACTCGCCGAAGCTGGACGCGGACCCGAACTTCCGCACCTTCGTCGACATCGCCAAGAACCCGAACTCCTCCACCACCCCGGCGAGCATCAACGGCGGCGCGTACCAGGTGTCGCTGCAGAACCTCAGCTACGCGGTGGAGTCCGGGCAGCAGACCGACCTCGGGGCGGGCCTGACGGCCACCGCCAAGGAGATCGACGACGCCGTCACCCAGGCGAAGTGACATGGCGACCGTGAGCTCCGCCCTCCCGCCGGCGCTGCGCCGCAAGCGCCGGCGGGAGCGGGCCAGGACACTGGCCTTCCTCTCCCCGTGGCTGGTCGGGTTCGGGTTCTTCTTCCTGTACCCGCTGGTGTCGACGGTCTACTTCTCGTTCACCAGCTACGACGGGTTCCTCCCGCCGACCTTCGCCGGGCTGCGGAACTGGGACTACGTCTTCGACAAGTACCCCTTCTTCTGGAAGGGCCTGGGCAACACCCTCTGGCTGGTCGCGGTGATGGTCTCGCTGCGGGTGGTGTTCGGGCTCGGCGTCGGGCTGCTGATCACCAAGGTGAAGTCCGGCGCCGGGTTCTTCCGCACCGCCTTCTACCTGCCGTACCTGGCCCCGCCGGTGGCCGCGACGATGGCGTTCGCGTTCCTGCTGAACCCGGGCACCGGGCCGGTCAACCACCTGCTGGGCGAGCTCGGCCTGCCGCAGCCCGGCTGGTTCACCGACCCGTCCTGGTCCAAGCCCGCCCTGACGCTGCTGGCGATCTGGGGCGTCGGCGACCTGATGGTGATCTTCATGGCGGCGCTGCTGGACGTGCCGACCGAGCAGTACGAGGCCGCCGAACTGGACGGCGCCGGGAGCCTCCAGCGCTTCCGGTACGTGACGCTGCCGAACATCTCGCCGATCGTGGTGTTCGCGGTGGTCACCGGCGTGATCCAGACCATGCAGTACTACACCCAGGCGATCGTCGCCGGGAAGGTCGCCTCCGGCGTGATCGGCGGCTCCGGCCAGCAGTTCGAGCCCGGCTACCCGGCCGGCTCCACCTGGACGCTGCCGCAGATGGTCTACAACCTCGGCTTCCAGCGCTTCGACTACGGCTCCTCCTGCGTCGTCGCACTCATCCTGTTCGCCCTCTCGATGGCGTTCACCGGCGTCCTGCTGCGCCGCAAGTCCGGTTTCCTGGCGGAGGACTGACCCCATGGCACTCGCTTCCACCCTCCCCCGCCGGCGCCCGCTGCCGGCCCCCGCCGCCGCCCGGGCCGCCCGCCGCCGCGCCGCCCTGCACTGGGTCGCGGTGCACTCCACCGCGATCGCCGCCGCGCTGTTCTTCCTGCTGCCGTTCGTGTTCGTCTTCCTCACCTCGGTGATGACCGACCACCAGGCGCTCACCTCCGACCTGTGGCCGCAGCACTGGCAGTGGTCGAACTACCGCAAGGTCTGGGACACCCCCGGCTTCCTCACCTGGTGGCGCAACACCCTGCTGTACGCGGGCGTCGGCACCGTGCTGACCGTGCTCTCCAGCCTGCCGGTGGCGTACGCGCTGGCCCGGTTCCGGTTCCGGGGCCGCAACCTGGCGCTGATGGCGGTGGTCGCGATGATGATGCTGCCGCCACAGGTCACGGTGATCCCGATGTACCTGTTCTGGGCCAAGCAGCTGCACCTGACCGGCACGCTGTGGCCGCTGATCGTCCCGATGGCGTTCGGCGACGCCTTCACCGTCTTCCTGCTGCGCCAGTTCCTGCTGACCATCCCCAAGGAGTACGTCGAGGCCGCCCGGATCGACGGCTGCGGCGAACTGCGCACCCTGCTGCGGGTGGTGCTGCCGATGGCCAGGCCGGCGATCGCCGCCGTCGCGCTGTTCCAGTTCTTCTCCTGCTGGAACGACTACTTCGGCCCGCAGGTCTACGCCTCCGAGAACCCGGGCGCCTGGACCCTCAGCTACGGCCTGGAGTCCTTCAAGGGCGCCCACCACACCAACTGGAACCTCACCATGGCGGCGACGCTGCTGGTGATGGCACCGGTGATCGTTCTGTTCTTCTTCGCGCAACGCGCCTTCGTCGAAGGCGTCACACTGACAGGGGTCAAGGGCTGATGTCCGCACTGAAGTTGGCAATCGTCGGCGGCGGTTCCACCTACACGCCGGAACTGATCGACGGGTTCGCGCGGCTGCGCGACACCCTGCCGATCCGCGAGCTGGTGCTGATCGACCCGGCGGCCGACCGGCTGGAGCTGATCGCCGGCCTGGCCCGCCGGATCTTCGCCAGGCAGGGCCACGGCGCCACCGTCACCACCGCCACCGACGTCACCGCGGGCGTCCGGGACGCCGACGCGGTGCTGCTCCAGCTGCGGGTCGGCGGGCAGGCGGCCCGCGACAAGGACGAGACCTGGCCGCTGGAGTGCGGCTGCGTCGGCCAGGAGACCACCGGCGCGGGCGGCCTCGCCAAGGCGCTGCGCACCGTCCCGGTGGTGCTGGACATCGCCGAGCAGGTCCGCCGCACCAACCCGGACGCCTGGATCGTCGACTTCACCAACCCGGTCGGCATCGTCACCCGCGCCCTGCAGACCGCCGGGCACAAGGCCGTCGGCCTGTGCAACGTGGCGATCGGCTTCCAGCGCAAGTTCGCCGCCCACCTGGGCGTCGACCCGGAGCTGGTGCGCCTGGACCACGTCGGCCTGAACCACCTGACCTGGGAGCGCGGCGTCACCCTGCTCGACGCCCCCGGCGCCGCCACCGGCCGCGAGGTGCTGCCGCAGCTGCTCGCCGAGCACGGCCCGGAGATCGCCGCCGACCTGCACCTGCCGCTGCCGGTGGTCCGCCGGCTCGGCGTCGTCCCCTCCTACTACCTGCGGTACTTCTACCAGCACGACGTGGTGGTCGAGGAGCTGAAGGTCAAGGGCTCCCGGGCCGCCGAGGTCGCCGCGATCGAGAAGCAGCTGCTGGAGATGTACGCCGACCCGGCCCTGGACACCAAGCCCGAGCTGCTCGGCAAGCGCGGCGGCGCGTTCTACTCCGAGGCCGCGGTGCAGCTGATCGCCTCGCTGCTGGGCACCGACGGCCGCACCACCGTCCAGGTGGTCAACACCCGCAACGACGGCGTGCTGCCGTTCCTGCCCGACGACGCGGTGATCGAGGTCCCGGCCGAGGTCGACGCCGCCGGGGTCCGCCCGCTGCCCCAGCGCCCGGTCGAACCGCTCTACGCGGGCCTGATCGCCAACGTCACCGCGTACGAGCACCTGGCGCTGGACGCCGCGCTGCACGGCGGCCGGGACCGGGTCTTCGACGCGCTGCTCGCCCACCCGCTGGTCGGGCAGATCGAACTCGCCGACCAGCTCACCGACCGGCTGCTGGCCCACAACCGCGACCACCTGAGCTGGGCGTGACCGGCACCATGGCGGAGTACCACCGCACCACCACCGAGCACCACCACGGGGGGACCGGCCGATGAGCCACTCCGCACACCTGCCCGGCGTCCTCGCCATCGACGCCGGCAACAGCAAGACCGACCTGGCCCTGGTCGGCGCCGACGGCACGGTGCTGGCCACCGCCCGCGGCGGCGGCTTCCAGCCGCAGCACACCGGCCCGGAGGCGGCCGTCGCCGCGCTCGCCCCGCTGGTCGACGACCTGGCCCGGCAGGCCGGCGTCGAACCGCGCCCCGACGGGCGGCCGCTGACCGACCACGTCAGCGCCTGCCTGGCCAACGCGGACCTGCCGATCGAGGAGCAGCAGCTGCACGAGGCGATATCCGGCCACGGCTGGGGCGCCTCCGCGCACGTCGCCAACGACACCTTCGGCCTGCTGCGGGCCGGCACCGACGGGCCGCTGGGCGTCGCGGTGGTCTGCGGCGCGGGCATCAACTGCGTCGGCCTGCGGCCCGACGGGCGCACCGCCCGCTGGCCCGCGCTCGGCCAGCTCACCGGCGACTGGGGCGGCGGCGGCGGGCTCGCCGCCGAGGCGATGTGGCACGCGGCCCGGGCCGAGGACGGCCGCGGCCCGGCCACCCTGCTCTCCCCCATGATCGGCGCGCACTTCGGACTGGCCGGGGCCAACGCCTTCGCCGAGGCCATGCACCTGGGCCGGATCGACCGGGCCCGGCTGCACGAGGTCGCCCGGGTGCTGTTCGCGGCCGGCACCGCGGGCGACCCGGTCGCGCTCGACCTGATCGACCGCCAGGCCGACGAGGTGGCCCGGCTCGCGGTGATCGCGCTGACCAGGCTGGACCTGCTCGACCGGCCGGTGCCGGTGGTGCTCGGCGGCGGGGTGCTGGCCTCCCGGCAGCCGCTGCTGCTCGACAACCTGACCGCCCGGCTGGCCGCGGACGCCCCGCTCGCCGAACCGCGCGTGGTGGTCGCCCCACCGGTGCTCGGCGCGGCCCTGCTGGGCCTGGACCACCTGGGCGCCGACCCCGCCGCGCACCGCCGGCTGCGGGACGGGTACCCGACCGCCCACCCGATAGCGGCCTGACCGGCCGGACCGGCCGGACCGGTCGGACCGGCCGGACCGGTCGGACCGGCCGGACCGGTCGGACCGGTCGGACCGGTCGGACCGGTCGGACCGGTCGGCGGCGGCCCGGGCGCCGCCCCCGCGACCGCCGCCGGCGGGAACGGTCGAGGCACCGCACATGCCCCGACCGCTCCCGCCGGCGGTTCCGTCCTCCCGCAGGGCGCGGATCGGCTCCGCGGGTCAGCTCCGGCGGGTGCGCTCCCGTCGGACGTGCCCCCGTCGGGCGGCCAGCAGCACCGCGCCGCCGATCAGCAGCAGCACCGCGACCACACCCGCGGCGGCGGCCGGCGCACCGGTGCCGGGCAGCTCGGGGCCGTGGTGGTCGTCGTGGTGCGGGGGCTTCGGTGTCGGGCTCGGGCTCGGGCTGGGGCTGGGGCTGGGGCTGGGGGCGTCGACGGTGACGGTGGCGCTCGCCGTGTTGTCGGACGGGTCGGTGTCGGTCTGGTCGAGGCCGGTCAGCGTCGCGGTGTTGGTGTGGGTGCCGGGCGCGGTGGCGCGGGCGGTGAGGGTGAGCCGGGCCTGCGCGCCGACGGCCAGGTCGCCGATCGTCCAGCGGCCGGTGGCCGCCGCGTACCCGCCGGTGTCGGGCTCGGCGCGGACCGGTTCCAGGCCGGGCGGGAGCAGGTCGGTGAGGACCAGGCCGGTGGCGGGCGCGGGGCCGTCGTTGGCGGCGGTGACGGTGAACACCACCTGCCCGCCGAGCCCGGGGCGCGGGTGGTCGACGCTCTTGCCGACCACGATGTCGGTGTCGGTGAGCGGCCGGACGGTGGCGCTCGCGGTGTTGTTCGCCGTCACCGGGTCGTCCTGGTCGGCGGCCGTGACGGTGGCGGTGTCGGTGGCGGGCGCGGCGGCGTCCAACCGGACCGACAGGGTGAGCCGCACGGAGCCGCCGACGGGCAGCGCGGGCACCGTCCAGCGTCCGGTGGCCGGGTCGTAGGCGGTGCCGGGGGCGGCGGTCGGGGTGAGCAGCGTGGTACCGGCGGGGACGGGGTTGTCGACGACGGCGTTGGTCGCGTCGGCCGGGCCGTCGTTGCGCAGGGTGACGGTGAAGGTGGTGGTGGAGCCGACCGGCAGCACCTGCGGGTCGGCGTCCACGGTGACGGCGAGGTCGGCGACCGCGACCACCGGGACGACCGCGGTGGACGGGGCGGCCTCGACGGACTGCCCGATCGGGGAGACCGCGGTGGCGGTGGCGGTGTTGCTGAACGAGCCGGCCGCCAGGTCCTGTTCGGTGACGGTGTGGCTGCCGGTGCAGACCACCGAGCCGCCGGGCTCCACCACCGAGGCCGGGCAGGCCAGGTCGGTGATCCCCGGGTCCTGGACCACCAGGGTGGAGAGGGTGGAGCCGCCGGTGTCGGTGGCGGTGAAGGTGTAGTCGACCACCTGGCCGACGGTGTGCGGGCCGGGGGTGACGGCCCGCTTGTCGAGGGTCAGCGCCGAGACCAGCGGCACGGTGACGGTGACCGGCCCGGCGGCGACCGGGTCGCCGATGGCCGGGGTCGCGGCGGCGGTCGCGGTGTTGACGACCCGTCCGGCGGCGACGTCCTGTTCGGTGACGGTGTGGCTGCCGGTGCACACCACGGTCGAACCGGGCGCGGGCGCGGGCGGCAGGGTGGTGGCCGGGCAGCTCACCGGGGCCAGCCGGTCGTCGCTGACGGTCAGCGAACCCACCTCCACCGCACCGGCGTTGGTGACCACGTACTGGTACGGGATCACCGTCCCGGCGGTGATCACCGCGGGCAGCGGCGGGCCGGTCCGGTCGACCTGCTTGACCAGGTCGAGCGCGCCCAGCGGCAGGATCGAGGAGGCCGTGACGTTGCGGATCAGGTGGACGTCGGTGGAGCCGCCGGTGGAGGCGCTGAACCCGAACTTGTAGGTGGACGGCAGTCCGGCCGGGGCCGGCCGGTCCAGCACCCGGTGCCAGCCGGTGCCGTCCTGGAAGTCGATCTGGACGATCACCCGGGGGTCGGGCGCGGGCGTGATCTGCACGTTGACGGTGCGCTTGGCGACCGCCGGGTCGGTGGTGCCGAACGGCGCGCCCAGGCTGCCGGGCAGCGTGGTCGCGGCCCGCGGCGGGGCACCGGCCGGTGCCTCGGTGGTGGACGCCAGGTAGCAGTAGCCGGAGATGCCGGCGCCCGGGCCGCGCAGGGTGACCGCGTTCGGCGCGACCGGGCCGTCCTGCTTCACCGGCGACTGCTGGCCGGTCGGGCAGTCCGCGCCGCGGTTCTCGCCGTCGTTGTAGAAGTTGCCGTACATGTCCAGGCCCACGCCCAGGTAGCCGCCGACCACGCCGGGGCTGAGGTTGCGCTGCGCGTAGCCGAGGCTGCCGCCGTCCGCGCCCTTGGAGTCCAGCGGGGTCGCGCCGTCCACCAGGTAGAACCCGATGCCGTCGCCGGGCTGCGCGTTGCCGCCGTACTGGTACTGCTCGAAGGTCACCGACAGGCCCGCCGAGGCGGGCACCGGGCGGCGGTACAGCATCGAGCCGCCGACGAACCCGGCCGCGTCGTTGAGCTGGAGGTAGCCGGGCGTCACCCCGGGCACCGGCGCGGCCGGGGTGCCGCCGGCCGGGCAGGACGGGACGGGCGCGGTGCCCGGCGCGGGCGTGCTCCCGGGGGGCGCGCCGGTCAGGCAGGTGTCGCCCAGCGGCTCCCAGGACGGGTCGGCGATCGAGGCGCCCGCGAAGGTCTCGTCGACGATCACCGTCCCGCCGGTCGGCGGGTCCGCCGCCGCCCGCGGCCCGGCCACCAACGGCCCCGCCGCCAGCAGCAGCGCCAGCATCCCCCGCGCCACCCCGCGCACCCGTCCCGCCATCCGCTCTCCCACCGCACCTCGCGCCCCGTCCGCCCCGGTCGGGGCCGCACGAGCCTAGGCACCCGGCCCGCCCCCGCCCGCCCAGTGCGCCATCAGTGGGCGCGCCGAGCCGCGCCGGGCCGGGGACTCCCGTCCGGGGAGGCGCCGCCGACCGCGACGGGTTCGGGGTGCAGCACGACTCCGGTGGCCGCCTCGACCCGGGCCGCGAGGTCGGCCAGGACGCGGGTGAACCCGCTCGCGGTGGCGCCGTCGTGGGCGGTGAGGGTGAGGGCCCGGTGCGGCGAGCAGCGGATTCCGTCGGCGATCCGGTGGCCGGGGCGGCAGCCGACGAGTTCGAGCAGCCAGCCCGCGCTCGCCCGCAGCCGCCCGTCGCCGTCGGGGTGGACGGGGCAGCCGGCCGCCGACCAGCGGGCGGCCGCGACGGCGGTGACGGGCGGGTTGAGGAAGACCGAGCCGACCTGGCGGGCGTCGTGGCCGTGCGGGTCGAGCAGCAGGCCGCGGCGGCGGCGGTCGGCCAGGACGGCGCGGGTGACCTCGGCGACGGGCGGACGGTCGCCGGGACGGGCCCCGAGTTCCTCGGCGAGCGGACGGTGGGCGACGGGGGCGGCGGGGCCGCGGGTGAGGCGGACGGTGACGGTGAGGACGGTCCAGCGGCCGGGGTCGTCCTTGAAGCGGCTGTGCCGGTGGCGCAGGCGGCAGGCCCGGGCGGGCAGGGTCCGCAGCAGGCCGGTGTCCCAGTCCCAGGCGGTCAGGTGGTCGAGGACGTCGGAGAGCTGCTGCCCGTAGGCCCCGGTGTTCTGGACGGGGGCGGCGCCGACGGTGCCCGGCACCCCGGCCAGGCACTCGATCCCGGCCAGCCGCTCGGCGGCGGCCCAGGCGGTGAGGTCGGCGAGCGGGTGCCCGGCCTGCACCGCCGCCAGGACGGTGCCGTCGTCCTGCTCCTCCGCGGTGATGCCCCGGGTGTCGAGCACCGCGACGGTGCCGGCGTGCCCGGCGTCGGCGGCGACGACGTTGCTGCCGTGGCCGAGCACGAGCGGGCGGCGCTCTCCCCGGTGGTGGACGGTGCGGACCAGTTCCGGCCAGTGGCCGGGGTCGCGGAGCCGCAGCGGCTCCGCGATCGGGCCGCCGAGTCGCAGGGTGGTCAGGTCGGCGAGCGTGCTGCCGGTCACGGGGCGGCCTCCCGGGGGTCGGCGTCGACCGCGGCCAGGGCGAGGGCGCGCAGCGGGGCGAGGCGGGTGCGGTTGTCCCGGTGGTGGTAGACGGCGTTGGTGCACAGGGCCAGGTAGCGGCCGGTCGCCGGGGAGAGGTAGAGGCTGGTGCCGGTGAAGCCGTGGTGGTGGGCGGTCCGGCCGTCCCCGGTGACGGTCCAGGCCAGGCCGCGGTGCAGCCCGTCCCCGATCGCGGCGGCCGGGCGCAGGCTCACGGCCAGCCAGCGGCCGAGCGTCCCGCCGTCGGCGTGGGAGCGCAGCAGGGCGGCGGCGAAGGCGGCGAGGTCGGCGGGGGTGCTGAAGACACCGGCGTGTCCGGCGACCCCGCCGAGCAGGGCGGCGTTGTCGTCGTGCGGGATGCCCCACAGGCGGGGGGCGCCGGGCAGGCGGCGCTCGGTCGGGGCGAGGCGGGCGGAGCGGGTGAGCGGGCCGTAGGCGGTGGCGGCCAGGCCGAGGGCGTTCCACCGGCTCGCGGCGAGGTCGTCCAGGCGGCGGCCGAGGACGTGCGCGAGGGCCAGGCCGAGCAGGACGAATCCCCGGTTGATGTAGCGGTGCTCGGTTCCGGGCTCGGCGATCAGCGGTTCGGCGCAGAGCAGTTCGGCGAGCGGCTCGGTGCGGCCCCGGTACTGGTCGAGGCGGGTGTCGGCGCGCAGTCCGGAGGTGTGGGTGAGGATCTGCCGGGGCGTCACCCGCCCGCCCGGGGCGTCCGCGCCGATTCCCGGCAGCAGGTCGCGGACGGGGGTGTCCAGGGTGAGGGGCGGCCGGAGCGAACTGCCGGTCACCGTCCAGGTGGCCAGGACCTTCGTCAGCGAGGCGACGTCGTACACGGTGTCCGGTCCGGGCGGGGCGTCCCCGCACTCGGGGGCGACGACGCCCGCGGTCAGGTAGCCGGGCGCGGTGTCGGCGGTCCCGTGGGCGATGACGCCGCCGGGGACGGTGCCGTCGGCGGTCAGCAGGTCGAGCTGTTCGTGCAGGGCGGCGAGCACGGCCGGCTCGAACGGTGTCGGGGCGGTCCGGGTCGGGGCGGTCCCGCTGGGGTCGAGTGGGATCACGGGCACTCCTGATCAGTCGTCAATTCGGCTCCGAGGAGGGAGAGTTTGGTCAGCAGTTCGCCGTACCCGCGCCGCAGGTGGTACAGGCCCCGGACCGTGGAGGTGCCGTCGGCGGCCAGGGCTGCGAGCACCAGGGCGGTCGCCGCCCGGATGTCGTCCCCGGTCACGTCGGCGGCCCTGAGCGGGGTGCGGCCGCGGACGGTGATCACCGGACCGTCGGCCCCGACACCGGCGCCCAGGGCGGCCAGCGGGGCGAGGTGGCTGTCGCGCCGGGGGTAGACCCGCTCCTCGATCCGCGAGGTGCCGTCGGCCTGGGTGAGGTAGGCGGTCAACTGGGGCTGCACGTCGGTCGGGTAGCCGGGGTGGGGGCCGGTGGCCAGCCGGACGGGGCGCGGCCCGGCCGGTGCGGTGACGACCGTCCCGCCGTCGAGGGGGTCGAGGCGGAGACCGGCGTCGGCGAACGCCGCCAGCAGCCCGTCGGGGAACGCGGCGGCGGGGAAGCGGGCGAGGTGGACGGTGCCGCCGGTGATCGCGGCGGCCAGCGCGAGCGTCGCGGCCTCCAGCCGGTCCGGCGGGACGGTGAACTCCCCGCCCGCGATCCGGTCCGCGCCGGTGACGTGCAGGGCGGCGCGGCCCTGCCACTCGATGCCGACCCCGGAGCGGGCCAACAGTGCGGCGGTGTGGGTGACTTCGGGTTCCACGCTGGGGTTGAGGACGGTGGAGGTGCCCCGGGTGCGGGCGGCCAGCAGCGCCGCGGTGACCGTGGCGCCCAGGCTCGGCCCCCAGCCGCCCGTCCCCGCGTCGGTGACGAACGGCCGGCGGTGGCCCGAGGTCCGCGCCCGCACCAGGCCGCCGTCCAGTTCGACCTCGGCCCCGGCCGCCGCCATCGCCGCGAGGTGCCGGTCGATCCGGCGGACGCAGAAGGCGTCGCCGCCGGGGACGGGGAAGGTGACCCGTCCGGCCCGGGCCAGGAGCGCGCCGGCCAGGACCGCGGTGGTCCGGATGCGCCGCCCGAGGCGGTCGGGGACGACCGGCAGGTAGACGTCGGCGGGGCGGGTGGTGAACGCGTCGCCGCTGACGGCGGTGCGGGTTCCGGTGCGGTTCAGGATCTCGGCCACCACTCCGGTGTCCAGGATCGCGGGCGCACCGTGCAGGGTGAGCGGTTCGTCGGCGAGGAGCGCGGCGGCGTACAGGTGCAGGGCGGTGTTCTTGCTGCCCTGCACGGGCACGGTGCCGGCGAGACGGCGGCCGCCGGTGATGTGCACGGCGCTCGCGTCGGTGGTGGGCACGGTCACCTTCCCTGGCTGCCGACGGGGAAGAAGCCCCCGATCTGGGTCCGGGGGTGGAGCAGGGTGTGTGCGCCGATCAGGGTGGCGGGCTGGAGCACGGTGCCGGCGGGAACGATCACGCCGTCGCCGATCACCGCGCCGAACTTGGTCTGGCCGGTGTGCACCCGGTGCCCGTCGAGACGGGCGCACACCTCCTCGGTGGCCGGTTCGGTGACCGGGCCGGAGGTGGTGCGCAGGCCCGTGGTGGAGACGAACGCGCCGATGTTGACGCCGGTGCCGAGCACGGAGTCGCCGACGAAGCCGGCGTGCTTCATGAAGACGCCGCCGACCAGCAGCGAGCGGGTGACCTCGGCGCCGAACCCGATCCGGCAGCCGGGGCCGACCACGGTGTTGTCGCGCACCCGGGCCCCGGCCCCGACCACCGCGCCGGGACAGACCAGTACGGGTCCGGTGACGTGGGCGCCCGCGGCGACGACGGCCCCGGCGGCCACGATCACCCGGCCCCGGACGGTCGCGCCGGGCTCGACCGTCCCGGCGGTCTCCGGCAGCGGGACGCCCAGCCGTCCGGCCAGCAGTTCGGCGACGGCCGGCTTGATGTCGAACACCGTGGGGCAGCGGCGCAGCAGGTCCCGCACGACCGGGTCGGTGACCCGTGCGGTGTCGATGTAGTAGGCGGGGGCGATGCGGTGGTCGATGCGGTCCGGGGCGGTGGCGGTCGTGGGCGCGTCGGTGAGCCGGGACACGGCCGGTCTCCTCTCGGGCGAACGAGTGGAAGGTGAGGCGTTCCCCAGTGAACCCCCGGGCCGGCGGCCGGTTCCGCAGCCCGGCTACGGGCCGTGGTCCGGCTGCGGGTCGGTCGGCTGCGGGTCGGTCCGGCTGCGGGCCGTAGCCGGGCTACGGATCGGCCTGGTCGGCGCCGCTGCTCCGGCGGGGGGCCGGTCGGCCGTGACCCGTGGTCCGGCTGCGGGTCGGCCGGCTGCCAGCCGGGGCTCCGGCCGCGGGTTCAGGCGGTCGGCACGCCCGCGCGGGCGGCGAAGTCGCGGATGCCGGGGAGGGTGCGGTCGTGCCGGAGCAGGCCGGTGGCGAGGGCGCGGACCGCGCTGCGGCGGACCTCCTGCGGGGCGGCCTGCTCGGCGGCCAGCAGGGCCCGGTAGCAGCGTTCGGGCTTGCCCCACTGGTCGAACGCGCGGGCCACGTCGACGAAGAAGCGGGCCTGCCGCTCGGCGGTCGGCAGGGCGGCCGGGTCGATCGTGGCGGCCAGGGCGATCGCCTTGCCCGCGTCGCCCAACTCGTAGTGCACGGACAGTTCGTGGAGGGCGACGCCCCGGACGCCGTCCACCTGGCCGGAGGCCCGGCCGGCCGCCGCCGCGCTGTCGGCGGCCTCCCGGATCAGGGCGTGCGCGTAGGAGCGGTCGCCGGACTTCGCGGCGGTGTAGGCCGCGGTGGCGTACAGGTCGCCGCGGGCGGCCAGCCGGGCGCGTTCGGGCACCGTGCGGTCCGCGCGCAGGTCCTCGGCCGCGACCACCGCGATGTCCGTCGCGCGGGCCAGGCCGCCCTGCCGGCGCCAGGCGCTGGAGACCATCCGCTGGGCCTCGGCGACGACCAGCGGGTCGCCGCCCAGCCGGGCGGCGGTCAGCGCGCGGTCGGCGGTGACGGCGACCAGGTTGTCCGTGCCGACCTTGATGCACAGCCGCACCGCGAGGTTGTAGAGCCGGGCGACGTTCCGGGCCCGCTCCTCGGACCTGCCGACCAGTTCGGCGGCGGCGATCCGGCCGGGCAGCGCGCGGGCCAGGTCCTCGTACCGCGCCGCCCTGAACTCCTGACGCGAGGTCAGCAGGTCGACCGCGACGGTCTCCCGGGTCGGCTCGCGGTGGGGCGCCGGGACCCGCCCCGCCCCGTACAGGAGGAGGTCCTCCAGCCCGTTCAGCGGCGTCCGCTGCTCGGCGTGCGCGGCCTGCGGGCCGATGGCGGGGGCGAAGAGGGCGGCAGCCGCCAGGGTCAGGAACGGGCGGCGTCGCACATCGTCCTCCTCGGCAGCGGAAGTGCTCGTCAGCGTAACGGAGGCGCTCTTCCGGGTACGTGATCGCGGCCGACCGGCGGCGGGCTGCGGCAGCGCGATCAGCTCGGACAGCTCGGCGCCCAGCGCCCCGGCCAGCCGCTGGAGCAGCGTCAGGTCCTTGACCTGCTGCATGTCCCGTTCGACCTGGGACATCCAGTCCTCGCTGCGGCCGAGTTCGGCCGCGAGCCGGATCTGCGTCCAGCCCAGGCCGGCCCGGCGCTGCGCGATGAACCTGCCGAACGTGACCCCGCTGCCCCGCACGTCGCCTCCCGGAGCGTGTCCCCCCTCGTCGAGAACCGCCAACGTACCGGCGGACGGGCACCCGACCCGCCGGAACCCGCGGGGTTTCCCGGGGACTCTTTGCGGAAAGGGCGCGGCCTCCCGTGGCCGGCCCGGGATTGGCCTTCACCTTCGGGGAAGGGCCGGCATCGGTGGGGCCGGCCGGACGGGCCGGTGCGAGGAGGGCGGGATGGAGCTGCTGACCGTCGGGGCGTGCGCCCGGGCGGCCCGGCTGTCGCCGAAGGCGCTGCGGCTGTACGACGAGCCGGGGTTGCTGCGGCCGGTCGAGGTCGATCCGGTGACGGGCTACCGGCGGTACGCGCCGGGGCAGTTGGAGCGGGCCCGGCTGGTGCTGTGGTTGCGCCGGCTGGTGCTGGAGCTGGCGCCCACCCGGGCGGCCGAGGAGGTCGCCCGGTACTGGGAGCGGGTGCGGGCGGAGACCGAGGCCCGCCGGGAGCTCGCCGCACTCCTCGTCGACCATCTTCCGGGAGAGCGGGACGACATGACGGGGAGATGACGGAGAGGGACAGGGTGAACGGGACGGGTGCGCTGCGGATCCGGTACGCGGCCCGTTCGGACGCGGGGCTGGTCCGGGAGCGCAACGAGGACGCCGCGTACCCGGGGCCGGGGCTGGTCGCGGTCGCGGACGGGATGGGCCCGGAGGGCGGGGGCGGCCTGGCGAGCACGGCCGCGATCGTCGCACTGCGCGAACTGGATTTGCCTGCCCGGGAGTTGCCCGCCGGGGAGCTGCCGAACGCGTTGGAGGACGCGCTGGCCGGGGTCGGCGGAAAGGTGGGGGCGGCGGCCCGGCCGCCCGGCGCGGGGACGACGCTGACGGCGGTGCTGCGGTCGGGCGCGGCTAGCGCTGGTGCACATCGGCGACAGCCGGGCCTACCTGTTGCGCGGCGGCGAGCTGTACCTGGCCACCCACGACCACACCCCGGTGCAGTCACTGAGTCTTTTCAGGGCGGCCACCGATTGAGTGACGGCCGGGTGCTCGGGATGAGGGCAGAACGAACGAGGCCTCCGGCCGGTTGATCGACAGGATGGTCCAGCGCATCCGGGCGCTGGCCACGGGTGCGGGGGCGGAGCACGCCGCGCCCGGCCAGCCCCGGACCGGCAGGCCGCGACGGCGGCCGGGTTGCTGCCCGCACCCGGCCGCCGGGCCCGGGTGGGCGTGACCCGGGCCCAGCAGGGGCGGTTGGGAGAGCATGACGCACCCTTCCACCCCTTGCCCTCCTGCTTCGCGGCGGCCCGGCCTGGGCTCCGGGCTGACCGCCCTGCTGCCCACTGGCGAGCTCGCTGATCCTGCCGCATCCGCCGGCCACCGCGCGGCCGAGCAGCTCCTGCTGCTGCGCGAGGCGGCGGTGCCGGTGCCGGTGCTCGCCGCCGCAGTGGAGCTCCTCGCCCTGCTGGCCGACAGCGATGACGCGGTGCCCCCCAGGCCTCGGCCCAGGTCGCGGCCAGACTGCGCGCCGCCACCGAGCAGGGCGCAGCCGACCCGCTCCGCTGAGGCGGAGCCGATGAAATTGTGGCGGTGCGCAGCCCGCCGACACAGGCCGGCGGGCCGGCCCCGGGTCAGATCAGGCAGGGTCCGGAGCGGGCATCCGAGCAATGCCGTTGCTTTTGCGCGCGTGTTATCGGCGGTAGACCGTCGACCAGGACGATCGCGATTGCTCCTAGTGCCTTTCGGTGCCTGTGGCGCGGCCCTCCACCGCCTTGTGGCCTGGTCCGCGTCTCGGGCACCACGCGTTCGGACAGCTCTCACGGTCCTGCCAGCCCCAGGTGTTCCGCACTCACGACACGCACAGGGTAGGCAACCACCTGCCAGCCAACCGTCTGTTGCTGGCGAAATCGCTGGTCACTGGGCAGCCGGGCACGACAGGATGCCGTCATGGATGCCGCATTCACCCTGGCTTGGCAGCACTCCGTCGGCCTCGTCTTCCCCGAGAACCTGCCCAGGGCTGCTGCCGAGCTGATGGCCGAGGGCCAGGACTCCCCGGCCCTGCGGGACCTGGCCGGACGGAGCGGCAACGAGGACACCGCCGAACTCCAGGGCTTGCTTCAGGAGGCCATGGGCGAACTCTGCGTCCCGGTCCCGGACGGCGAAACGGCTGAGCGGTGTCTGCTCCACCATCTGGCAGCCCGGCTGACCGCTGGAGACATCACCCCCAAGGACGTGGCCGCCACCCTCTGGTACGGCATCGCGGACACCGGAACCGACCTGGAGTCGCAGTTCGCCAGGGCAGCCACCGAGGAGGACTACCTCGACGCTATGGAGACCAACCAGCCCGAAGCGTTCCGCTCCTGGGAAAATGCACTGCGAGCTGCCGCCATCACCCTGGCAGCGGCCGAGAACAATCCGCTCAAGGCGGTGGAGATCCAGCCGGACCGAGCCCTCCCGGGGGCTGATGCCAAATGACACCTTCCAGGTTTGCTTTCGGGCCCGACGGCACCTGAGCCGGAGCTGCGGTAGCAGCGTGGGACAGGACGGCGGCCGGGCCGGGCAGACCGACCAGCCCTTCCCCGGGCAACACCCGAAACCAACCGAACGGACCCCACCGTGACCCACCACACCAAGCGGGGGTTGGGAGGGGCATGGACTCACTGTGCTTCGGCCCGCCCCGCCTCGACCACTACCCGGACGAGGACGGGCAGCAGGATCTCCAACTCGGCCACCAGGCCGCCTTGGACGCCCTGTACGAGGTGGACGAGCGGGAGGAACGGGCGCTGGAGCGGGCCCGGCAGGCCGGGCAGAAGGCCGCCCGCTGGCTGCGGGAGCCGGCCGGGCGGCAGGCCCAGCACGCCCACGTCCAGGCGCTCCTGAACGCCGCCGAAGCCGTGGAGGTGGCCAGCGGGGCGGCGGTGGTCCCGGGCGGGGACGGCGAGGCCCTGGACGGGCTGTACCGCTCCTGGCTGCTCGCCCCGGCCGTGATCGGCCCGGCCTACAACCACGACGCCGACCAGGACCGCCAAACGCTGCCGGAACTGAGCGAGGCGGAGCGGGTGGCGGCGGTGGCGGTGTGCGCGCTGGCCGCCTCGATGCCGGGCACGGTCCTGGGGTACTGTCCGCCCGAACTCGACACCCTCACCAGCGCTCTGGAAGCCGCCGTGCGCACCACACACAGGAATTGAGCCTTTTCAGCGTTGCAGCTCGAGGGTGAGGACTGCTTTGGCTGCTGACGTCAGCCAGTTCGGGCTGCAGCGTGCGTGTCGGAAGATTCGCCAGCGTTTGACTGTGGCCACGCCGCGTTCGACGGGGTACCGGAGTCGGGCGTGGGCCCGGTTCAACGACCGCTGTGCGGGGCCGAGTTCCTTGCGGGGCGGGCGTCTGGTCGGCACGGCGAAGGTGCCGCCGGCGCCGGTGTACGCCATGTCGGCCAGGGCCGGGACGCGGAGCCGGACACAGGTCTGCACGATGCGGCGGGTGCGGACGGCGGTCAGGTCGTGGGTGCGACCGGGCAGAGCTCGCGAGAGCCACACGAGTCTGCCCGTCGGATCGGTGATGACCTGCAGGTTCACGCCGTGGCGGCGGTGCTTTCCCGAGTAGTCGGCACGGCCGTCGCCGACGCGGTCGCACTCGGCGAGGGTGCCGTCGACAAGGACGTACTCCGCATCGGTCTCGCGCAGGGCGCGGGTCAGGCCGGGTGCCCTGCGAGCAAGGAGGTCGGTGACCTGGTGGACGTAGGCGCGGGCGGTGCCGACCCTGCTCCGGAAGCCGGCCGCGATCTGGGCGAGCGTGTCGTGCTTGCGCAGATAGACCAGCGCGACCAGGGCGCGTTGCGAAGGACGGAGCTTGCACCGGCGGTCACCCTCCCGGGTGACGATCAGCATGGTGACCCACTCGACGAGCGCGTGCGGCAGGACAGGTAACCACCAGGGCTCCCCGGCAACAGAGTTGAGACGTCAGATACCTCGCTCAACTGCCCGGGAGTCCTGTCCGTTCTTCCTTGCCCCACGACCGCGGACCGTCACCCGATCGGTAACCGCTCTGAAAACGCTCACTGGTGGACGACGGTCGGCTCACCCTGGCGGAGGCCGCCTCGCACCCGCAACGCACGCTTCTGGTAAGGGCGTTGAACGGCCCCGGAGACAACCGGCCGGACGTGTCGCTGCACACCGCCCGGGTCGGCGACCGCTACCTGCCCTGCTCGGACGGCCTGTCCCGGACCGTTCCCGAGGAGGCCCTGCACACCGCCCTGAGCGCGATCGCCGCACCCGAGCAGGCCGTGCAGCAGCTGATCGCGCTGGCCGACCGGGCGGGCGGGCCGGACGACATCGCCTGCGCGATCGCCGACGTGGCGGCGGAGCCGGTGGGCTGGGACGGCGGGCTGGGACGGCGAGTTGGGGCGGCGGGTCAACTCGCTTGCGGGAGGAGCTGCTTGAGGCGGGCGGCCCAGGCCCGGGGGTGGCTGGTGTTGCCGTTGTGGCCGCCGGGCAGCAGCTCGACCGGGGTGTCGAGCAGGGCGCCGAGGGCCTGGGCGCAGCGGCGGTCGAAGACGGCGGGCGGGGTGGTGCGGCCGGCGGCGGGCACGATCCGGGTGGTGGTGGCCCGGACGGCGGCGAGGTCGAGGACGTCCTCGACCACGGCGGTGAAGTCGTGCCGGACGAGCCGGTCGAAGCCGGCCGCCCGCCGGGCGTCGACCGGCTGCGGGGTGAGGCCGGGCTCGGCGTCGGCGGCGGTCGGGTCGATGCCGAGCACCCGGGCGATCTCGGGGAGGGTCGCGGTGAGGCCGCCGCGCCGGTACAGCTCCTGGAGTGCGAGGAGTTCGCGCCGGTGGCGGGCGGCCTCGGCGGGGGCCAGCAGGCCGGGCGCGACGGGTTCGTGGGCGATCAGGGTGTGCAGCAGTCCGGGCCACCGGGCGGCGAGGTGCAGGCCGATCACGGCACCGAAGCTGCAGCCGAGCATCAGCGCGGGCCCGTCGGCGACCGCCTCCAGCAGCCGCCGGACGTCGTCGGCGTGCTCGGCCAGGCTCGCGCCGCGCCCGGGGTGGTCGAGGCGGCTGCGGGACAGGCCGCGCCGGTCGTAGGTGAGCACGGTGTAGGTGTCGGCCAGGTGCGGGACGAGGTCGACGGTGCGGTCGGCGTCGCCCTCGCCGCTCTGGGCGATCAGCAGCAGCGGACCGGTGCCCTCGGTGCGGTGGTGCAGGACGGCGCCGGGTACGGCGAGCGTGCCGGTGACGACGGACATCGGGTCCCCCTCCGCGGCGGTCGGTCCGCCGCTCTTCCCCTCACCGTAATCCATCGAACTAGATACATCAAGATGGATACATCTAGTTCGATGTACCATCGGGCCCGTGGATGGAGTCGAACTGTTCCTACTGGGCCGCACCCTGATGAAGATCGGCGAGGACGCCCTGCCCGAGCCCCCCGGCGGCAACGGCCGCCACCCCGGCAGCACCCGCAACACCCTGGTCGCGGCCAGCGACGTCGCCGCCCACCCCGGCACCACCGTCGGCGAGATCGCCGCCCGCACCGGGCTGCCGCAGAGCCAGATCTCCACCGCGGTGGCCCGCCTCAAGGAGGCGGGCGCGGTCCGCACCGACCCGGACCCGGCCGACCGGCGGCGCACCCTGGTCCGCCCCGCCGAACGCCCCTCCGCCCGGGTCGCCGCCGTCCGCGCCACCGGCGTCGAGGAGGCGCTCGCCGCCGCGCTCGGCCCGGACGCCGGACCCGAGCGGCTCGCCGAGGTCACCGCGGCGCTGACCGTCCTGGCCCGGCACCTGTCGGTGCGCGGCTGACCGGGGCCCGCGCGCACCGGGCCCGCGCACCGGGCCCGGGAACGGGGCCTCCGCAGCGGCTTCCGCACAGGTGACGGTACGTCACCGCGCCGACGAGTTCCCTGGTCCGGTATCGGTTGAGTGAACATCCGGCCGCGGTGCCGGGGATGCCCGTTCTGTCCGTTGAACCCGCCCGGTGGGGTTGTTAGTGTCGCGCGCTCACAGCGCGTCCGACGGGGGCGTGCGCCTGGAGTACCGGGAGCAGCGCCAGATGGCGATCCGCAAGTCCACGATGCAGGAGCAGGTCGCCGCGGCGATCGCCGCGATCGAGCCCAACGACCGTCCGGTGACGACCTTCCACACGGTCACCGGCCCGAGCCCGTGGCTGACCCAGCAGTTCGGTCTGATCGGCCAGCTGTTCGTGAAGTACTACTTCGTGACGCTGACCCAGCGGGTCGTCGTCATCCACCGCGCCTCCCGGGTCAGCAACCGTCCGCTGGAGCTGCTGCACGTCATCCCGCTCGACCAGGCCCGCGCCTCGATCAGCGACGTGCGCCGGAACGCGCTCTGGAGCTCGCTGCGCTTCCTGATCCCGGGCGAGCCGCAGCCGACCCGCCTGAACATCCACCGCTACTGGCGGACCGAGATGGACGCCTTCACCGGCGGCCTGCTCGGCGGCGGCCCCGGCGTCCCCGGCCAGTACCCGCCGGCCCAGGCCCCCGGCCAGTACCAGCCGGTCCCCGGCCAGGCCCCGTACCCGCAGGCTCCGGCCCAGGCCCCGGGCCAGTACCCGGCGCCGGGTGCCAACCCGTACCAGAGCTGATCCGCGCCGGTGAGCCGGTAACCGCTCACGCCGCCGGGGCGCCCGTCCGACCGTCGAACGGTCCGGACGGGCGCCCCGGCGTTTTCGCGGGTCCGCCGGGCGAACGGGGTGTCGGGGCGTCAGCCGAGGTGGGCGCGGGCCCAGTCGGCGAGCAGGCGGGCGCAGTCGTCGACGGACTCCTGCCAGCTGCGGACCGCGCCGTCCCCGGCCTCGTCGCTGACGTGCTTGATCAGCCGGACGGGGAGCTGGGCGCGGCGGGCGACGGTGGCGACCGCGTAGCCCTCCATGTCGACCAGGTCGGCGCTGCGGGCCAGCAGGTCGCGGTCGGCGTCGGCGGAGACGAAGCGGTCGCCGGTGGCGAGCACCGGGCCGGCCGGGGCGAGGTCGATCGGGCCGTCCATCCGGTGGCCGGTGAGCTGTTCCAGCAGCGGGGTGTCGAGGTCGTGCTGGAGCACCCGGCCGATCTCGTGCGTCCCGGCCAGGCCGGGCCGCAGGGCGCCCGCAGTGCCCAGGTTGACGACGGCGGCGGGCCGCTCACCGCCGCCCAGCAGGCCGGCCAGCGCGGCCGCCGCGTTGAGCTTGCCCATGCCGGTGAGCAGCACCGGCAGGCCGCCGTCGAAGTGCGCGGCCTCCTCGGGCAGGGCGACGACGAGCAGCGGGCGGTCGGGGGTGACGGTTCCGGTCAGGCGCATGACGCCCAGCTTACGAGGGCGCCGGGACGGTCGGACCGGGGCTACGGGGCGAGGGCGACCCGGCCGGGACGGGACGGGACGAGGCCAAGGTGAACAAACTAGGGCCAGGGTGACCGGGACAGCAGGACAACAGGGTCGGAAGAGACCGGGGCCGGGACGGCCGGGCCGAGGACGGCTGAACGAGAACGGCCGGGACGGCGGGACGGAGACGGCCAGGCCGAGGGTGGTGGGACTCCGGCCGGGGAGGGCCCAGTCGTAGCTGCGGGACCAGACGAAGTCGGGTCCGGAGCGGCGAAGTCGGAGGAACGGGAACGGCCAGGCCCGGACGCCGGAATCGGAACGGCGAGGCCGGGACGGCCGGGACGGCCGGGACGGCCGGGACGAGGCTACGGGGCCGGAGCGACCGGATCGGGGTGAGGACGGCCCGGCCCGGGCGGCAGGATCGGGCGAGGTCGGGGCCGGTGGGGCACAGATCGGTCACCGCCCGGCGAACTCCAGACCAACTCCGGCCCGGGGGCCGCCGGGCGTGGTGATACTGCCCGGAGACGGGGCCGGTGGAGCCGAGGGGGAACGGTGGCCGCACAGACACAGGGGGGCGTCCTCGCGCCGCCGCCCGGCCGTCCGCCGGGAGCGGTGCCGGGCCGGGGGCCGGGCGGGGGGCCGGGGCGGTCGTTCGGGTCACTGTCCGGGTCGCTGTCCGGGTCGTTGGCGCGGCTGCGGCTGGCCGCCTGGACTCCGCCGGGGCGCCTGCGCACGGCGGGGGCGGTGCTGGTGGCGCTGGCGCTGCTGTTCGGGATCACGGCGGCCTGGCAGTCCGCCGACCGGGCGGCCGCGGCGCGGCAGTTGGCGTCCCGCAGTGAGCCGCTCAGTCAGGACGCGGCGGAGCTGTACCGTTCGCTGGCCGACGCCGACGCCACCGCCGCCGCGGGCTTCCTGATGGCCGCGGCCGAGCCGCCCGAGGTGCGCAAGCGCTACCAGGACGACCTGGCGACCGCGTCCCGGCTGATCCCGCAGGCCGCCGCGCGCAGCGGCACCTCGTCCGACGCGCAGCGCCGGCTGGCCGAGCTGGGCCAGCAACTGCCGCGCTACGCGGGCCTGGTGGAGACCGCCCGGGCGATCAACCGGGAGGGCCTGCCGCTCGGCGGCGCGTACCTGCGCTACGCCTCCGACTACCTGCAGAAGACCGTGCTGCCGAACGCGCAGCAGCTGGCCGACACCGAGGCCGCCGCGCTGGACGGCGACTACGACGCGGCCGCCGCCGTGCCCTGGGCGGCGCTGGTGCTGGGGGTGCTGCTGCTGGGCGCACTGGGCCGCTACCAGGTGGTGCTGTTCCGGCGCACCAACCGGGTGTTCAACCCCGGGCTGTTGGCCGCCTCGGCGGCGGTGCTGGTCGCGCTGGTGTGGACGGTCGGCGGCACCGCGGCGGCCGGCAGCGGCCTGCACGAGGCCCGCACCCAGGGCATCGACCCGCTGCGCCGGTTGAACCAGGTCCGGGTGGTGGCGTTGCAGGCGCACACCGCGGAGAACCTCAACCTGGTCTCGCGCGGCGCCACCGAGGCGTACAACGACCGCTGGGAGGAACTGACGCGGACCCTGGCCGGCCCGGCCGACAGCGCCGGTTCGGCGGTCGGGCTGCTCGTCGCGCCGCCGGACCGGGCCCGGCGGCAACTGACCGACGCCCAGCACCGGTTCGACGAGTGGCAGCAGCGGCACGCGGCCGCCGCCGAGCTGGACGCGGGCGGCGACTACGAGGGGACGCTGCGCACGACCCTGGCCCCGGGCCGGGACGACACCGCGGAGGCCGCGTTCAACGCCACCGAGCAGCAGTGGGAGCAGGCCGGACGGGCCGAGCAGGCCGCGTTCGACTCCGCCGCGGGCGGCGTCGACGGGGGGCTGGCCGTCCAGGCGGTGGCGGCGGCGCTGCTGGCCGCGCTGGCGGCCGGCGGCACGGTGCGCGGCATCGGGCGCCGACTGGCCGAGTACCGGTAACGGGGGGAGCGAAGGATGCGCAGGGCGAGGACCGGAACACTGGTCGCGGTCGCGGCACTGGTGGCGGGCCTGCTGGGCGCCGGCGGTCCGGCCGCCGGGGCGGGCGGCGGCGCGGGCGGGGGCACACCGGCCCGGGCGGCGGACGTCGCGGTGAAGGTCGCCGCTGACGTCGCGGGTGCCGCTGGCATCGCGGGCGTCGCGGGCGTCGCGGCGGACGACTGCGACACCGGGGCGTCGCTGCCGCCCGGGCAGCGGGTCGGGGCGAAGATCCAGGAGATCCGCAAGCGCGGCCGGCTGGTGGTCGGCGTCGACCAGAGCGCCTACAACTGGGGCTACCGCGACTCGCAGACCGGCAAGATCGAGGGCTTCGACATCGACCTGGCCCGCGCCGTCGCCAAGTCGGTGCTCGGCGACCCGGGCAAGGTGGTGCTGAAGACCATCTCCACCGCCGACCGGATCAACGTGCTCAAGGACCACCAGGTCGACCTGATCGCCCGGGCGATGACCGTCACCTGCGAGCGGAAGAAGCAGATCGCCTTCTCCGCCCCGTACTTCAAGGTCTCCCAGCGGGTGGTGGCGCCGAAGGCCGCGCACGCCACCAGCGTGGCGCAGGCGCTCGGCGGCAAGCGGGTGTGCGCGGCGCTGAACTCCTCCTCGCACACCGAGCTGAAGGCGGACCCGCACGGCGCCGCCTCGGTCGTCACGCCCGACAACCAGTTGGACTGCCTGGTGCTGATGGAACTCGGCGAGGCGGACGCCACCCTGTCGGACAGTTCGCTGGCGGCGGCGATGGTCGCCCAGGACCAGACCATGGAGCTGGCCGGGGAGTCCTTCCTGCCCACGTACATGGGCGTGGGCATGAACCAGGACGACACCGACCTGATCGCCTGGGTCAACCAGGTGCTGGTCGAGTGGCGCGGCGGCGGCTGGCAGGCCAGTTACGACACCTGGCTGCGGCCCAGCATGGGGGTGCCCGACCCGTACCGGCCGTGGTGACCACCGAGGCTCGGGCCGGTGCTCGGGCCGGTGCTCGGGCCGGTGCTCCGGTCAGGACGCGGGCCGGTGCTCGGACGGCCCGGACGGCCCGGGTGACGGCGGTGGCGGTGGCGGTGACCGCGGCGGTGGCGGCGGGACGGAACCGGACCGGTTCCCCTTCCCGGACCGGGAATCCGGGGGACCGGCGTCCGTGCGGTGCCGGGCGTCGGGGAGACTGGCGGCCCACGGGCCGTCGCTCCGACCGCCCCAGGACCGACGCCCCGTCACCACGACCGTGGCCGAGAGGAGGAACCGCGTTGGCTGGAACGACCCGCCCGGTGATGAACCGTGAGGAGGTCGATCGCGCGCTGGCCCGGCTGGGTGCCGAGCGCGACGCGGTCGAAGCGGCACTGCTGGCGCTCCAGGACCACCCGGGGCTGCGGCTGTTGACCGGTGCCGAGCTGTCCGGGCGCACCCGGGAGCGCTGGGAGGTCGCCGAGGGCGGCGTCGCCCTGCTGTGGGCGCTGTTCGACCGCTACGCGGAGGCGCTGGCCTCCGCCCGCGCGGTGCGCTCCCGGCGCACCCGGCCGACCGCCGCCGAACTCGCCGAGCTCGCCGAGCTGCTCTCCGGCCGCTCGGTGACCGTCTCCGGCGGGCGGCTGCCCCACCCGTCGGGTCAACTCGGCTCCTCGGCCCGGCTGGTGGAGCAGGTCACGCTCGCCGAACTGCTGGATCGGATGAACGGCTGGTACGCGGTGGTGGTCGAGGTGGTGAGCGCCGTCGACGCGGTCTGGTCGGCGCTGCCCGCCCGGATCGACCTGCTGCTGGCCGAACTCGGCCGGGTCCAGATGCTCGCGGTCTCGGTCGGGGTGCGCCCCGGCGGGCACCCGCTGGCCGACGACCTCGCCGACCTGGCCCACCACCTGGGCGCGCTGCGCGCCCAGGTGGTGGCCGACCCACTCGCGCTGTGGCGTCCCAGCCGGGTGCCCGCGCAGCGCGGCCGGGCCGACGAGGGCACCACCTGGGCCTCCCCCATCGGCGTCGTCGACACCGCCGGGTTCGACCGGATGGGGCGCCGACTGGACGACATACGCGTCGAGTTGGAAGGGCTGCTGCGGCTGCGCGACGAGTCCCACGAGCGGCTCCAGCAGGTCGCCGACCTGCTCCAGCGCGCCGACCTGACGCTCGCCGAGGCCCGCCGGGCCCGCGGCGAGGTGCTGGCGAAGATCGCCTCGACCGAGGTGCCCGCCGTGCCCGGCCCGCACTCCGGGCTGCGCGAGGCGATCGGGCAGGCCGTCGAGTTCCAGCAGACCGGCCAGTGGTACCGGCTCGGCCCGCTGCTGGACGCGCTGGAGGACGCCGCCGCCAAGGAACTCGGCCGGGCCCGGCAGTCGCTCACCGAGGTCGCCCAGCCGCTCGCCGTCCGGGCCGAGCTGCGCGGACGGCTGGAGGCGTACAAGGCGATGGCCGCCCGGCTCGGCCTGGCCGAGGACCCCGAGGTGGTCGAGCGCTTCGAGAAGGCGCGCTGGCTGCTCTGGAGCGCCCCGTGCGACCTGCGGGCGGCGGCCGAGGCGGTCGGCCGCTTCCAGCAGGCGCTGCGCGCGTCCGAACGGCAGTCGCCACCGCAGGCGCGTCAGGAACCGG
Organism: Kitasatospora sp. NPDC090308; assembly: GCF_044769485.1. Lineage (NCBI taxonomy): Bacteria > Bacillati > Actinomycetota > Actinomycetes > Kitasatosporales > Streptomycetaceae > Kitasatospora > Kitasatospora sp. NPDC090308. The sequence goes on along the minus strand of NZ_JBIVXY010000014.1, from coordinate 29,056 downwards.
AAACGCCGTCGCCGCAGGTCCAGGACACCGAGCAGGGGGAGGACACCGATGGCTGACGCATGCGCCCGCACGGGCTGCGCCGGGGAGATCGACGCCGACGGGTACTGCACCGAGTGCGGCCTCGCCCCCGAACGGGGCACCACCCCCTCGGCGGCCTCCGTCGCCCCCGCTCCCGGTGGTCCGTGCGGGCGCGGCGACTGCCCGGGCACCGTCGACCCGGACGGCTACTGCGACGAGTGCGGCCTCGCCGCCGCACATGCCGTGAAAGCACCCGCCCCGCTCCCCGGGCCGCGCAGCGGTTCCACCCCGTCCGGCCCGGCGTCCTCCGGCCCGGTGTCCCCCGGTCCGGCCCCGTCCGGCTCCGCGCCGTCCGGCCCGGGTGCCTCGGGTGCCTCGCGCGGTTCGGCCGGCCGGTCCCGGTCGAGCCGTTCGGCGCGCGGCGGTTCGGTGTCGGTGCGCAGTTCGCGGGGCGGCACGGGCACCGCCCGGCGCGGCAACCTGGGGGCGGGCCTGGTGGCGATCGCCCCGGTGCCGGCCGCGGACCCGGCGCGGGCGGTGCTGGCGAACCCGGAGGTGCCGGAGCGCAAGCGCTTCTGCTCGCGCTGCGACCAGCCGGTGGGCCGGGAGAAGGACGGGCGGCCGGGCCGCCCGGAGGGCTTCTGCACCAAGTGCGGCACCCCGTACTCGTTCAGCCCGAAGCTGGGGCGCGGCGACCTGGTGGGCGGCCAGTACGAGGTGATGGGCTGCCTGGCGCACGGCGGCCTGGGCTGGATCTACCTGGCGGTGGACCGCCGGGTGAACGACCGCTGGGTGGTGCTCAAGGGCCTGCTGGACACCGGGGACGAGGACGCGCTGGCGGTGGCGATCGCCGAGCGGCGGTTCCTGGCCGAGGTCGACCACCCGAACATCGTCCGGATCATCAACTTCGTCGAGCACCCGGACGCCCGGACCGGCGTCGCCGACGGCTACATCGTGATGGAGTACGTCGGCGGCAAGTCGCTGAAGGACATCGCCGACGAGCGCCGCGCCGCGGACGGGCGGCGCGAGCCGCTGCCGGTCGAGCAGGCGCTGGCGTACGCGCTGGCGGCGCTGCCCGCGCTCGGGTACCTGCACGCCCGCGGGCTGGTGTACTGCGACTTCAAGCTGGACAACGTGATCCAGTCGGACGACATGCTCAAGATCATCGACCTGGGCGCGGTCCGCCGGCACGACGACGACGGCCCGATCTACGGCACCGTCGGCTACCAGGCCCCGGAGATCGCCACCGCCGGCCCCTCGCCCTCCTCCGACCTGTACACGGTGGCCCGCACGCTGGCCGTGCTGACCTTCGACTTCCACGGCTACACCGACCACTGGCGGCACGAACTGCCGGGCCCGGACGAGGTGGAGGTGTTCGCCCGCTACGAGTCCTTCCACCGCCTGCTGGTGCGCGCCACCGATCCGGACCCGGCCCGCCGGTTCGGCTCCGCCGAGGAGATGGCGGGGCAGCTGATCGGTGTGCTGCGCGAGGTGCTGAGCCTGCAGGACGGGCAGGCCAGGCCCGCGCCCTCCACCCTGTTCGGGCCGGAACTGCGGGTGGTCGACACCGAGTTGGCCGAGCGTCCGCCGCAGGCCCGGGCCGCCGCGCTGGCGCTGCCCGCGCCGCTGGCCGACCCGGCCGACCCGAACGCGGGCCTGCTGGCGGCGCTGCCCGCCGCGCCCGCCGAGGCGCTGGCCGTGCTCCGGGCGGCCGGCGCCGGCTCGACCGAGCTGCGGCTGCGGGAGCTGCGCACCCACTTGGAGCTCGGCGACGCCGCGGCCGCCGCCGGGGTGCTGGCCGCCCTGGAGGCCGAGCACCCCGGCGAGTGGCGGGTGGTGTGGCACCGGGGGCTGACCGCGCTCGCCGCCGACCGGGCCGCCGAGGCCCGCGACTCCTTCGAGGCGCTGTACGACGCGTTCCCCGGCGAGAGCGCGCCCAAGCTGGCGCTCGCGGTCTGCGCCGAGCTGCTCGGCGACACCGCGGCCGCCGCCGGGTACTACGCCCTGGTCGGCACCGTGGACCGGTCCTTCGTGAGCGCCGCGTTCGGGCTGGCCCGGGTCCGGCTCGCGGACGGCGACCGGGCGGGCGCGGTCGCCGCGCTGGAGGCCGTGCCGGAGAGCTCCGCGCACTGGACCGCCGCCCGGATCGGCGCGGTCCGGGCCCGGCTGCGCGGCCGGGCCGCCACCGAGCCGCTGGCCGCCGAGCTCGCCGAAAGCTCCGACCGGCTGGCGGCGCTGACCCTGGACGCCCGGCGGCACGAGGAACTCGCCGTCGAGGTACTGGACTCGGCGCTGAACTGGGTGCTGGCGGGGGCCGCCGGGAAGCCCGCCACGCTGACCGTGCTGGGACATCCCGCCGCGGAACGGGAACTGAGGCTCGCCCTGGAACACTCCTACCGAATGTTGGCGCGGTTGTCCGACCGGGCCGAGACGAGGATCGAGTGGGTGGAACGGGCCAACCGGGCCCGCCCCAGGACATGGGTGTGAGCATGCCGCAGCAGACCGAGTGCCCGAACTGTGCCGAACCGCTGGGGCCCCAGGACGCCTTCTGCGGGGCCTGCGGCACCGCCCTGACCGGACCGCCGACCCTGCGCGACCTGCCCGTCGTGCCCAGCTGCCCGCACTGCGGCTCCGCCGAGCTCGCGGACGGCTGGTGCCAGCGCTGCGGGCAGGCCCAGCCGCGCGAACGCGACCACCAGGAGCTGGAGTTGACCGGTGTCGCGGCGGTCTCCGACCGCGGCCTGCGGCACCACCGCAACGAGGACGCGTTCACCGTCGCCGCCGCCGAGGGCCCGGACGGGGCGTCCGCCGTGCTCGCCGTGGTCTGCGACGGGGTGTCCTCCTCGTCCCGCCCGGACGAGGCGTCCGCCGCCGCCGTCACCGCCGCCGCCGACTCGCTGGTCGCCGCGCTGGCGGTCGGCCGCGAGCCCGGACAGGCGATGCGCGAGGCGATCGGCGCCGCCAACCGGGCCGTCACCGCGCTCGCCCACGACGGCACCGCCCCCGACGGCCGGCACAGCAACGCGCCGGCCTGCACCTACGTGAGCGCGGTCAGCTCCGGCGGCCTGGTCACCATCGGCTGGGTCGGCGACACCCGCGCCTACTGGATCCCGGACGACCGCGAGTCCGCCGAGCCGTACCGGCTCACCGAGGACGACTCCTGGGCGGCCCGGATGGTCGCCGCCAACCTGATGGCCGAGGCCGAGGCGTACGCCGACCCGCGCGCCCACGCCATCACCGGCTGGCTCGGCGCCGACGCCGAGGACCTCGACCCGCACACCGTCAGCTTCACCCCGCACGTCCCCGGGGTGCTGCTGATCTGCACCGACGGCCTGTGGAACTACGCCGAGGCCGCCACCGACCTGGCGTTCTTCGTCCGGACCGACGCCCGCACCGAACCGCTGGCCACCGCCCAGGAGCTGGTGCGGTTCGCGGTCGAGCGCGGCGGGCACGACAACATCACCGTCGCGGTGCTGCCGATCGACCCGCCGACCGCGCCCGCCGTCCACGACGCCACCCTGCTCGACGTGCCGCTGCCGCGCGCCGCCGACCCGGACGCCACCGTCCCGCTGCGCCCGGTCGCCGCCGCGGTTCCGGCGGCCCCCGCCGCACCGCCGGCCGCACCGCCCGCACCCGTCGCCCCGCCCGCGCCCGTCACCCCGCCGGCCGCACCGCCCGCACCCGTCGTCCCGCCGCTGCCCGCCGCCGCGCCGACCGCCACCGTGCCCGATGCCGCCGCGCCGGCCGGGGCGCCGGGTGCCGGACCGGCCGGGAACTGACCTTCCGACCCTCCGCGCCCTCGACAGGAGCTCTCCGCATGGCCTCGTTGTCCAAGCCAGACGCGCCCCGGTTCGACGTCGACGTCTTCCAGAACGAGTACCTCGCCCAGGGCGCCCGGGAGGTCAACGCCATCGTCACGGTGACCGCGACCGGCGGCGGTACCTCCGGCGGGCGCCCGATCGGCGTCTCCGGGCCGGACGCCGCCGTGGTCCTGGTGATCGACTGCTCCGGCTCCATGGAGCACCCGGACGGCAAGATGCGGCACGCCCGCGAGGCCACCGCCGCCGCCATCGACGAGCTCCGCGACGGCGTCGCCTTCGCGGTGGTCGCCGGCACCCACGAGGCGGGTGACGTCTACCCGGGCGACGGCCGGCTCGCCGTCGCCGACCGGTCCACCCGCGAGCAGGCCAAGGACGCGCTGCGCCGGCTCAGGCCGTCCGGCGGCACGGCGATCGGCAGCTGGATCACCAAGGCGCGACAGCTGTTCGCCTCCCGCCCGGAGGCGTCCATCCGGCACGCCGTCCTGCTCACCGACGGGCGCAACGAGCACGAGCGGCCCGCCGACCTGCAACACGCCCTGGACGCCGCCTCCGGGTACTTCACCGCCGACTGCCGCGGCGTCGGCACCGACTGGGAGGTAGCCGAGCTGCGGAAGATATCCTCCGCGCTGCTCGGCACCGTCGACATCGTCGCCGAGTCCTCCGGCCTGGCCGAGGACTTCCGCGCGATGATGTCCGCCACCATGGGCAAGCAGGTCGCCGACGTCGCCCTGCGGGTGTGGACACCGGCGAACGCCCGGGTGAAGTTCGTCAAGCAGGCCGCCCCCGCCGTCGAGGACCTCACCGGCCGCCGCACCGACGCGGGCACCCGGGCCGGGGACTACCCGACCGGTTCCTGGGGCGACGAGTCCCGCGACTACCACGTGTGCGTGGAGGTCCCGGCCGCCGCCGTCGACAGCGAGATGCTGGCCGCCCGGATCAGCCTGGTCCTGCCGCACCCCGACGGCACCGCCGAGGTGCTCGGCCAGGGGCTGGTGCGCGCCGTGTGGACGGACGACCTGGCCTCCTCGACCCGGATCAACCCGCAGGTCGCGCACTACACCGGGCAGGCCGAGCTGGCCGACGCCATCCGCGGCGGCCTGGAGGCCCACCGGGCGGGCGACTTGGACCGCGCCACCGCCGAGCTGGGAGCCGCCGTCCGGCTCGCATACGCCAGCGGCAACGAGGGCACCCTCAAGCTGCTGCGGAAGGTGGTGGACGTGGTCGACGAACGGGAGGGTACCGTTCGGTTCCGTAAGAACGTGAGCGAGGCCGACTCGATGACACTCGAGACCCGGTCGACCAAGACCGTGCGCGTGAAGAAGTGAGCCGGACACCCGCCGGACCCGAACCTGCTGGAGTGGGGACCTGATGCCGATCTGCCCTAGGGGACACGAGTCACAGGCCGAGGACTGGTGCGACTACTGCGGCTTCCCGATGACGCCGCCGCCCGGCCTGGCGATCCCCGGTTTTCCGAACGGTCCGGCCCAGCCCGGCGCCCAGGGCCAGCCCGGTGCCCAGGGCCAGCCCGCCGGCGGCCAGCACCGCCCCGGCGGCCCCGCCGCGCCGCCGTCGGCCCCGCCCGCGTACACCTCCTCCGGCTACCCGCCGGTCGGCCCGGGCAGCACCCCGCCGTCCGGCACCCCGGCCGGTGGCGGCGGCTACTTCGAGCCGCGCCGCACCCAGACGCCGCCCGCCGGCACGCCCACCGGGCCCGCCGCGGGCGCCCCCGGCGGGCCCGGTGCCCCCGGCCCGTACGGCGCTCCGCCACCGCCCCCGGCCACCACCGGCCTGGTCACCTGCCCGATCTGCCGCAGCCCGCAGACCGGCCGGTACTGCGAGGAGTGCGGCTACGACTACAACCTGGCCACCTCCGCCCGCCCGCCGGGCACCGCGCCCGCCCCGCAGCAGCAGCATCACCACCAGCAACAGCAGCAGCAGGGCTACGGCTTCCCGCCGCCCGCCGCCGCGCCCCCGGCCCCGCCGACCGGGTTCGACCCGCCGGCCCCGCCGCAGTCGCCGTACGAGCGTCCGCAGCCGCAGCCGCAGCAGCACCAGCAGCCGTACGAGCAGCAGCGGGCCCCGTACGAGCAGCCGCACGCCCAGCAGCAGCCGTCGCAGTCACAGCAGTCACAGCAGTCGCCGCAGTCGCTGTACGAGCGTCCCCAGCAGCAGCACCAGCAGCCGCAGCAGCACGCCCCGCAGCAGCACCAGCAGCCGTCGCCGTACGAGCGGCCCGGCTACCCGGGTGCGCAGGCCGCCCAGGCCGCGGCCTCCGCGCCGTCCGCGCCGTCGTTCGACAAGCCCTCGGCCGCGGGGTTCCCGGACGTCGACTACGAGCGCACCGGCCCGGTGTACGCCGAGCCGTCCGCTCCCCCGGCGGGCCACCGCTCGCAGCCCGGCCCGGACTCCGGGACGTCGTTCCGGCTCACCCCGCCCGGGCAGCCGGGCGGCGCGCCGCAGCAGCGGTCCACCTGGTTCGCCGTGGTGGCGCCCGACCACGACTACTTCACCGACATGATGACCCGCAGCGGCCCGGAGGCGGCCGGCCTGTACTTCCCGCAGTACACCTCGGAGCGGCGGATCCCGCTGACCGGCCGCGGCCAGCTGCGGATCGGGCGGCGCAGCCAGCAGCGCGGCACCGTGCCGGAGATCGACCTGTCGGTCGCCCCGGAGGACCCGGGCGCCTCGCACCACCACGCCCTGCTGGCCGAGCAGCCGGACGGCAGCTGGGTGGTGGTCGACCAGGACTCCACCAACGGCACCACCATGAACGGCAGTCCGGACACCCTGCCGCCGCACACCGCGATCCCGCTGAACGACGGCGACCGGATCCACGTCGGCGCCTGGACCACCATCACGGTGCACCTGGCCTGACCCCGCACCGGCGGCCCGCCCGACAGTCGGCCCGCCCGACAGCCGGGCAGCCGGACCGCGTGCTGACGCGGCGTCACAACCGGCCCGTGCCGGGGGAGTTCGCCCCCCGGCGCGGGCCACCGCGTCCGCCCGGCCGTCCCGGAAGCTCAGGATTCGCACAAAAATGCTCGTGGGGCGGCCCCGACCGCCTACGCTTCGCCCCATGAGCGATGCAATAACCGCTGACGGGATCCGGAAGCGGTACGGGGATGTCCAGGCCGTGGACGGGGTCTCACTCTCCGTCAGGACTGGCGAGTTCTACGGCCTGCTCGGACCGAACGGCGCCGGCAAGACGACCACCTTGGAGATCCTGGAGGGCATCCGGGAGGCCGACGAGGGGCGGGTCGAGCTGCTCGGCCTGTCGCCGTGGCCGCGCAACCCGAAGCTGCTGCCGCGGATCGGCGTGCAGTTCCAGGCGTCCGCGTTCTTCACCAAGCTGTCCGCGCGCGAGACCATCCGCACCTTCGCCTCGTTCTACGGCATCGGCCCGAAGGCCGCCGACGCGATGCTGGAGCGGGTCGGCCTGACCGAGTCCGCGAACGTGCTGACCGACAAGATGTCCGGCGGCCAGGCCCAGCGCCTGTCCATCGCCTGCGCGCTGGTGCACGACCCGGAGCTGGTGTTCCTGGACGAGCCGACCACCGGCCTCGACCCGCAGGCCCGCCGCAACCTGTGGGACCTGCTGCGCGACATCAACGCCGAGGGCCGCACCGTCCTCCTGACCACCCACTACCTGGACGAGGCGGAGATCCTCTGCGACCGCGTCGCGGTGATGGACCACGGCCGGGTGCTGAAGACCGGTGCCCCCGCCGCGCTGGTCCGCGAGATCGACGACACCGTCCGGGTCCGGATCGAGTCCGGGCAGTTGAGCGCCGAGCTGGCCCGCGAACTGCTCACCGCCGCGGGCGCGGTGTACACCAACCTGGAGGACGACAGCGTCACGCTGGCGCTGTCCACCGCCGAGCCCGGGCCGGTGCTGTCCGTACTGGCCGAGCAGAACGCGCTGCGCGGCCTCGAAGTCCGCGGCGCCACCCTGGAGGACGTCTTCCTCCAGCTGACCGGACGGGAGTACCGGGCATGACCGCCACCGAACAGGCCCGTACTCCGGCCCCCGCGCCCGCCGGCGGGGGCGAGCGCGAGCGGGCCAACGCCTTCGTCGGCCTCTCCCGGGTGATGCTGCTGGGCTTCGTCCGCGACAAGGGCACGCTGTTCTTCACCCTCGCGCTGCCGCTGATGTTCCTGCTGCTGTTCGGCGTCCTCTACAAGGGCGGCGGCAGCACCCACGTGAAGGTCGCCGAGATCGGCCGGGTCAAGGTGCTGGACGACGCCCGGGCCCACGCCGAGGGCGCGCTGGAGGCGCTGGAGATCACCACCGACCTGAACGAGGCGGACGCCCTCGCCAAGGTCAGGAAGGGCGACCTGGACGGGCTGGTCACGGAGCAGCCGGACGGCACCCTGGTGCTCCGCTTCAGTCAGGCCGACCAGGTCAAGTCCGCCACCGTACAGGGCATCGTCAACGCCCTGGTGCAGGGCGCCAACCAGGCGGCCTCGAACGTCGCGCCGAAGTACACCCTGGACGCCTCCAAGGTGGAGGACGACTCGACCAAGCCGATCCAGTACCTGACCCCGGGCCTGCTCGCCTACGCCGTCGCCATGGGCGCGGTCTACGGCGCGTCGTTCACCCTGGTCACCTGGCGCAAGAAGCGGGTGCTGCGCCGGCTGCGGCTGGCGCCGATCTCGGCGGGCACCATCGTCGGCGCCCGGGTGCTGGTCAGCGTGCTGGTCGCGCTCGCCCAGACCGCGCTGTTCCTGCTGGTCGCGCAGATCGACTACTTCGGGCTCAAGCTCACCGGCAACTGGTGGCTGGTGTTCCCGCTGGTGGTCTGCGCCACCCTGGCGTTCATGTCGATCGGCCTGGTCACCGGCTCGCTGGCGAAGACCGAGGAGTCGGCGAACGGCATGAACCAGCTGATCATCCTGCCGATGTCCTTCCTCGGCGGCGCGTTCATCCCGCTGGACTTCGCCCCGGGCTGGCTCCAGGACATCTCCCGGGCGCTGCCGCTGCGCTACCTGATCGTGCCCGCCAAGTCGGTGCTCAGCCAGGGCGGCGGCCTGGCCGAGGCGCTGCCCGCGATGGGCATCCTGCTCGCCTTCACGGCGGTGCTGTGCGCCGTCGCCTGGCGCTTCTTCAACTGGGACGACGCGTAGCCGCTCCACCGCCCCGGGACGGGGGTCGTACGCCGGAAGTCCCGGTGTACGGCCCCCGTCGGCGTCTGCGACCATGGACGGGTGACTGACACCGGGCGCGAGACCACCACCGCACAAGAGGAGACCTTCTACCAGCAGGTCGGCGGCGAGGCGACCTTCCGCAGGCTGGTGCACCTCTTCTACCGCGGTGTCGCCCAGGACGAGCTGCTGCGCCCGATGTACCCGGAGGAGGACCTCGGCCCGGCCGAGGAGCGCTTCGCCCTGTTCCTGATCCAGTACTGGGGCGGCCCGCGCACCTACAGCGACCGCCGCGGCCACCCCCGGCTGCGGATGCGGCACGCCCCGTTCCGGGTCGACCGGGCCGCGCACGACGCCTGGCTGGGCCACATGCGCGCCGCCCTGGACGAGCTGGCGCTGCCCGCCGAGGCCGACCGCGAGCTGTGGAACTACATGACGTACGCCGCCGCCTCGATGATCAACACCGCGGGCTGAACACCCCGCCGGAGCGCTGAGATCCGGAGCGTCGCAGCCCGGAGCGTCGCGGCCCCGCGGCACGGTTCAGCCCAGCGGGCTGAGCCCCAGGCCCGCACCGGGCGCGGCCGCCGTGCGCAGCACGACGGACCCGGCGGGCGCGTCCAGCCGCAGCCAGGCCCCGGTCCGGTGGGCGGAGAGCGGGGTGCCGGGGCGCAGGAACCCGATCGCGTGCGCGGCGTGCGCGGCCCGCAGCGGCAGGCCCTCGGCGGCGCCCAGCGGCCGGGACCAGATCTCGTCGGCGATCGCGTCGACCGCCTGCCTGGTCCGGTGGTGGTCCGGCACCTCGGCGGTGCGCCGCTTGAACTCCTCGACGGCGGCGAGCACTTCGCCGACCACCCGGTCGACCGGCGGCTGCCCGAGCGGCTGCCAGCCGGAGCGCGGCGGGAGCAGCCCGGCCCAGGACGGACCGGTGACCGGCGCGGGCAGCCCGAGGGCGGCACCCGCCTCGTCCACCGACTCCAGCAGCTGCCCGGCGGAGACGGTCAGGTCGGCGGCCGTGTCGAGCCCGGTCAGCCGCACGGTGCGGACCGCGAGCACCGCGGCCCCGCCGAGCGGCAGCCGGCCGAAGACCGCCAGCACCCCGCCGCCGTCCGCGCCCGGCACCGCCTGGAGCCGGACCGCCGCGGCCCGGTCGAAGCGCAGCAGCCGTCCGAGGAAGGCGCTCAGGTCGGCGCCCTCCCGCCGGTCGGCGAGGTCGAGTCGGGTCTGCACGGTCACCGGGGTCAGCTCGTTTCGTCAGCGGCGGGTGTCGGCTCGTCCCGTCAGGCGGCGCAGCCGGCGGGCTGCTCGTCCATGAAGCGGCTCAGGAACTCCCGCTCGACGGGGCTGATCCGGCGCGGCCGGCCCTCGGCCAGGTTGTAGGGGACGACCACGGTGGAGGCGGTGACGTACACCGTCTCGGTGCCGTCGGCGGCGACGTCCTTGATCTCGTAGGAGACGGTCAGCGAGGCGCCGCCGATCTTCGTCACCCGGGTCTCGATGGTGACCGGCTCGGGGCGGTGCACCAGCGGCCGCTTGTAGTCGATCTCGTGGCGCGCCACCACCGAGCCGCCCGCGAACTCACCGGCACCGGCCTCGGCGGCCTGGGTGAACATGAAGTCGATCCGGGCCTCCTCCAGGTAGCGCAGGAAGACCACGTTGTTCACGTGGCCGAAGGCGTCCATGTCGGACCACCTCAGGGGGCAGGCGTAGATGTGGCGAGCCACGGCGTTCTCCTCGAATTCTCCGTACCCGTGGGTATCCGTGCGGGCAGCCTACGGGCGGGCGGCCCGGCAGCCCGCCCGCGGGGGCAGTCTGCCGGGCCGGGGTTGCGCCCGGGTGTCAGTCGCGGGTCAGCTTCTTGTAGCTGGCGCGGTGCGGGCGGGCCGCGTCGGCACCGAGGCGCTCGACCTTGTTCTTCTCGTAGGACTCGAAGTTGCCCTCGAACCAGAACCACTTGCTCTCGCCCTCGTAGGCGAGGATGTGGGTGGCCACCCGGTCCAGGAACCAGCGGTCGTGGGAGATGACCACGGCGCAGCCGGGGAACTCCAGCAGCGCGTTCTCCAGCGAGGACAGGGTCTCGACGTCGAGGTCGTTGGTCGGCTCGTCGAGGAGCAGCAGGTTGCCGCCCTGCTTGAGGGTCAGCGCCAGGTTGAGGCGGTTGCGCTCACCGCCGGAGAGCACGCCGGCCGGCTTCTGCTGGTCCGGGCCCTTGAAGCCGAACGCGGACACGTACGCCCGGGACGGCATCTCGACCTGGCCGACGTTGATCCAGTCGAGGCCGTCGGAGACGACCTCCCACAGGGTCTTCTTCGGGTCGATGTTGGAGCGGGTCTGGTCGACGTAGCTGATCTTGACGGTCTCGCCGACCTTGACGGTGCCGCTGTCCGGCGTCTCCAGGTCCTGGAGCATCTTGAACAGGGTGGTCTTGCCGGCGCCGTTGGGGCCGATCACGCCGACGATGCCGTTGCGCGGCAGGGTGAAGCTCAGGCCGTCGATCAGGATCTTGTCGCCGAACGACTTGTGCAGGTCATCGACCTCGATGACGACGCTGCCCAGGCGCGGGCCCGGCGGGATCTGGATCTCCTCGAAGTCCAGCTTCCGCATCTTGTCCGCCTCGGCCGCCATCTCCTCGTAGCGGGCCAGGCGGGCCTTGGACTTGGCCTGGCGGCCCTTGGCGTTGGAGCGGACCCACTCCAGCTCTTCCCTGAGCCGCTTGGCGCGCTTGGCGTCCTTCTGGCCCTCGACCTTGAGGCGGGTCTGCTTGGTCTCCAGGTAGGTGGAGTAGTTGCCCTCGTACGGGTAGGCGCGGCCGCGGTCGAGTTCGAGGATCCACTCGGCGACGTTGTCCAGGAAGTACCGGTCGTGGGTGACGGCGACGACGGTGCCGGGGTACTTCTCCAGGTGCTGCTCCAGCCAGTTCACCGACTCGGCGTCCAGGTGGTTGGTGGGCTCGTCGAGCAGCAGCAGGTCGGGCTGCTCCAGCAGCAGCTTGCAGAGCGCGACGCGGCGGCGCTCGCCGCCGGAGAGCTTGGTGACCGCCCAGTCGCCGGGCGGGCAGCCCAGGGCGTCCATGGCCTGCTCCAGCTGGACGTCGAGGTCCCAGGCGTTGGCGTGGTCCAGGTCCTCCTGGAGGGTGCCCATCTCGGCGAGCAGTTCGTCCGAGTAGTCGGTCGCCATCAGCTCGGCGATCTCGTTGAACCGGTCGAGCTTGGCCTTGATCTCCTTGACGCCGTCCTGGACGTTCTCCAGGACCGTCTTGGACTCGTCCAGCGGGGGTTCCTGCTGGAGCATGCCGACGGTGAAGCCCGGCGAGAGGAAGGCGTCGCCGTTGGAGGGCTGGTCGAGGCCCGCCATCATCCGCAGCACGGTCGACTTACCGGCGCCGTTGGGGCCGACGACGCCGATCTTCGCCCCGGGGAGGAAGCTGAGCGTCACGTCGTCAAGGATGACCTTGTCGCCGTGTGCCTTGCGCACCTTGCGCATGGTGTAGATGTATTCCGCCACGTTGAGATCGCTCCGGCGTCGTCGTGAGTAATCGGCTTGCAGCCTTCCATTGTGCCGTAAGGCCGGGACCGCCCCGAACGCCCGGCTGGGCGCCCGCGGGCCCGCCGGGCCGCCGGCTGCGGGGGCCCGGTACGCGAACGGCCCCGCCGCCCGGGCGGGCGGCGGGGCCGTCCCCCGCCCGGCGCGGAGGCCGGGCGGGTTTCAGCTCGTCGTTCAGGAGGTGCGGCTGTGGCGGCCGCGGCGGCGCATGCCGTAGACCGCGGCACCGCCGGCGACGACCAGCACGCCGGCCAGGGTGGCGGTCAGGCCGGTGCCCATGCCGCCACCGGTGGAGGCCAGCTCGGGGCCGGTCGGGCTGGGCGACGGCGCCGGGGAGGCCGGGGCCGAGGCGGACGGCGTCGGGGTCTGGGTGGCGCTGTCGGTCTTGCAGTTCAGCAGGCCGGTGAACTGCTTGGAGAAGCCGCCCGGGCCGGTGACGGTGAAGTCGTACTTGGTGTCCTCCTCGACCGGCAGGGTCACGGCCTCGGTGCCGTTCGGCTTGACCGTGTACTCCTTGCCGCCGACCTTGAAGGTCGCGGGCTGGTCGCCCTTGTTCCCGAGGGTGACCACCAGGGCGCCCTTGGTGCAGTCGATCGCGGCGTCCGCGGTCGGCACCGCGCCCTGCGGTGCCCAGGAGAGCGTGGCGAGGGCGTTGACCTTGACCTTGTCGGCACCGGCCAGGATCAGGGTCTGGCTGTGCTTGCCGTTGTCGTCGCCGACGAAGGCCCGGCCGATCTTGATGGTCGCGGTGGCGTCGGCGTTGACGGTCGCGGTGCCCGCGTCGGTGCCGGCCGGGACCTTGGCGAACAGCTGGTCGCCGCTCTTGGCGTTCTTCACCGCGGCGCCGTTCTTGTCGACGAGGGTGACGCCCGCGTCGGTGCCCTTCTTGTCCAGCGCGACGGTGACGTTGTCGGTGGTGCCGCCGGTGGTGACGGTGATCGGGCCGAGCAGGTCACCGCTCTTGCCGGCCCCGGAGCCGGGGTTGAGGGCCAGCGAGGGCTTCGGCTCCTCGGCGCCGCCCTTGGCGTCGGCCTGGGCGATCAGCCAGTCGGTGAACTTCTTGGTCTTCTCGTGGTCGTCGCTCTGCTTGGTCGGCACGTTCGGGTCGGAGTAGTGCCAGATCGCGACCTGGGTGGCCGCGGCGGCGTCGTCCTTGGTGAGCCCGGCAATGCCGGAGGCCTTGCTGAGCGCGCCCTCGTCGACGTTCGGGAAGGAGTGCTCCAGCAGCCACTGGATCTTCGGGCCTGCCTTGGCCTTGGCCTTCTCCGGCTGGGACAGCGAGGTCGAGGCCCAGTCGGTCTCGTGGTAGGTCGCGTCCTTGAGCGTGTCGTTGAGCAGGTCGATGCAGTACACCTGGAGGACGGTGTCGGTGCCGATCACCTTGAGGCTGAACTGCCCGGCGGTGACCGGGAGCCAGCGACCGGGGCGGACCTCGTGCTCGATCTGCTCCCCGTAACGGATGCCGCCGTCCAGCTTCGCCTTGACCCCCGTGGCGGGGTCGACCGCAGCCGCCGTACCGGCCGCGAGCAGGCCCGAACCGACCGCGAGGCCGGACGTGAGCATGACAGCGACGATGCGGGAGACGGCCCGCCCCTGCTTGTGGAACATGTGGGATCCCTCCGGGCGGCGACGTGCCTTCTGGCAACCCGCCCCCTGCAAAGCGGCACCCCCTGTGGCACCGCTGCACGTGTGTGGACCAGACGCATCCTATTGACACGACCCGACCGCTCCAGGCCCGTAGCGAATCAGGACAATATCGTGGCTGTTCTGTTATCAAGGAGCTGGTTGCCGGAGCGAGTTGATGAGTCGACATAAAGCCACGAGGCGCCTCCGCGGCAATCAGGATTGCACTCCCCGGCTCAAGAAGTGCCCCGATTAGGTCAGTTCAGAACCCCCTCCGCCACATCCGCACCCCCTTCCCCAGCCACCCCACCGGCCCCGCCCCCGGTCTCGGCGGCCTCCTCCGCCCGGCGCCGGGCCGCGACCGCCGCCACGATCCAGTCCGGAACCGCCTCCTCCACCAGCCGCACCGCCCGCTGCCCGCCCTCCGCCGACGCGGGCACACGCGCGGGCACGGACGCAGACGCAGGCACGGACGCGGGCGCGGATGAGACGGCCGCCGAACCGCCGCGCACCGGCTCCGACTTGCCCTCCAGCGCGCGCCGGAACACCGAGGTGCCCCGCACCAGGTCGTGGCCGACCGAACGGGCCTCGATCTCCACCTCCGTCCGCCGGCTCCCCTCCTCACCCCACTCGCGGACCCGCAGCCGCCCGCTCACCAGCAGCGGATCCCCCTTGTTCACCGAACTGACCAGGTTGACCGCGAGCCGCCGCCAGGCCACCACCGTCACCCAGGTCGTCTCGCCGTCCGTCCAGTCGCCGCGCTCGCGGTCGTAGCGCCGCTCCCGCGCGGCGAGCCGGAAGTTCGCCACCGGCACCCCGCCGGACGTCTCCCGGTACGTCACGCCCGACGCGGCGTTGCCGACCATCGTCACCAGTGCCTCGTCCATTCCGACTCCTCCGCTCCCGGCCGTGGCGGCCGACGGTCTCTCCCGGCGGAATCCCCGCCGGGAAAGATCCTCCGCCTTCCGGAAAATCCGCACCAGGGCCTTCCGCGCCCCTGTGGAAAACCCGGCCCTGTGGAAAACCGGGGTAACTCCAGCGAGTGAATTCACGCGCTTTTCGGTCGGAAATTGACCATTTGAATGCCGTGCCCACGACAACAATCCGGGCACCCCGGACGAATGCCGCCCTGCGCCCGCATCCGGACCCGCCCCGCGCTCCCCCGGCCCCGATCCGACCCCGGCCAGACCCCGGCCCCGCACCCCGTCCACCGCAAGGACCGTTCGGACACCTGCGCCGACCACCCCTTCCGGTGACCGCCCGCACACCCTCCGGACACCCCGGGTCCAGCGGCGAAACCACGAACGGGTGGCCCGCGACTCGCCCCGTCCATGTCATCCGACCGATGGAACCCCTAAACGCGCCCCCACCCGCGGCCCGTGCCGGGCGATTGATCCCGCCGAATCCATAACGGGTGGGGTCGCAGCCCCGTAACGACTGCACAACGTCCCGCTCCGAGAGCCGGTAGACCGCTGCACTCCACGGGACTACCTGCGATTATCGGACCGCCCCGCGGAGGCCGACACACCCCGGTCCGGTCTTCGAAGTCCAGGGGGCGGAACTGAACACCCGTATCCTGTCCCGGAACATCCCGTCCCGGCCCAGGCCCGGCAAGCGGGCCGACGTCAGCACCCCGGCCCCCATAGCTCAGCGGATAGAGCACCCGCCTTCTAAGCGGTAGGTCGCAGGTTCGAATCCTGCTGGGGGCGCCCACACACTCCGACCGGCCGCGACACCACCGGACGAGCCCTCCCGCACCGCACCCGGCACGCACCGGCCCACCGTCTCGCCCCGCCTGCCCGTTCCCGGCGGGGTTCACTCCTCCCCCGCCGCCAGGTCCGCCAGGAACCCGTCCAGCAGTGCGCGTTGGCGCGCCGGCGGGAACTCCGCGGGGGCGAACAGCGCCTGCACCACCAGCCCGAGGACGAAGGACTGCGCCCGCGCGGCGAGGTCCTCGGCCGGGCGGCCAGCGGGCAGTTCGCCGAGTTCCTGGGCCTCCGCGCAGAGTTCGGCCATCCGCCGGCGGGCCCGGCGGTAGCGCTCGGCGTGCTCGGCGGTGAGCGCGTCGTCGCCGAGGGCGGCGTCCCAGGAGCCGACCCAGACCCGGTTGTCGGCGGCCCCCTGCGCGTCCAGCGGCAGGACGTCGAGCAGCACGGCGCGCAGCACGGGCAGGCCGCGGGCGCCGGCGGCGGCCTCGGTGGCGGGCCGGTGGCGCTCGGCGGCCTGCTGGTCGAGGACCTCCAGCGCGTGGGCGACCAGCGCCCGCTTGTGCGGGAAGTAGTGGGTGAGCAGGCCGGTGGAGGCGCCGAGTTCGGCGGCCACCGCGCGCAGGGTCAGTCCGCCGAAGCCGCGGTCGGCGAGCACCCGCCGCACCGCCTCCGAGACGTCGCGCCGGCGGGCTTCGTGATCGCCCCGTGCGGGTGGAGTCATGCGCGCTAGGGTACCTACCAAACGTTTGTTATGTACCCGAGGGGATGCCGATGTACGCCGTAGCGCTCGCCGAGGACGCCGAACTGCGCCCGCTGGAACCGTGGCAGGCCGCGGAGTTCCTGGAGCACATGGACCGGGCCCGGGCCGGGATCGATCCGTGGATTCCGTGGGCGACCCGCAGCACCGATCCGGATTCCGCCCGCGCGACGCTGCAGAAGTTCGCCGAGAAGCAGGCCGCCGACACCGGCCGGATCCACGGAATATGGCTGCGCGGAACGCTGGTCGGCGGCGTGATGTTCGTCCAGTTCGACGCGGCGGGCGGGGTCTGCGAGATCGGCGTCTGGACCGAGCCGGCCGGGCAGGGCCGCGGCCTGGTCTCCGCCGCCGTCCGCCACCTGCTGGACTACGCGCTGCTCGAACGCGGCCTGTACCGCGCCGAGTGGTGGAACAGCACGGTCAACCTGCGCAGCCGGGCCGTCGCCCGGCGCCTGGGCATGACGCTGGACGGCACCCTGCGGGGCCACACCGAGCACCTGGGCGTCCGGCTGGACCTGGAGGTCTGGTCGATGCTGGCCCCGGAGTGGCGGGCCGCCCGCACCACCGCCGGCTGACCCGCCGCCCTCGCCGCCCGCTGACCCGCCGCCCGCCGTCCTCGGCGCCCCGCGAGCACCGCCCCCACCCCGCCGCCCGGTTGACGCGGATCACATGGCCCGCCCCGCGCCCGCGTGAAAGGCTGACGGCCCGTCCGGCACCGTCCCCCGAGAGGCCCGCCATGCCCACCGTGCCCGCGCGCACCACCCATCCGCTCGACCGCCGGGGCCCCGGGGACGTCGAACTGCCCACCGGCGCGGCGGGCCTGCGCTGCTGGGTCGGCCCGGACCGGGTGGCCACGCTGCTGCTGGAGCGCCCGGAGCGGCGCAACGCGGTGACCGGCGCGATGTGGCGGGCGCTGCCGCGGGTGCTGGCGGTGCTGGCCGCCCGCCCGGACGTCCGGGTGCTGGTGCTGACCGGTGCGGGCGGCGCGTTCTCGGCGGGCGCGGACATCGCCGAGCTGGCCGAGGTGTACGCCGACCCGGCGTCCGCCGACGCCTACCACGCCGGGAACGTGGCCGCGGAGGAGGCGCTGGCGGCGTTCCCGCGCCCGACCCTGGCGGTGGTGCGCGGCGCCTGCGTGGGCGGCGGCTGCCAGTTGGCGCTGGCCTGCGACCTTCGGCTGGCCGCCGAGGACGCCCGGCTCGGCATCACCCCGGCGAAGCTGGGCGTGGTCTACCCGGCGGTCCCGACGCTGCGGCTGGCCGCGCTGGTCGGCCCGGCCCGGGCCAAGTACCTGCTGTTCTCCGGCGCGTTGCTGCCGGCCGCCCGCGCGGAGCTGTTCGGTCTGCTGGACGAGGTCGTCCCGTCCGCCGAACTCGACCACCGCGCGCGGGAGTTCGCCCGGCTGCTGGCCCGCCGCTCGCCGCAGACGATCGGCGCGGTGAAGGCCGTACTGGCCGCCGGCCCGGCGGACGCGGCGGCCGCCCTGGCCCCCTGGGAGCGCGCGTCCCGGACGTCCCCAGACGTCCGGGAGGGCCTGGCCGCGTTCCTGGAGCGCCGCGAACCCGAGTTCTAGCCGGGTACCCGGCGGTTCGGCGGTGCTGAACAATCGCTGGTGATCTGATCACCGAACGGGCCCCGTCCCGACCGAAGGAGCAGCATGTCGACCTCCAGCCCCGCCATCGAGGCCGAGGACGCCCCTCCCGCAGCGAGCGGCTGGGCCCGCCGGATCACCGACGGGGTCGAGCCGAAGAACGTGATCATCGTGGTGCTGCCGCTGATCGGCGTGGTCCGCTACGGCTGGTCGGGCCTGGGCTGGGCGGTGTTCGCGGCGCTGTTCGCGGCCGTGATACCGACCTGGTTCATCCGCAGCGGGATGCGCCGCGGCAGCATCGAGGACCGGCACGTCGGCCGGCGCCGGCGCCGTCTGGTGGTGCTCCCGTTCGTCATGGGCTCGGTGCTGGTCAGCCTGCTGGCGATGGTGTGGCTGGACGCCCCGGCCGACATGACGGCGATGGTGCTGGCGATGTTCGCCTCGCTGGTGCCGATCATGGTGATCACGGTGTGGTGGAAGGTGTCGGTGCACACCGCGGTGCTGTGCGGCGCGATCGTCTGCACCGCGGTCGCGCTCGGCCCGTGGTGGCTGCTGGCCCTGCCCGGGGTGGCGCTGGTGGGGTGGTCCCGCGTGGTCCTGCGGGACCACACCCGGGCCCAGACGGCGGTTGGCGCACTGGTGGGGGCGGCCGCCGCCGGGCTGACTTTCTGGGCGGCCCGCTGACGGGCCGCCCGGCGCGGCGGAGCGCCCGGCGGTGGCGGCGGTACTGGTGGGTGCCGCCACCGCCGGGCCGTTCGTGTCCCGGGGGGCGGGCCGCTCAGCGGATCGGCGCCCCCGAGATCGCCCGGGCGATGACCAGGCGCTGGATCTCGCTGGTGCCCTCGAACACGGTGTAGATGGCGCTGTCGCGGTGCATCCGCTCGACCGGGTACTCGCGGGTGAAGCCGTTGCCGCCGAGGATCTGCATGGCCTGCGCGGTGACGAACCTGGCGGTCTCGCCGGCGTACAGCTTGGACATCGAGCCCTCGGCGCTGGTGAACGGCCGGTTGTTGACGGCCATCCAGGAGGCCCGCCAGACCAGCAGCCGGGCGGCGTCGATCCGGGTCTTCATGTCGGCGAGCTGGAAGGCGACGCCCTGGTTCTCGATGATCGGCTTGCCGAACTGCACGCGGGTCCCGGCGTAGTCGAGGGCGACCTCGTACGCGGCCCGGGCGATGCCGATGGCCTGCGCGCCGACGGCGGGGCGGGAGGCTTCGAAGGTGGCCATCGCCGCGTTCTTGCCGCCGCCCCTGGTGCCCTCGCGGGCCCGGGCGAGGCGGGCGTCGAGCTTCTCCTTGCCGCCGAGCAGGCAGTGGCCGGGGACGCGGACGCCGTCGAGGACGACCTCGGCGGTGTGCGAGGCGCGGATGCCGTGCTTCTTGAACTTCTGGCCCTGGCTGAGGCCCTTGGTGCCGGGCGGGATCACGAACGAGGCCTGGCCGCGGGAGCCGAGTTCGGGGTCGACGGTGGCGACGACCACGTGGACGTGGGCGATGCCGCCGTTGGTGGCCCAGGTCTTGGTGCCGTTGATCACCCACTCGTCCTTGGCCTCGTCGTAGACTGCGCGGGTGCGCAGCGCGGAGACGTCGGAGCCGGCGTCGGGTTCGGAGGAGCAGAACGCGGCGACCTTGACGTCCTCGGGGGTGCCGAACATCTGCGGGGCCCAGGTGCCGATCTGCTCCTCGGTGCCGTTGGCGAGCACGGCGACGGCGGCCAGCGTGGTGCCGGTGATGGCCAGCGCGATGCCGGCGTCGCCCCAGAACAGCTCCTCCATGGCGATCGGGATGCCGACGCCGGACGGGTCGAAGAACTGCTGGGCGTAGAAGTCCAGCGAGTAGATGCCCAGCTTGGCGGCTTCCTGGATGATCGGCCAGGGGGTCTCCTCGCGTTCGTCCCACTCCGCGGCGGCGGGGCGGATGACGTCGGCGGCGAAGCCGTGCAGCCAGTCGCGGACGGCGATCTGGTCCGGCCCGGGGTCGAGCGAGAAGGTGGTCATGTCGGCCTCCAGGAGACGGTCGTGCGGGCCGGAGGGTCCACGCCACTGCGCTGTTACCTCCGGTAACATGGCGGCGAGTCTGCTACCGATAGGTAACCGGTGTCAACGCCCGCCGATCCGCCGATCCGCCTACCCGCCCGCACGAGGAGCAGCGCATGACCACCGACCCCCGCACCGGCCCGCCCGCCGACCCCCGTACCGCCGCCCGCACCGAGCCCCGCCGCGAGCAACTGCTCAACGCCGCCGACCGGGTCGTCCAGCGCGAGGGCCCGGGCGCCAGCATGAACGCGATCGCCGCCGAGGCCGGCATCACCAAGCCCATCCTCTACCGGCACTTCGGCGACCGGAACGGCCTGATCGGCGCGCTGACCCAGCGCCACACCGCCGGGCTGCTGACCGCCGTCCGCGCGGCGCTGAACGAGCCGCTGGAGCGCCGCGACCGGGTCGAGCACGTGCTGGACGTCTACCTGGCGGCGATCGAGTCCCGCCCGCAGGTGTACCGGCTGCTCACCCACCCCGAGCCCGGCGACCCCACCGGGGCGGGCAACGCGCTGGCGCCCGCGCTGCGGCAGATCGCCGAGGAGATCACCCGCGCCATCCAGCAGCAGGTCGACCTCGGCCAGGACGGCCCGCTGCTCTCCGAGACCTGGGGGCGCTCGATCACCGGCATGGTGCTGGCCGCCGGCGACTGGTGGCTGGAGACCCGCCCCTGCCCGCGCGCCCGGATGGTGCAGGCCCTCGCCGACCTGCTGTGGGGGCGGCTCTCCGCCGCCGCCGACCTGCCGCCGATGCTGGCCGCCCCGGAGTCCTGACCCCCGTACGCCGCGCCGAACATGAGCCTGTCTCACCTCTTGTGCGGCGGGGGCGGCTCCGGCAGGATCGGCGCACCCCGCCCCCGCCCGCCGTGAGGTGCCCCCGTGCGCGTCCTCCGCTCCGCCGCCGCCCTGCTGCTCACCGCCGCCGCCGTCCTCGGCACCGTCTCGGCCGGCCCGCCCGCCGACCCCGGCCGGTCCGCCGCCCGCGGCCCGGCCGACGCCCGCGAGGTCTCCGCCACCACCCTCGCCGACGGCCGCACCGTCCTCACCGACCGCCGCGGCCGGGTCCTGGACCTGCGCGGCTTCAACCTCGACAAGTACGACGAGACCACCGAGGCCGACCTGCGCGCGCTCTCCGCCGCCGGCTTCCGGCTGGTCCGGATCGCGGTCTCCTGGTCCCGGCTCGAACCCGCCCGCGGCCACTACGACCGGGCCCAGCTCGCCCGGCTGCACCGGCTCCTGGACTGGGCCGCGAAGTACCGCCTGTACGCGGTGGTCGACTTCCACCAGGACGTCTACGGCCAGCACTTCCTCGGCGGCGACGGCGGCGCCCCCGCCTGGGCCACCCGCGACGACGGCCTGCCCTTCACCCCCGACCCGGACGACTGGTTCGCCGGCTACTTCCAGCCCGCCGTCCAGGCCGCCTTCCGCCACCTCTACGACGACCCGGACCTGCGCCGCGCCCAGGCCGACCTGTACACCACCGTCGCCCGCGAACTGCGCGGCGCGCCCGCCCTGCTCGGCTACGACCTGTTCAACGAGCCCTTCGGCCCGGTCGCCGGCGACCCCGCCGACCCGGCCGTCCTCGCCGCCGCCTCCGCCGCCCTGGAGCGGGGCCGGCTCGCCGCGATGTACCGCCGCCTGATCACCGCCGTCCGCCGGGCCGACCGCGACGCCTGGCTATTCGTCGAACCCACCGTCCTGGTCGGCCAGGGCGTCCCCACCCGCCTGCCCGGCTTCGCCGACCCCCGCCCCGGCGCCGACCGGATCGGCTACGCCCCGCACTTCTACGACACCGCCGTCGAGGCCGGCCGGGACTGGGACCCGTCCGGCGGCTTCGTCGAGGCGTACACCGCCGCCGTCACCGCCTACCCCCGCGCCCACCGGCTGCCCGTCCTGGTCGGCGAGTGGGGCCCGCCCTCCGCCGCCACCCCCGGCAACGCCGAGCTGATCCGCCGCCAGCTCACCGCCATGCGCGCCTTCGCCGCCGGCTGGACCATGTGGTACTGGTGCCGCGGCGACGGCGGCTACTGCGCCCTCACCCCCGACGGCCGCCCGGCCCCCGGCTACGGACCGGTCTTCACCGCCTAGCCCCACCCCGCACCCCCGCGCCCCCGCGCCCCGGCCGGGGCGCGGGGAACCGCCCGGACGACCGGGCGCGCCCCTAGTCGAGCCCCCGCCGGACCAGCAGCGGCCCGATCTCCGGCTCCCGCCCCAGCACGTCCCGCACGCACTCCAGCGCGTCCCGGCTCCCGCCCCGCGACAGCAGCCGCTCCCGGAACAGCTGCCCGCTCTCCCGCGCGTCGCGCCCGCCGGAGCCGAACCACTCCACCGTCTCCGCGTCCAGCACCTCCGACCAGATGTACGCGTAGTACCCGGCGCTGTACCCGTTCGAGAACACGTGGTTGAAGTACCCGGTGCGGTAGCGCGGCGGCACCGCCGCGACCGCGATGCCCGCCTCGGCCAGCGCCCGCGCCTCGAACTCCTCCGCGTCCGCGACGACCGGGTCGTCCGCGCCGCGGGTGTGCCAGGCCCAGTCGAGCAGCGCGGCCGACAGGTACTCGACGGTCCGGAAGCCCTGCCCGTAGTTCTCGGCGGCGAGCATCCGCTCGACCACGGCGGCGTCCAGCGGCTCGCCGCTCTCGTGGTGGCGGGCGTAGTTGGCCAGCACCTCGGGCCGGGTCATCCACATCTCGTTGACCTGGGACGGGAACTCGACGAAGTCGCGCGGCACCTCGGTGCCCGAGAACGACGGGTACTCGACGTCCGAGAACAGCCCGTGCAGCGCGTGCCCGAACTCGTGGAACAGGGTGCGCACCTCGTCCCAGCTGAGCAGCGCGGGCTCGCCGGGCGCCGGGCGGGCGATGTTGAGGTTGTTGACGACCACCGGGCGGGTGCCCAGCAGCCGCGACTGGGCGACGAGTTCGTTCATCCAGGCGCCGCCGCGCTTGGACTCGCGGGCGTGGAAGTCCCCGATGAACAGGCCCAGCGCCGAGCCGTCCGCGTCGAACACCTCGAAGACCCGCGCGTCGGGGTGGTACGCGGTCAGGTCGGGCCGCTCGGTGAAGGTCAGCCCGTAGGCGAGCCCGGCCGCGAAGAAGACGCCGTCGCGCAGCACCCGCTCCAGCTCGAAGTAGGGGCGCAGCGCCGCGGTGTCCACGTCGTAGCGCTCGGCGCGCACCTTCTCGGCGTAGAACGCCCAGTCGTGGGCGGCCAGGTCGTCGATCCCGTCGACGGCCGCGGCGGCCGTCAGGTCGGCGGCCTCGCGCTCGGCGTTGGCGACGGCGGGGGCGACCAGCCGGCCGAGCATCGCGCCGACCGCCTCGACGGTGCCGGCGGTCTCGTCGGCGACCACGTACGAGGCGTGGGTGGGGTGGCCGAGCAGGGCGGCGCGTTCGGCGCGCAGCGCGGCCATCTTGGCGGCGAGCGGGCCGTTGGTGTCCAGGCCGCGGCTCAGCGAGGCGGTGAGCAGGCGGCGGCGCAGGTCGCGGTCGGTGAGGCGGGCGAGTTCGGTCTGCTGGGAGAAGTTCTTCAGGCTGAGCACCCAGCGGCCGTCCCGGCCGAGCGCCCGGGCGTTCTCCGCGGCGGCGGCGATCTCGGCCTCGGGCAGGCCGTCGAGGGCGGCGGCGCTGTCCACCGCGACCGCGCCGGCCAGCGAGGCCGCGTGCGTGTTCCTGCGGAACGCGGCGCTGTCGGCGGCGAGTTCGGCGTTGATCGCGCGCAGCCGGCGCTGGCCGTCGGCGTCCAGGCGGGCACCGGCCCGGACGAAGGCGGTGTGCCGGCGCTCCAGCAGGCGCAGCGACTCGGCGTCCAGGCCGAGGCCGTGCCGGGCCCGGTGCAGGGCGTCGAGCCGGGCGAACAGCGCCGGGTCGAGGTGGATCGCGTCGGCGTGCGCGGCCAGCAGGGGGCTGATCTCGGCATCGAGCGCCTGGACGCCGGGGGTGGTGTCGGAGGAGTCCTGGTTGAAGAAGACCGCCGTCACCCGGCGCAGCACCGCTCCCGAACGCTCCAGCGCCACCACGGTGTTGTCGAAGGTCGGCGGCTCGGGGTCCGCGGCGATCGCGGCGACCTCGGCGAGCTGGTCGGCCATACCCCGCTCGAAGGCCGGGCGGTAGTGCTCTTCCCGGATCTCGGCGAAGGGCGGGAGCTCGTACACCAGGGCGCTGGGCGAGAAGAAGGGATTGTCGCTCATGTCGGCGAGATTACGGGCCCCCGGGCGTCGGCGGAACACTGGCACGGCAAGCCGCCGCCCGGCCCCGCCCCGCGCGCCCCACCCGCCCCGGCCCGCACCCCTCCCCCTGGCCCGCGCCCCCCCTCCGACCGCGTACCCCCCGGCCCGCGCGCCCCTTCACCCGCACGTCTCCCCCTCGTGCCGCGACGCCGGCTGTCACCCCCACCGGCTACCGTCGTCAGGTCCCGCCCCCGGGCCCCGGACGCCCCCGAGAAGCACTGAACAGCACTGAGCAGCACCGAGAAGCACCGAAACAGCTGGCCGAGAGGAGCCGCCGCCCGTGCGCTACGCCCTGGTGCCCGACCCGCACGGCCCGGGCGGCCGACTGCGGCCGCTCGGCGAGGACGGCGCGCCGCTGGGCCCGCCCGAGCGCGCGCCGCGGCTCGCCGAGGCGGTGGCCGCGGTGGAGGCCGCGCACGCCCCGCGCTGGGTGTGGCCGACGGCGGACACCGGGTACGGCCCGCTGCTGGCCGCCCTGCCGGAGCGGCTGGCGCGCTGCCACGACCTGCGGCTGACCGAGGCGCTGCTGCTGGGCCGGGAGGGCCGGTTCGGGGCGCCGCGTTCGCTGGGCGCGGCCTGGGCCCGGCTGCGCGGCCTGCCGGTGCCGGCCGACCTGCCGGAGGGCGCGCTGCCCGATGAGGACGGCCTGTTCGCCCCGGACCGGCTGCAACTGCCGCCGGGCACGGACCAGTTGGAGGCCACCGTGGCGGTCCACGCGGAGCAGCTGCGGCGGCTCGCGGCGATCGCCGACCCGGCGGCCCGCTCCCGGTTCCGGCTGCTGGTGGCGGCCGAGTCGGCGGGGGCGCTGCTGGCCTGCGAGATGGCGCACGACGGGCTGCCCTGGCGCTCCGACGTGCACGACGGGCTGCTGACCGAGCTGCTCGGGCCGCGCCCGGCGATCCCGGGCGCGCTGCCGCCGAAGCTCGCCGAGCTGGCCCTGGAGGTGCAGCACGCGCTGGGCGCCCGCCCGTTCAACCTGGACTCGCACACCCAGGTGATCAAGGCGTTCGCCGACCGGGGCGTCCAGCTGTCCTCGACCCGCTCCTGGGAGCTGAAGGCGGTGGACCACCCGGCGGCGGCCCTGATGGTGCGCTACAAGGAGCTGTCCCGGCTGCACGCCGCGCACGGCTGGGCCTGGCAGGCGGCCTGGGCGCGCGGCGGCCGGTTCCGCCCGGAGTACGTGGTGGGCGGCGTGGTGACGGGCCGCTGGGCCTCGCGCGGCGGCGGCGCGCTACAGATCCCGCGCACCCTGCGCGGCGCGGTGGTGGCCGATCCGGGCTGGCTGCTGGTGGTCGCGGACGCGGCGCAGCTGGAGCCCCGGGTGCTGGCCGCCCTGTCGGGGGACGCCGGGCTGGCCCGGACGGCCGCCGACGGCGACCTGTACGCGGCGCTGGCCGCGAGCGCGTTCCAGGGCGACCGGGACAAGGCGAAGCTGGGCCTGCTGGGCGCGATGTACGGCCAGACCGGCGGCGGCATCGGCCCGCTGCTGAACACGCTGCGCCGCCGCTACCCGGCGGCGATGGGGTACGTGGAGGCGGCGGCCCGCACCGGGGAGGACGGCGGGGTGGTGTCCTCCCGGCTGGGCCGGGCCTGCCCGCCGCCCTCGGCGGACTGGCTGGACCTGACGGAGGCCCCGGAGTCCGGCGAGGCGGGCGGCCGCTCGGCCCGCGCCCGCGGCCGGTTCACCCGCAACTTCGTGATCCAGGGCAGCGGCGCGGACTGGGCGCTGGCCCTGCTGGCGGCGCTGCGCCGCCGGCTGGCCGCGCTGCGCTCCGGCGACGACCGCCCGCACCTGGTGTTCTTCCAGCACGACGAGGTGGTGGTGCACACCCCCGCCGACCTGGCCGACGCCGTCGCCGCCGCCGTCGCCGAGGCCGCCGAGGAGGCCACCGCCCTGGTCTTCGGGGACACCCCGGTGCGCTTCCCGCTGAGCACCGCCGTGGTCGACTGCTACGGGGACGCCAAGTGAGCGCCCCCGCCCGGCTCAGGGCACCGCGTCCGGCGCGGGCCGGGTGACCAGCAGCAGCAGCGCGTCGTCGCCGAGTTCGCCGCCGGTGTGCGCCAGCAGGTCGGCGTACAGGCGGGCGACGGCGGCGTCGAGGTCGGCCAGCGAGCGCCAGCCGTCGCGGACCAGCGGCCCGGCGCGTTCGGCCAGCGGGTAGAACTCGCCGCCGGGCGCGCCCTTCGCCTCGATCACGCCGTCGGTGCACAGCACCAGCACGTCGCGCGGGCCGAACGGCACCGCGGTCGGGCTGGGCCGGCCGCTGACCAGGTGCCCGAGGCCGAGCGGCAGCCAGGGGTCCTCGGGTTCGAGCACCTCGGCCCGCCCGTCGGCGCGCACCCGCAGCGGCGGGACGTGGCCCAGGTGCAGCAGGTCGACGCTGCCGGGCTCGCGGAAGGCGGCGAACATCGCGGTGGTGAACTCCCCGTCGGGCACGTGCCGGCGCATGCTGGCCTCGATCCGCCCGGCCACCGCGGGCAGCTGCTCCTCGTCGTACGCGGCCTCCCGGAACGCGCCGAGCACCACCGCGGCGGTCTGCACCGCCCCGAGCCCCTTGCCGCGGACGTCGCCGACCAGCACCCGGGTGCCGTACGGGGTGTCCAGGACGGAGTAGAGGTCGCCCCCGATCCGGGCGGCGTCCGCGGCGGAGACGTACCGCACGGCCAGCCGCAGCGGCCCGACCACCGGTTCGGGCTGGCGCAGCAGCGCCCGCTGGGCGGCCTCCGCGACCGAGCTGACGGCGGCGAAGGCCGCGGCTCTTCGCATCCGCAGCTCGGCGATCCCGGCGCTGAGCGCGGTGACCGCGACGTAGCTGACCATCGCGCCGTACAGGAAGCGGCTGTCACTGAGGTTGTCGACCTCGTCGTAGCCGCTGAGGACGAGCAGCGCCATCAGGCCGAGGAAGCAGACCGCGAGCAGTTCGCGCGGGCGCAGGGTGAGCGCGGCGACCGACGGGACGACGACCATCAGCGGGGCCAGGTAGCGGTCCTGCCCGGAGAGGTAGTCGGCGAGGGAGACGATCGCGATGGCGAGCAGCGCGGGCCCGGCCCGGCGCAGCAGCGACAGGTCCTGGAGGTCGGCCGTCAGCAGGGCGTCGCGCTGCCGGCTGGGCGGCACTCCGCCGGTGCTGCCGGACGGCGTGCCGTCCCCGCGTCGAAAGTGCACCTACCGAACATATCGGACAGCGGGCCACCCTGCTCCGTCCGGGCGAAACGCCGGCGGCACCGGGCGCGGGCCCCGGGCGTCCGGCCGGGGCCCCGCGCCCGGAGTCGCGGCGCCCCGCCGGGCCTGGCCGTTCGGATGACGGCCGGGAGGCGGCCCGGCGTGGGGCCGCCCGCCGCCGCCGCTCCCGGCCCGGCGCGGACTACCCTCGGGGGCGGGCCGCGGACGTGCGGGCCGGAACGCGCCCCGCCCTCGGCGGAATACCCCCAGGGGGTACTGTGGTTGTCCGAGGCGCAGCACGCCCCGGGCCCGGCATCCGGCCCCGCCCCAGCACGTTCCGGGAGGTTCCCATGTCCAGCACCGTCACCTACACCGTCAGCGGGATGAGCTGCGGCCACTGCGAGAAGGCGATCGACGGCGAGGTCTCCGCGCTGCCCGGCGTCACCGCGGTCGCCGCCGACGCCCAGGCCGGCACCGTCACCGTCACCGCCGAGCCCGCCCCCAGTGACGAGCAGATCGCCGCCGCGGTGGACGAGGCCGGCTACGAACTGGTCGGCCGGGCCGCCTGACC
Organism: Kitasatospora sp. NPDC090308; assembly: GCF_044769485.1. NCBI lineage: Bacteria > Bacillati > Actinomycetota > Actinomycetes > Kitasatosporales > Streptomycetaceae > Kitasatospora > Kitasatospora sp. NPDC090308. The sequence goes on along the minus strand of NZ_JBIVXY010000014.1, from coordinate 862 downwards.
CGCCACGGGGCGGCCCCGCGCCGCCCCGCCCGCCCGTCGGCGCACCGCAGCGCACCACACCGCACACCCGAGCGAACCCGAGCGAACCGGACGAGCTGATGAGCACCACCACCGACCCCGCCGCCCGCGACCGCGTCGAGCTGTCCATCGGCGGCATGACCTGCGCGTCCTGCGCCGCGCGGATCGAGAAGAAGCTCAACCGGATGGACGGCGTGCGGGCCAGCGTCAACTACGCGACCGAGAAGGCCCGGGTGGACTTCGGCCCCGGCACCAGCGTCGCCGACCTGATCGCCACCGTGGAGCGGACCGGCTACACCGCCGAACTCCCGCCCCCGCCCGCCGCGCCCGAGCCCGCCGACCCCACCGGGTCCGCCGAGCCCGACCCCCTGCGCGACCGGCTGCTGGTCAGCGCCGTGCTCAGCGTCCCCGTCGTGCTGCTCTCGATGGTCCCCGCCCTGCAGTTCGGCAACTGGCAGTGGCTGGCCTTCGCGCTCACCGGCCCGGTCGTCGTGTACGGCGGCCTGCCGTTCCACCGGGCCGCCTGGACCAACGCCCGGCACGGCGCGGCGACCATGGACACCCTGGTCTCGCTCGGCACCCTGGCCGCGTTCGGCTGGTCGGTGTGGGCGCTGTTCTGGGGCGACGCCGGGATGCCCGGCATGCGGCACGCCTTCTCGCTCACCGTCCGCGCCACCGACGCCTCCTCCGCGCTCTACTTGGAGACCGCCTCCGCCGTCACCACCCTGATCCTGCTCGGCCGCTGGCTGGAGGCCCGGTCGAAGCGGACCGCGGGCGCCGCGCTGAAGGCGCTGCTGGAGCTGGGTGCGAAGGACGTGGCGGTGCTGCGCGGCGGCCGGGAGGT
>NZ_JBIVXY010000013.1:0-230096 GCF_044769485.1 Kitasatospora sp. NPDC090308 | reverse complement strand
GCCAGGATCAAACTCTCCGTGAATGCTTCCACGAAAGAGCGGCACGGCAACCACCGGAATAGGGCGGCCCCGCGCACTGCGTCCTCGCTAGTGTTTTACTTCAAAAGGAATCTCCAACCCCGAACAGAGTCGAGGCCGGGGATGTCAACATATCTGGCGTTGACTTTTGGCACGCTGTTGAGTTCTCAAGGAACGGACGCTTCCTTCGAGCCGCATTCCTGCGGACCCTCCGGGCGCTTCATTCTTTAGTGTTCCCAGCTTATCAGACGTTTTCCGCTCCGTTTTCCGGAGTTTCATTCGATCCGATTCGCTTTCGCCTTTCGGCGCTCCCGAACTCTACCAGAGTTATTCGGTCCGCTTTTCCATCCGGAATTCGAATGGACGCGCGACGAATCGCTCATCGGGGTTTGGGGGGTTCCGCCTCCCGGTCCCAGCCGGTTCAGGCGACTCGGACTACGTTAGGTCACCAGGACGGGCGAGTCAAACACGACGGGGCCGGATCTGGCTGGATCCGACCCCTGTTCGCGGTCTCCGCAGGTCAACTGCGGTCTGGTTCAAGCCGTCCGCCGACGGCTGACGAGCGGACGACTGGCGAGCGGACGACTCACGCGCCGGCGAGTTCGACGGCGGCGAGGTTGCGCTTGCCGCGGCGCAGGACGAGCCAGCGGCCGTGCAGGAGGTCGTCGGTGGTGGCGACGGCTTCCTCGTCGGTGACCTTGGCGTTGTTGAGGTAGGCGCCGCCCTCCTTGATGGTGCGGCGGGCGCCGGAACGGCTGGGGGCCAGGCCGGATTCGACCAGTAGGTCGACGAGCTGGCCGAGTTCGGTGACCGTCGCCTTCGGGACCTCGGCGAGGGCCGCGGCGAGGGTGGCGGGTTCGAGGTCGGCGAGGTCGCCCTGGCCGAAGAGGGCCTTGGAGGCGGCGACGGCGCGCTCGTACTGCTCGGCTCCGTGGACGAGGGTGGTGAGTTCCTCGGCGAGGGCGCGCTGGGCGAGACGGGCGGCGGGGCGTTCGGCGGTGTCGCGTTCGAGCTGCTCGATCTCCTCGTGGCTACGGAAGGAGAAGATCCGCAGGAACTTGGGGATGTCGCGGTCGTCGGCGTTCAGCCAGAACTGGTAGAAGGCGTAGGGGGTGGTGAGTTCGGGGTCGAGCCAGACGGTGCCGGACTCGGTCTTGCCGAACTTGGTGCCGTCGGCCTTGGTGATCAGCGGGGTGGCGAGGGCGTGCACGGAGCGGCCCTCGGCCTTGCGGATCAGGTCGCTGCCGGCGGTGAGGTTGCCCCACTGGTCGCTGCCGCCGGTCTGCAGGGTGCAGTCGTAGCGGCGGTTCAGTTCCAGGAAGTCCATGCCCTGGAGGATCTGGTAGCTGAACTCGGTGTAGCTGATGCCCGCGTCGGAGTTGAGGCGGCGGGCCACCGCCTCCTTGGCGATCATGTTGTTGACGCGGAAGTACTTGCCGACGTCGCGCAGCAGCGAGATGGCCGACATGCCGGACGTCCAGTCCAGGTTGTTGACCATGCGGGCGGCGTACTCGCCCTCGAAGTCGAGGAAGCGGGCCACCTGGCCGCGCAGGCGCTCGACCCAGCCGGCCACCGTCTCGGGGTCGTTGAGGACGCGCTCGGCGGTGGGCTTGGGGTCGCCGATCAGGCCGGTCGCGCCGCCGACCAGGCCGAGCGGGAGGTTCCCGGCCTGCTGGATGCGGCGCATGGTGAGGATCTGGACCAGGTTGCCGAGGTGCAGGCTGGGGGCGGTCGGGTCGAAGCCGCAATAGAACGTGACCGGGCCGTCCGCGAACGCCTTGCGCAGTGCGTCCTCGTCAGTGGACAGGGCGATCAGCCCGCGCCACTGCAGCTCGTCGACGATGTCGGTCACGGTCCCGCGTCTCCTTCGGTCGGGTGCCCGGCGCGGTGGGCCCGGTGGGCGGCGCGCCTGGACGGTTCCAGCGGGGTAGAGCCTACGCGCTCGGGGTCCGGGGGTTTCGGCGCAGGTCGGTGGGCGGGGGCGGAAATTCCGTTGTTCGGGGGGAGGCGGGCGTTCACAGTGGTGCCACCGCCGTGCGGCGGGGGCGAGCACTGGAGGTGGCCCGTTATGCGCAACACCCTTGTCCTGAACGCGAGCTACGAACCGTTGAGCACGGTGCCGCTGCGCCGTGCCGTGGTGCTGGTCCTACAGGACAAGGCGGTGGTCGAGCAGGCGCATCCGCTGCGGGTGGTGCGCGGTTCGGGCGTGCAGCTGCCGGTGCCGCGGGTGATCAGGCTGACCAGGTACGTGCGGGTGCCGTTCCGACAACGGGCTCCGTGGTCGCGGCGGGGGGTGCTGGCGCGGGACCAGTTCCTGTGCGCGTACTGCGGGCGGCGGGGCAGCACGGTGGATCACCTGGCGCCCAAGTCGCGCGGTGGGGCGGACAGTTGGCTGAACACCGTGGCGGCCTGCGGGGAGTGCAACCAGCGCAAGGCGGACCGGACGCCGGAGCAGGCGGGGATGCGGCTGCTGCGGCGGCCGTTCGAGCCGACGCCGGAGGCGACGTTGATGCTCGCGCTCGGGTTGCGGGCGGGTGAGCTGGGGGAGCTGGCCGCCTGGCTGCCGGGGGGCCGGAGCTCAGCGGTGACCGCAGCGGCGACCGTACCGGCGGTCGCACCGGTGGCCGTACCGGTGGCCGTACCGGCGGTGACCGTGCCGGTGACGGCGAGCGCGTGAGAGACCGACGGGCCCGACCTGATCAGGGGACAGGTCGGGCCCGTCGTCGTGCTGCGGGCCGCGGCTGAGCGAGGTGGGCCGCAGCTGAGCGGGGCGGGGTCAGCCCTTGCTGGTGAAGGCGGTGACCGCGCTGTAGTTGGAGGCGTGCTCGGGGACGGCCACCAGGTGCCCGGTGGAGGTGCGCACCCGGCCGGCCGTGAGCAGCGAGCCGGTGCCCTGCGGGAAGGCGCCGCCCTGGGTCTCCTGGCCGCCGGAGAGCGCGAAGCGGCTGAGGTGGGCGGGCTGGTCGCCGTGCTCGTCGGCGGCGACCACCAGGCCGCCGGCGTCGACCCCGATCGGGCGGGCCTTGCTCTTCTCGGCGACGGGGGTGCGCCACTGCGGCTTGCCGGTGGTGAGGTCGTAGGCGGTGATCGCGGTGGGGTTGCCGCCGCTCTCGGGGACGACCGCGGCGAACATCGTGCTGCCCTGGAAGTACACGCCGGGGACGGGGTCGAAGCCGCCGCGGCCGACGTCCAGCCGGCCGCCGCCCTCGACGGCGAGCGGGATCTCGGCGGCCGGGTCGCCCTCGGCGCCCCAGGCGAACACCCGCTCGTCCTCGGGCTTCTCGCCGGTGGTGAGCACCACGGCGGGTTCGGCGGAGAGCACGGTGACGGTGGTGGGCTGGTTGTTCAGGCCGCGCCAGAACCTGACCTTGCCGTCGGAGACGTTGAGCGCGACGGCCTGGTCGGCGGGCGTGGAGTCGGCGCAGCGGCTGTGCAGCACCACGACGGAGGCGCCGGCGTTGCCGGAGAGCGTGCAGAACTTGCCCTGGCCGGTGTACTGCCAGGCTTCGGCGCCGTCGGCGGCGGCCCAGGCGGCGGCCTTGTCCTCGCCGACCGCGATCACCTTGTCGTCGGTGACGGCGACGTGGGTGGTGTAGCCGTCCTTGGCGTCGGAGAGCGTCTTCGTCCAGACCGCCTGGCCGGACTTGGTGTCGACGGCGGCGACGGTGCTGCACGGGCTCTTCGGGTCGGCGGCGGGGCGGTAGACGACCGCGCCGAGGCCGGAGCCGTTGACGGCCGGGGACAGGCCGCAGGGGACGGCGCCGTCGGCGGGGGCCTTGAGCTCCCAGGTGGGCTTGCCGTCGGCGAGGGCGTAGGCGTGCACGCCCGTCCCGTCGGCGCGGACCACGGTGTCGGCCAGCAGCCAGCTGCCGGCCAGGGTGTCGTCGGCGCCCTGGGTGTCGGCGGCGGCCTGGGCGGCGGCCACCGTCCAGGCCTTGGTGTGGGCGACGGCGATGTTCTGCGAGCCGCCCTGGGCGGCCCGGGCGGCGGGCGTCTCGGCGTCGTCGTCGGACGTCGCGAGCACGCCCGCGGTGATCAGCACGGCCAGGGCGGCGACGCCCGCGCCGACCCGGATCGCCAGGCCGCGGCGGGTGGGCGCGCCCTCGCCGGAGAGCACCGCGGCCCGGGCCCGGGCGGCGAGGCCGGTGGCGGCGGGCCGCTCCCGGCCTGGGGTCGCCGCGCCGGACGGGCCGGTGGTGGCGGGGACGCCGTCGCCGCCGGGGGCGAACGGGTCCTCGGCGCTGGTCTGCGGGTAGTCGGAGGCGGGGGCCTGGCCGGACGCGGGGGCGGCCCCGGCGGCGGGCTGCTGCCCGTACGGTGCGGCCTGCGGCGGGTCGAACGGGCTCGGGCCGGGCTCGGCGGGCGCGTAGAGCTGCTGGGCGGACGGGTCCTGGTAGCCGGTCGGCTGCCCGGCGTAGGGCGCCTGCTGCTCCGGGTAGCCGTAGCCGTGCTGCGGCTGGTCCTGGTAGGGCTGGTCCTGGTAGGGCTGCTCCGGGTAGCCGTACGCCTGCTGCTGGCCGGGGTGGGGCTGCTGCCCGTAGGCGGGCTGCTGGTCCGGGTAGCCGTAGCCCTGCTGCTGCGGGTCGGCGTAGGACGCCTGCTGCTCCGGGTGGCCGTAGGGCTGCGGCTGCTCGCCGTGGGGCTGCTGCCCGTACGCCTGCTGTTCCGGGTAGCCCTGCTGCTGGGGGTACCACGGTTGCTGGTCGTACCCGGGGGTCGTGGATGGTTCCTGAGCCATGCGTTCCGTCCGTCCCGACTGCGGTCTGGCAAGGGGCCAGCATCTCACGGCGCGGGGGCGGGACTTGCCCGGGCTGCCGCGGGGGCCGACGGGGTCCGGGCGGGGCCGGACGGGTCCGGGACGGGGGCGGCGGGGGCGGGCGGGGTCAGGCGGCGTCGTCGAGGGCGCGGTCGATCAGGTGGGCGAGTGTGATGTCGAGGCTGGTCAGGCCGTCCGCGCTGTGGGTGGTGAGCAGGAAGGTGAGGGTGCGCCAGCGGATGTCGATGTCGGGGTGGTGGTCGAGTGCCTCGGCCTGTTCGGCGACGGCGCCGACGACCCTGATCGCGGTGGGGAAGCTCGCGGTCTCGGCGGTGCGGGTGATGGCCTCGCCGGTGCGGGTCCACTGCGGGAGGTCGGCGAGGGCGTTGGCGATCTGCTCCTCGCTGAGGCGGGTGCGGCTCATGGCGGTCTCCGTCCGGGCTGCGGCCGCGGGGGCGGCCGTGACTCACCGCCGAGCCTACGTCGCCCGGGAAAGGCCCAGCCAGACGGGCCGCGACGGGGGCGGGGAGGGTCGGCGGGGGAGGTCGGCGGGAGGGCCGGGGAGGTTCAGAAGAAGAGCAGTTTGGTGACGGCGGCGAGGCCGACCAGCACGATCAGGGTGCGCAGCGCGATCGGCGGCAGGCGGCGGCCGACCTTGGCGCCGAACGCGCCGCCGAGGGTGGCGCCGACGGCGACCAGCAGGGCGGCGGTCCAGTCGATGCTGGAGGCGAAGAGGAAGAAGACCGCGGCGACGCCGTTGACGAGCATGGCGAGGACGTTCTTGATGCCGTTGACGGTCTGGAGGTCGTCGGGGAGCAGCATGCCCATCAGGGCGAGCAGCAGGACGCCCTGGGCGGCGCCGAAGTAGCCGCCGTAGACGCCGGTGAGGCCGATGCAGAACAGCAGCGGCCAGCCGCCGTCGGCGGTGGCGGCGGTGCCGGCGGCGGCGCGGCGGGCGGCCATCGCGCGGGCCACCCGGGGTTGCAGGACGACCAGGACCAGGGCGGTGAGGATGAGGACCGGGACGACGGCCTCGAAGGCGCTGCCGGGGAGGGTGACCAGCAGGGCGGCGCCGGTGAGTCCGCCGAGCAGCGAGGCGGTGCCGAAGCGGAGCAGGCGGTGGCGCTGGCCGGCGAGTTCGGCGCGGTAGCCGATCGCGCCGGCCAGTGAACCGGGCACCAGGCCGAGGGAGTTGGAGACGTTGGCGGTGACGGGGGGCAGGCCGACGGCGAGCAGGACGGGGAAGGTGATCAGGGTGCCGGAGCCGACGATGGTGTTGATGGTCCCGGCGGCGACACCGGCCAGCAGGACGGCGGTCATCTCCCACAGCGTCATCGGCTTCCCCCTCGTTGGCTGCTGTCGCGCCGGTCGATCATGCCGGAGCGGCGCGCGGCTTGGCCAGGGCGGTCCGCCATCCGGAACGCGCCCGGAACGCGCCCGGGCCCCGTCCGACGCGGACGTCGGACGGGGCCCGGGCGGGGTGCGGTGCCGGTTACTCGTCGATCTTGGGGTACTCGCGGGTGGGCTCGACCCGGGGGCGGGCGGTCTTGTTCTCGGTGTCCACCGGGCGCGGGCCGGTGGCCGGGTCGACCGGGACGCGGGTGGCGGACGGCGGGACGGCCGCCGCCGCGGGGGCGCCGCCGCCGCCGGTGACGCCCTGGAAGGCGCCGCCGAGGCCCTTGAGCGCGTCGCCGACCTCGCTGGGGATGATCCAGAGCTTGTTGGCGTCGCCCTTGGCGAGCTCGGGCAGGGTCTGGAGGTACTGGTAGGCGAGCAGCTTCTGGTCGGCGTCGCCCTCGTGGATGGCCTCGAAGACGGTGCGGATCGCGGCGGCCTCACCGTCGGCCTTGAGGACGGCGGCCTGCGCCTCGCCCTCGGCCTGGAGCACGGCGGCCTGCTTCTCGCCCTCGGCGCGCAGGATCTGGGCCTGCCGGGCGCCTTCGGCGGTGAGGATCGCGGCGCGCTTGTCGCGGTCGGCGCGCATCTGCTTCTCCATCGAGTCCTGGATGGAGGTCGGCGGCTCGATCGCCTTCAGCTCGACCCGGTTGACCCGGATGCCCCAGCGGCCGGTGGCCTCGTCCAGCACGCCGCGCAGGCCGGCGTTGATGACCTCGCGGGAGGTCAGGGTGGACTCCAGGTCCATCGAGCCGATGATGTTGCGCAGGGTGGTGACGGTGAGCTGCTCGATGGCCTGGATGTAGCTGGCCACCTCGTAGGTCGCGGCCCGCGGGTCGGTCACCTGGTAGTAGATGACGGTGTCGATGTTGACGACCAGGTTGTCCGAGGTGATGACGGGCTGCGGCGGGAACGGGACGACCTGCTCGCGCAGGTCGATCCGGTTGCGGATGGTGTCGATGAACGGGACGACGATGTTCAGGCCGGCGCTGAGGGTACGGGTGTAGCGGCCGAAGCGCTCCACGATCGCCGCGCTGGCCTGCGGGATCACCTGGATCGTCTTGATCAGGGCGATGAAGGCCACCACGACCAGGACGATCAGGACGATGAGGACGGGTTCCAAGCGCTTCTCCCCTAGACGACCAGGGCGGTGGCGCCCTGGATTTCGACGACGTCGACCTGCTGCCCCGGCTCGAACACCGAGCCCGGGTGGAGCGCGCGGGCCGACCAGATCTCGCCGTTGAGCTTGATCCGTCCGCCCTCTCCCCCGTCGACTGTTTCCTGTACCACTGCGGTGGCGCCGGTCAGCGCCTCCACGCCCGTGCGGTAGCCCGGGCCCTTCTTGAGCTGGCGGTACGCGATCGGGCGGACGAACACCAGCAGCGCGGCCGAGACCGCGACGAACACCAGGAACTGCGGGACCACACCGCCGCCCAGTCCGGCCGTCAGCGCGGCGGCGCCGGCGCCGACCGCGAACATCGCCAACTCGGGCATCGCGGTGACCACCAGCGGAATGCCCAGGCCGACGGCGAGCAGCAGCCACCAGATCCAGCTGTCCACGGGCTCCATCCTAGGGAAGTCGGGTCTCTCCCCGCGTAGCTTCCCGCAGGTGGGGCAGCGGAAACCGGCCGTGTGTACGACCGGTCCCCGTCGATCGGTTCGCGTCCACCGGTCTCCGTCCCCGGTCGCCGCCCGCCGGTCGCCGCCGCGCGTCCCGGCGGCGCGGTTCAGCCGAGCGGCAGGCCCTGCGCGGTCCACCGGTCGCCGCGCTGCTCCAGGGTCAGCGGCAGGCCGAAGCAGTGCGAGAGGTTGCGGGCGGTGAGGGTGGTCCCGATCGGTCCGGCCGTCATCACCTTGCCCTGACGGATCATCAGCACGTGGGTCATGCCGGGGACGATCTCCTCGACGTGGTGGGTGACCATCACCATGGACGGCGCGTACTCGTCCCCGGCGAGCGCGGCGAGGCGGCGGATCAGGTCCTCCCGGCCGCCGAGGTCGAGGCCGGCGGCGGGCTCGTCGAGCAGCAGCAGCTCGGGGTCGGTCATCAGGGCGCGGGCGATCAGGGTGCGCTTGCGCTCGCCCTCGGAGAGGCTGCCGAACTTGCGGCCGACGAAACCGGCCATGCCGAGCCGGTCGAGCAGCAGGAGGGCGCGCTGCTCGTCGGAGTCCTCGTAGGTCTCCTTGCCGTGCACGGTCTGCCCGTACGCGGCGGTCAGCACCGTCTCCAGCACGGTCTGGCCGACCGGCAGCTTCTCGTACATCGCGGCGCTGGCCAGGCCGATCCGGGCCCGCTGCTCGAACACGTCGACCTGGTCGAGCTTCTCGCCGAGCACCACGGCCTCGCCGGAGCTGGGGAACAGGTAGGCGCCGGCGATCTGGAGCAGCGTGGTCTTGCCCGCGCCGTTCGGGCCGAGCACCACCCAGCGCTCGCCCTCCCGGACCGACCAGGACACGTGATCGACGAGCGCGCGCCCCTCCCGGACCACGGAAACGTCCACCAGCTCCAGCACGTCGCTCATGCCTACGCCTTCCCCAAATGCAAGAATCCGGCCGTCCGTGGGACCTGGGCGTGAGGTCCTCGGGGTGCGGTCCACCTGTGTCAGGCCAAACCTACGCCACCCGCCCGGCGCGCTTGTCCGTAGGCTGGTCCGATGCTCGTCACTCCTGCCGACAATCCGTACCAAGAGCCCCGTTCGGGGCGGCTCACCGCCTGGGGCAACGCGCTGCTGGCCGGCGCCTCCTCCCCCGACGACGCGGTCGCCGCCGTCCAGGGCGCGGACGACGCCCACCGGGTGACCGGCCTGCCCGGCGAGGCCCCGGACTCGCTGCACGGCCTGACCTGGGCGCTGGGGCGGCTGCGCTCGCTGGGCGCGCGGGGCCTGCGGCTGGCCCTCCCGGTGGCCGGGCACCCGCTCGGGCTGACCGGCCCGCCCGCGTTCAACGCGCTGGCGCTGGGCGCCGGCGAGGCCGTCCTGGCGGTCGGCGTCCCGTACGGGCTGGTGCCGGAGGTCGAGGTGTACGGGCCGGCCGGCGACCAGGGCGTGCGGGTGCTGTGGCAGTGCCTGCCGGTCGAGGACGCGCCGCCCGCCGACGTGCCCTCGCTGGACGAGGCCGAGCGCGAACTGGCCGACGGGCTGCGGGAGGCGACCGCCGCGCTGACCCGGCTGGACGTGGCGGGGGCCGGGCCGGAGACGCTGCGCGCCCTGGAGTCCTTCCGCCGGCAGGGCCACCGCGAGCTGCTGGCGCCCGGCTACCCGCCGCGCGCGGTGCGGGTGCTGCAGTCGGCCCGGCAGGTGTCCGCGCTGCTGCACATCGCGGCGGGCGGGCACGGGGCGGCGGTCTCCGCCTCCGAGATGGCCGCCCGGCGGGAGACCCTCGCCCCGCTGGACCGCACCGCCCGGCGGGCCCAGGTCGCGGCGCACAACGCGGCGGTGGACGAGCGGCACTGAACTCCTCGACCCCGCCTGCGGACGTCAGCCCTGGTTGCGGACGGCCCACAGGGCGGCCTGGGTGCGGTCGGCGACGTCCAGCTTCATCAGGATGTTCGACACGTGCGTCTTGACCGTCTTCTCCGACAGGTGCAGGGCGCGGGCGATCTCCCGGTTGGAGCGGCCGTCGGCGATGTGCGAGAGCACCTCGCGCTCCCGGTCGGTGAGGGTCCCGCCGCGGCCCTGCGGCGCGGCCGGGACGTCCTCGGCGAGCAGCGCGGCGGCCAGTTCGGGCTGGAGCAGGACGTGTCCGGCGTGCACCGAGCGGATCGCCCCGGCCAGCGCCTCCGGGTCGACGTCCTTGTACACGTAGCCCGCGGCGCCCGCGCGCAGCGCCGGGACCACGGTGCGGTGCTCGGTGAAGCTGGTGACGATCAGCACCCGGGCCGCGCTGCCGCGCTCGCGCAGCAGGCGCAGCGCCTCGATGCCGTCGACCTTGGGCATCTTGAGGTCCATCAGGACCACGTCGGGGGCGAGTTCGGCGGCCCGCTCGACGGCCTCGGCGCCGTCGGCGGCCTCGCCGACCACCTCGATGTCGTCCTGCACCTCCAGGAAGGTGCGCAGGCCGCGCCGGACCACCTGGTGGTCGTCCACCAGCAGCACGCGGATCGGTGACGCGGTGTCAGGCACCGGGGACCTCCAGTTCGACCAGGGTGCCCCGGCCCGGGGCGGACTCCAGGGACAGCCGGCCGCCGACCGCGGCGGCCCGGTCGCGCATCGACACCAGCCCGAGGTGCCGGCCGGCCCGGCGCACCGACTCGGGGTCGAAGCCGCGGCCGTCGTCGCGGACGGTCAGCTTGACGCCGCGGTTCGGGGTGCCGGTGAGGGTGACCGTGACGGTGCCGGCCCGGGCGTGCCGCAGCGCGTTGTGCAGCGCCTCCTGGGCGACCCGCAGGACGGCCGCCTCCTGGGCGGCGGGCAGTGCGCGGACGCCGGTGGCGGTGAAGGCGACGGCGGCGCTGTGGGCCCGGTCCAGCACCTGGACCTGCGAGGCGAGGGTGGCCACCAGGCCGTCCTCCTCCAGCGCGGCGGGGCGCAGTTCGACGACCACGGCGCGCAGTTCGTCGGCGGCCTCGGCGGCGAGCCGGGCCACCTCGGCCAGGTGATCGCGGGCCCGGGCCGGGTCCCGGTCGACCAGCTTGGCGGCGGCGCGGGCGGTCAGCCGCAGCGAGAACAGCTTCTGCGAGACGGCGTCGTGCAGGTCGTGGGCGATCCGGGCCCGCTCGCCGGACAGGGTCAGTTCGCGGCTGCGCTCGTAGAGCCGGGCGTTGCCGAGGGCGAGCGCGGCGTGCGCGACCAGGATGCGCAGCAGTTCCTCGTCGTGGTCGGTGAAGCCGCCGGGCTTGTTGGCCAGGAACAGGGCGCCGGCGATCTCGCCCTCGTCCATGATCGGCATCCCGAGGAAGTCGGTCATGTCCGGGTGGGCGTCCGGCCAGCCGCCGAACGCGGGCGCGGTGCGGACGTCCTCCAGCCGGGTGGGTTCGCGGTCGTGCAGCATCGAGGCCAGCACGCCGTGCTGGCGCGGCAGCGGGCCGATCGCCCGCCACTGCTCGTCGCTCACCCCGTCCACCACGAACTGGGCGAACCCGCCGTGGTCGTCCGGCAGCCCGAGCGCCGCGTACTCGGCCCCGAGCAGGGTGCGCGCGGAGGCGGTGATCCGCCGCAGCACCTCCCGGACCTCCAGCGGCCGGGACATCGCCAGCACCGCCGTGCTGACCGCCTCGATCGCCTGCAACGACGGGTCGCACCGGGGACTGTCCATGCCGCCCACGCTACCGCCGGGCCCGCTCCGGCCGCCTCGGGCGCGGGGCCTAGGCCGGAGGGCCCCCCTCCGGGTGCGGCGGAACGGCGAAGGGCCCCCGGAGGGGCCCTTCGCGCGCGGTGCCGGAGCGGTGCCGGCGGGGTCAGCCGTTCTGCATGACCTCGGGTTCGTGGCGCTTCTGGAAGCGCTGGATGGCGAAGCCCAGGCCCGCCGCGATCAGGACCAGGACGAACCAGTTGAGGAACATGATGCCCGCCGAGTGGTCCCAGAGGGAGTCCAGCGGGGCGGTCTCCGGGGGCTTGGCCACGACCACCGGGGAGATGTGGGCGAGGTCGAGCGTGTTGCCGCTGGCGGCGACGCCCCAGCGGGCGGGCATCAGCCAGCCGAGCTGCTCCAGGCCGGGCTTGTCGAAGAGCTGGAAGATCGCGCCGGTGAAGACCATCTGGACGATGGCGAACATGACCAGCAGGGGCATGGTCTTCTCGGCGGTCTTGACCAGCGAGGAGATCGCCAGGCCGACCATCATGGAGGTGAAGCTGAGCAGGATCACGCCGACGGACATCTCGACCGCGGGCAGGTGCTTGAGGATCAGGCCCTCGGCGGGGAGGGTGCGGACCTTGAACGCGATCGCGGAGATGATGCCGCCCTGGAGGAAGCTGATCGCGCCGAGCACGATGAACTTCGAGGCCAGGTAGGCGGAGCGGGACAGGCCGGTGGCGCGCTCCCGCTCGTAGATCGCGCGTTCCTTGATGAGTTCGCGGACCGAGTTCGCCGAGCCGGACAGGCAGGCGGAGAACGCGACGACCATCAGGATCAGCCGGGCGACGTCGTTGCGGCCGTTGCCGCACGGGGCGAGGCCGCACTTGTCGGGGATGACGGCGGAGACCGCGCCGAGGACCAGCGGCAGCAGCAGGGACAGTGCGATGAAGCCCTTGTCGGAGGCGATCACCGCCAGGTAGCGGCGGATCAGCGTCCACAGCTGGGAGCCCCAGCTCTGCGGCTTGGGCGGGCGCAGCTGGTTGACCGCGTTGGGCTGCTGCACCTGGGAGACCGCGGCGTCCACGTTGGCCGAGTACTGCTGGTGGTGGACGGAGTTGCGGTAGCGGCCGGCCCAGTCGTGGTCGGGGTAGTTCTCGAACGCCTGGAAGACGTCGGCCCAGGTCTCGTAGCCGAAGAAGTGCAGCGCCTCGCCGGGCGGGCCGAAGTAGGCCACCGAGCCGCCGGGAGCCATCACCAGCAGCCGGTCGCAGAGCGCGAGTTCGGCGACCGAGTGGGTGACGACGAGGACGGTGCGGCCGTCGTCGGCCAGGCCGCGCAGGGTCTGCATGACCTCGCGGTCCATGCCCGGGTCGAGGCCGGAGGTGGGCTCGTCCAGGAAGATCAGCGAGGGCTTGGTGAGCAGCTCCAGGGCGACCGAGACGCGCTTCTGCTGGCCGCCGGAGAGCGCGGTGATCCGGTTGTCGGCGCGCTTGTCCAGGCGCAGTTCGTACAGCACCTCGTCGACCCGGCGCGCGCGCTCGGCGGCCTCGGTGTCGCCGGGGAAGCGCAGCTGGGCCGCGTACTTGAGGGCGGTGCGGACGGTGAGTTCCTTGTGCAGGATCTCGGACTGCGGGACGAGGCCGATCCGGGAGCGCAGTTCGGCGAACTGGCGGTACAGGTTGCGGCCGTCGTAGAGCACGTCGCCGCGGTCCGCGGGGCGGTAGCCGGTGAGGGCGCGCAGCAGGGTGGACTTGCCGGAGCCGGACGGGCCGATCACCGCGACCAGGGACTTCTCCGGGACGGAGAAGCTGACGTCGTCGAGCAGGACCTTCTTGCCGCCCTTGAAGTCGACCTCGACGGTCAGGTGGTGGGCGGAGAAGGAGACGGCGCCGTTGTCGACGAACTCCTGGAGCTGGTCGCCGACCAGCACGAAGGAGGAGTGGCCGACGGTGAGCCGGTCCTGCGGGCCCATCAGCTGGCGGCGGGTGGGCTGGCCGTTGAGGAAGATCCCGTTGTGGCTGCCGAGGTCGACGATCTCCCAGCGGCCGTCCGGGAGTTGGCGCAGCTCGGCGTGGTGGCGGGAGACCTGGAGGTCGGAGACCACGATGTCGTTGTCGAGCGCGCGGCCGATCCGGATGGTGCGGCCGCCGGCCAGGCTGCGGATCATCGTCGGGTGGCCGAGCCCGCCGGCCGGGGCGCCCGGCTGCGGCTGCCCGGCCGGGACGTGCGGCTGCGCGGGCGGCGGCTCGGGGAACTGCTGCTGCACCGGGAACGGCTGCCGGGCCGGCGGCTGCGGCGGCTGGGCCTGCGGCGGCTGGGCCTGCGGCGGGACGGGCGCGGGGGCCTGCTGCTGGGGGAAGCCGGGGCGCGGGGTGGGGGCGTCCCAGCCCTGCGGGATCGGCTGCTCGACCGGCGGCGGCCGGTGGCCCGGCACGGCGGCCGGGCCGGGGCCGAACTGCGGCTGCTGGTAGGGGGCCCGGCCCGGCTGCGGGCCGGCGGCGCGGCTGGTGGCGGCCTCGTGGATGCCGCCGCCCTGCGGGCCGGGGGCGGCGACCGGCGCGGTGAAGGCGAGCCGGGGTCCGTTCTGGCCGTTGCCGAGGTGCACGACGGTGCCGGGGTGGACCGCGGCCTGGGCGACCCGGGCCCCGGCGACGAAGGTGCCGTTGGTGGAGCCGTGGTCGGCGAGCTGCCAGGTGGCGCCGTCGAAGCTCAGGGCGGCGTGCCGCCAGGAGACCCGGGCGTCGTCGAACGGGAAGTCCGAGGCCGGATCGCGGCCGATGGTGTAGGCGCGGCCGGGTTCCAGTACCCGCTGCCGGCCGTCGATTTCAAGTACGAGTTGCGGCAACTCTCCGCCCGCCCTGCTCTCCGGTCCCCCAGGATGTTGCATCTGACGGGGGAATCATTCCAGCCCGGCGGGCGTACTCGGAAGTCGGGACGGGCTTCTGTGACCGCTCGGCAACCAGGTCGGGGCGGTTCCGGGGCATCCGGCGGGCCGCCGGGACGGCCCGGGTCGGGTGCGGGAGGAGCGCCGGGACGGGTGCGGGAGGAGCGCCGGGTCGGGTGCCGGGCGGCGGGTCCGGCGGGCGTCCCACGAACCGGACGCCTGCGGTCGGGGCGCGGGCGGTCCGGGTAGCGTGGGGGGCACCATGAACGCAACTGATCCGGCCGCTCAGGCCCTTTCCGCCGCGCCGCCCGTGAGCACCGACGCCGAGCGCACGCTGCTGGTCAAGGTGTTCGGCAAGGACCGCCCCGGGATCACCGCGGGCCTGTTCGACCGGCTCGCCGGTTTCGGCGTCGAGGTGATCGACATCGAGCAGGTGGTGACCCGTGGCCGGATAACGCTGTGCGCCCTGGTCACTCCCCCGGCCGCGCCGGGCGCGGAGGGCGCGCTGCGGGTGACCGTGCACCGCTGGGCGGAGGAGCACAAGCTCCAGGCCGAGGTCATCTCCGGCACCGGCGACAACCGTTCGCGCGGCGAGGGCCGCTCGCACGTGACGGTGCTCGGCAATCCGCTGACGGCGGCGGCGGTGGCGGCGCTGTCGGCCCGGGTGTCGGAGACCGGCGGCAACATCGACCGGGTCTTCCGGCTCGCCAAGTACCCGGTGACCGCGGTGGAGTTGACCATCTCGGGGGTGCCCACCGAGGAGCTGCGCGCGGTGCTGGCGGCGGAGGCCGCGGCCCAGCGGGTGGACATCGCGGTGGTCCGGGCGGGCCTGTACCGGCGGGCCAAGCGCCTGGTGGTGATGGACGTGGACTCCACGCTGATCCAGGACGAGGTGATCGAGCTGTTCGCGGCCCACGCGGGCTGCGAGGAGCAGGTCGCCGAGGTGACCGCGCAGGCGATGCGCGGCGAGCTGGACTTCGCCGAGTCGCTGCGCGCCCGGGTGGCGCTGCTGGCCGGGCTGGACGCCGCGGTCACCGAGAAGGTCCGCGCCGAGGTCCGGCTGACCCCGGGCGCCCGGACGCTGATCCGCACCCTCAAGCGGCTCGGCTACCAGGTGGCGATCGTCTCCGGCGGGTTCACCCAGGTCACCGACCACCTGGTGGAGCGGCTGGGCCTGGACTTCGCCGCCGCCAACACCCTGGAGGTCGCGGACGGGAAGTTCACCGGCCGGGTGACCGGCGAGATCGTCGACCGGGCGGGCAAGGCCCGCTGGCTGGCCCGGTTCGCCGAGCGGGCCGGGGTGCCGCTGGAGCAGACGGTGGCGATCGGCGACGGCGCCAACGACCTGGACATGCTGAACGCGGCCGGGCTGGGCGTCGCGTTCAACGCCAAGCCGGTGGTCCGCGAGCAGGCCGACACCGCCGTGAACGTGCCGTTCCTGGACACCGTGCTGTACCTGCTCGGGGTGACCCGCGAGGAGGTCGAGGCGGCCGACGAGCTGGACGGCACGCCCACCGAGGACTGACGGCGCACCGACGGCGAGGGGCGGCACCCGCGTACGGGTACCGCCCCTCGCCGTCGGTGCGCCGTCGCCGCTCGGTCCCGCAGCGGCGTGAAGGCCGCCGCTCAGTCCTGCGGCATGAAGTACGAGTCGAGCCGGGCCACCCCGGGCTCGACCAGCTTCCACGGCCCGCCGAAGCTGAGCACGGCCACCGCGGCGGGCGGGAAGCCGTTCAGGCGCAGCCGGTTGAGCGCCTCGGTGTCGCCCTCGTCGCCGGCCAGCACCTGGGTGAGGCCGAGCACGCCGGGGTTGTGGCCGACCAGCAGCAGGTCGGCGTGCTCGTCGGGGGTCTCCTGGATGACCTCGATCAGCCGGCCGGGCTGGGCCTCGTACACCCGGTCCTCGTAGGCCGTCTTCCGGGCCCGCTTGGGCAGCTCGTGGGCGACCAGCTTCCAGGTCTCCCTGGTCCGCAGCGCGGTGGAGCACAGCACGTGGTCGGGGTTGACCCCGGAGTCGGCCAGCCAGCGGCCGGCCGCGGTGGCCTGGCCCCGGCCGCGGTCGGCGAGCGGGCGGTCGTGGTCGTTGACCTGGTTGGGCCAGTCGGCCCGGGCATGGCGGAGGACGATGATCCTACGAGGGGTGTCTGCGCTCATACCCCTAGAGCTTCGCAGAAAACCGGCCTCCGGTCGCGCCGTCCGGAAAGCTGCCACCCCTGCGGGTGGCGGCGGCCCGGAGCCGCCGGGCGGGCGGTTCAGCCCATCGCGTTGGCCACCGTCGCCACGATCGCGATCACCACCACGATGCCGGCGATCAGGCCGAGCATCTGCAGCAGCTTCTTCTGCCCGCCCTGCGGGTTCGGGTCGAGTACCGGCATGGCGCCGAGCCTAGCCGACGGCCTCGTCCTCGATGTGCCGGGCCCGGGCCGCGCGCAGCCCGACCAGCATCTGCGGCACCAGCAGCAGGGCGAGCAGGCCCAGCGGCAGGTACCACCGGCCGGTGCCCTGGTAGAGCGCGCCCATCAGGATCGGGCCCGGGATGGAGATCAGGTAGCCCAGGCTCTGCGCGAACGCCGACAGCTGGGTCACCCCGCCCGGGGTGCGGGCGCGCAGGCCGAGCATGGTCAGCGCCAGCGGGAACGCGCACATCGACAGGCCGACCAGGACCGCCCACAGCCACGGCACCGTGCCGGCCGCGAGCATCAGCCCGAGGAAGCCGGCGATCCCGCACAGCCCGAGCACCACCACGTACAGCCGCTGGTCGCCGCGCCGGGCGGCCAGGTTCGGCAGCAGGAAGGAGACCGGCACGCTGACCGCCATCACCAGGGCCAGCAGCACGCCGGACGCCGACTCCGACACCCCGGCGTCGTGGTAGATCTTCGGCAGCCAGCCCATCGCGCTGTACGCGCTGGTCGACTGCAGGCCGAAGAACGCGGCCAGCGCCCACGCGGTGCGGCTGCGCAGGATCGGCAGCTTGACGTGCGCGGCCGCCGGGGCCGCCGACGCCGTGCCGGCCTTCTCCCGGCGCAGGAACAGCACCACCAGCCAGACCGCCAGCGCGGCCACCGCGAGCAGGCCCCACACGCCCAGGCCGAGCCGCCAGCTGCCGCCCATCGCGTCGGTCAGCGGGACGGTGGTGGCCGCGGCGAGCGAGGTGCCCACCGACAGCGCCATCGAGTACAGGCCGATCATCGGCGCCACCCGGTCCGGGAAGTGGCGCTTGATCACCACCGGGATCAGCACGTTGGCCAGCGCCACCCCGGCCAGCGCCAGCGCGGTCAGCAGCAGGAAGACCACGGCGGAGCCGGTGAACGAGCGGGCCAGCACGCCCGCCGCGATCGCGGCCATGGCGGCCGTCACCACCGCGACCGGCCCCATCCGGCGGGCCAGGCCGGGCGCGCAGACGCCCAGCACCGCGAAGCACAGCGGCGGCACGGCGGCCAGCAGCCCGGCCGTCGTGGCGCTCATCCCCAGGCCGTCGCGGACCGGGTCGAGCAGCGCGCCGAGGCTGGTCACCACGGGGCGCAGGTTCACCGCGGCGGCGGCCACCGCGACGGCGAGCAGGACGGCGGCGGCGTCGCGCGCGGCCGTCCGGGCGGGCGGACCGGCAGGCGGAGCGGCGGGCGTGCCAACAGGCGGACCGGCGGGTGTGCCGACAGGCGGAGCGGCGGGCGGACGGCTCCCGGTCTCGGTGGTGGAGGGGTCTGCTGCGGTAGACATGGCGCAATCATAGAATCATGGGATGACTTACCGCACCCCGGTATCCTGATGACCTGGCCCGCCGGATGACCTGGCCCACAGAAGGAGCACGACCTTGGCGCTGTCGACCACCCGTCGCACCCCGCTCTCCGACCAGGTGATCGCCCAGCTCCGGGCCCAGATCACCTCCGGCGAGTGGCCGGTCGGCTCCCGCATCCCCACCGAGGCGGAGCTCGTCGACCAGCTCGGCGTCGCCCGCAACACCGTCCGCGAGGCCGTCCGGGCCCTGGCCCACAACGGGCTGCTCGACATCCGCCAGGGCTCCGGCACCTACGTCCTGGCCACCAGCGAGCTCGCGGGCGTGCTGCACCGCCGCTTCGCCGACGCCGACCAGGACCAGGTCGCCGAGCTGCGCGCCACCCTGGAGACCTCCGCCGCCGGCTTCGCGGCCCTCCGCCGCACCCCGCGCGACCTCGAACTCCTCGACGCCGCGCTGGCCCGCCGCGACGCCGCCTGGAACTCCGGCGTCCCCGAGGACTTCATCCAGACCGACGCCGCCTTCCACCAGGCCGTGGTCGCCGCCGCCCACAACGACGTGCTGGCCGCCGTCTACGCCGACCTCGGCGAGGTCCTGCGCGCCCACCTCCGCCACGACGTCGGCCCCGACCTGCTCCCGCACCGCTGGGTCCCGCACACCGCGATCCTCGACGCCATCCGGGCCGGCGACCCCGAGCGGGCCGCCGACGAGGCGGGCCGCGCCATCGGCTTCTGCAAGGAGAACCCCTAGCCCGGGGGCCCTCGGGAGCGCGAACGGGCGCGGCCGCGTCCCCGGGGGGAACGGCCGCGCCCGCGCGTGGAGCAGCTCGGAACGGGGTGCTCAGGCGCCGATCGCGTGCAGCCCGCCGTCGACGTGGATGATCTCGCCGGTGGTCTTCGGGAACCAGTCGCTGAGCAGGGCGACGACGCCGCGGCCGGCCGGCTCCGGGTCGGAGAGGTCCCACTTGAGCGGGGAGCGGGTGTCCCAGGTCGCGGCGAGGTCCGGGAAGCCGGGGATCGACTTCGCGGCCATCGACCCGATCGGGCCGGCCGAGATCAGGTTGCAGCGGATGTCGCGCGAGCCCAGGTAGCGGGCGAGGTACCGGTTGGTGGACTCCAGGGCGGCCTTCGCCGGGCCCATCCAGTCGTACTGCGGCCAGGCGAACTGCGCGTCGAAGGTCAGGCCGACCACCGAGCCGCCGTCCTGCATGAGCGGGAGCAGCGCCGTGGTGAGCGACTTGAGCGAGTACGCGGAGACCTGCATCGCGGTGGCGACCGACTCCCACGGGGTGTCGAGGAAGTTGCCGCCGAGGGCGTCCTGCGGCGCGAAGCCGATCGAGTGGACGATGCCGTCGAGGGTGGGCAGGTGCTCGCGGACCTGGTCGGCGATGCCGGCCAGCTGCTCCGCGCTGGAGACGTCGAGCTCCAGGACCTTGACCGGCGCGGGCAGCTTCTTGGCGATGCGCTCGGTGAGGCTGGGCCGGGGGAAGGCGGTGAGGATGATCTCGGCGCCCTGCTCCTGGGCGAGCCGCGCGGTGTGGAAGGCGATGGAGGACTCCATCAGCACGCCGGTGATCAGGATGCGCTTGCCTTCGAGAATTCCAGTCATGGTCAGTGGCCCATGCCCAATCCGCCGTCGACGGGAACGACGGCTCCGGTGATGTACGCGGCCTCGTCGGAGGCCAGGAACCGCACGGCCGAGGCGATCTCGGCGGGGGCGGCGTAGCGGCCCAGGGGGACGTCGGAGACGATCTCCTTGCGGCGCTCCTCGCTGAGCACGGCGGTCATGTCGGTGTCGACGAAGCCGGGCGCCACCACGTTGACGGTGATGCTGCGGGAGCCGAGCTCGCGGGCGAGGGAGCGGGCGAAGCCGACCAGGCCGGCCTTGGAGGCGGCGTAGTTGACCTGCCCGGCGGAGCCGCTGAGGCCGACCACCGAGGAGATCAGCACGACCCGGCCCTTGCGGGCGCGCAGCATCTTGGCGGCGGCGCGCTTGACCACCCGGAAGGTGCCGGTGAGGTTGGTGTCCAGGACGGAGGTGAAGTCCTCCTCGGACATGCGCAGCAGCAGGGTGTCCTTGGTGATGCCGGCGTTGGCGACCAGGACCTCGACCGGGCCGTGCGCGGCCTCGATCTCGGTGAAGGCGGCGTCGACCTGCTCGGCGTCGGTGATGTCGGCGCGGACGGCGAGGACGTCGTACTTGGCGAGCTCCGCCGGGACCTCGCCGTTGCGGCTGGTGATGGCGACCTTGTCGCCCGCCTCGGCGAAGCTCTGGGCGATCGCCAGACCGATGCCCCGGTTGCCTCCGGTGACCAGTACCGAGCGGCTCAAGGGTCCACCTCTCTCTCGATGTGCGTCGGCAGTGCACGCGCGACCGCGCGCAGTTCACCAGCGACGCTATCGGTAGGGTGCGATCCCGGGCGAAGCCGCCTCCGACAGGGGCGTCCGGCGAGAACTGTCGTATCCCCACAACGGGGCGGCGGGGGTCGCCGGGAACGCCGCACGGGCGGCGGGCGTTGCCCCGAAGGTGTTCCGGAGAGTCCGGGGCGCCGATTCCGGGCGAGCCGAACGGAGCGGACGCGAGATGAGTGGTGCACACCCTGGCCGGACGGGCCGCCGCAGGCTGGCGGCGCTGGCGGCGCTGGCCCTGGCGGGTGCGGCGGCGTGGGCGTTGCGCGAGGTCCCGGCCCAGTTCGGGCGCCGGCCGAGCACGGCGGACCCGCGGCTGCGGGCCTCCCCGCAGTACCGCGACGGGGTGTTCCACAACGCGCCCTCCCAGGTGTCGGCCGGGGCGCCGGGCCGGCCGGACGCGGCGACGCTGCGCCGGATGCTGTTCGAGAAGGAGGGCCGGGTGCCGGCCGCGCCGGTGCCGCTGGCGGTGCCGGAGGTCTCCGGCGGGTCGGCCGGGGGCGTCGCGGTGACGTGGTTCGGGCACGCCTCGGCGCTGCTGGAGCTGGACGGCTGCCGGGTGCTGGTGGACCCGGTCTGGTCGGACCGGTGCTCGCCCTCGCAGCTGACCGGCCCGAAGCGGCTGCACCCGGTGCCGGTGGAGCTGGCCGAGCTGCCGCAGGTGGACGCGGTGCTGATCTCGCACGACCACTACGACCACCTGGACATGGCGACGGTGCGCCGCCTGGTGGAGCTGCAGTCGGCGCCGTTCGCGGTGCCGCTGGGCATCGGCGGCCACCTGCGCCGCTGGGGCGTGCCGGAGCACCGGATCATCGAGCTGGACTGGGACGAGACCTGCACGCTCGGCGAGTTGACGCTGACGCTGACGGCCGCGCACCACTTCTCCGGCCGCAGCCTGGCCCGGAACACCACGCTGTGGGGCTCCTGGGTGGCGGCCGGCCCGCGGCACAAGGTGTTCTTCACCGGGGACTCCGGCTACTTCGAGGGCTTCGCCCGGATCGGCGAGCAGCACGGCCCGTTCGACGCGGCGCTGATGGCGGTCGGCGCCTACGACCCGGCCTGGGCGGACATCCACCTGAACCCGGAGGAGGCGGTGCGGGCGCACCTGGAGCTGCGCGGCGGGCTGCTGCTGCCGATCCACTGGTGCACCTTCAACCTGGCGCCGCACCCCTGGGCGGAGCCGGTGGAGCGGCTGCTGGCGGAGGCCAAGGCGCAGGGCGTCCCGCTGGCGGTGCCGCGCCCGGGGCAGCGGGTGGAGGTGGCCAACCCGCCGGAGCTGGACGGCTGGTGGGAGGCGCTGGCGTAGCCCGGACCTGACGGGGCATCAGGGTGGCGCGGCGGATATTTGCTGGCCGTACGCCCTGCGGCCGGGGATGATGCGAGCGGGTGCGCCCTCGGCCGGGGGCGGCCCGCCGCGCCCGACCCTCGACCCAGGGAGCCCGATGCCGCCCTCCGCGCTCGATCCTCAGTTCCTCTCCTACCCGTTGCGCCCGCTGGCCGACGCTGCCCTGTCCCGGGCCCGGCGGCTGGGGGTGACGCACGCCGACTTCCGCCTGGAGCGGGTGCGTTCGGCGTCCTGGCGGCTGCGGGACGCCCGCCCGGCCGGCTCGTCGGACACGGTGCAGTTGGGCTTCGCCGTCCGCGTCCTGCTGGACGGCGCCTGGGGCTTCGCGGCGGGCGTCGACCTGACGCCGGAGGCGGCCGCGGCGGTGGCCGAGCAGGCGGTGGCGGTGGCCCGGCTGTCGGGCGGGATCAGCCGCGCGGCGGGCTCCGGCGAGCGGGTGGAGCTGGCCCCGGAGCCGGTGTACCCGGACGTCGAGTGGGTCTCCGCGTACGAGGTGAACCCGTTCGAGGTGCCGGACGCGGAGAAGACCGCCCTGCTGGCCGAGTGGTCGTCCCGGCTGCTGGCCGCCGGCGGCGTGTCGCACGTGTCGGCCGCGGTGCTGACGGTGCAGGAGAACAAGTTCTACGCGGACACCGCGGGCACCGTGACGACCCAGCAGCGGGTGCGCCTGCACCCCTGGCTGGAGGCCACCAGCGTGGACGAGCGGACCGGCGCGTTCGACTCGATGCGCACCGTCGCCCCGCCGGCCGGGCGCGGCTGGGAGTACCTGCGCGGCACCGGCTGGGACTGGGACGCCGAACTGGCCGAGCTGCCCGAGCTGCTGGCCGAGAAGATGCGCGCGCCGAGCGTCGCCGCCGGCCGCTACGACCTGGTGATCGACCCGTCCAACCTGTGGCTGACCATCCACGAGTCGATCGGCCACGCCACCGAGCTGGACCGCGCGCTGGGCTACGAGGCCGCCTACGCGGGCACCTCCTTCGCCACCTTCGACCAGCTCGGCAGCCTGAAGTACGGCTCCGAGCTGATGCACGTCACGGGCGACCGGACGGCCGAGCACGGCCTGGCCACCGTCGGCTACGACGACGAGGGCGTCGCCACCCAGTCCTGGGACCTGATCCGCGACGGCGTCCTGGTCGGCTACCAGCTCGACCGCCCGATGGCGGGGCTCAAGGGCTTCGCGCGCTCCAACGGCTGCGCCTACGCCGACTCCCCGGCGCACGTGCCGGTGCAGCGGATGGCCAACGTCTCGCTCCAGCCGGCCGCCGGCGGGCCGGACACCGCGGGCCTGGTCTCCCAGGTGGAGAACGGGCTGTACATCGTCGGGGACCGCTCGTGGTCGATCGACATGCAGCGGTACAACTTCCAGTTCACCGGCCAGCGCGCCTACGCCATCCGCGACGGCGAACTCGCGGGCCAGGTCAAGGACTTCGCCTACCAGGCCACCACCACCGACTTCTGGGGCTCGATGAGCGCCGTCGGCGGCCCGCAGACGTACGTGCTCGGCGGGGCCTTCAACTGCGGCAAGGCCCAGCCGGGCCAGGTCGCCGCGGTCAGCCACGGCTGCCCGTCCGCGCTGTTCCGCCAGGTCAACGTGCTCAACACCCAGCAGGAGGCGGGTCACTGATGTCCCTCACGCACCCCCACGAGCTGGTGGAACGCGCCCTCGAACTCTCCCGCGCGGACGGCTGCGTGGTGATCGCCGACGAGGAGTCCACCGCCAACCTGCGCTGGGCCGGCAACGGCCTGACCACCAACGGCGTCACCCGCGGCCGCCGCCTCACCGTGGTCTCCACCGTGGCCGGCGCCACCGGCACCGCCTCCGGCGTGGTCGCCCAGGAGGCCGTCACGCTCGACGAGGTCGAGCGGCTGGTGCGCGCCGCCGAGGCCGCCGCCCGGGCCGCCGGGCCCGCCGAGGACGCCCAGCCGCTGATCGAGGGCCGCGCGGCCGACCCGCGCTTCACCGAGGCCCCGGAGACCACCGACATCGGCGTGTTCGCCGCCTTCGCCCCGGCCCTCGGCGAGGCGTTCGCCCGGGCCCGCGCGGGCGGCGAGCTGCTGTACGGCTTCGCCCGGCACGAGCGCACCACCTCCTACCTGGGCAGCTCCACCGGCCTGCGGCTGCGCCACGACCAGCCCACCGGCACCGTCGAGCTGAACGCCAAGACCGCCGACCTGTCCGGCTCCGCCTGGGCCGGCGCCGCGACGCGGGACTTCACCGACGTCGACGTCACCGCCCTGCACACCGACCTGACCCGCCGCCTCGGCTGGGGCCGCAAGCGGATCGACCTGCCCGCCGGCCGGTACGAGACGCTGCTGCCGCCCTCGGCCGTCGCCGACCTGATGGTCTACCTCTCCTGGTCCTCCGGCGCGCGGGACGCGGCCGAGGGCCGCTCGGTCTTCTCCCGGGCCGGCGGGGGCACCAGGATCGGCGAGCGGCTCAGCCCGCTGCCGCTCACGCTGCGCTCCGACCCGGCGGAGCCCGGCCTGCAGGCCGCGCCGTTCGTGCTCGCGCACTCCTCGGGCGAGAACGACTCGGTCTTCGACAACGGCTTCCCGCTGGCCGCCACCGACTGGCTGCGCGAGGGCCGCCTCGCCAACCTGCTGTCCACCCGGCACTCCGCCGCCCTGGCCGGACTGCCGCTCACCCCGCCGGTCGACAACCTGGTCCTGGAGACCGCCGCCCCCGGCGCGCCGACCCTGGACGAGATGGTCGCCCGCACCGAGCGCGGCCTGCTGCTCACCTGCCTCTGGTACATCCGCGAGGTCGACCCGGCCACCCTGCTGCTCACCGGCCTCACCCGGGACGGCGTCTACCTGGTCGAGAACGGCGAGGTGGTCGGCGCCGTGAACAACTTCCGCTTCAACGAGTCCCCGGTCGACCTGCTCGGCCGGATCACCGAAGTGGGCCGCACCGAACGCTGCCTGCCCCGCGAGTGGGGCGACTGGTTCACCCGGGCCGCGATGCCGCCGGTCCGGGTGCGCGACTTCAACATGAGCTCGGTCAGCCAGGCGTCCTGAGCCTGCCGACCCGCACCCCAGGGGGACCCCGATGGACGAGAAACGCACCGTGAAGGCGTCGAGGACGCTCTCCCGCATCCTGCGCCACGACCCGGGCGCCGTCGGGGTCACCCTGGACGCGGCGGGCTGGGTCGAGGTCGACACCCTGCTCGCCGCGCTCGGCCGGCACGGCCGCCCGCTGAGCCGCGCCGAGCTGGACCACGTCGTCACCACCAACGACAAGCGCCGCTTCGCCTACTCCGCGGACGGCCGCTCGATCCGGGCCAGCCAGGGCCACACCGTCGAGGTCGACCTCGGCCTGCCCGCCGCCGTCCCGCCGGACGTGCTGTTCCACGGCACCGCCGAGCGCACCCTGCGGTCGATCCTGGCCGAGGGCCTGCGCCCGATGTCCCGGCGGGACGTCCACCTCTCCGCCGACGCCGGGACGGCCGTCAAGGTCGGCTCCCGGCACGGCCGCCCCGTCGTCCTGGAGGTCGACGCGGCGGCGATGGCCCGGGACGGCCACGGGTTCCGGGTGTCCGCGAACGGCGTCTGGCTCACCGACGCGGTCCCCGTCGCGTACCTGCGCCGCACGCCCTGAGCCCACGCCGCCCGCCGCGCCGGACCCGGGTGGGTCCGGTCGGCGTCAGCGGGGTTACCGTGGAGGACCGTAGGGGTGGCCGAACCGACCCGAGAATGGATGGGACCATGCCCAAGAGCGCGGACGACGGCCAGGTCTTCCGGATCACCGGGGCCCGCAGCAGCCTGACCGAGGACGTCCGGGGGCGCCAGCGCCGCTACGTCATCTCGATGCTGATCCGCACCGCGTGCGTCCTGCTCGCGGTCATCCTCTGGGACGTCCAGCGCTGGCTCGCCTTCGGCGCGCTGGCCGGCGGCATCCTGCTGCCCTACTTCGCCGTCCTGATCGCCAACGCGGGCCGCGAGCGCGCCCCCGGCCTGCCCTCGACCTTCGCCTTCTCCCCCGACACCCCGCTGATGCTCGGCCCCGGCGGGACGGGCGGCGGCGGTGCGAGCGCCGAGAATCGGCCACAGGACTGAGAATCCCTCAATCCCACTGTCCGATATGGTCGTTCATATGCCGCTATGACCGTCGGAAAGCTCAGACGATCCTCAAATTAATCACCGGACAGGGACACCTACGCCCCTCCCGCCGTGCCATACTTCCTTAGCGCTCCGCATCCCCCGTCGGAGCGACAGACCGACGCCGGGCAGCTCCCCCCGTGGCTGCCCGGCGTCGTCATGCCCGGACGTAGGATCGACCCCATGGACACCCCCGCGCACCCCCTCTTCGGCACTCCCCCCGGCGGCCCCGAGACCCCGGCGGGCCCCCCGAAGTGCTCCGCCAAGGGCTGCCGCGACCTCGCCACCTGGTCCCTCCGGTGGAACAACCCCAAGCTCCACACCCCCGACCGCCGCAAGACCTGGCTCGCCTGCGACACCCACCGCGACTCGCTCAGCCGGTTCCTGGCCGTCCGCGGCTTCCTCAAGGACACCGAGCCCTTCTCCGGCTGAGCGGCCGGGAACCCGCTCAGCCGCCGATCGCCGACATCGGCCGCTCCGGCTGGTGGAACTCCGGCTGGTCGATGCCCGCGCCGGCCTTCTTGCCCCACATCGCCGCCCGCCACAGCTCCGCCAGCTCCGCGTCGTCCGCGCCGTCGCGCATCGCGCCGCGCAGGTCGGTCTCCCCGGTCGCGAAGAGGCAGTTGCGGACCTGGCCGTCGGCGGTGAGCCGGGTGCGGTCGCAGGCCCGGCAGAACGGCCGGGTCACGGAGGCGATGACGCCGACCGTCGCGGGGCCGCCGTCCACCAGCCAGCGCTCGGCGGGGGCCGCGCCGCGGGCGGCGGCGGGCTCGGGGGTGAGCGCGAAGCGGGCCCGGAGCAGGTCGAGGATCTCCTCGGCGGTGACCATCCGGGTCCGGTCCCAGCCGTGCTGGGCGTCCAGCGGCATCTGTTCGATGAAGCGCAGCTGGTAGCCGTGCTCGACCGCCCAGGCGAGCAGGTCGGCGGCCTCGTGGTCGTTGACGCCGCGCATCAGGACGGTGTTGAGCTTGACCGGCCGCAGCCCGGCGGCCTCCGCGGCGGCGAGGCCGTCCAGGACGTCCTGGTGGCGCTTGCGGCGGGTGAGCCGGGCGAAGGTCCCGGGGTCGAGGGTGTCGAGCGAGACGTTGACCCGGTCGATCCCGGCGTCCCGCAGCGCGCCGGCCACCCGGGCCAGGCCGATGCCGTTGGTGGTGAGCGAGAGGTCCGGCCGGGGTTCGAGCGCGGCGCAGGCCGCGACGATCGGCACCAGCCCGGGCCGCAGCAGCGGCTCCCCGCCGGTGAAGCGGACCTCCCGGACGCCCAGCGAGCCGACCGCGAGGGCGACCAGCCGGACGATCTCCCCGTCCGTCAGCAGGTCGGGCTTGCCGAGCCAGCTGAGCCCCTCCTCGGGCATGCAGTAGGTGCAGCGCAGGTTGCACCGGTCGGTGAGCGAGACCCGCAGGTCGACGGCCCGCCGGCCGTAGGTGTCGAGGAGCATCCCGGCCCGCCTCTCTGCGAAGAGCCCACTGGCCCGACCGCCGTTCGGCGGCCGGGCCAGCTTAGCCGGGCTCCCGGGCGCCGCCCGGAAGGAGTCGGCTCAGTGCGCGCCGAGGCCGGTGAGCGAACGGACCTCCAGTTCAGCGTACTTCGCCGGGTCGGCCTTCTCCCGGGAGAGGTAGGTGCCGATCACGCCGGCCAGGAAGCCGACCGGGATGGAGACCAGGCCGGGGTTCTCCAGCGGGAACCAGGAGAAGTCGCTGTGCGGGAAGAGCGAGGTCTTGGGGTTGCCGGAGACCACCGGGGAGAAGACCACCAGGGCGACCGAGGTGATCAGGCCCGCGTAGGTGGAGGCGACCGCGCCGGTGGTGTTGAACCGCTTCCAGAACAGCGAGTACAGCAGGGTGGGCAGGTTGGCGGAGGCGGCGACCGCGAAGGCCAGCGCGACCAGCGCGGCGGCGTTCAGCTTGTCGGCGAAGATCGACAGCAGGATGGCGACCGCGCCGATCGCCACCGCGGCGAACTTGGCGCTGGCCACCTCCTCCTTCTCGGTGGCCTTGCCGCGCCGGATCACGTTGGCGTAGAGGTCGTGGGCGAAGGAGGACGAGGAGGCCAGGGTGAGTCCGGCGACCACGGCCAGGATGGTGGCGAAGGCGACCGCGGAGATCACCGCGAGCAGCACCGCGCCGCCGGTGGTGCCGGCGCCGCCGCCGAGGTGCTCGGCGAGCAGCGGGGCGGCGGTGTTGCCGGACTTGTCGGCGGCCAGCGCCGTGCGGCCGACCAGCGCGGCGGCGCCGAAGCCGAGGGCGAGCGTCATCAGGTAGAAGACGCCGATGATGCCGATCGACCAGAGCACCGACTTCCGGGCGGTGCGCGCGGTCGGGACGGTGTAGAAGCGGACCAGGATGTGCGGCAGCGCGGCGGTGCCGAGCACCAGGGCGATGCCGAGGCTGAGGAAGTTGAGCTTGGTGGTGCCGTTGGCGCCGTAGCGCAGGCCGGGTTGCAGGAACTTGTCGCCACTGCCGCTGGCCCTGGCGGCCGAGCCGAGCAGTTCGGACAGGTTGAAGTGGAACTTGGCGAGCACCAGGACGGTCATCAGCCCGGCGCCGAGGATCAGCAGCACGGCCTTGATGATCTGCACCCAGGTGGTGCCCTTCATGCCGCCGATGACGACGTACAGCACCATCAGGGCGCCGACCGCGACGATGGTCCAGCGCTTGGCGGAGTCGCTCTGGGCGCCGAGCAGCAGCGCGACCAGCGAACCGGCGCCGACCATCTGGGCCAGCAGGTAGAAGATCGACACCACGATGGTGGAGATGCCGGCGGCGGTGCGCACCGGCCGCTGGCGCATCCGGAAGGCCAGCACGTCGGCCATGGTGTAGCGGCCGGAGTTGCGCAGCGGTTCGGCGACCAGCAGCAGCGCGACCAGCCAGGCGACCAGGAAGCCGATCGAGTAGAGGAAGCCGTCGTAGCCGGCCAGCGCGATGGAGCCGGTGATGCCCAGGAAGGACGCGGCGGACATGTAGTCGCCGGAGATCGCCAGGCCGTTCTGGAAGCCGGTGAAGCCGCGGCCGCCGGCGTAGAAGTCGGAGGCGTCCCGGGTGCTGCGGCCGGCCCACAGGGTGATGCCGAGGGTGGTGAGGACGAACAGCCCGAACAGGGACATGATCAGGGTGCGGTGGTCGCTCGCGGAGGTGGCCAGCTGCGTCATTCGGCGGCCTCCTCGGCCACGGCGGTGTGGTCGGCGGACTGGGCGGGCAGCGTGGCGTCGGCGCGGCCGCGGATCACCGCGGCCCGCGGGTCCAGTTGCCGGTCGGCGAACCGGGCGTACCAGGCGGCGATGGCGAAGGTGCTGACGAACTGCAGGATGCCGAGCACCAGCGCGAGGTTGATGTTGCCGGCGACCTTGGTGCTCATGAAGCCGGGGGCGTAGCAGCTGAGCAGGACGTACAGCAGGTACCAGAGGACGAATCCGGCCGTGACCGGGAATGCGAAGTTCCGGAAGGAGCTCCGCAGTTGCCGGAACTCCGGTGACTCCTCGATACGTTGGAACGACTCGGGGAGGGAATCGGGCGGGGGTGCCACGCGGGGTCTCCTGACGTCTTCGGTGCGACGGACGATCAGATGGACGTGAGTGACGTCACATTGAGTGCGCTGCATGCTAGATCCAGGAGCGGGTGTCGAGAAGCTTCCCCACGCGATGTGGCCGAAAACTGACCGGAACACGCCACCGGGGCGGCCGTTTTGCGGCCACCCCGGTGTGATGATCGTTCAATTACCCCTGCTCGGGGGCGAGTTCAGAACGCGATCCGGACCTTCAGCGCCGTCCGCTCGTCCATCGCCCGGTACCCCTCGGGCACCCCGTCCAGGCCCACCGTGCGGTCGAACACCGCACCCGGGTCGATCGCGCCGGAGAGCACGTCGGGCAGCAGCTCGGGGATGTACGCCCGGGCCGGGGCCACCCCGCCGACCAGCCGCACGTTCCGGTTGAACATCTGGCCGATGTCCACGCCCGCGCTGCCGCCGTGCGGCACGCCCACGTAGCCGACCGCGCCGCCGTCCCGGGCGATCGAGAGCGCGGTGCGCATCGACTCCTCGGTGCCCACCGCCTCCAGCACCGCGTGCGCGCCCTGCCCGCCGGTCAGCTCGCGCACCGCCTCCACCGCCGCCTCGCCGCGCTCGGCCACCACGTCGGTGGCGCCGAACGAGCGGGCTATCGCGGTGCGGCCCTCGTGCCGGCCGAGCGCGATGATCCGGCCCGCGCCGAGCCGGTGCGCGGCCAGCACGCCGCACAGCCCGACCGCGCCGTCGCCGACCACCGCGACCGTCGCCCCGGGCCGCACGCCGGCCGAGACCGCCGCGTGGTGCCCGGTGGACATCACGTCCGACAGCGCCAGCAGCCCGGGCAGCAGCTTCTCGTCCCCGGCCGCCTCCTTGGGCAGCTTCACCAGCGTGCCGTCCGCGAACGGCACCCGGACGGCCTCGCCCTGCCCGCCGTCCGACCCCGGGGTGCCCCAGAACCCGCCGTGCGGGCAGGAGGTCTGCAGGCCCTCGCGGCAGTACTCGCACACGCCGTCCGACCAGACGAACGGGGCCACCACCAGGTCGCCGGCCGCGAAGCCGCGCACCTCGGCGCCGACCTCCTCGACGAAGCCCAGGAACTCGTGCCCGATCCGCTGCCCGGGCTGCCGCTTGGCCACGCCCCGGTAGGCCCACAGGTCGCTGCCGCAGATGCAGGCGTTCAGCACCCGCACCACGGCGTCCCCCGGCCGCTCGATCCGGGGGTCGGGCACCTCCTCGATCCGGATGTCCTGGGGGCCGTGGATCACGGTGGCGCGCATGGGGGAAGTCCTTCGGTGTACGGGTGCCGCGGGTGTCTGCACCCGCGTTTCCACTGTAAGCCGGGGCCGTCCCGGGCTATTCCGTCCGGGGCCGCCCGCCGTTCCCCGTAAAGTGGTGCCCCATGTACGCGCCATTCCCCACCTCGCCGTTCCCGGCACCGCGCACCGGCCCCGGCGGGGGCGCCGGGCGCGGTTTCGCGGTGGTCGACGTGGAGACCACCGGCCTCGGCCGCTCCGACCGGGTCATCTCGGCGGGCGTCTACCAGCTCGACCCGGACGGCGAGATCACCGACCACTGGTACACCCTGGTCAACCCCGAGCGAGACCCGGGACCGGTCTGGATCCACGGCCTGACCAGCGAGACCCTGGCCGGTGCGCCGACCTTCCCGGAGATCGCCGCGGAGTTCGCCGAGCGGCTGCGCGAGCGGGTGCTGGTCGCCCACAACGCGCTGTTCGACTGGAACATGATCTCCCGCGAGTTCTCCCGGGCCGGCCTGCGCGCCCCGGTCGAGCAGCGGCTGTGCACCATGGTGCTGGCCCGCGACCTGCGGCTGCCGCTGCCCAACGGCAAGCTCTCCTCGCTGGCCGCCCACTTCGGGGTGCACCAGCGCCGGGCCCACCACGCGCTGGACGACGCCCGGGTGCTGGCCGAGGTGTTCCGCCCCTCGCTGGAGCTGGCCCGCAGCGGCGGCGTCCCGCTGCCGCTGACCGCCTGCGTCGCGGTCACCGACCTCGGCGAGGACGCGTCGGCGTCCGCGACGGCCGCCGGCCCGGCCCGCGGCTCCTGGGGCTCGTCCTACCGCCCCGGCCGCAAGCGCCCGCCCTGCCCGTACCCGAACCCGGGCCGCTGGGCGGACGGCTCCCCGCTGGTGCAGGGCATGCGGGTGGCGATCACCGGCGACACCGCCACCGACCGCGAGCTGCTGGAGGACCGGGCCACCGAGGCCGGCCTGCACATCGCCTCCTCGGTGAGCCGGCTCACCAGCCTGCTGGTCACCAACGAGCCGACCTCGTGGAGCGGCAAGGCCCGCAAGGCCCGCGAGTACGGCACCCCGGTGGTCGGCGAGGACGCGTTCCTGCAGCTGCTGCGCGAGGTCGCGCCGCACCCCGGTGCCTGATCCGGCGGTAAGGGGGGTTAGCGTGCCGGGTGTGTACCGATTCCTGCTGTCCCTGCGCTGGGCGGTCATCGTCCTGGTGGCCGCGGTGCTGGTCCCGACCATGATCAAGCTGGGCTTCTGGCAGTACCACCGGCACGAGGCCCGGGTGGCCCGCAACGACCTGGTGGCGCGGAACCTGGGCAGCGAGCCGGTCGCCTTCGACTCGCTCTCCACCCCCGGCTGGTCCGTCCCGACCGGCCAGGTGTGGCGCACCGTGACCGCGAGCGGCCACTACGACACCGGGCACGAGGTGGTCATCCGCGGCCGCACCGAGCCCGGCGGCTCCACCATCGGCTACTTCGTGGTCACCCCGCTGGTGCTCGCCGACGGCAAGGGCTCGGTGCTGGTCAACCGCGGCTGGGTGGAGTCCGCTGCGGACGCCGCCAGCCTCCCGGACGTCCCCGCCCCGCCGTCCGGCGAGGTCACCGTCACCGGCCGGCTGCGCGCCGACGAGACGTACGCCTCGCTGGGCGTGAAGAACCGCGGCGGCCTGCCGGAGCGGATGTTCAAGGTGATCAACACCGCCGAGCAGGCCGCGTACGCGGGCACCACCGTGCTCGGCGGCTACCTGGAGCTGTCCTCCTCGCAGCCCGCGGCCGGCCCCTCCCCCGAACCGCTCGCCGAGCCCGGCCACTCCGACATCGGCCCGCACATGGCGTACGCCGTCCAGTGGTGGCTGTTCACCGCGCTGATCCCGGTCGGCCTGGTGGTGATGGCCCGCCGCGAGGCCGGGCAGGGCGCGGCCGGGCGGGCCGCGCCCGCCGACGGGCTGGTCGGCGCCACCGGCTGAACGGCGCCACCGGCCGAACGGCGCTACCGGCCGAACGGCGGCGGGTCGAGCGGCTGCTCGGCCCAGATGGTCTTGCCGTTGCGGGTGTAGCGGCTGCCCCAGCGCTCGGTCAGTTGGGCGACCAGGTACAGGCCGCGGCCGCCCTCGTCGGTCAGCCGGGCCCGGCGCATCCGCGGCTGGGTGGCGCTCGGGTCGGAGACCTCGCAGGTCAGCACCGAGGAGCGGATCAGCCGGACCATCACCGGACCGCCCGCGTAGCGGATCGCGTTGGTGACCAGTTCGCTCAGCACCAGCTCGGTGGTGAACGCCAGTGCGTCCAGCCCCCACCCCTCCAGCGTCCGGGTGGCGGCCTCGCGCACCCCGGCGACCGCGGACGGGTCGGCCCCGATGGTCCACGCGGCGGTGTCCGAGGGCGGCACCGGGTGCAGCCGGGCCAGCAGCAGCGTGACGTCGTCGCTCAGCCCGGCGGTGGACATCTCCGCGACGATCGCCCGCCCGGCCGCCGCCAGGTCCCCGCCCAGGTCGGCCTCGCCGAGCCGGGCGGCCAACTGGTCCATGCCCTCGTCCAGGTCGCCGCCGGCGCCGCCCTCGATCAGCCCGTCGGTGTACAGCGCCAGCACGCTGCCCGCGCGCAGCGCGCACTCGACCGTCTCGAACGGCAGCCCGCCGACGCCGAGCGGCGGCCCGGGGTTGACCGGCAGGTACTCGACCCGCCCGTCGGGGTGCACCAGCGCGGGCGGCGGGTGCCCGGCGCTGGCGGCCTGGCAGATGCCGGAGACCGGGTCGTAGACGGCGTACACGCAGGTCGCCCCGGACGGGTCGGCGACGCCGCGCTCGCGCTCCTCCTCGCTGCCCTCGACGACCAGCTGGGAGACCAGGTCGTCCAGGTGCACCAGCAGCTCGTCGGGCTCCAGGTCGAGGTCGGCCAGGGTGCGCACGGCGGTGCGCAGCCGCCCCATGGTGGCGCTGGCCTGGAGGCCGTGGCCGACCACGTCGCCGGCCACCAGGGCAACCCGGGCGCCGGAGAGCGGGATGACGTCGAACCAGTCGCCGCCGACGCCGGTGGCGGTGTCGGTGGGCCGGTAGACGCTGGCGGTGGTGGCGGCGGGCACCGCGGTCTCGGCGGGCGGCAGCAGCGAGCGCTGGAGGCCGACGGCGGCCCGGTGCTCGCGGGTGTAGCGGCGGGCGTTGTCCAGGGCGAGCGCGGCCCGCGCGGCGATCTCCCGCAGCAGTTCCAGGTCCTCGGCCTCGTACGGCCCCTGGTCGGGGTCGCGGCGGACGGTGACCCGGCCGAGCGGGCCGCCGCGGGCGTGCAGCGGGGCGCTCATCGCGGGCGGTCCGTCGGCCGCGGCGGCGGGGCGGCCGAGTTCCGCGCGGTCGAGCGGGCCGAGCGGGCCGAGCGGGCGGTCGTCCGGCCCGGGCGGCCCGGCGGTGGCGGTGCGGCGGACGGCGAGCAGCCCGTCGGCGCCGGCCACCGGTTCGTCGCCGGTGAAGACGGCCTCGGCGATGTCCACCTCGGCGCGGTCGCCGAGGCCGGGCACCAGGACGCCGGCCAGGTCCTCGGCGGTGCCGGCCACCGAGAGCGAACCGCCGACGGCGGCGGTGGCCCGGTGCAGCACGTCGGCGCGCCGCCGGTAGCGGTGCAGTTCGGTGACGTCGCCGAACAGCGCGGTCACGCCGATCAGCGACCCGTCGGGGGCCTGGAGCCGGAAGGCCTGGATCTCCATCATCACCCCGGGCCCGGGGTCGTCCAGGGTGCGGATCGGCAGCGCGGCCCGGACCAGCGGCTCGCCGGTGGTGATCACGTTCCGCAGGATCGCCTCGGTGGCCTCCGCGTCCTGCGGCTGGAGGAAGTCGCCCAGCCGGTGGCCGGACAGGTCGGTGGGCAGTCCGGTGTAGGGCAGCAGGTGGGTGTTGGTGCGCAGCAGCCGCAGGTCGGTGTCGAAGAAGGCCAGGCCGAGCCGGTCCTGCAGGAACAGCTCCCGGGTGAACGCCTCGTCCTGGCGCCACCGGGTGACGGTGTCGGCGGGGGTGGCCAGCACCAGGGCCCGGACCTCGCCGTGCTCGCCGGCCAGCGGCAGCACCTGGTAGGCGACCTCCAGCGGCACGCCGCCGCCGGTGCGCAGCCGCACCTCGCCGGTCCGCCGGCCGAGCGCGGCGGCGTCGGCCGCGCCGTCGGCCAGCAGGTCGGCGGCGGGGCGGCCGGTGACCTGGGCGGCGGGCAGGCCGAGCAGGTGCTCGGCCGCGGCGGTCCAGCCCACGACGCGTCCGTCGCCGTCGACCAGGGCCGCCGCGACGCCGTCGATGTTCGGCAACCGCCGACTGTCCATGCGCTGCACCTCGGGTGGGTGGTCCGGTTCCCCCATCTTCGGACGGTTCCGGGCAGCGCGCCATCGACGCCCGGTGGGCGTCCCCCCATTGACGCCCCGTATTGGTCTAGTCCAAATTGGCCGTGCACACGCCCTGCACGCTCTCTCCCCCACACTGGAGCGACCGCCATGACGTACCGCTCGCACCGCCGCGCCGCCGCGGCCGGCGCCCTCGCCCTGGGCGCCACCGCCCTGGCCCTGCTGCCCGCCCGGGCCGGCGCGGCCACCGAACTCCTCGCCAACGGCGGCTTCGAGTCCGGCACGCTCTCCCCCTGGAGCTGCGCCGGCACCGCCGCCCCCACCACCGCCGCCCCGCACTCCGGCACCACCGCGCTGAGCGCCACCCCCGGCGCGGCCGACCTCGCCCCGTGCACCCAGGGCGTCGACGTCCAGCCGAACACCGGCTACAGCCTGACCGCCTGGGTGAAGGGCTCCTACGTCACCCTCGCCGCCACCGGCACCGGCGTGTCCACCTCCACCTGGGCGAACGCCCCCGGCTGGACCCAGCTCACCCGCACCTTCACCACCGGCCCGGGGACCACCCGGGTGACCGTCACCCTCAGCGGCTGGTACGGCAGCCCCTACCAGGCCGACGACGTCTCCCTGACCACCCTCGGCGCCGTCCCGTCCACCTCGCCCTCCCCGTCCGCCTCGGCCTCCCCTTCCCCCTCCCCCACGCCCTCGCCGTCCGCCTCCACCTCCGCCTCCGCCTCCCCCTCGCCGTCCGCCTCCCCCTCCAGCTCCGCCCCGCCCGGCGCGAACACCGTCCGGGTCTCCACCGCCAAGGAGCTCCAGGCCGCGCTGAGCGCCGCCGTCCCCGGCCGCACCATCCAGCTCGCCGACGGCAGCTACCCCGGCAACTTCAAGATCACCACGGCGGGCACCGCCGCCGCCCGGATCACCCTGACCGGCTCGCCGAACGCCGTCCTGAGCACCACCACCGGCGGCGGCTACGGCCTCTCGCTGACCAACGCCCCCTACTGGACCGTCCAGGGCGTCACCGTCACCGGCGCCCAGAAGGGCATCATGGTCGACGCCTCGGACTACGTGGTGCTCGACGGCGTGACGGTCCACCACACCACCATGGAGGGCGTGCACTTCCGCAACTCCTCCAGCCACGGCGTGCTGCGCAACTCCACCGTCCACGACACCGGCACCTCGCACGACGGCAAGGGCGAGGGCGTGTACGTCGGCACCGCCAACACGCTCTCCGACAAGAGCGACTACGTGCAGATCCTCAACAACACCATCGGCCCCGGCATCGGCGGCGAGAACATCGACCTCAAGGAGGGCACCACCGGCGGCCTGGTCTCCGGCAACCGCTTCGACGGCAACGGGCTGACCAACGTCAACTACGACGACTCCTGGGTCGACGTGAAGGGCAACGGCTACGTCATCGAGAACAACACCGGCGTGCGCACCATGAACGACGGCTACCAGACCCACACCCAGCAGCCGGGCTGGGGCTGCGGCACCGTCTTCCGCAACAACAGGTCCGACCTGACCGGCGCGAACGGCTCCAACCCCGCCAAGTACGCGATCGACGTCACCAACTACGACGCCGCCGCCTGCCCGGTCACCGTCACCGCCGACAACACCGTCACCGGAGGCACCGCCCTCGCCAACCCCGGCGTCCCGGTGGGCTGACCCTCCGTCCGGAATCCGTGCCGACCGGTCAGAATGGTCGGCATGGATCTCGGACTCAAGGACAAGGTGTACGTGGTCACCGGCGCGACCCGGGGACTCGGCCACGCCACCGCCCGGCAACTCGTCGCCGAAGG
Organism: Kitasatospora sp. NPDC090308; assembly: GCF_044769485.1. NCBI lineage: Bacteria > Bacillati > Actinomycetota > Actinomycetes > Kitasatosporales > Streptomycetaceae > Kitasatospora > Kitasatospora sp. NPDC090308. The sequence goes on along the minus strand of NZ_JBIVXY010000013.1, from coordinate 193,355 downwards.
CGCCAAGGTGGTCGTCACCGGCCGCACCGAAGCGGCCGCCACCGCCGCCGCGGGCGCCCTCGGCGAGAACGCCCACGGCGTCGGCGCGGACAACGCCGACCCGGACACCCCGCAGCGCCTGGTCGACGCCGCCCGGGACCGCTTCGGCGGCTTCGACGGCATCCTGATCAGCGTCGGCGGCCCCGCCGCGGGGCCGGTCGCCACCGCCACCGACGACGCCTGGCGCGCCGCGTTCGACTCGGTCTTCCTCGGTGCCCTCCGGCTGGCCCGCACCGCCGCCGAACGCCTGCCCGCCGGGGGCGTGATCGCCTTCGTGCTGTCCACATCGGTCCGCCAGCCGATCGCCGGCCTCGGCATCTCCAACGGCCTGCGCCCCGGCCTGGCCATGGCCGCCAAGACGCTCGCCGACGAACTCGGCCCGCGCGGCATCCGGGTCCTCGGCCTGCTGCCCGGCCGCATCGACACCGACCGCGTCCGCGAACTCGACGCCCTCGCCCCCGACCCGGCCACCGCCCGCGAGACGGCCGCCGCCGGCATCCCGCTGCGCCGCTACGGCACCCCCGAGGAGTTCGGCCGCACCGCGGCCTTCCTGCTCTCCCCCGCCGCCTCCTACCTCACCGGCCTGATGCTCCCGGTCGACGGCGGCGCCACCCGCGGCCTGTGACCGGAAGCGCGGGGAACTGCGCGGCCGACCGAGCACGCACCGCCGGATCGCGACGCGGAACGAGAGCCTGCACCGTCCCGCGACCCCGCCGACCTGCGACTCCCGCAGCGCGCAGGTCCCCGCGCCCCTGTCGGTGCACGCCTTGCTAGCGCACCCGCGGGGCCTTCTTCCGGCTCCGCTCCTTGCGCGCCTTCCCCCCGCGCAGCCGCAGCTGGGCGGGCAGCTCCGCCAGGCCCAGCGAGTGCCGGGCGTGCTCGACCGGGCCGGTGCGGTAGGCCGCGACCAGGGCGGCGGTGTCCGCGCCGGGGGCGATCCGCACCGCGGTGTGCACCTGGGGGCGGCGGGCCGCGCCGGTGACCTTGGTGGTGACCCGTTCGACGTCCGGGAGGGCGACCGTCTCGGTCTCGATCGCCTCCTCGACGGCCCGGCTGCGCACCCGCAGGGCGAAGTGCGACCCGCCGGACGCGGTGGGCGAGGGCAGGTCGACCCCGGCCGGGCCGCCGCGGCGCAGTTGGGAGAAGAGCCACCACAGGCAGCCGACGATGACCAGCGCGGGGACGGCGATGGCCACCGGCCACCACCAGTCGCGGTCGGACCAGCGGGTGCGGCTGGCCGTGCTGAGCACGGGTTGGTCGGGCGAGGTGAGCGGCCACCAGCCGGGCGGGGTGATCCCGAGGTGCCGGTAGGCGTCGAGCCCGCCGAGCAGCACCAGCGCCCCGCCGGCCAGCAGGACCAGCCCGACCAGGGCCAGCAGGGTGCGGTTGACGGTGCGTCGGCTCATCGGGGCGGCTCCAGCTCGGCGAGTTCCCGGCGGTGGTGGCGTTCGGACACCGACCGGGTGCGGACGTCCAGCCGGTGCGGGGCGGCCAGCGGGATCCGGGCCAGTTCGGCCCGCAGTTCGCGCTCCGCCCCGGCCGGGTCGGTGTCCCCGGTCAGGGTGACCTTGGTGCGCCGGCGTCCGACCTTCACCTGCCAGGAGTGCACGTCGGAACGCTGCCGGGCGCGCCCGGCGATCAGCGCGCCGACCGTGCTGCGGTGGATCGCGGACCCGCGCGGCTCCAGCGCGAGCCAGCCGCGCAGGCCCCGGGCGAACGCCAGCCAGAGCAGCAGCAGTCCGAGCACGACCGCGCCGCCCGCGATGCCCAGCACCCACGGGTCGTCCAGGTGCCGGGTCGCCAACTGCTCGGCCAGCTCCCGCCGCCAGGGCCTGGCCCGCCCGCCGGCCCGCACCGCGATCACGTCGTACAGCAGCGTCCCGGCCGCCACCAGCAGCACCGCCACCACCAGCGCGGTCGGCACGCCGCGCTCGGAGCGCAGCCACCGTCCGGCCCGGCGCCGACGGCGCGGCGGCGCCGTAGCGGACCGCGGTTCCGGCTGCGGTTCGCGGTGGGGCCCGGTCTCCGGTCCGGTCTGCGGATCGGTCATCCGGCCACCGCCGGGTGCAGCCGGTCCACGATCACGTCCGCCCCGGTGACCGGCGTGCCGGTCAGCTCGGCGACGGTGCGGCAGGCCGCGTCCCGCGCCGTCCGGGCCAGCGTGCCGACGTCGGACGGGAACGGCAGCTCCAGGTGGAGCGTCAGCCGGACCCGGCCGTGCGAGAGGAGGGCCGAGACCTTCGGGTGCGGGACCGGACCCGGCCGGTCCCGCCAGGCCGGGGCGAGCGCGTCGGCAACGGCCCGGGCCGCGATCCGCCGGTACACCCGGTCCGCGACCCGCTCTCCGCCGCGCTGCGCGACCACCCCCGGGTGGGCCATCAGCGCCGCCGGTCCCGGCCGCGCAGGAGGTCGCCGAGGTCACCGAGCTCGACGTCCCCCTCGATCAGCCGCCCGACCACGAAGCCCAGGGCTCCGAGGACCGCCACCAGCAGGAACGCGCCGAACCCGCCGAAGTAACCGGCGAAGCCGAGGGCCATGCCTGTGAGCAGGCCCATCAACGCCAGGTTCATCCGCTACTCCTTCGCGATCCTGCTCGGTATTCGGAACGGTCAACACTCACTGCACGCGGGGGCGCTTGCCGGAGGACGACGAGTCGTCGTCGTCCTCCTCGTCGTCGTCGGGGTCGTCGGGCAGGTGGACGTCGTTCACGGCGATGTTCACCTCGACCACCTCCAGGCCGGTCATCCGCTCGACCGCCTCGATGATGTCCCGGCGGACCTCGGAGGCCAGCTTGGGGATCACCACCCCGTACTCGACCACCAGCGCGATGTCGATGGCGGCCTGCTTCTCGCCGACCTCCGCCTTGATCCCGCGGCTCACGCCGGACTTCGAACCGGAACCCGGCACCCGGTCCCGCATCGCGCCGAACGTCCGGGAGAACCCGGTCCCCAGCGCGTGGATGCCGGCGACCTCCCGGGCGGCCATGCCGGCGATCTTCTCCACCACGCCGACGGCGAGGGAGGTACTGCCGCGCTCGCCGCTCGGGCGGTTCTCCGGCGCGTCCTTCTGCAGGTCCGCAGGGCTGGGGGTGTGGGGCTGCGTCATCTCGGGTCTCCTGACGTTTCGACACCAGCTATACCGCACATCACCTCAAGCCTGGCATTTCGCCGCGCGCCACGCACCGCGGATACCTACAGATGGGGGCACGGGGAGCCGCGCCGCCCCGTGCCCCCCGTGCCCCCGTTCCGGCCGTCCGCTCCGGGTCAGCGCCCGGCGAGGTCCCGGAGCCGGCGCGCCTGCGCCTCGCGCTCGGCGGCGCGCTGCTGGTCGTAGGTGCGGTCGATGGCGCCGCGCAGCAGCGCCTTGGTCTCGATCACGGCGCTGCGCGGGGCGGCCAGCAGGGCGGCGATCAGGTCGGCGGCGGCGGCCTCGAGGTCGCCGAGGGGGACGGCCAGGTTGGCCAGGCCGACGGCGACCGCCTCGTCCGCGCTGATCCGGCGGCCGGTGGCGCAGATCTCCAACGCGCGGGCGTAGCCGACGAGTTCGGTGAGCGGCTTGGTGCCGGTGAGGTCGGGGACCAGGCCGAGGGAGGTCTCCTTCATGGCGAACTGGACGTCCTCGGCGACCACCCGCAGGTCGCAGGCGAGGGCGAGCTGGAAGCCCGCGCCGATCGCGTGGCCCTGGACGGCGGCGACGGTGACCAGGTCGGCGCGGCGCCACCAGGTGAAGGCTTCCTGGTAGAAGGCGATGGTGGCGTCCAGCTCGGTGTCGGAGGAGGCGGCGAGGCCGAGGAAGGAGGGCTCGCCGGGGATGCCCTCGGGGGTGAACATGGCGCGGTCGAGGCCGGCCGAGAAGGAGCTGCCCTCGCCGCGGAGCAGCACGGCCCGGACGTTCCCGGGCAGGGCGCGGCCGACGCCCGCGAGGGCGCGCCACATCGCGGGGGTCTGGGCGTTGCGGCGGGCGGGGTCACAGAGGGTGACGGTGGCGAGTTCGCCGTCCAGGTCCAGGCGGACGCCCGCCTTCTCCCACGCGGTGCGGTCGGCGTCGGGGATGTCGGTGCTCATGGCGGTTACCTTCCAGCGGCAGGGCAGGGGCGCCCGCCGACCCCGACGGGCTACTGGAGGGTAACAAAGCGGCCGATCCCCGTACAGGAACGGCCGCGAAGGGGTCCGGAAACGGCGGTCGGCGGCTCGGGATGACCCGGCCGCCGATCCGTTGTGGAGCGTCGTGCATGGCGAGCAGCGTGATGGTGAGCCGTGGGCGGCCGGAGCTGCTCGGGTGCCGCCCGCCCGAGGTGACGGACCGTCAGGAACCGGCAGCGGCAGCGGCCTTGCCCTTGCCGCGGGTGGCGCCGCCACGGCCCCGGAGGTTGACCCCGGACTCGCTGAGCATGCGGTGGACGAAGCCGTAGGACCGGCCTGTCTCCTCCGCGAGAGCGCGGATGCTCGCCCCGGAGTCGTACTTCTTCTTGAGATCGGCCGCGAGCTTCTCACGCGCGGCACCTGTTACCCGGCTGCCCTTTTTCAGAGTCTCGGCCACCCGTGCCTCCTCGTAGAGGTGATCGGTCAGATTCCCATGATCACCCATTGCCCGGTTCCTGGCCACCCATTCGACAAGGTCCGTCACGGGAAAGCGGGGTCGAGCGGTGGTGCGCGCTCCGCACCAGGGCGCTCACGGAGGGTGTGCACGCCCCCGCGCCGTTCGCTCCGCCGAGCGAATCCGCTGATCAGCCCGGACCGTCAGCGGGCAAACCGCGCGCTCCGACACGGAAAACGGCGGCGGTCCTCCCGGTGTTCCCGGACGGGACGGGGATGAGTTCTCCTCGTACCGGCGACGGACCCCGCGTCTACGCGCGAGGTCCGTGCGGGGCCCGGAGACGGGGCGGCCGGAACGGGGCCGGACCGGCCGGCAGTGCGGGCCGACGGGCGGTGCGGGCCGACGGGCGGGTCAGGCCAGCGAGACCAGGTCGTGGTAGGCCGGGCTCCACAGGTCCTCGACGCCGTCCGGCAGCAGGATGATCCGCTCCGGCTGGAGCGCCTCCACCGCGCCCTCGTCGTGGGTGACCAGGACGACCGCGCCGGTGAAGGTGCGCAGCGCGCCGAGGATCTCCTCGCGGCTGGCCGGGTCGAGGTTGTTGGTCGGCTCGTCGAGCAGCAGCACGTTGGCGCTGGAGACCACCAGCGAGGCCAGCGCGAGCCGGGTCTTCTCGCCGCCGGAGAGCACGCCGGCCGGCTTGTCCACGTCGTCCCCGGAGAACAGGAAGGAGCCGAGGATCTTGCGGATCTGCACCAGGTCGGTGTCCGGCGCGGAGGAGCGCATGTTCTCCAGCACGCTGCGCTCGGGGTCGAGCGTCTCGTGCTCCTGCGCGTAGTAGCCGATCTTCAGGCCGTGGCCCGGGATCACCTCGCCGGTGTCCGGCTGCTCCACGCCGGCCAGCATCCGCAGCAGGGTGGTCTTGCCCGCGCCGTTGAGGCCGAGGATGACGACCCGGGAGCCGCGGTCGATCGCCAGGCCCACGTCGGTGAAGATCTCCAGCGAGCCGTAGGACTTCGACAGGCCCTCGGCCGTCAGCGGGGTCTTGCCGCACGGGGCCGGGTCGGGGAAGCGCAGCTTGGCGACCTTGTCGGAGGCCCGGACCTGCTCCAGGCCGGAGAGCAGCTTCTCGGCGCGGCGGGCCATGTTCTGCGCGGCGACCGTCTTGGTGGCCTTGGCGCGCATCTTGTCGGCCTGCGAGTTGAGCGTCGCGGCCTTCTTCTCCGCGTTGGCCCGCTCGCGCTTGCGGCGCTTCTCGTCGTCCTCGCGCTGCTGCTGGTACTGCTTCCAGCCCATGTTGTAGATGTCGATCGCGGAGCGGTTGGCGTCCAGGTAGAAGACCTTGTTGACGACCGTCTCGACCAGGTCGACGTCGTGCGAGATGACGATGAAGCCGCCCTTGTAGGTCTTCAGGAAGTCCCGCAGCCAGGCGATGGAGTCCGCGTCGAGGTGGTTGGTGGGCTCGTCGAGCAGCAGGATGTCCGCGTCCGAGAAGAGGATCCGGGCCAGCTCGACCCGGCGGCGCTGGCCGCCGGAGAGGGTGTGCAGCTCCTGGCCCAGGATGCGGTCCGGCAGGCCGAGCGCGGCGGCGATGGTGGCGGCCTCGGCCTCGGCGGCGTAGCCGCCCTTGGTGAGGAACTCGGTCTCCAGCCGGGCGTACTTCTTCATCGCGTTGTCGCGGGTGGCGCCCTTGCCGTTGGCCATCCGCTCCTCGTTCTCGCGCATCTTCCTGAGCACGCTGTCGAGGCCGCGGGCGGACAGGATGCGGTCCCGGGCGAGGACGTCGAGGTCCCCGGTGCGCGGGTCCTGCGGGAGGTAGCCGACCTCGCCGGAGGAGGTGACCGTGCCGCCGGCCGGGATGCCCTCGCCGGCCAGCACCTTCGTCAGGGTGGTCTTGCCCGCGCCGTTGCGGCCGACCAGGCCGATCCGGTCGCCCGGGGCGATCCGGAAGCTGGCGGACTCGATCAGGATGCGGGCACCGGCACGAAGCTCCAGGGCGTTCGCGGAAATCATGGCTGGGGTCTCTCCTCGACGTGGCTATGGCACTCAGCCATTGGGCCCAAGTCTACGGGAGGGCGGGAAGGCCTTTTCCGGGCCCGGCCGGCGGGCGGTGCCGGCCGGGCCCCCGGGAGGTCACTTCGCGCAGGACGGGCGGGCCGCGGCGAACGGGGCCCCGGCGGTGCCGCAGGCGGCCTCGCGCAGGCCCAGGGCGGTGTCGTAGACCCAGCTGCCGATCACCGGGCCGTCCTCGACCGAGACCCGGTGGCCGTCCAGCCGGCGCAGCACCACGTCGGGGCCGGTGCTGAGGAAGTTGCCGTGGTCGGTGAGCGAGAACACCATGACGCCGCCGGGCTGCTGGCGGGCCGCGGCGGCGGTGGCGGCCGGGCACAGCCGGGGCACCAGCACCGCGTCGTCGGTCTGCGCGGTGCGCACCGGGTCGAAGGTGCAGCCCGCCGGGGGGCGGGAGTTGAAGCGCAGGTCGCCGTCGCGCTCGCGGAAGCCCATCAGCAGGCCGGGGGTGACCACCGTCACGAACGCGTCGTTGACCTTGTCGTCGGACGGGTGCAGGGCGTCGGCGGCGCGCTGGAGCATGAGCTGCGCGCGCTCGTCCTCGGTGCGGGTGTCCGCGCCCGGCTCGCCGTCGGCGCGCAGCCAGTCGGCCAGGCCGGGGAAGCCGCGGTGCCAGCGCACCGAGTGGTCGGTGGTGTCGACCGCGGTGACCATGCCGTCGTCCCAGACCACCACGGCGTCCTGGCCGACCCGGACCAGGTGCAGCGCGGTGGCGCCCTCGCGGCGGTAGGACCACAGCCGCTCGCCGGTGGTCGGCGAGTAGGCCTCCACGCCGGGGCCGACCTGGAGGTCCGCCTGCGCCGCGCCGGTCGACTGCGCGCTCACCGGGCTGGCGTCCGCCGCGCCGGGGACCACCCGGTCGCCGAACGGCTCGGGCCGGTTGGCGTGGGCCGCCGCACCGGCCGCGAGGACCAGCAGAGCGGCGGCGGCGGGCAGGACCGATCTCGGCGACAGGCTTCGCAGCGGGTTGAAGGACACCCGCGGAGTTTATCCGGCGGGTGCTGGCGGGGGCCCGGGGTTTACCGGCCGCCCGCTCGGGCGTGTCACCGGTCCCTACCTTTATCCGGGTCCGACACGACCCCGCCCGACCTGCGGGGCAGAGGACCGGGCGCATGCCTGCGGCCGGTTAGGGTACGCCTGCGGTGGGCCCACGGACTGTTACAGAGGTGAGACGGAATGCAGTTTGACGACGATGCTCAGCTCGACAGCTCACAGGTGCAGGACCGGCGCGGCATCCCCGGCGGCGGACTGGCGGTCGGCGGCGGGGTGGTCGGCCTGCTCGGGCTCGTCGTGGCGCTGCTGTTCGGGGTGGACCCGGGCATGTTCGGCGGCTCCTCCCAGCCGGCCGCGCCGCCGGTCGGCCAGGCCACCAGCTCCGCCCAGCTGGCCTCGGCCTGCAAGACCGGCGCGGACGCCAACAAGCGGCAGGACTGCCGGATCCTGGCCGTGGTCAACAGCGTCCAGACCTACTGGCAGGCCGACTTCACGTCCGAGGGCCGGAGCTACCGCCAGGCGCCCACCGTGCTGTTCACCGACCGGGTCGCCACCGCCTGCGGCACGGCGACCTCCGCGGTCGGGCCGTTCTACTGCCCCGGCGACGGCAAGGCCTACTTCGACCTGGGCTTCTTCGACGACATGACCCGGCAGCTGGGCGCCAAGGGCGGGCCGTTCGCCGAGGCGTACGTGGTGGCGCACGAGTACGGGCACCACGTGCAGGACCTGCTGGGCACCACGGCCAAGGTCGGCGACGACCGGCAGGGCGCGGACAGCGGCTCGGTCAAGCTGGAGCTGCAGGCCGACTGCTACGCGGGGGTGTGGACGCACCACGCCACCACCACCCCGCAGCCCTCCACCGGGCGGCCGCTGATCACCCAGCTGACCGACCAGGACATCGCGCTGGCCCTGGACGCCGCCGGCTCGGTGGGCGACGACCGGATCCAGCAGCGGGCCACCGGACGCAGCAACCCGGAGACCTGGACGCACGGCTCCTCGGCGCAGCGCCAGCAGTGGTTCACGACCGGCTACCGCAGCGGCGACCCGGCCAGTTGCAACACCTTCGGCTGACCGGCCCCCCGCTTGACCCGTTGGGGTGACTTGGGGCATTTATGACGGTCCGTCAGGCTAGGCTCCTGAGGCCGGAATCGACCCTGGACCCACGGAGATCCCATGCGTCTCGGCCGCCTGACCCTGGCCGCCGCCGCGCTGCTGCTGGTGACCACCGCGAGCGTGCCCTCGGGCACGCCGCTGAGCCAGACCGAGCGCCACGCGGCGCTCTCCTCTGACGCCATCCAGCCGCGCGGCGCGGCGCCCCGTCCGGTGGTGCAGCGGGCGGTGCACGAGGTGCCGTTCGGCGCCTTCGTCGGCTCCTGGGACAGCTACATCCCGAACATCGCCCGGATGGCCTCCTGGCTGAACAACGCCAACCTACAGGTCGGCCACACCTACCTGGCGGGCAACGGGTGGCAGGACATCGAGGGCGAGCCGCTGGTGCTCGGCCTCTGGTCGCAGTGGCGGCAGTCCGACCCGGGGCGGCGGCTGGTGCTCGGCGTGCCGATGCTCGTCCCCAACGAGGGCAACGTGCCGGACGCCGAGGTGTCCCGGCTGCTGGCCCGCGGCAACCAGGGCGAGTTCGACCAGCACTTCCTGCGGCTGGCCCGGAAGCTGGTGGCCTTCGGCGGCGGCGACACCGTCATCACCCTGGGCTGGGAGATGAACGGCGTCACCTACACCTCGCGCTGCAAGCCCGACCCGACGGCCTGGAAGGCGTACTGGCGGCGGATCGTCGGCGTGATGCGCTCGGTGCCCGGCCAGCGCTTCTCCTTCGACTTCACCCCCACCCGCGGGCTGGACGCCATCCCCTGGACGCGCTGCTACCCGGGCGACGACGTGGTCGACATCATCGGCATGGACAGCTACGACCAGCCCGCGGGCGGCACCTTCGACGAGTACGTCTCCGAGCCGTACGGGCTGCAGGACCAGGTGGAGTTCGCCGCCAAGCGCGGCAAGCCGGTGTCCTACCCGGAGTGGGGGCTGTTCCGCAACGGCGACAACCCGGAGTTCGTCCGGCGGATGGTGGAGTGGATGCGCACCCACGACACCGCCTACCAGACGGTCACCGACTACTGCCCGCACGGCTTCTGGCAGTGCAAGGACAACCCGAAGTCGGCGGCGGTGTACCGGCAGCTGATGTCGGGCTCCTCCGGGGCGCTCGGGCCGGTGAAGAACTCACCGCAGGCGCCGCCGCGCTAGCGCCTCCTTCAGCTTCGGCATCCGGGTGCGCAGCAGGTGCACGGCGGCGATCCGGGCCCGGACCCGCAGGGCGCGGGCGGCGGCGGCGGGGGCGAGCCGGCCGGGGCCGAGCACCAGGCGCTGGTTGGACAGCCGGTCCGGGCGCCAGCGCTGCTTGTACGGCTCCTGGCCGCGCAGCAGGCTGAGCTGCGGGATGCCGGCCGCGCGGACCTCGTCCAGGGCGGCGCCGAACAGCAGGCCGGCGATGTCCAGCTTCTCCCGGAGCCCGGGGTGCGCGCCGTACATGTAGAGGCCGCCGAACGGGGCGCAGAGGATCACCAGGTTCACCGCCACCACCTCGCCGTCCAGCTCGAACCGGTGTATCGCGGCCCGGCCGGTCGCCACCAGGCCGGTGGTCGACTCGGTCAGGTGCTCGGCGAAGCGCGCGGTGCGGTGCTCCGGGGTGACCCCGCGGTCCTGCCACTGGAGCATGTGCAGGCGCAGCAACTCGCCGACCGTGTAAGGGACTTCCTCGGGGGTCGCGGAGTGCACCCGCACCCCCGAGTTGGCGATCTTGCGGAGCTTGACCCGGCTGCGCTGGGCGGTCTTGCCGGGCAGCCGCTTGAGCAGCTCGTCCATCGGCACGGCCGGCAGGTACTGGCAGAGCGAGTCGGCGAACCGGTGCCGACGGCCCCGCCAGTGCGCGTACACCCGCTGCACGGCCGCCGACGGGTGCACCTCGCGCAGCTCCAGGCTGTGCCAGGGGCGGCGCAGCGGCAGGGCGGCGGCCAGTTCGGCGGCGGCCCGGTCGGCGCAGTCGTCGTCGAGCAGCACGTCGGTGAAGTCGACCAGGCCCGCGCCCAGGTTGGTCAGCCCGCCGAACGGGCCGCGGCGGCGCAGCGCGGCGGCCCCGACCAGCCGGCCGTCGCGGCGGACCAGCACCAGCACCAGCGCGCCGGGGCGGCCGTACCGGCGCCACCAGGAGCGCAGCCAGGGCGCGGCCTGGAAGGAGGTGGCGGTGGCGCAGCGGCGGTGCAGGTCGTCCCAGTCGTCGGCGAGCCGGTCCAGGGCGTCGTCGGCGCGCAGCACCTCGGCCGTCCAGCGCTCCCGGTCGGCGGCGTCGCGGGCCGGCTGGGCGGGCACCCGGGGGCCGCGCCGCTGGTGGAGCTTCACCGGACGGCCGCCGGTTCGCGGGTCTGCGCGGCCGGCGCGGCCTCGGCCTGGGCGGGCAGCGCGCTCGCGTCGGCCCCGGCGGCTTCCGCGGCGGGGCCCGGCTTGCGGCGGGTGAGCATCACCAGGGCGCCGACCAGCACGCCGGCGGCGGCGCCGACCGCGGTGTCCAGGCTCGCGGACGGGGAGGCCGGGGCGTCGGGCTCGGCGGCGGGGGCCAGCGGGACCAGCCGGACGCCGGTCTCCTTGCTGCTGGTGTTGCCGAACGCGATCAGCGACCTGGCGACCGCGTCGGCGTTCTTCACCGCCTCCTCGCCGCGGGCGGCGGTCCCGGTGATCTCGATCATCGGGGCGTCCGGGGAGGTGGTGCCGCGGACCAGCCCGGCCAGCGTGGTCACCGTGTGGCCGGTCTCGGCGGCGGCCCCGATCAGCACCTGCGGCTGGCCGGTCAGCCGGCCGTACGCCTGGGCGAAGTTGACGGCGGTGGCGTTCTCGCCGGGGTTGTTCGGCACGACCACCACGTAGGAGCTGGCCGAGTAGCTGGGGTGCGAGACGACGGCGTAGCCGGCCCCGGCCGCCGCACCGAGCGGGACGGCGAGGGCCAGCGGCCACCATCGGCGGGCCAGCGCACGGGCGCCGCGGCGTGGTTCGGGCATCGGTGACTCCAGGAGGGTCGAAGGGGTGAACGGTTCAGTGCGCGGCCGCGCGGCGCCCGGCGGAGCGCCCGGGGCGGGCGGCGGGGCGGGGGCGGGCGCCGGGGTCAGCCACCGGGCTGCCGCCGCCGGCCGGAGGGGGCCGCGGCCGCCCGCCGGGAGCGGCCGCGGGGCGGGGGGTCGGCGGGCGCCCGCCCGGTGCGGGGGGCGGCCGGGGCGGGCACCACGGGGGCGGCGGCCGGCCGGGGGCCGACCGACTCGCGGTAGAGGGCGGCCAGTTCGGTCGCGATCCGGGCGATGTCGTAGTGCGCGACGGCGGGCGGGACCGGGAACGGGCCCGGCCGGGTGGTCGCCAGCAGGGCCAGCTCCCGGGCGTACGGCTCGGGTTCGGAGGGCAGCAGGCGGGCGTGCGGGGCCGCGGCGGCGGGCAGTTCGGCCAGCGCCGGACAGGCCGAGTGCAGCAGCGGGAGCCCGGCGGCCAGCCCTTCCAGGGCGGCCAGTCCGAAGGTCTCCTCGCGGGACGGGGAGACCAGGACGTCGACGGCGGTGAGCAGTTCGGGCACGTCGTCGCGCTCGCCGGTGAGCACCAGGCGGTCGCGGACGCCGAGCCGGGCCGCGCGGTCGAGCAGCGCGGCGCGCTCGGGGCCCTCGCCGATCAGCAGCAGCCGGGCGTCGGGCAGCCGGGCCAGCGCCTCCAACGGGACGTGGAAGCGCTTGCCGGGCACCAGCCGGCCCACCGCGCCGATCACGAACGCGCCGATCGGCAGGCCGAGTTGGGCCCGCAGCCGGCCGCGGTGGGCGGCCCGGGCGGTGGGGGTGAAGCGGTACCGGGCGGCGTCCACCCCGTTGGGCAGCAGCCGGACCCGCTCGGCCGGCACGCCCCACTCGCCGAGCACCCCGGCGACCTGGCCGGAGACCGCCAGGGTGGTGCTGCCGAGCCGTTCGGCGCCCAGGTAGAGCGCCTTGACGCCGCGCGAGGTGGGCCGGCCCTCGATCACGCCGGACTGCAGCGAGTGCTCGGTGGCGATCACCGCGCGGACGCCGGCCAGCCGGGCGGCGAGGCGGCCGTACAGCATGGCCCGGTACAGGTGGGTGTGCACCAGGTCGTAGCGGCCGGAGCGGATCAGCCGGGTGAGCCGGGGCAGCACCGCGAGGTCGCGGTTGCCGCGCATGTCGAGGTGGTGGACGGTGAAGCCGTCGGCGCGCAGCTCCCGGGCGACCGCGCCGGGTCCGGTCAGCGCGGCCACCTCGTGCTCCTGGTCGGCCGGCAGGTGCCGCAGCAGCAGGGCGAGCTGGCGTTCGGCGCCGCCCGCGTGCAGGCCGGTGACCACGTGCAGGACTCTCATCGGGGCTCCCCCGCGACGGCCTTCGGCGCGGACTTCGGCGGGGCCCAGCGCAGCCCGGTGACGGCGTCCCGCCAGCGGTGCCGGCTGTGCTTGGCGCGCAGCCGCCAGGCCCCGTCCCGGTCGCCGACGTAGCAGCGCGGCAGGGCGTGCCGGCCGGTCAGCCAGGAGTGGTCGATGGCGCAGGCGTAGTCGTACCCGGCGTCCCGGACCGCCCGGGTGGCGGGCAGGTCGACCGCGCCGTACGGGTAGCAGAAGCCGGTGACCGGGCCGCCGACCAGGTCCTCCAGGGAGCGCCGGCTGTCCGCGGTCTGCCGCTCCAGGGCGGCCGGGGACAGGCCGGGCAGCGCCTGGTGGCCGAGCCCGTGCGAGCCGATCTCCCAGCCGGACCGGGCCAGTTCGGCGACCTGCTCGACCGTCAGCAGCTTCTTGCGCGGCCCCTCGGCGTCCCAGCCGTTCTCGCTGCCGAGCAGGTCGGGGACGACGTACGCGGTGGCGGTGAAGCCGTACTCGCGCAGCACCGGGACGGCGTGCCGGGCGAAGTCGGCGTAGCCGTCGTCGAAGGTCAGGCCGACCAGCCGGGCCTCCCGGCCGCGGGCCTGCGCGGCCAGCAGTTCGCGGACGCTGACGCCGCGCCGGCCGGTGCGGTGCAGCCAGTCCATCTGTTCGGCGAACCGCTCGGGGGAGACGGTGAGCAGGTACGGGTCCTCGTCCTCCTCTGCCACCGAGTGGTACATCAGGATCCAGGGCGCGAGCCTGGGCGCGAGTGCCTGGGCCGGCAGGCGGGGATCAGCGGCCATGCGGCTTCCCTTCGTCAGCGGTGGACGGGGTGGGCTGCGGCCGGCGGGCCCGGGCCAGCAGTCCGAGCACCGGGCCGCGCACCTCGGCGGCGCCGAACAGCGCTCCGAGGGCGGCGAAGGACAGCAGGACGGTGGTGCCGCCGAGCAGCGCGGCGGGCAGCGGTCCGGCGGCGGTGCGGGCGGCCAGCGCGCCGAGCCCGGCGGCGGCGACGGCGGCGGCCAGCAGCCGGGCCTGGCCGCCGAGCACCAGGGGCAGCCGGAGCGCGACGCCGCGCAGCATCAGGCCGCGCATCAGCAGCGCCGCGGTGGTGGTGATGCCCGCGGCGTTGCCCGCGGCCAGGCCGAGCGCCCCGAAGTGCGGGGTGGCGCCGACGCCGACCGCGACGGTGACGGCCAGGCCGAGCAGCATCGCGCCGACCGGGTACCAGTCCAGCCAGGTGATCCGGTCGCCCTCGGCGCGCGGGACGTCGGCGCGGCGCACCACCGGGCGGACGCAGAAGTACGGCCGGACCATCACGCCGATCATCGCCTGCGCGGGCAGCCCGAAGGAGTAGACCCGGATCACGGCGGCGGTGGCGGAGGTGTCGGCCGGGCCGAACGCGCCGCGCTGGAACAGCAGGGCGACCAGCGCGGGGGCGCAGGCCATCAGGAAGGCGGTGCCCAGCAGGACCAGCGCGGCGGCCTGCCCGAGGTCCTTCTCGACCCGGTCGCGGGCCGCCGTGAAGTCCCCGGCGGCCATCGCCCGGGCCACCACCGGGAAGGTCACGGTGACGATCAGGATCGCCGAGGTCATCGCCAACTGGCTGACCTTCGCCGCGTAGTTGAGGTGCGAGATGGTGCCGGGCGGCAGGGCGGAGCCGAGGTAGCGCTCGATGAAGACCTGGGCCTGCCGGGTCAGCGTGAACGCGGCCACCGGCAGCAGCGCCAGCGGGATCAGCACCAGCCGGCGGGCCGCGCCCCGGCGCAGCCCGCGCCGCCGTCCGCCGGAGCGCAGCCGGCGGGCGAACGGCAGCAGCAGCACGCCGGCCATCAGCGCGCTGCCGACCGCGACGCCGATCGCCGCGGAGCGCACCCCGAGCAGCCGGTGGCCGCTGAGCAGCAGCGCCAGGATGCCCAGGTTGTACATCACGTAGATGACGGCGGGCGCGGTGAAGGAGTGCAGGGCGCGCAGCGCGGAGGCCAGGTACCCGGCGACGCCGAACGGCAGGATGGTGAGCGCGGTGATCCGGGTGCAGGTGACGGCGAGCTGCGGGTCGGCCAGGCCGGGGGCGAGCAGGTCGACCAGTTGCGGCGCGCCGAGCGCGACCCCGCCGGAGAGGGTGCAGAGCGCGAGCAGCAGCCAGGGCAGCGTGGAGCGGGTCAACTGCCGTACCGGGTCCGGTCCGTGGGGGCGCTCCTCGCGCAGCACCAGGGCCAGGCTGAAGGCCGGCACCATCAGGAACGCCATCGCGTCCTCGATCAGCAGCGGCGCGGCGGTCTCCGGCACCGTCCAGGCGACCAGGAAGGCGTCGGTGCCCTGGTTGGCGCCGAAGTAGCGGGCCAGCAGCAGGTCGCGGAGCAGGCCGAGGCCGGAGCCGGCCGCGCTGAGCAGCGCGGTGACGCCGAACGCCTTGGCCAGGAAGCCGCGCCGGGCGGGCTCGGCGGCCGGGCCGGGGCGCGGGGCGGGGACGGCGGTGGGGGCGGGTGCGGGGGCCGCGGCCACCGGCTGCTCGGTCGTCATGCGCCGGCCGCCTCACGGGAGTCGGGTCCGGGGAAGGCGGTGCGGGCGGCCAGGCCCAGGACCACGGAGGTCAGCACCGTGGTGGTGCCGCCGATGTCGGCGTAGAGGAAGTCCCAGAGCACCCAGCAGAGCAGGGCGAGGGCGGCCAGGCCGGGGCCGGCGGCGCGGCGCAGGCAGCCGAGCAGCAGGGCGAGGAAGAGCGCCAGGTAGGCGACCGCGCCGAGCAGGCCCTGCTCGCTGAGCACCAGGAAGTACATGTTGTGCGGGGAGAGCAGCGGTTCGCGCCGGAAGCCGATGGTGGAGTCGGCGGCGTCGCTGCCGGAGGAGAGCCGCAGCGGGGCGTGGCTGTCGCGCAGCTGCTGGAACGCCTTGGGGCCGGCGCCGGTCACCGGGTGGTCCTGCCAGATCCGGCCGGCGGTGGCCCACAGGTCGTAGCGGTCGGAGACCGACTGGTCGGGGGCGGCGGAGACCGAGCCGATCGAGCTGAGCCGCTCGGTGACGCCGGAGGCGCCGAGGCCGAGCCCGCCGACCAGCACCACCGCGGCGGCGGCGCCGACCAGCACGCCCCGGACGGCGAGCCGGGCGTCGGCGCGCAGCAGCAGCACGCTCGCGGCGACGGCGGTGGCGATCCAGCTGCCCCGGCTGAACGAGACCGCCAGCGGGAAGGCCAGGAACGCGGCGCTGCCCCACATCGCGCGGCGCAGCCAGCGGTTGCCGCCGGGGCGGCGCTCGGCGAGGGCCAGGCCGAGGGCGGCCAGCAGCCCGTACGAGACGACGGTGGACATCGCCATGACGTCCAGCGCGCCGAAGGTGCCGACGGCCCGGATCGGCTCGCCGGTGTAGGAGGCGCCGGTGCGGGTCAGGTACTGGTTGGCGCCGACCGCGCCCTCGATCAGGGCGGCCAGCACGAAGGAGCCGAGCACCAGGCGCCGGTCCAGGGTGTCGCGGACGGCGAGCAGCACCGCGGCCGGGACCAGCACGAAGATCTGCACCAGCCGGACGAAGCCGGTCAGGCTGGCGGCCGGGTCGATGGAGTGCGCGGTGGCGACGGCGGCGGCCAGCACCACGGCGCCCAGCAGCGCGCAGACGGCCGGGTCGAGGCGGGGCAGCCGGCCGCGCAGCAGGTCGAGGGCGATCAGGCCGACCAGGGCCAGCGAGGCGAGGTCGGCGGGGGTGACGTGGACGGCCGCGGCGACGTCCTTCTCCCCGGTCGGCACGCACACCAGCAGCACGGTGGCCGCCGCGAGCCAGCTCGGCCGGGCCGGGACTATCCGGGCCGACCACGCTGCCGGGCGGGGCGGTCGGAGGGCGATGGCCATGGGTTCAGCTCCCGTCCGGGCGGACTGCCAGGGCGGCGGTGCGGAGCAGGATCTTGGCGTCCCCCCACAGGCTCCAGCCCTCGATGTAGCGGTTGTCGAAGCGCGCGCGGTCCTCGATCGAGGTGTCCCCGCGCAGTCCGTTGACCTGGGCCAGGCCGGTCAGCCCGACCGGGACCCGGTGCCGGTCGGCGTACTCGGGGTACGCCTGGCCGAACCGCATGACGAAGTAGGGGCGTTCGGGGCGCGGGCCGACCAGGCTCATGTCGCCGCGCAGCACGTTCCACAGCTGGGGCAGCTCGTCCAGCGAGGTCCTGCGCAGGAACTTGCCGATGGCGCCCATCCGGTGGTCCTGGGCGATGTTCCAGCGGGTGGCCGACTCGTGCTCGTTGGAGGGGCGCAGGGTGCGGAACTTGAGGACGGTGAAGACCCGGCCGTCCAGGCCGGTGCGCTGCTGGCGGAAGAGCACGCCCGGGCCGGTGTCCCAGCGCACCGCGAGGGCGCAGGCGGCCAGCAGCGGGGAGATCAGCAGCAGGCCGAGGCCGGCCGAGACGATGTCGAAGCCGCGCTTGACGACCCAGCCGCCGCGCCGCATCGCGGGGGCCTCCAGGCGCAGGCAGGGGAAGCCCCAGAGGTGGTCGCCCGCGCCGCGGACCGCGTCGAACTCGCGCAGGCCGGGCACCAGCCAGACCTGGCAGCCGAGCCGGGCGGCGTGCCGCAGCGCGGCCAGCGTCTCGGCCTCGTCGGCGGCGCCGGCGGTGGCCAGCACGTGGTGGATGCGGTAGCGGCGCAGCACCCGGCCGAGCACCTCGCGCCCGCCGAGCACCGGCAGCGGGGCGCCGGCCGGCAGCAGCACCGGGTCGGGGTCGAGGTAGCCGACCGGGCGCAGGCCGTACTCGGGGTGGTCGGTGAGCACCGCGGCGATCCGCTGGCCGAGTTCGCCCGCGCCGAGGATCAGCACCGGGCTGGGGCGGCGGCGGCGGGTCCGGCGGGTGAGGTGGTGGACGAAGGCCCGGCCGAGGGCGGCGAGCGGGAGCAGCAGGAGCAGCAGGGCGAGCAGCCGCAGCGGGCTGACCGGCCCGAGGTCGGCCCAGCGGCCGGCCAGGCAGGTGTCGGCGGTGATCGCGAAGGCGGTGGCGACGGCGGCGCGGGCGGCCAGGCCCGGGAGTTCGTCGAGGGCGGAGAGGCTGAGCCGGGTGCGGTAGAGGCCGCCGGCCAGGTTGAGCGGGAGCAGCGCGGGCAGCAGCAGGGCGGCGGTGGCGACCGGGCGGGTGCCGGCGGGGGTGGTCGCGGCCGCGGCCAGGCCGACCGCCAGGGTGTCGGCGGCGGCCAGGGCCAGCGGGAGGGCGACCCGGGAGTGCAGCCGGCCGCGGTGCCGGCCGACCCCGGCCGAGGTCCGGGGGGCCGCGGCCCGGGACTTGGGCCGGCCCTTCGTCCGGATCCGCGGCCGGTCGAGCACGCCGGCGCCGGGTGCGGTGCCGGGCCCGGCACCGGGCCCGGTGCCCGCCCGACCGCCGGGGCGGCCGGGACCCGTCAGCGTTCTGCCCGGTCGCGGCACGCTCTCGTGGTCAATGGTCATCAGCGCACGAACTCCCCTGCTGTGTACCCGCCGCGGCCGGGCAGTCGGACCGGACGCGCGCCGGCTCGGCGCCTCGACCCGGTGGACGCGGTCCAGGTAAGCACCTGCTGCCGTGAGAGGCGGTCGGCCATTCCGCTACCGAAAATGGAGACGAAGCAGGCAAAATCAGACATTACCGAACGCCGACCGGCACGCAGGAGGCTGACATGCCATTTCATTCCACCCGCCCAATAATCAGACTTTCAGGGAAGAAGGCCGCACCTGCGCGGGCGGGCGTTCACGGCCTGACAAACGATCAGAACCGCTGCGGGACACGGCCGGTGCGGCCCGCCGGGACCACCCCGGTCCGAACGATCGTCCGGTACACCGCCGCCACCTGCTGAATCACTCCCCGGATATCGTGATGATCTGCCACGTATGACCGGGCCAGCAGACCGCGCCGTTCGCACTCGATCCGATCGCCCAGGAATTCGACCAGCCGTTCGGCCATCGCGCCGGGATTCTCCGGCGGCACCACCGCCCGCTCCCGCTCCCCCGGCGGCAGGCACTCCCGGGCCCCCGGCACGTCGGTCAGCAGCACCGGCCGCCCGCAGGCCATCGCCTCCAGCGGCGCCAGCGCCATCCCCTCCCAGCGCGAGGGCAGCACCACCAGGTCGGCCGCCGCCAGCCACAGCCGCGGATCGGCCACGTCGCCCACCATCCGCACCCGGGACGGGTCCGGCAGCCCGCGCACCCGCTCGGCCAGCGCCTCGGCGTCCGAGCCGCCGCCGACCAGCACCAGCCGGGCCGCCGGGCGGGCCAGCTGCACCCCGGTCCAGGCGTCCAGCAGCACGTCCTGGCCCTTCTGCCGGCACAGCCGCCCCACGCACACCGCCAGCGGGTCGGCCCGGTCCAGGCCCAGGGTCATCCGGGCGGCCCGCCGGGACGCCGGGTCGGCGGGCGCGAAGTGCTCCAGGTCGACGCCGTTGGGCACCACCCGCCAGTCGGCGACCAGCCCGGCCGCCTCGCCGTCCGCCCGCTCCCGCTCGCTGACGCACAGCACGGTGCGGGCCCAGCGGGTGGCGTGCCGCTCCCAGCGCAGGCTGGCCCCGGCCATCGCCCCCTCCACCGCCGCGAACGACCAGGCGTGCGGCTGGAACACGGTGGCCGGGGTGCCGCGGGCCGCCAGCCGCCCGGCCAGCCCGGCCTTCGCGCTGTGCAGGTGCAGCACGTCCGGCCCGACCCGGCGGACCAGCCGGCGCAACCGCCACACCTCCCCGGCGGTGGACGGGCCGGGCGAGCGTTCGGCGGGCCAGTCCAGCACCCGGGCGCCGGCCGCGGCGGCCTCGCGGGCGAGCCGGCCGCCGGGCGGGCAGGCCACCAGCACCCGGCACCCGGCCGCGCGCTGCCCGCGCACCAGGTCCACCACCACCCGGGCCACCCCGCCGTCGACCGGCTGGGACACATGAAGGATCGTCATCTGCACGGCCCGGAGCCTAAGTTGACGGCGACCGCCGACCGGACCGGCTTCACCCGTCCCGGGGAAGCAGAACACCCGTACGGATGACGCGCCGTACGGGTGTCCGAGTGCTGCCGGGGCTCGGGGCGGCTCAGCCGAGTTCGGCCGCCAGGTTGGCCAGCACCTGGTCGTGGATCCGGTTGAGGCCCTTCGGCGCGAAGGTGCGCTCGAAGAAGCCGCCGATCCCGGTGGCGCCGGTCCAGCTCGCCTCCACGGTGACCCGGCTGCCGCTCCCGCCGTCCGCCGCCACCGTCCAGGTGATCACCATCGAGGAGTTGGCGTCGGTCTCCACCAGCTTCTCCGGGCCGGGCGCCGACACCGTGAACAGGCAGTCCCGGACCCGCTTCTCGGTCGCCCGGAGCTTCCAGTGCACCTGCGTCCCGGCGCCCCGGCCGCCGGCCCGCACCTCGTACTCGCTGTACTGCGCGGGCAGCAGCTTCGGCCGGGTCACCTCGTAGTCGGCCAGCGCCTCGTACACCCGCGCCGGGTCGGCCCCGTACGTCCGCTCGGTGGTGGCGTGCACCTTGCCCATCGCTTCACATCTCCTCGGTCGGCTGCTCGACGGTCGCGCCCAGCCAACCACCGCCGCGACCGGCCGCCAAACCCGGGGCGGTCCCCGCGTTAGGGTGGGCGGATGCTCGACGAGGTGAAGGCGCTGCGCTATGTCGACCCGCTGCGGGCGGGCGGGTCGGTGCCCGGGGTGGTGGAGGCCGACGACCTGGGGACGTACGTGGTGAAGTTCACCGGGGCGGCGCAGGGCGTGAAGGCCCTGGTGGCCGAGGTGGTCGTGGGCGAGCTGGCCCGGCGGCTGGGGCTGCGGGTGCCGCCGCTGGTGCTGGTGGACTTCGACCCGGCGGTCGCCGCCGACGAGCCGGACCAGGAGATCCAGGACCTGCTGCGGGCCAGCGCCGGACGGAACCTGGGCATGGACCTGCTGCCGGGCGCGCGGGACTTCCGGCCGGGGATGATCGAGGTGTCCCCCGCCGAGGCGGGCCGGGTGGTCTGGCTGGACGCGCTGACCGGGAACGTCGACCGCAGCGTGCACAACCCCAACCTGATGGTGTGGCACGGGCGGCTGTGGCTGATCGACAACGGCGCGGGCCTGGTCTTCCACCACCGATGGGCGTCCGCGCCCGCCGCGGTGCACCGGCGCTACGACCTGAGCGGCCACGCGCTGGGCGGCTACGGCCCGGACCTGGCCGCCGCCGACGCCGCGCTCGCCCCGCTGGTGACGCCGGAACTGCTGCGCGAGGTCGCCGCGCTGGTGCCGGACGCCTGGCTGGCCGGCGAGCCGGGCTTCGACTCGCCGGCCGCGGTGCGGGAGGCGTACGTGGCGCACCTGGCCGCCCGGGTGGCGCACTCGGCCGCCTGGCTGCCGGAGGGCTTCGCGACGCCCGAGCAGATCCGGGCCGCCGAGGAGCGGGCCGCCGCCGCGCGGCTGGCGGCCCGTCCGGCCTGGCTCAAGCAGGTGCCGAACCGGGCCGGCCTGGCCCCGGTGGAGTCGGACTGGTCCCGGCACGTCGGCGACGGCGGGTGACCCGCCGCCCGGCGGTCGGCGTGCCTGCGTCGCGTCAGAGGCGCCACCGGTCGGCGGCCTTGGCGGCGGAGACCACGCCCGCGCCGTAGAAGCCGTTGTCGTGTCCGGAGCCCTCGCAGGTGGCCCGGTAGAGCCCGGTGCCGCCCGGGTCGAGGACCCCGCCGGTCGGGCAGGCGTGCGGGTCGGCCTGGTCGACCAGCAGGGCGCGCAGCTGCTCGGGGCCGGCCCACGGGTGGGTGGAGGCGAGCAGCGCGGCCACCCCGGCCACGTGCGGGGAGGCCATCGAGGTGCCCGACATGTAGCCGTACGTGCCGCCGGGGAGGGTGGAGAGCACCCCGCCCTTGGCGTCCGGGGTGTCCGGCACCTGGTAGCGGCTGTCGCCGCCGGGGGCCGCCACGGTGACCTTGTGCAGGCCGTAGCTGGAGTAGTACGACTTGTCGCCCTTGACGCCGATCGCGGAGACCGCGACCACGCCGGGCAGTTCGGCGGGCAGGTCCAGGCAGTCGGCGCCGATCGGCCGGGTGGCCGGGACGGTGTCGTCGGGGCTGGAGACGTCGACCGTCTTGTGCGCCAGGTCGATGTTCTCGTTGCCCGCGGCGGCGACGTTGAGCACGCCGTTGCGGCGCGAGTAGTCGACGGCCCGGCGGACCGCCTCGCTGACCGCGGCCTGGTCGGGGTCGGCGGCGCAGTTGAACATCCACGGGTCCACGTAGTAGCTGTTGTTGGTGACCTGGAAGTGGTGCTCGGCGGCCCAGACGAAGCCGCAGATCGCGTACTCGGGGTAGATGAACCCGCCGTCGTCGACCACCTTGACGGCGGCCAGCCGGACGCCGGGGGCGATGCCCTCGACGCCCTTGCCGTTCTTGGCGGCGGCGATGGTGCCGGCCACGTGGGTGCCGTGGCTGCTGGTGGTGGGCTGCCAGGACTGCCAGCTGGTGTCGGGGCTGCCGCTGAGGCAGGACGCGGAGAGCTCCGGGTCGACGTTGGCGGCGAGGTCCTCGTGGGTGGCGTCGATGCCGGAGTCGAGCACGCCGACCACCACCGAGCGGCTGCCGAGGGTCTGCCGGTGCGCCCGGTCGACGCCGATCTGCCGCATGTCCCACTGGTTGGCCCAGAGCGGTTCGCTGCCGTCGGCGGGCGCGGTGGCGGGGACGGCGGCCTCCTGGACGACGCCCTCCACGTCGGCGGCCTCGATGCCCGCGGTGCGGCTGGCGCCGACCGAGTCGACGGTCTTCGACGCCCGCAGCCGGGCGGCGAAGCCGGGGTCGGTGGAGCGGGCGATCACCACGCCTATCCGCTCGTAGGAGGCGACCACGGTGCCGCCGGCCGCCCTGATCTCGCGCTCGGCCTTCTGGGTCTGGCCGTGGTTGGCCCTGGTGTTGACGACGTAGCTGAGCAGTGGTCCGTCGGCGGTCGCCGCGGCCGCGCCGGCGGTGGGCAGGGCCAGTGCTCCGGCCGTGGCGAGCGCGAGACAGGCCGCGGTGAGTGCGGAACGGCGGATCCGGGGAACGCTCATAGGGGTTGACCCTCCCGAGTGTCGGCGGCGCGATCGTGGGTGATCGATGGCGTCCGAATGGCCGGGAGACTATTCAGCACATATGACAAAAATCAAGAGGGAGTAAAACAATCTCCTCAGAACGGGCGAGTGCCCGGTCCGCTGTCGGTCGGACCGGGCACTCGCGCTCGGGTGACGGCTCGTCAGCCGCCAGGTCGCTCCGCCGACGGCCCGTCAGCCGCCGAACAGCTCGCCGTAGGTCGCCATCGCCGTGGCGATGTCGGCCTGCGCCCAGAACCGGTGGTACGTGAAGGTCGGCGCGGCACCGCCGTTCAGGTACGCCTGGACCTTGGCGAACGACGGGTCGTTCCGGTAGAAGGACCGGATCGACAGGAAGGTGGAGGCGCTGTTGACCGGGTCCCCGTTGGGCATGGTGCCGGTCCAGCCGCTCGGCACCGAGACCGGCTCGTTGAAGCGGCTGTAGTCGGTGCGGGTCTCCGGCACCGAGACGCCCAGCGCGTCCTGGTTGTTGGCCCACATGCCGTCGAGCAGCTTCTGCGCGGCGCCCTTGGCCGCCGCGTTGCCGGACTTGGCCGCGTAGTAGGCCAGCAGCTTGGCGTAGGAGCCGGCCACCCCGACGTCGTTGGTGTAGTCGACCACGCTCACGTGCAGGCCGGTGTTGGCGCCCGGGGAGGCGGCGTTCCAGGTGTCCGGCTTGCCGCTCCAGGCCAGCGTGGACGGGATCTTGTAGCTGCCGTCCGCGGCGAAGGTGGTCTTGGACAGCGCCCAGGTCACCCACTTGTCCAGGATCGCCTTGGCCTTCGGGTCGCCGCTGGAGTAGTAGTACTCGGCCATCCGCTCCAGGCCCCAGGCCTGGAAGCCGAACCACTGGTTGGAGGCCGGGTCGTGGTAGACCGGCGCCTCGTCGTAGAACATCCCGTAGAAGGTCGGGGTGCCGGCCGGCGGGGTCCCGTAGTCGCCCTCCCAGCTGTTGGTCGCGCCGCCCGCGATCGCGCCCTCGCTGGACTGCAGCCACTGGGTGAACTCGACCTGGCGGCCCATCGAGGTGGTCCAGTCGGACTTGCCGGTGGCCGACTTGGGGGCCATCGCCGGGTCGTTGACCAGCGCGTACGCGGCCATCGGGTTCTGGTAGCCGCCGTGCGCCGCGCTGTCGCCGATCCGCCAGGACCAGCCGGCCGAGGTGTCGGTGGCGCCGCCCCAGGCGTAGTACCAGGAGAGCAGGTAGTGCTCGGAGCTCTTGCCGCTGCCGGCCGCGCAGCTGTTCGGGCCGACGCAGTTGCCGATCTGCTTGAAGTACTTGTCGAAGAACGAGTACCGCAGGTAGTCGCCCATCTTGCCGGCCTTGGCCACCGTGGTGGCCACCTTCGCGCCGTTGCCCTGCGCCTTGGCCCAGGTGTCGGCCCAGTACGCGGCCTGGACGGCGCGCGCGTCGGCGTCCGGCGCGTCGGTGTACTTCCACTGCTTGGCGTAGGAGTTGTCCTTGACGAACAGGTCCAGGTACCCGTTCTTGCCGCCGTACCTGAAGTTGTCGCAGGTGGGCTGCGGGATGGTCTCCCACACCGACTCCTGCGCGCCGCGCTGGTAGGTGTTGATGAACGACGGGCCGGTGTCGCTCGGGCCGGCCTCGCACTTGCCGGGCGCGTTGCCGTAGCCGTAGACGTTGTCCACGTCCTGCAGCCAGTGCATGCCGTAGACGTCGTCGGTGCCGTAGGCGCTCTTCAGCTCGCCGGCGATCGGGTCGGCGCCCGCGGTGACCGAGGTGTCCAGCGCCGCCGGGTAGTCGCTCGGCAGCGGACGCTCGGGCGCGTAGGTGGCCGGCTTGGACGCGTTGTAGAACGCGTTGGTCGGCTGGTCGGCGTGGCCCGGGATCATGTACGTCTCCATGAGCGTCCACGCCGCGTTGAACTTCGACCAGTCCTGGGTGACCCGCCCGTACTGGGCCTCCAGCCAGAGCAGGTACGAGTACGCCTCCGAGGTGGTCTCGTGGCCCTGGTCGGGGGCCTCGACCAGCAGGGTCTCCACCGAGTGGTAGGGGATGCCCTCCGGCGAGAAGTAGCCGTTCGCCGGGTCCTTGATCTTGTTGTAGAGCTGGAGGAACCGGTCGTTGTACACGCCCGAGGCGGCGGCCAGCTCGGTCACCGTGACCGCCGAGGAGGTGTACCCGGTGGCGGTGGAGGTGAAGGTCGCCGAGCCGGTGGAGGAGGCGTCGGCGGTGAGCGTGACGGTCTGCGCCGTCGACCAGTTGGCCGGGGTGAAGGTCAGCGTCGCGCCGGAGCTGACGGACAGTCCGGTGTTGCCCGCGGTCCGGGTGGTGGTGACGGTGACGTTGGCGCTCGGCTGGCTGCTGAGCTTGACCGCGAAGCCGCCGGTCTTGCCCTGGTTGACCGAGAGGGTCAGCGGGGTGGCGGTGATCGCCGGGCCGGCCGCCACCGTGATGCCCGCCGGGGTCGACTCGCCGCTCGCGCCCAGGCTGTCGTACGCCTTGGCGTAGATCGAGTGGCTGCCGCTGGCCGCGCCCGTCCAGGTGAAGGCGTACGGGGCACTGGTGGCGGTGCCGATCAGCGTGGTGTTGTCGTAGAACTCGACCTTGCTGATGCTCGCGCCGTCCGCCGCCGCGGCCGTCGCCGCGAGCGGGACGGCCGCCCCCGCCTGGTAGGTGGCACCGGGGGCGGGGCTGGTCAGGGTGGTGGTCGGGGCCGCGTGGGCGCCGGTGCAGCTGGTGCCGTTGACCGCGAAGGCGGTCGGGGCCGCGTTGGTGCCGCTGTAGGAGAAGTTGGCGCCCGCGGTGGCCGAGCCGCCCGCCGGGATGGTGGCCGCCCAGGCCGGGGCGGCGACGGTGACGTTCTTGCCGGACTGGCTCCAGGTGCCGTTCCAGCCGCTGCCCGAGAGCGTCTGGTTGCCGGTGTAGGAGTAGGTCAGCGTCCAGCCGTTGAGCGCCGCGGCGCCCCGGTTGGTGATCGCCACGTTGGCCGTGAAGCCGCTGCCCCAGTCGTTCGTCGTGTAGTCGACGGAGCACTGGACGGCGGCGGCGGAGGCCGGGACGGCGACCGCGGTCGACAGGCCGGCGGCGAGCAGCGTGAGGGCGGCGGTGAGCGCCGGGACCCGGTTGCGGGGGGTGCGAGGTGGAGACATGACGGCTCCTCGGAGGGGGTGGGTGGGGGAGTCCGAAGACGGTCGTCCGCGGGGCGGATCCGCCGGGCCGTTCTGTGGGAGCGCTCCCAAATATCGGGAGGGCCATCCGCACTGTCAAGAGAGTGAGCGCAGCCGGAACGTGTTGGCAACTCCCTTGCCCCTGGCTATGGTTCGGGGCGGGCCTGTGGGAGCGCGCCCATTTTTCCCCTCCTCCGAGGAGTCGGACATGACCGTCCGCACCACCACCACGGCGCTGGTCGCGGCGCTGGCCGCGACCGCTGCGGCCACCCTCGCGCTCACCGGCGCCGGCCCGGCGGCCGCCGCCGGCGTCCGGTGTTCCGTCGACTACACGACGAACGACTGGGGCAGCGGCTTCACCGCGAACGTGAAACTTACCAACGCCGGCACCGCCCCGATCGACAACTGGAGCGTCGGCTATTCCTACACCGGCAACCAGACCCTCTCCGGCTCCGGCTGGAACGGCACCTGGAGCCAGTCCGGCAAGAACGTCACCGTCGCCGCCCCCGCCTGGGCGACCACCCTCGCGGTCGGCGGCTCGATCAGCGCGGGCGCCAACTTCTCCTACAGTGGCACCAACGCGGCCCCGACCTCGTTCACCGTCAACGGCGTGGCCTGCGACGGGGCGGCGAGCCCGTCGCCGTCGCCGTCCGCTTCGGCGTCCCCCTCGTCGTCGCCGTCCCCCTCCCCCTCGCCCTCGTCGTCGCCGTCCCCCTCGTCGCCGCCGTCGCCGTCGCCGTCGGGGAGCACCGGTACCGGTGGCGGCAAGGCCCCGGCGCTGCGCGTCTCCGGCAACCGGCTGGTGGACGCCAACGGCGCGCAGGTGGTGCTGCGCGGCGTGAACCGCTCCGGCATGGAGTTCATGTGCGTCCAGGGCTACGGCTTCGCCGACGGCCCGGTGGACGCCGCCTCGATCGCCGCGATCAAGAGCTGGAAGGCCAACGCCGTCCGCGTCCCGGTCAACGAGGACTGCTGGAACGGCTACGCCAACGTCAAGCCGGAGTACGCGGGTGAGAACTACCGCACCGCGGTGAAGAACTTCGTCTCCGCGCTGCGGGACGCCGGACTCACCCCGATCATCGACCTGCACTGGACGCAGGGCCTCTACACCGGCAACTCCTCGGGCTGCTCGGACACCAACTCGACCTGCCAGAAGCCGATGCCGGGCGCGGGTGCGGCGACCTTCTGGTCCTCCGTCGCCACCGCCTTCAAGAACGACCCGTCGGTGGTCTTCGACCTGTTCAACGAGCCTTACGCGGACCGCGCCGTCTCCGGCCTCGACCAGGCGTGGAACTGCTGGCGGGACGGCGGCAGCGCCTGCCCCGGCATCGGCTACCCGGTCAGCGGCATGCAGACCCTGGTGAACGCGGTCCGCACCGCGGGCGCGAACAACGTCATCCTGCTCGGCGGCCTGGCCTACTCCAACGACCTCGGCCAGTGGCTGGCCCACAAGCCGACCGACCCGGCGGGCAACCTGGCCGCGGCCTGGCACGTGTACAACTTCAACACCTGCTCCAACCAGTCCTGCTGGAACTCGACCGTGGCGCCGCTGGCCGCGCAGGTGCCGGTGGTGATCGGCGAGATCGGCGAGAACGACTGCGCCCACTCCTTCATCGACCAGGTGATGTCCTGGGCCGACGCCGCCAAGGTCTCCTACCTGGGCTGGACCTGGAACACCTGGGACTGCGGCCAGGGCCCGTCGCTGATCTCCGGCTTCGACGGCACCCCGACCGCGTTCGGCCAGGGCCTCAAGAACCACCTGGCCGCCGTGAACTGACCCCGACCCGATCCCGCGCGGCCGCCCGGCTCCCCCCGGGCGGCCGCGCCGTCCCCGGGAGGCGCTTCCCGGAGGGTCGACCCCGGGCCAGGACGACCGGGACGCGGGAGAGGGGCGACCGACAGGTTCCGGCCCGTCGGCGGCAGGACCGCGAGGAGGGGTGCGGCGTGGTGCGGCGCGCGGCTCGGAGTCGGGTGGGGCCGCCGTGGCGGGCGAAGAACTGCTCGGCGAACAGGGCGAACAGGACCACGTCCCGGTGTTCGCCCGCGACGAAGAAGTGCCGGCCCAGTCGGCCCTCCTCGACGAGGCCGAGCCGCCGCTGGAGGGCCGGCGAGGGCGCGTTGCGGGCGAACACCCGGGCGGTGGCCTTGTGGTGGCGGCGCTCCTCGAACCGGTGGCGCAGCACCAGCCGGACGGCCTCGGTCGCGTAGCCCCGGCGGCGGTGCTCGGCGCCGACGGTGGTGCCGTACTCGAACAGCCCGCTGCGGCTGTCGGCCCGGTGCACGGCGATCGTGCCGACCGCGGTACCGGCCGCGCCGCCGTCGGGGAGCGACTCGATGATCAGCCGGTGGGTGCCGGCGGTCGGGTCGGCGGCGGCCTTCTCCCCGGCCAGCGCCGTCCGGCCCTCGGCGGAGCGCGGCGGGTCGAGCGCGTCCCCGAGCCGCTCCTCCTGCGCGGAGAGCCGGGCCGGCAGCGGTCCGCCCTCCGGCTCGACCGCGCGCAGCCGTACCCGTCGGCCCGTCCAGCAGCTCGTCATCGGATCTTCGTACCACGCCCGGCGTCCCGTCGTCCGCCGGGTCTCCCGGCCCGTTCCGGGGCCGCCGCCTACAATCGGTTCGCCCGGCGCGGGCCGAGCACCATCCGGGCGCCCCGGACCGGCGAACCGACCGACTGACGGGCCGTCGGGGCGGCCGACCGGTCGGTCGACGGGCCCGGCGAGGGTGAGGGGTGGAGCGGGTGGCGGCCGAGGAGATACCCGGGGCGCGGGCCGAGCTGCGGCGGCGCGGGGAGCGGCTGTACGCCGAATTCGCGGCTTTACTGGAGGAGTTGGCGCCGGGGCGGGCTCCGGTGGCGGAGTTCCCGGCGTACCCGGACGTCGTCAGCGGGGGCCGTCCGC
The DNA here is from genome assembly GCF_044769485.1 of Kitasatospora sp. NPDC090308. Taxonomy (NCBI): domain Bacteria; kingdom Bacillati; phylum Actinomycetota; class Actinomycetes; order Kitasatosporales; family Streptomycetaceae; genus Kitasatospora; species Kitasatospora sp. NPDC090308. The sequence continues at coordinate 164,309 of NZ_JBIVXY010000013.1, read as the reverse complement.
TCAGCTTCGGGTACTACCGGCAGGTCTCCTTCGCCGATCCGCCGAACCGGCCCGGACTGCGGGAGCGGGCCGAAGTACTGCTCTCCGCCTGGGAGTTGACGGTGAGTCGGAGCGATTCCGGGTCGGTGGTGCTGCACGCCCGGCGGGCGGACGCCAGGATCCGGCTGCACTTCCACCCGCGGCGCGGCCTGACCCTGTGCCGGGCCGACACCGAGCCGATGGCGATCCACCGCCCGGAGGAGCCCGGCGTCGCGGAGCCGGTGGCGCCGCCCGGGCGGCGCTCCTCCGGCGCGGGCCGGGGCGGGGGTCAGTAGCGGTAGCGGACGGCTTCGACGATCTCCTCGGGGGTGCGGTCGGCGAAGCGGGCGATCTCGGCCTCCCGGACGTCGATGACGGCCTGCCAGAGCTGCTCGCCCATGGCGGCCCGCAGCACCGGCGAGGCGCGCAGTGCGGCGACGGCGTGGCCGAGGGTGGCGGGGAGGCGTTCGGCCGTGCCGTCGGGGTCGCCGGTGGTCTCGGGGGGCAGGCGGAGGGCGGCGTCGAGGCCGGCCAGGCCGGCGGCCAGGACGCCGCCGACGGCGAGGTAGGGGTTGGCGGCGGCGTCGAAGCACTTGATCTCGGCGTTGGCCTGCTCGGGGGCGGAGCCGGTGATCAGGCGGAGCGCGGCCTCCCGGTTCTCCAGGCCCCAGCAGCGGTGCGGGCCGGACCAGCGGCCGGGGACCAGGCGCAGGTAGCTGGCGACGGACGGGGCGCCGAGGGCGAGCAGGGCGGGCAGTTCGGCGAGCACCCCGGCCAGGAACGCCTCGGCCTCCCGGGTGAGCCCGTGCGGGCCGGTGCCGCCGTGGCCGAGGTTGCGACCGTCGCGCCACAGGCTGAGGTGCAGGTGGCCGCCGTTGCCGACGCCGTCGGGGGCGGTGACGGGGGCGAAGCTGGCCCGCAGGCCGTGCCGGAGCGAGACGGCCTGCACGGTGTGCCGGACCAGCAGGGCGGTGTCGGCGGCCTCGACCGGGCCCTCGGGGGCGACGGACAGCTCGTACTGGCCCTCGGTGTACTCGGGGTGCAGCTGGAGGACGGTCATCCGCTGCTCGCGCAGGGCGCGCAGCAGGTCGCGCAGGTAGTCGCTGTTGCCGATCAGGCGGCGCATGCCGTACGCGGGCCCGGGTTCGCCGCCGTCGACGATCCACTCGACCTCGATGCCGGCCCGGACGGTCAGGCCGTGTCCGGCGAGCGCCTCGGCGGTGCGGCGGGCGAACTGCCGCTGGCAGCCGGGGTGCGGTTCGCCCTGCTGGGTGCGCCGGTCGCCGGGGGCCCAGGCCCAGCCGGGCTGGGCGGCGAGGCGGTGCAGCGCGGTGAGGTCGGGGACCAGGCGCAGGTCGCCGACGGGGCCGCCGGAGGGGGCGAGCGAGTCGTCGACCAGGAAGGCGTCGAAGCAGGGCGCGGCGCCGACGCCCCAGCGGGCGGCGGACTCCAGGCCGCGGACCGGGACGGCCTTGACCCGGGTGACGCCCGCGTTGTCGACCCAGCCGACGACGACCCCGTCGACGCCCTCGGCCTCGATCCGGGTGGCGGCCGTCCGGGCCTCGGCGGCGTGGTCGGCGGGCGGCGCGGTGATCCTCATGGGCCCATCCTGACCAGGGCCTTCCGGCCGATCGGGGGAACGCGCCGGGAGGTCACCCGTCCGTGGCCGCACCGATGTGACGCAGGTCACATCGGATGGTGAAATTTCCGGGGACGGATTCCCCGTTTAGACATCTGTCCGCAACGAAACGGGGAGATGATCCCCGTATCGGAAACCGCGCCGGAGTCCGCCCGAGGGGCGGTTCCCGGACCCGCCGCCGCTCGAAGGGAGCGCACATGACCGTCGTCGCCGCCGCTCCCGTCCGCCGCGCGGACGCGGCCCGCAACCGGGCCCGCATCGTCTCCGCGGCCCGGGAGGCGTTCGTCGAGTACGGGGCGATGGCCCCGCTGGACGAGATCGCCCGCCGGGCGGGCGTCGGCAACGCCACGCTGTACCGGAACTTCGCCGACCGCCGCGCCCTGATCCACCAGGTGTCGATCGCCGTGATGGAGCGGATCGTGGCGCACGCGCACGCGGCCACCGCGCAGGAGCCCGACTCCTTCGCCGCGTTCAGCCGCTTCGTGCACGCCGCGGCCGAGGAGCGGATCGGCGCGCTCTGCCCCCTGCTGTCCGACCCGATCGACCTGAACGACCCCGAACTCGCCGAAGCCCGCGCCGAGATGAAGCAGGTCACCGAGGACCTCATCGCGCGGGCCCAGGCCGACGGCCTGCTCCGCACCGACGTCGGAGCCGGCGACATCGTCGTCGCCATGGCCCAGCTCACCCGACCGCTCCCCGGCTTCGGCTGCCTCGACCTGGACCCCCACGTCCGGCGTCACCTGCAGTTGCTGCTGGACGGCCTGCGGGCTCCCGCGCCGTCCGTGCTGCCCGGCCGTGCCGCGACCCTGGAGGACCTCACGCCCCGCGTCTGACCCCCCTCGGTCCCGCCCGCGGGCCGACCGGCCTCGCACGCCCCCCGCAAACCTCCCGCAGGAACCGCCCCTCGACGGCGCGACGCCCCTGCACCCCTCCGTACGCTCTCGCACACACAAGTGGGTACCTCCATGTCTGACACCCTCCAGCCGGACCCTCGCCGGTGGAAGGCGCTCGTCTTCATCGCCCTGGCGCAACTGATGGTCGTGCTGGACGCGACCGTGGTGAACATCGCGCTCCCGCACGCGAAGGAAGACCTCGGCTTCGCCGACAGCACCACCCAGTGGGTGATCACCGCCTACGCGCTGGCCTTCGGCAGCCTGCTGCTGTTCGGCGGCCGGGTCGCCGACCTGTGGGGCCGCCGCCGGACCTTCATGGTCGGCCTGGTCGGCTTCGCCGCGGCCTCCGCGCTCGGCGGCGCCGCCGCCAACACCAGCATGCTGCTCGGCGCCCGCGCCCTGCAGGGCGTGTTCGGCGCGCTGCTGGCGCCCGCCGCGCTGTCCCTGCTGGCCGTGATGTTCACCGACGGCAAGGAGCGCGCCAAGGCGTTCGGCATCTACGGTGCGGTGGCCGGCGGTGGCGGCGCGATCGGCCTGATCCTGGGCGGCGCCCTCACCGAGTACCTGAACTGGCGCTGGACCTTCTACGTCAACATCCCGTTCGCCCTGGTCGCCATCGCGGGCGCGGTGCTGGTCATCAGCGAGCCGGCCGTCGGCCACAACCGCAACCGCCTCGACATCCCGGGCGTGCTGCTGGTCACCACCGGCCTGGTCTCCCTGGTGTACGGCTTCACCCGGGCCGAGCAGGAGGGCTGGGGCGACAGCAGCACCATCGGCCTGTTCGTCGCCGCCGCCGTGCTGCTCGCCGCGTTCGCGGTGGTCGAGGGCCGGGTCAAGGCCCCGCTGCTGCCGCTGCGCGTGGTCACCGACCGCAACCGCGGCGGTGTCTACCTCTCGCTCGGCATGGCCGTGATCGGCATGTTCGGCCTGTTCCTCTTCCTCACCCTCTACATGCAGGGCGTGCTGGGCTACAAGCCGCTGGTCAACGGCTTCGCCTTCCTCCCGATGGTGGCCGGCATGATCACCGGCTCCACCCAGATCGGCGCCCGCCTGATGACCCGGGTCCCGGCCCGCTACCTGATGGCGCCCGGCTTCCTGGTCGCCTCGCTCGGCCTGCTGATCCTCACCCAGATCGACGTCGGCACCTCGTACTGGCAGATCCTGCCCGGCCTGATCCTGATGGGCCTCGGCATGGGCACCGCGTTCATGCCCGCGATGAGCCTGGCCACCTACGGCGTGCAGCCGCGGGACGCCGGTGTCGCCTCCGCGATGGTCAACACCTCCCAGCAGGTCGGCGGCGCGATCGGCACCGCCCTGCTGAGCACCGTCGCCCACAGCGCCGGCACCTCCTGGGCCAAGGCCCACGCGGCCACCGCCACCGACCAGCAGCTGTTCCAGCTCCAGGCCCAGGTGCACTCGTACTCGGTGGCCATCTGGTGGGCCTTCGGCATCCTGGTCCTGGCCGGCGTCACCGCCTTCGCCCTGATCAACGCCGGCAAGCCCGAGCACCACACCGAGGGCGCCCCGGCCGAGGACGCCGTCCCGGTCATGGCGCACTGACCCTCCCCGCAGCGCCCACCACGACGGCCCGCCCGGAACCCTCCGGGCGGGCCGTCCGGCGTCTCAGCGGCTGAACTCCTCGAGCTCCTCGGTGTCGAGGCTGACGTTCACCGGCTCCGGCAGCTCCACGACGTGCCCGTAGGTCAGCGTCACGACACTGCGGTAGCGCCCGTCCTCCGGCTCGCTGTGCACCGAGACCGAACCCGCGTCGCGGTCCACCAGCAGGAACACCGGGATACCGGTCTCCGCGTAGGCCCTCGGCTTCTCGACCCGGTCGCGCCGGTCGGCGTCGGCGTCGTACGAGGTCACCTCGACCACCATGAGGACCCCGGCCGGATCGGCCCACTCCCCCTGGCCCGCGAAGTTCCGCCGCGGCGCGAGCGAACCGTCCGGCTTGGCCAGCCCGTTGCGGTGGTTCGCCACCTGCAGGCCCTGCTCGGGGTAGAGCCGGAGATCCGGGCGCTGGGCCAGGCAGCGTTCCAGCAGCCACATGACGATCTCGCCGTGGTCGCCGTCGGGCACCGGCTTGACTCCGATCCTGCCGTTGACGAACTCGAGCACCACGTCTTCCCGCTCGGCCGCTACGGCGATCTCCCTGAACTGCTCGAGTTCCATCTGCGGACGCTCAGTCGTCATGACAGCCGTGGTGTCCTCCTTCGGCAGCTGCGGCCACAGGATGGGCCGGTGCGCGGGGCCGGCGTGCCGCTTCCCCTCTTCCTACCCGTCGGTAGCTGGGCTACAGTGTCGGCACGCGTCAGCGCCGGGCTTCGGGAGCCGCACCGGCAGGGCGCCTTCGCACCGCACCGTGTGCGTGTCGGCGTCGCTTCATGATCTGGCGGAGCGCCTGAGCACCACGGCACCACCCCTCGACGGAACCGGAGCGGACCGGTCCGTACCGCGGGGCGCCGCTGTTCTTCTTCCGTTCCCGTTTCTCCCGCGCCGTCGGCGCACCCTCCCCCGTCACACCCTCCGTCCGGGTTCGCGCTGTCGCGGCCGGGCGGTGGCGGGGGCCGCGGCGCGGGGCCCTGACCAAGGAGTATGGACAATGGAGCGTCCCTTCCCCACTGTCGCCGTCGTCGGCCTGGGCACCATGGGTGCCGGGGTGGCCGTGGCCCTCGCCCGCAGCGGCCGCCGGGTGATCGGCGTGGAGGCCGGTCCGACACAGGCGCTGCGGGCGCTGGACCGGATCGAGGCGTCCACCGCGCGGGCGGTGGAGCGCGAGCGGCTGACCGCCGCGGAGCGGACGGCGCTGCTGGAGCTGATCGAGGTCGGCGACGACCTGGCCGCGGCGGCCGGGGCCGACCTGGTGGTCGAGGAGGTCCCGGAGGACCTGGAGCTCAAGCGCGCGCTGTTCGCCGAGCTGGACCGGATCTGCCCGCCGGAGACGGTGCTGGCGACCGGCACCACCGCGCTGAGCGTGACCCGGATCGCGGCGGCCACCGGCCGCCCGGAGCGGGTGCTGGGCGTGCACTTCTTCAACCCGGTGCACAGCATGCGCCTGGTGGAGGTGGTCCGCACCGTGCTGACCTCCCCCCGGGCGGCCGAGCAGGTCGCCGAGTTGGCCCGCGACCTGGACAAGGAGCCGGTGGCGGCGGGCGACCGGGCCGGGTTCATCGCCAACGGCCTGCTGTTCGCGTACCTGAACCAGGCGGCGGCGATGTTCGAGTCCCGGTACGCGACCCGGGAGGACATCGACGCGGCGATGCGGCTGGGCTGCGGCCTGCCGATGGGCCCGCTGGCGCTGCTGGACCTGATCGGCGTGGACACCGCCCGCACCGTGCTGGAGGCGATGTACGCGCAGTCCCAGGACCGGCTGCACGCCCCGGCGCCGATCCTGGGCCAGCTGGTCGCGGCGGGCCTGCTGGGCCGCAAGTCGGGCCGCGGCTTCTACACCTACGAGGCCCCGGGCTCGTCCAGGGTGGTCGCCGAGGAGACCGCGGCGGCGGAGGCCCGGCCGGCCGGGCGCGCGGTGCGCAGCATCGCGGTGTGCGGCAGCGGGACGATGGCGACCGGCATCGTGGAGGTGTTCGCCAAGGCGGGCTTCCCGGTGCTGCTGGCGGCCCGCAGCCGGGAGAAGGCGGAGCTGGCGAAGGCCCGGCTGGCGGGGTCGCTGGAGCGTTCGGTGGCCAAGGGGCGGCTGACCGGGGAGCAGCGGGACGCGGCGCTGGCGCTGGTCGTCCCGACCGGCTCGTACCGGGACCTGGCGGACGCCGACCTGGTGGTGGAGGCGGTGGCCGAGGACCTGGCGGTCAAGCGCGAGCTGTTCACCGTGCTGGACGGGATCGTCAAGCCGGGCGCGGTGCTGGCCACCACCACCTCCTCGCTGCCGGTGATCTCCTGCGCGACGGCCACCTCGCGGCCGCGGGACGTGGTCGGGATGCACTTCTTCAACCCGGCGCCGGCCATGAAGCTGGTCGAGGTGGTCTCCACGGTGCTGACCGCGGAGGACGTCACGGCGACCGTGCTGGAGCTGTGCGCGAAGGTGCGCAAGCACCCGGTGGAGTGCGGCGACCGGGCCGGGTTCATCGTGAACGCGCTGCTGTTCCCGTACCTGAACGACGCGGTGCGGATGCTCCAGGAGCACTACGCGACGGTGGACGACATCGACACCGCGATGAAGCTGGGCTGCGGCTACCCGATGGGCCCGTTCGAACTGCTGGACGTGGTGGGCCTGGACGTGTCGCTGACCATCGAGCAGGTGCTGCACCACGAGTTCCGCGAGCCGGGGCTGGCGGCGGCGCCGCTGCTGGAGCACCTGGTGGCGGCGGGCTGCCTGGGGCGCAAGACGGGGCGTGGTTTCCGTGACCACGCACGGCGATGACCGGCCGTCCGGTGCCCGCTCCGGGGGGCCGTCCGGTGCCCGGCGGGGGCGTCAACCCGCTTGCGGCGAAGCCTCCTTGGGGCCCGGGCGCGGTCTCCTCGCGGTGGCCGCGGCCCGCCGTGGCGCCGCCCGCGGCCCCGGTGCGCCGGGGCAGGCCGGCCGGGGCCGGGGCGGGTGCGTGTAGCGTTCCGAACATGGATCGCCAGACCTCGCCCCCCCAGCAGCAGCCGCCGGCCGCCGGGCCCGATCAGCCGCGGGCGGGGGTGGAGTCCGGGCCGGGCAGCCGCCGGGCCGCCGCCCAGCGGCTGCAGATGCGCCAGGACCTCACCGCCGCGGCGATGGAGCTGTTCGCCACCCAGGGGTACGAGGAGACGACGGTCGATCAGATCGCGGCCGCCGCCGGGGTCGCCCGGCGGACCTTCTTCCGGTACTTCCGGTCGAAGGAGGAGGCGATCTTCCCGGACCACGACGACACCCTGGTGCGGGTGGCGGACCTGCTGGCCAGCGCCGACGCCGAGGAGCACCCGCTGGACGTGGTGTGCCGCGGCATCAAGGAGGTGCTGCGGATGTACGCCTCCACGCCGGAGATGTCGGTGGCCCGCTACCAGCTGATCCGGCAGGTCCCGGCGCTGCGCGAGCGGGAGATCGCGGTGGTCTCCCGCTACGAGCGGCTGTTCACCCGCTACCTGCTGGGCCGGTTCGACGCGGCCGAGCAGACCCCACCGGGCTGGCAGCGCGGCGGGGACGACGACTCGATGCTGGCCGAGGTGTCGGCGGCGGCGGTGGTCGCGGCGCACAACCACGTGCTGCGGCGCTGGCTGCGGGCCGGCGGCCACGGGGACGTGGAGGCGCAGCTCGACCACTCCTTCGGGGTGATCCGGGGGACGTTCTGGCCGACCCCGCCGAGCGGTGCCCGCCGCCGCGGCACCACGCTGGCACCCGGTGCCAGTGGTGACGGAGCGTCACCGGAGGAGCCCGGGGCGGTGAGCGCACTGAGTGCCAGTCCGAGCGGTGAGGTACTGATCACAGTCGCCCGGACGGACGCACCGCTGGAGGCGGTGGTGGATTCGATCAGAGCCGCCCTGGCCGGGAGAACTCCCGCGTAATCCAGGCGGTTTTCGCAGATCACCGGCACATTCGAAGGCCCGTTCCCGGTTTCGGGGACGGGCCTTCGGCGTTCCCCGACCGGCCGGGCACGGCGTGTCCTGGCTCACGCCACGACTTGGCACCGCGTGTCTTTACGAGTGGCACAGGGTGCCATTACCGTGTTCCCACCGGCTGCGGCGCCGCGGCTCCCCACCTCGGCGCGCCGTCTTCCGGCGTCCCCCACCGAGGGGACGAGCACCAGCACCACCCACGCGACACCACCCACCCGTCGCACCAGCCAAGCACCACCCTCAGACCCCTCAACGCGAAGCCGGTGTCCGCTCCCGGCTCCCCCAGACGCCCTGTGTCCCTCGCACAGGTACGCCTTCGGAGGCAGCCATGCAGGAAATTCTCGACGCGATCCTCAGCGGCGACGCCACGTCCGCCGACTACGCCACCCTGGCGCTGCCCGAGTCCTACCGGGCGGTGACGCTCCACAAGGACGAGGAGCAGATGTTCGCCGGGCTGGCCAGCCGGGACAAGGACCCGCGCAAGTCGCTCCACCTGGATGACGTCCCGCTGCCCGAACTCGGCCCGGGCGAAGCCCTGGTGGCCGTGATGGCCAGCTCGGTCAACTACAACACCGTGTGGAGCTCGATCTTCGAGCCGGTCTCCACCTTCGGTTTCCTGGAGCGCTACGGCCGCCTCTCGCCGCTGACCGCGCGCCACGACCTGCCGTACCACGTGCTCGGCTCCGACCTGGCGGGCGTGGTGCTGCGCACCGGCGCCGGCGTCAACGCCTGGAAGCCCGGCGACGAGGTCGTCGCGCACTGCCTGTCGGTCGAACTCGAGTCCCCCGACGGCCACAACGACACCATGATGGACCCGGAGCAGCGGATCTGGGGCTTCGAGACCAACTTCGGCGGCCTGGCCCAGCTCGCCCTGGTGAAGACCAACCAGCTGCTCCCCAAGCCCAAGCACCTGACCTGGGAGGAGGCCGCCTCCCCGGGCCTGGTCAACTCCACCGCCTACCGCCAGCTGGTCTCCCGCAACGGCGCCGGCATGAAGCAGGGCGACAACGTGCTGATCTGGGGCGCCAGCGGCGGCCTCGGCTCGTACGCCACCCAGTACGCGCTGGCCGGCGGCGCCACCCCGATCTGCGTGGTCTCCAGCCCGCAGAAGGCGGACATCTGCCGGGCGATGGGCGCCGAGGCGATCATCGACCGCTCCGCCGAGGGCTACAAGTTCTGGAAGGACGAGAACAACCAGGACCCGCGCGAGTGGAAGCGCCTGGGCGCGAAGATCCGCGAGTTCACCGGCGGCGAGGACGTGGACATCGTCTTCGAGCACCCGGGCCGGGAGACCTTCGGCGCCTCGGTCTACGTCACCCGCAAGGGCGGCACCATCGTCACCTGCGCCTCCACCTCCGGCTACATGCACCAGTACGACAACCGCTACCTGTGGATGTCGCTCAAGCGCATCGTCGGCTCGCACTTCGCCAACTACCGCGAGGCGTTCGAGGCCAACCGGCTGGTCGCCAAGGGCAAGATCCACCCGACCCTGTCCAAGGTCTACGCGCTGGAGGAGACCGGCCAGGCCGCCCTGGACGTGCACCACAACAAGCACCAGGGCAAGGTCGGCGTCCTCTGCCTGGCCCCGCAGGAGGGTCTGGGCGTGCGCGACACCGAACTGCGCGAGCAGCACCTCACCAAGATCAACGCCTTCCGGAACGTCTGATGGGCGCCCAGGAGCGCGACCGTCCCTGGCTGATGCGGACCTACGCCGGGCACTCCACCGCGAGCGACTCCAACGCGCTGTACCGGCGCAACCTCGCGAAGGGGCAGACCGGTCTGTCGGTGGCGTTCGACCTGCCGACCCAGACCGGCTACGACTCCGACCACGTCCTCGCCCGCGGCGAGGTCGGCCGGGTCGGCGTGCCGGTCGGGCACCTGGGCGACATGCGGACGCTGTTCGACGGCATCCCGCTGGAGCGCACCAACACCTCGATGACGATCAACGCCACCGCGATGTGGCTGCTGGCGCTCTACCAGGTGGTCGCCGAGGAGCAGGGCGCGGACATCGCCGGGCTCACCGGCACCACCCAGAACGACATCGTCAAGGAGTACCTGTCGCGCGGGACGCACGTCTTCCCGCCCGGCCCCTCGGTGCGGCTGATCACCGACATGATCGCCTACACGGTGGCGCACATCCCCAAGTGGAACCCGATCAACATCTGCAGCTACCACCTGCAGGAGGCCGGGGCGACGCCCGTCCAGGAGATCGCCTACTCGATGTGCACCGCGATCGCCGTCCTGGACGCCGTCCGCGACTCCGGGCAGGTCCCGGCCGAGCGGATGGGTGAGGTGGTCGGCCGGATCTCCTTCTTCGTCAACGCGGGCGTCCGCTTCGTCGAGGAGATGTGCAAGATGCGGGCCTTCAACCGGCTCTGGGAGAAGGTCACCCGGGAGCGCTACGGCATCGAGGACGCCAAGCAGCGCCGGTTCCGCTACGGCGTGCAGGTCAACTCGCTCGGCCTGACCGAGGCCCAGCCGGAGAACAACGTCCAGCGGATCGTGCTGGAGATGCTGGCCGTCACGCTCTCCAAGGACGCCCGGGCCCGGGCCGTCCAGCTCCCGGCCTGGAACGAGGCGCTGGGCCTGCCCCGGCCGTGGGACCAGCAGTGGTCGCTGCGGATCCAGCAGGTGCTGGCGTACGAGTCGGACCTGCTGGAGTACGGCGACCTGTTCGACGGCTCGCACGTGGTGGAGGCGAAGACCGCCGAACTGCTGGCCGGCGCCGAGGCGGAGATCGCCAAGGTGCTGGAGATGGGCGGGGTGATCCCGGCCGTCGAGTCCGGCTACCTGAAGTCCAACCTGGTCGCCTCGCACGCCGAGCGGCGGGCCCGGATCGAGGCCGGCCAGGACAAGATCATCGGCGTCAACTGCTTCGACACCACCGAGGAGAACCCGCTCACCGCGGACCTGGACACCGCCGTCATGGTGGTCGACCCGGCCGCCGAGCGCTCGGTGCTGGCCAACCTGGAGTCCTGGCGGGCCGGGCGCGACGAGGCCGCCGTGCGGGACGCGCTGGCCCGGCTCAAGGAGGTGGCCGCCACCGCGGAGAACCTGATGGAGGCCACCCTGGCCTGCGCCCGGGCCGGTGCCACCACCGGCGAGTGGTCGTTCGCGCTGCGCGAGGTGTTCGGCGAGTACCGCGCCCCCACCGGCGTGGGCGGCGCCCCGGTCGCGGTCGCGGCCGAGCCGGGCGGCGAACTCGCCGCCGTGCGCGAGGCGGTGGCCGCCACCGCCGCCGAGCTGGGCGCCGGCAAGCTGCGCCTGCTGGTCGGCAAGCCCGGCCTGGACGGGCACTCCAACGGCGCCGAGCAGATCGCCGTCCGGGCCCGCGACGCCGGGTTCGAGGTGGTCTACCAGGGCATCCGCCTGACGCCCGAGCAGATCGTCTCGGCGGCCGTCGCCGAGGACGTGCACTGCGTGGGCCTGTCCATCCTGTCCGGCGCGCACCCCGAGCTGGTGCCGGACGTCCTGCACCGGCTGCGCCGCGCGGGGGTGGAGGATGTGCCGGTGATCGTGGGTGGCATCATCCCGGCAGCCGACGCGGAGGTCCTGCGGACCGCCGGCGTGGCCGCCGTGTTCACACCCAAGGACTTCGGCATCACCACCATCATCGGCCGGATCGTGGACGAGATCCGGCTGGCCAACAGGCTCCAGCCCTGGGCCGCGACCACCGCCGCGACCAGCTGACCCCGGAAGGAACACCCCTCCTCATGACGACCGTGAACCGCCTCCGTCCGCGCCGTTCCTGCCTGGCCGTGCCCGGCAGCAACCCGCGCTTCCTGGAGAAGGCCCAGGGCCTGCCGGCCGACCAGGTCTTCCTGGACCTGGAGGACGCCTGCGCCCCGCTGGTCAAGGAGAGCGCCCGGCACCACATCGTGGACGCCCTCAACAACGGCGACTGGGGCGGCAAGACCCGGGTCGTCCGGGTCAACGACTGGACCACGCACTGGACCTACCGCGACGTGATCACCGTCGTCGAGGGCGCCGGCCAGAACCTGGACTGCATCATGCTGCCCAAGGTGCAGGACGCCCAGCAGGTGGTCGCCCTGGACCTGCTGCTCACCCAGATCGAGAAGACGGTCGGCCTGGAGGTCGGCAAGATCGGCATCGAGGCGCAGATCGAGAACGCCAAGGGCCTGATCAACGTCGACGCGATCGCCGCGGCCTCGCCCCGGCTGGAGACCGTCATCTTCGGCCCGGCCGACTTCATGGCGTCCATCAACATGAAGTCCCTGGTGGTCGGCGAGCAGCCGCCCGGCTACGGCGCCGACGCCTACCACTACATCCTGATGCGCATCCTGATGGCCGCCCGGGCCAACGACCTGCAGGCGATCGACGGCCCCTACCTGCAGATCCGCAACCAGGAGGGCTACCGCGAGGTGGCCCGCCGCTCGGCCGCGCTGGGCTTCGACGGCAAGTGGGTGCTGCACCCGGACCAGGTCGGCGCCGCGAACGAGATCTACTCGCCCTCCCAGGAGGACTACGACCACGCCGAGCTGATCCTGGACGCCTACGACTGGTGCACCTCCGAGGCCGGCGGCGCCAAGGGCTCGGCGATGCTCGGCGACGAGATGATCGACGAGGCCAGCCGCAAGATGGCCCTGGTCATCGCGGGCAAGGGCCGGGCCGCGGGCATGGAGCGCACCACCAAGTTCGAGATCCCGGAGAGCTGAGCCATGCAGTTCGGACGCACCTACGAGGAGTTCGAGGTCGGCGCGGTCTACAAGCACTGGCCCGGCAAGACGGTCACCGAGTACGACGACCACCTGTTCTGCCTGCTCACCATGAACCACCACCCGCTGCACCTGGACGCCAACTACGCGACCACCACCGTGCAGGGGAAGAACGTCGTGGTCGGCAACTACGTCTACTCGCTGCTGCTCGGCATGTCGGTGCCGGACGTCTCCGGCAAGGCGATCGCCAACCTGGAGATCGAGTCGCTGCGGCACGTCGCGCCGACCTTCCACGGCGACACGCTGTACGGCGAGACCACCGTTCTCGACAAGCGCATGACATCGAAGCCGGATCGCGGCATCGTGTACGTCGAGACCAAGGGCTACAACCAGGACGGCACCGTCGTCTGCACCTTCCGCCGCAAGGTGATGGTGCCGACCGCGACGTACGTGGCGGAGCGCGGCGGCGAACAGCCCGGCCGCCCCGAGCCGCTCGCCTGAGCGCCCTCCAGAGCCCCGGACGGGCGGGCCGCCGTCATCGGCCTTCGCCCCACCCGGTTCCCGGGGGCTCCGCGGCAGCCACGCGCCGCGGAGCCCCCCAACCCCACCCCTCCGCCCTCACACCCTTCCGGAGCCGCACGATGGGACGCCTCGCACAGACCGACGGCCTCACCGAGATCCAGCGGGACATCCTCGCCACCGTGCGGGAGTTCGTCGACAAGGAGATCATCCCGGTCGCCACCGAGCTGGAGCACCGGGACGAGTACCCGACCGCCATCGTCGAGGGGATGAAGCAGCTCGGCCTGTTCGGGCTGACCATCCCCGAGGAGTACGGCGGCCTGGGCGAGTCGCTGCTCACCTACGCCCTGGTGGTGGAGGAGATCGCCCGCGGCTGGATGTCGGTCTCCGGCATCGTCAACACCCACTTCATCGTGGCGCACATGATCAACGCGCACGGCACCCCGGAGCAGAAGGAGCACTTCCTGCCGAGGATGGCGGCCGGCGAGCTGCGCGGCGCCTTCTCGATGTCCGAGCCCGGCCTGGGCTCCGACGTCTCGGCGATCTCCACCAAGGGCGTCCGGGACGGCGACGCGTACGTCCTGAACGGCCAGAAGATGTGGCTGACCAACGGCGGCACCTCCTCGCTGGTCGCGGTGCTCTGCAAGACCGACGAGGGCGGCAGCACCCCCTACAAGAACATGACCACCTTCCTGATCGAGAAGACCCCCGGCTTCGGGGCCAACCCGACCGTGCCCGGCCTGACCGTGCCCGGCAAGATCGAGAAGATGGGCTACAAGGGCGTCGACACCACCGAGTTGGTGCTCCAGGACGTCCGGGTCCCGGCCGACCGGGTCCTCGGCGGCGTCCCCGGCAAGGGCTTCTACCAGATGATGGACGGCGTCGAGGTCGGCCGGGTCAACGTGGCCGCGCGCGGCTGCGGGGTGGCCCGCCGCGCCTTCGAGCTGGGCATCTCCTACGCCCAGCAGCGGGTCACCTTCGGCAAGCGGATCGCCGAGCACCAGGCGATCCAGTTCAAGCTGGCCGAGATGGCCACCAAGGTCGAGGCCGCGCACCAGATGATGGTGATGGCCGCCCGCAAGAAGGACAGCGGGCAGCGCAACGACCTGGAGGCCGGCATGGCGAAGTACCTGGCCTCCGAGTACTGCAAGGAGGTCGTCGAGGACTCCTTCCGGATCCACGGCGGCTACGGCTTCTCCAAGGAGTACGAGATCGAGCGGCTGTACCGGGAGGCCCCGATGCTGCTGATCGGTGAAGGTACGGCGGAGATCCAGAAGATGATCGTGGGACGCCGGCTGCTGGAGGAGTACCGGCTCTCCGACTGAAGACCCTCTCCCGGTACGGACGGTGGGCGTGCGGCCCGCCGTCCGCACCGCGCCGCGCCCGCCCCGGCCTGGTCAGCCGTCCCAGGGGCGGGACCGGCGCTTGAGGCGGGGGGGGGGGGGGGGGGGGGGGGGGGCCGCGCGCCGGCGCCCCCCCCCCCCCCCCCCCCCCCGCCGGGGCGCGGGGTGGGTCAGCCGGTGAAGACGTGGCTGCCGACGCTCTGCACGCCGGCGCCGGCCGGGCCGGCGGCGATCATGCTCTGCTCGTAGCCGGCGCCCGCGGTGCCGTTGTCACCGTCGAAGACGTGCGACTTGACCTGGGACAGGGCGGCGCCGTTGGGGCCCGCCGCCAGGTTGACGGCCTCGAAGCAGGCGCCGTTGCCCGCGCCGCCGACGCCGTTGCCGACCTCGCTGATGATCGACGAGGCGGCCGCACCGGTCGGACCGGCGAACTGCTGGTCCTGGTGGTAGCCGGCGGTGTCGGCGAAGGCGGCACCGGTCAGACCGGCGAGGAACGGAACAGCCATGGTGCCGACAGCGATGACACGGGCGATCTTGCGCATGGAAATGCCTCTCTCGGAAAACGGTCCGCCGGGCGAAGGCCGCCGACGTCTCGTCCATCAAGACACGTGGTGACCAGAAGTGCATGTCGAGATACGCAAAGTGACCGAATTCGGCACAAGGGGTACCCGGACGGGCGAGCGGCTCCCCGGGGCCGCGCCCCGAACGGCCCGGCCTCCGGCGGGCGGGGCGGGCGTCAGGCGCCGGAGGGGACCGGCTCCCGGACGGGGGCGGGGGCGGGGCGCTGGCCCTGGCTGACCGCGTCGAGGTACTCGGCGACCGAGTCGCGGTTGCGGATCAGGCAGTTGATGCGCTCGGTCATCCGGTCCCGTTCGCGGCGCAGGGTGGCCAGCATCTCGGGGGTGGCGTCCGGGAAGTGGATGGTTCGGGGCTTGTCCAGGCAGGGCAGAATCTGTTTGATGATCCTGACGGGCAGCCCGGCGTCGAGCAGCCCGCGGATCTGCAGGACCCGGTCGACGAAGCGCTCGTCGTACTCCCGGTAGCCGTTCGGCATCCGGGCGGAGACGATCAGCTGCTGTTCCTCGTAGTAGCGGAGCAGGCGGCGGGAGGTGTTGGTGCGTTCCGACAGCTCTCCGATGCGCATGTGACCCACCTCACATCAGGATTGATTGACCCTCACATATATGTGAGGGTTCAAACATAGCCGCCATGAGCACACAGTCGCCACCGGACATCCAGAACCCGACCGACGACGGCGCGCAGCCGGAGAGCCGCAAACTGCCCCTCCTGGCGCTGTTGGCCCTGACCACCGCGGTCTTCATCACCTCCCTGACCGAGACCCTCCCGGCGGGCGTGCTGCCCGCGATGAGCGCCGACCTCAAGGTCAGCGAGTCGGCGATGGGGCAGTCGGTGACGATCTACGCGATCGCCACCGCGCTCACCGCGATCCCGCTGACCGTGGCCACCGCCGCCTGGCGGCGCAAGCGGCTGCTGCTGACCGCGATGGTGGCGTTCGTGGTGGCCAACACCGTCACCGCGCTGTCGACCGACTACGTGCTGACCATGGCGGGCCGGTTCGTCGCGGGCGTGGCGGCCGGTCTGGCGTGGGCGCTGCTGGCCGGGTACGCCCGCCGGATGGCGCCGGTGCCGCTGCAGGGCAAGGCGATCGCGATCGTGATGACCGGCATCCCGGTCGCGCTGTCGCTGGGCGTGCCGGCCGGCACCTTCGTCGGCCGGGTGTTCGACTGGTGGGTGGCGTTCCTGGCGATGTCGGTGCTGGCCGTGATCGTCATCGGGTGGATCGCGGCGACCGTGCCGGACTACCCGGGGCAGCGCCCCGAGGGCCGCACCCGCATCCTGGGCGCGCTCTCCGTGCCCGGCGTGACGCCGGTGCTGTTCGTGACCCTGGTCTTCGTGCTGGCCCACACCATCCTGTACGCGTACGTCGCGACCTACCTCGACCACCTCGGCATGGGCGACTCCACCGACCGGGTGCTGCTGGTCTTCGGCATCACCTCGATGCTGAGCATCTGGATCGTCGGCGCCCGGATCCACCGCCAGCTGCGGGTCCTGACCATCGCCAGCACCCTGCTGGTCGCGGTCGCGGCGGCGGTGCTCGGCCTGCTGTCCGGCACCCACGCGCTGGTGTACGTCGCGGCGGCGCTCTGGGGCCTGGGCTGGGGCGGCGTGCCGACCCTGCTGCAGACCGCGGTGGGCGACGCGGGCGGCGAGCAGGCGGACGGCGCGCAGGCGATGCTGGTCACCCTGTGGAACGTGGCGATGGCCGCGGGCGGCATCATCGGCGGCCTGCTGCTGGACGGGATCGGCGCCGAGTCCTTCCCGTGGACGGTGCTGATCCTGCTGGTCCCGGTGCTGGGCGTGGTGGTCTCCGCCCGGGCGCACGGCTTCCCGGTCCGGCGCGGGTGACCGGCCGTCAGGTGGTCCGGGGCGCGGGACGGTTGCCGTCCCGCGCCTGCGGGCCGCGCCGCGCCGTGGCGGGGCTGGGCTGTTGCGGGCGGCCCGCCGCCGCCGACCCGGACCGAATACCCCGCTGAACCAGCGCACACCGCACCAGGAGAACGTTCGCCGTGCCAGTGAAACAGATCCACCTCGCCGCCCAACTCCCCAGCGTCCAGCACACCGTGATCTGGTCGGACCCGGCCGCCGGGAGCCAGATCGCCTTCGACTCCTTCGCCCGGCTCGCCCGGACCGCCGAACGCGGCAAGTTCGACTTCTTCTTCCTCTCCGAGGGCCTGCGGCTGCGCGAGCACAAGGGCCGGGTCCTCGACCTCGACGTGGCGGGCCGCCCCGAGGCGCTGACCGTGCTGAGCGCGCTCTCCGCCGTCACCACCCACCTCGGGCTGGCCGCGACCGTCAACTCCACCTTCAACGAGCCCTACGACGTGGCCCGGCGGGTGGCCACCCTGGACCACCTGAGCGGGGGCCGGGCCGCCTGGAACGTGGTGACCAGCTACGACGCGTTCACCGGCGAGAACTTCCGGCGCGGCGGCTTCCTGGACGAGGCCGACCGCTACACCCGGGCCGCCGAGTTCCTGCACACCGCCCGGGAGCTGTGGGACAGCTGGCGGCCGGGCGACTTCCGGCCCGACGCCGCCACCGGCGAGTTCATCCGGCCCGGGGCCGGCCGGTTCGCCCACCGGGGGCAGCACTTCGACATATCCGGCCGGTTCAGCACCCCGTCCGGCCCGCAGGGCCACCCGGTGATCATCCAGGCGGGCGACTCGCCCGAGGGCCGCGAGTTCGCCGCCGCCGACGCCGACGTCATCTTCAGCCGGCACAGCGACCTGGCGGCCGGGCAGGCCGCCTACCGGGACGTCAAGGCGCGGCTGGCCAAGTACGGCCGCTCCCCGGAGGACCTGAAGATCATCCCGTCGGTCAGCTACGTCCTGGGCGACACCCCGGAGGAGGCCGCCGAGCGGGCCGAGGAGGTCGCCCGCGCCCAGGTGAGCCCGCAGACCGCGCTGATGCTGATGGAGGCGGCCTGGGGCCGCGACCTGTCCGGCTACGACCCGGACGGCCCGCTGCCGGACGTCGACCCCGTCCCGGAGAACGTCGTCACCAAGGGCCACAACCTGTACCGCAGCCGGGGACGCGAGGAGACCGTCCGGCACTGGCGCAAGACCGCCGAGGAGCGCGGGCTGAGCATCCGGGAGCTGATCGTCGAGGTCACCGCGCGGCCCACCTTCGTCGGCACGCCGCGCCAGGTCGCCGACGCGATGAACGAGTTCGTGCAGAGCGACGCCGCCGACGGCTTCGTCTTCTCCCCGAACGTGGTGCCCGGCGGGCTGGACGAGCTGGTCGACCGGGTGGTGCCGCTGCTCCAGGAGATGGGCGTGCACCGCGCCGACTACACCGGCCCCACGCTCCGCGACCACCTCGGCCTGAAGCCCGCCCGCCGCCACTTCGAGGAGACCCCGTGACCCACCTGCACCTCGCGGTCGCCCTGGACGGCACCGGCTGGCACCCCGCCGCCTGGCGCGAGCCCGACGCCCGGCCCGCCGAGATCCTCACCGCCCGCTACTGGGCCGACCTGGTCACCGAGGCCGAACAGGGCCTGCTCGACTTCGTCACCATCGAGGACACCCTCGGCCTGCAGACCTCGGCCTTCCACCTGCCCGACGACCGCACCGACCACGTCCGGGGCCGGCTGGACGCCGTCCTGCTGGCCGCCGCGCTCGCCCCGCTGACCTCGCACATCGGGCTGGTCCCGACCACCAACGTCACCCACACCGAGCCGTTCCACCTCGCCATCGGGATCGCCTCGCTCGACCACGCCAGCCTGGGCCGGGCCGGCTGGCGCCCGCAGATCACCTCCCGGGCCGCCGACGCCGCGCACTTCGGCCGCCGCACCACCCCGCAGCTGACCGACGAGGACGTCCGGGACTCCGAGCTGATCGCCGCCCGGCTGCGCGAACTCTTCGGCGAGGCCCACGAGGTGGTCGAGGCCGTCCGCCGGCTCTGGGACAGCTGGGAGGACGACGCGGAGATCCGCGACACCGCCACCGGCCGCTACCTCGACGGCGACAAGGTGCACCACGTCGACTTCACCGGCGAGCACTTCTCCGTCCGCGGCCCCTCGATCACCCCGCGCCCGCCGCAGGGCCAGCCGGTGGTGGCCGTCCTCGCCCACGCCAGCACCCCGTACGAGCTGGCCGCCGCCGGGGCGGACGTCGTCTTCGTCACCCCGCAGTCCCGCGCGGACGCCGTCACCAGGCTCGGCGAGTTCGACCGGGCCCGGCAGCGCTTCGAGCGGCCCGCCGAGGAGCCGATCCGGACCTTCGCCGACCTGGTGGTCTTCCTCGACGAGGAGCCGGGCCGGGCCGCCGAGCGCAAGCGGCGGCTGGACGAGACCGACGGCAGCGTCTTCGGCTCGGACGCCCTGGTCTTCACCGGCACCCCCGCCGAACTCGCCGACCTGCTGCTGGACTGGCGGGAGACCGGCCTGGACGGCTTCCGGCTGCGGCCCGGCGCCCTGCCGCACGACCTGACCGCGATCACCCGCGCCCTGGTGCCGGAGCTCCAGCGCCGCGGCGCGTTCCGCACCGCCTACGCGGCGGACACCCTGCGCGGGCTGCTCGGCCTGCCCCGTCCGGTCAGCCGCTACGCCCGGGCCGGTGCCCCGGCCGGCGCCGCCGGCTGAGGCCCGGAGGAGCGGCGGAATAAGGAGGAGCTGTTTCAAACATTTCCGGTGAGACAGCCGGATGAACGATTCCGGAAGCGACCCGCCGGACAATTACTGTCCGCGACGCAGACCGCCGCGGAGCACACGCGCAGTGAGGATTCGCGGCGGGGACGCTATCGCCGGGATCGGGGCGCGGCCCCCCGGGGTCCGAGGGTGGAAACCCCCGGCCTTCGGGGGGCCGCGCCCGCTTCCATTGCCGCTGTGTGAAATCCGGAGCGGGTCCTTCGGCTCGAATCGGTACCAATTTGGACAGATTCCCTGGAGAGCCGGCCCGTCCGCGCGCGGCGGGCTTCGGCATATGCTTGCCCTCGGCGGCACGGGGTGTCAGGATATGGGCGAATCGCACTCGGAACGGACGGAATTCGCACGGGCGTCTTCCACCACTCCAGCCCCGTCCGCACCGGTGCCGGAAGCCGTTCGAATCCTCAGGGGAGCAGGTCGGATGCAGAGCCGTCGCGAACCGGCCGCCGCGCCCACCGTACGATGTCGCGCCGGTCGGTGACCTGACTCCCGGCCCCTGCCGGCCGCCCCGACCCGTCCCTCCGGGACGCGCCGGGGCCCCTCCGTGCCGTTTTCGCCCCGGGACCGGGCGACCGGGACGGGACGTCGTGATGCGACCGTTTATGGAGAGGACGAGGAAACATGGTACGCGTGCTGTTGGTCGGGGAGCATTCTACCGTGGCCGAATCTGTTCTCTACAGCCTTTTGCGAAAGGGGTACGAGGCCAAGATCGCCGGCACCGGCCGGGAGGCCCTGGAAATGATCCCCGACGTCGATCTGGTGCTGCTCGACCTCGATCTCCCCGATATCGAAGGGCTCGAAGCGTGCAGACTCCTGCGATCCTCCGGCAGCACGCCGGTCATTGCCTTCGCGGCCAGGGACCGGGAGTCCGACCGGGTGCTCGCCCTGCAGGCCGGGGCGGACGACTGCGTGACCAAATCTTGCCCCCCGCAGGAAATCGTGGCCCGCATCGAGGCGGTCATGCGCCGCACCCGGGCCCCCGCCCCCGACCCCGAGCCCGCGGTGAAGGACATCTCGCTGCGCCCGCTGCACATCAACGGCCGCACCCGCGAGGTGCAGGTGGACGGCCGGGTGGTCAACGTCACCGCGAAGGAGTTCGAGCTGCTCTACGTGCTGGCCTCCAACCCCGGATCGGTGCTGTCCCGCAAGGAGCTCATGGCGAAGGTCTGGGAGTGCGACTGGACCGAGTCCAGCCGGACCATCGACACCCACGTCAGCAGCCTGCGCAGCAAGCTCGGCGGCAACAAGTGGATCATCACGGTGCGGGGCGTCGGCTACCGGATCGGCAGCGGTTGAAGCCCGGGCCCGGCCCGCGCGGAGCGGCCGGACCCGGGGGCGGCCGACTCAGGCCGCGACGGCCCGGCGCGCCAGCCGGCGCAGCAGCGGGTGGTCGCCCGCCGCCTCGCCGGGCCGCCCGCCCGCCGCGCGCAGCGCCCACCAGACACTGGCCAGGTTGGAGCTGAGCAGCACCCGGTCCGGGTCGCCGTCGAGTTCCGCCAGGGCGTCCAGGGTGAACATCCCGGTGCCGGTGAAGAGCAGCGTCGCGTCCTCGGGCACGTCCTGCCGCCGCAGCTGGGCGAGCAGCCCGCCGGTGGTCACGGTGTACGGGTCGAACCGGCCGTCGGTGGACACCTGCACGACCCGCTCGACGGTCAGCCCGGCCCGCTCCCAGTAGGAGCGGGAGAGCTCGGTCAGCCACGGCTCGTAGGGGGAGACCAGGGTCAGCCGGGTCAGGCCGAGGGCCTGGAGGGCGTCCAGGGTGGCCAGCGCGGAGGAGCGCACCGGGAAGCCGGTCCGCTCGGACAGCTCCGCGCAGAACTCCCGGTCCCCGTCCGGCGCGTGCAGGTAGTGCGAGGCGCTGCAGGCCACCACCGCGGCGTCCAGCGGCAGTCGGCCGAACCCGGCCAGCACGTCCGGCAGCACCTCGTTGTAGGTGTCCAGCATTTCCCGCAGGGTGCTGTCCGGGGTGGTCGGGAAACGGGTCGTGTGGAATGTCGGGCCGCGGCCCAGGAGCTGGGTGTACTCCGGCTCCGCATTGGGGTTCTCCGGAGGAACGACCAGCCCTATCCGGGGTGCGGAAGGAATGCCCATGGCGATCTCACCCATCGGTCGGAGGTATTCCTCCCAGGCTATTGTCGACCGACCGTGCGGACACTACGGGAAACCGTAGCGGCGGGTGTTCAGGCGATTTGTTCCGGCAGTCCGCCCGTATTTACCCGGCCGTTCAACGCGAGGGCGAGTTGGGCCCGGCGCCGAATGGCGAGCTTCCGGTAGATACGGGTCATCTGGAGTTCCACCGCGCGGGTGGAGACCGACAGCGCCGCGGCGATCGCCCGGTTCGTCATGCCCGCCACCGCCATCGCCGCGACCCGCTCCTCGTGCGGGGTCAGCGCCCCGGCCGCGGCGGCCGGCCGCCCGGCCCGCCGCGCGACCGGCGGGGCGGCGGGCGTGGACGGGGCGGCGGGCGCGGGTGGTGCCGACAGGTCTCCGGCCGGCTGCCAGGCCCGCACCGTGTACCTGGTCACGGTGCGAAAGCGCAGGTAGGGGTCCTGTTCGAGCAGGCGCAGCACGGCGGCCCGGTCCGGGGCGCGGCACAGCAGCAGCTCCCCGGAGCCGTCCTGCCAGGGGCCGCCGGCGATCAGCACGCCCTCCCCGGCCAGGCCGTCCCAGTACGCCCGGTGCTCCCGCAGCCCGCGCGGAGCGCCGCCCGCGCCCGCGGGCAGGACCAGCTCGACCGCGAAGATCACCCGATTCCCCCCGTCCCCGTGCCCCGGCGTTCCCGCATTCCGGCGGGCCGGCCGCCGGGCTCCGGGAACTCTATCCCGGAATCCCGGCGGACGCACCGGTTCCCGGCGTGAGCGGGAACACGCCGCCCGGTCCGGCGGATTCCGCGGCCCTGACATCGGCCTGACATTCGCCTGAGGAATATTGACACAGCTCTGACACGGCGGATCTTGACCCCGGATCGGGCGAGCGGCGAGGCTTGACCCCGGCTTCACCGCACCGCGTCGCACTGATTCCGTACGATTCATGACGGTCAATGAGGAGTGAATGCAATGGCACCTCCGGAGAACGTCGAAATACCCCCGGGAGAACTCCCCCGGATATCCGACGCCACCCTGCGCGACTCGGCCCACATGGCCGGCGTCGAGTTCGACGCCAAGGACGCCGCCACCATCGCCGACCTGCTGGTGAGGACCGGCGTGGAGCTGGTCGAGGTCGGCATGGTGTCCGGCCCGAACTCCGGTGACGCGGACCTCGTCCTGGCCGCCCACGAGGCGGTCGGGCCCGAGCGCAGCCTGACCCTGGTCATGGTCCGCGACCGCCAGCAGGTGGTGAAGGCGCTGGACGAGGCGCTGCGGCTCGGCGTGCGGTCGGTGATGTTCTCGATCCCGACCTCCGAGGAGCACGCCCGGCTCAAGCTGGCCTCGCCGAGCACCAAGTACCTGATCTCGCTGGCCCGCACCGCCATCGAGGAGGCCAAGGACCGCGGCTTCCACGTCACCTTCAGCGGCGAGGACGGCGCGCGCACCCCCAAGGAGCGCCTGGTCCCCTACGTCACGGCCGGCTTCGAGGCGGGCGCCGACCGGTTCCGGCTCGCCGAGACGGTCGCCTGCCTGTCGCCCTGGCAGATGGAGTCGGTGATCGGGGAGATCACCGCGATCGACGGCTCCGAGATCGAGATCCACTCGCACAACATGCTGGGCATGGCGGTCGCCAACTCGCTCGCCGCCTACCGGGCCGGCGCGCGCTGGATCTCCGCCACGGCCGGCGGCATCGGCGAACGCGGCGGCAACGCCCCGCTCGCCGAACTGCTCACCTCGCTGCGGGTGGTGTACGGCGACACCCGCTTCGACCTCAGCCACCTCACCGAGCTGACCAACGCCGCCCTGCGCGGCGCCCGGCTCGGCCACGCCTTCCAGTCCGGCCCGACCGCCCCGCACGCGTTCGCGTACGAGCTGCCCGGCCAGCTGACCCACCCCGAGGCGTACGAGACGCTCCCGCCCGAGGTGGTGGGCAACGCCCGCGGACTGCGGGTGCGCACCCGGCTCACCGCCCCGCTCGTCCGGTGGGCGCTCGGCGACACCGCCGACTCCCTCGACCTGGCGGCCTTCACCACCTGGCTCACCGAACGCCAGGCGCACGGCGAGGAACTGCTCGACCGGGACGCGATCCGCGCCGCGGCCGACCGGTACCAGGCCGCCTGAGCCGCCCCCGCCGCCCTTCCCGTCCCCTTCCCACCCCCGCTTCCGGTCCACCGACCCGAACCGATCACGGAGAACACCATGTCTGTAGCCACGCTCACCGGCCTGTGCCCCGAGTGCGAGACCGACCTCACCACCCCGCCGCTGGTGCAGGGCGAGACCATCGCCTGCCCCGAGTGCCTGCTGACCCTGCGGGTGGAGGACATCGAGGACGGCCGGCTGAGCCTGCAGGCCGTCGAGGTCCAGCTGCGCGACTGGGGCCAGTGAGCCGATGACACGCACCGTCGCCCTCATCGCCGACCGGGTCGGCTGGGAAGAACGCCGACTGATCGACACCGCCGCGGGCCTCGGCCTGCGGATCGAATGGGTCAACGACGAGTCGCTGGCCCTGGGGGACCGCGACGCGGCCTCGCTGCGCGAGCACGCCGCCGTCCTGGTCCGCAGCCGCAGCTACACCCGGGGCGGCCTGATCGCCACCCTCACCGAGGCGGCCCGCATCCGCACCCTGAACACCGCCCCGGCCATCCACGCCTGCGAGAACAAGCTCACCCTGCGCGCCCAACTGCGGGCCGCGGGCGTGCCGGTGCCCGACTTCCGCCTGGTCCTCTCCCGGCGCGACTTCGAGAAGGCGCTGACCGAACTCCCGCCGCCCGTGGTGCTCAAGCCGGTCTTCGGCGGCATGGGCAAGCGGGTCACCCTGCTGCGCGACGCCGACAGCGCGCAGTCCGTCTACGACTACGTCGAGGACCTCGGGCACGGCTTCGAACAGGCCAGCCTGGTCGAGCCCTACCTGGCCTCCGGCACCTCGCTGCGCTGCTTCACCGTCGGCCGCGAGACCGTGGCCATCGCCGAGTTCCGCAGCGCCGGCACCGACTGGCGCAGCAACGCGGCGCTCGGCAACCGCAACCGGGCCGTCGACCCGGACCCCGAGGTCCGCAAGACCGTCGAGGGGGTGCTGGACGTGCTCGGCCCCGGCATCTACGGGATCGACCTGTTCGCCACCCCGAACGGCTACGTCGTCAACGAGGTCAACCACGCCCCGGCCTTCCGGGCGGTCGCCTCGGCCACCGGGGTGGACATCGCCGCCGCCGTCGCCCGCTACGTCCAGGAGGAGACCGGATGATCCGGGTCGGCATCGTCGGGGCCTCCGGGCTGGCCGGCGGCGAACTGATCAGACTGGTGCTCCAGCACCCCGAACTGGAACTGACCTTCCTCGGCGGCTCCTCCAGCGCCGGCCGGCGCCCGTCCGAGCTGCACCCCGGGCTGCGCCTCGACCTCGGCCTGACCATCGAGGCGCTCCCGGACAGCCTGGCCGACCGCTGCGACGTGGTCTTCCTGGCCACCCCCGCGCCCGCCTCGGCGGCGCTCGCCGCCCGACTGGCCGACCAGGTGCCCTGCGTGGTCGACCTCAGCGGCGCCTTCCGGATCCGCGACCCCGAGCTGCACCGGCGCTGGTACCCCAAGGTGCCGCGGACGGACGACCTGGCCGACCGCTTCGTCTACGGCGTCCCCGAGCTGGTCGGCGACCAGCTCGTCGGGGCCGCGCTGATCTCGCTGCCCGGCTGCTTCGCCACCGCGATCACCCTCGGGCTCGCCCCGCTGGTGCTCTCCCTCGGCCTCAACCTGAAGACCGTGGTGGTGGACGGCAAGACCGGCTCCAGCGGCGGCGGCCTCGAACTGCGCACCGCCAACCTGCACCCGCTGCGCAACGGCGCCATCGCCCCGTACGCCCCGTCCGGGCACCGGCACGCCGCGGAGGTCAAGGACTTCCTGGACCGCGGCAAGCCGGGCGGCGTCGAATCGCTCAGCATGTCGGCGTACGGCGTCTCGCACGTGCGCGGACTGATGGCCAGCAGCTACGTGTTCACCGACGACCCGGTGGACGCGCGCACCCTGCAACGCGCCTACCTGCGGTTCTACAAGGACCACCCGTTCGTCCGGGTGCGCCGCTCCAACGAGACGCTGATCCCGGTGCCCGACCCGCAGGCCGTGCTCGGCTCCAACTACTGCGACGTGACCGCCCTGCACGACGAGGAGGGCGGGCGGATCGTCGTGCTGGCCGCCCTGGACAACATGGTCAAGGGCGCGGCCGGCCAGGCGATCCAGGTGACCAACATCCGATTCGGCCTGCCGGTCCAGACCGGCCTGACCATGCAGCCGGTGATGCCCGCATGAGCGCGACGACACCCGAGTCCACCCCCACCGTGGTCAAGCTCGGCGGCAGCACCGTCGACGACCTGGCCGACGCCTGGTGGGACGACCTCGCCGCGTACGCCCGGCAGCGGCCGTTGGTCCTGGTGCACGGCTGGTCCAAGCCGCTGAAGAACCTCGGCGCCCGCTACCGCGACCCGTCCGCGATCCTGCGCGACCGGTACGGCAACCAGAGCCGCTGGACCACGCCCGAGGTGATCGGGGACATCAAGCAGGTCAGCGCCGAACTCGCCGCGGACGTCCTGGCCCGGCTGGAGCGGCGCGGCGTCACCGGCGAGCGGCTGCTCGGCAGCGACGGCCTGGTCACCGCCGGCGAGGGCGAGCGCTGGTGGTGGAAGGACAAGCAGCTCGTCGAGCTGGAGAACCTGGTCGGCCCGATCACCGGCGTCGACCCGGCCCCGCTCAAGGCGGTGCGCCCCGGCCACGTCCACCTGGTCACCCCGCTGGCCCGCAACACCGCCGGCCAGGAGGTCAACACCGACGCCGACCGGGCCGCCGCCGCCGTCGCCGGGGGCATCGGGGCCGGGCAGCTGGTGCTCGTCACCGACGTCGCCCACCTGCTGATCGACGACCGGCCGGTGCGCCGGATCACCGCCGAGGCCGCCGCGAAGTTCCGCGACAAGGGCGCCACCGGCGGCATGCGCAAGAAGCTGCGGGCCGCCGGCGAGGCCCTGGACGGCGGCGTGGAGCGCGTCGTCATCGGCAGCGCCCCCGTCACCGACCTGGTCGCCGAACGCACCGGCACCGTCATCACCCGAACCTGAGCAGCGAGGAGCACCGCACGTGGCGAAATCCCGAGTGCTGGTCGTCAACAACGGGACGCTGTCCCTGAAACAGCTCCGCAGCCGCTTCGAGGAGCTCGGCTCGGAGACCGAGGTGGCCGCCGCCGCCGAGCTGCCCGCCCGGCTGGACGGCCGCTACCAGGCGATCGTGCTCAGCGGCACCAAGGTCCGCGCCTACGACGGCGAGTTCTACAAGCCGCTGATCGACCTGGTCAACGAGGCGGACGTCCCGGTCTTCGGGATCTGCGGCGGCATGCAGGTCATCGCCGTCGCGGCCGGCGGGCGGCTCGCCGAGGGCCCGCAGCGGGTCGGCGGCCACCGGGCGCAGGTCGACAAGGAGGAACCGCTCTTCGCGCACGTCGGCCCGGAGGTGACGGTCTTCCACCGGCACACCCTCTACCTCCAGGAGGCGCCCGCGGGCTTCCGCTCGATCGGCCGCTCCGAGCACGCGCCGGTGGAGTTCATCCGCTCCGACGACGGCCGCATCCTCGGCTCCCAGGCCCACCTGGAGTTCCGCAGCGACGGCCGGGAGATCCTGCGCGGCTTCGCCCAGCTCTACCAGTGACCCCCGTCCGGCCCGCCGAGGCGGCACACGACCCCGAACCGTCCGTGTACTGGAGGACCCCGCAATGACTTCGACAGACCCGCAGCCGCCCGCCTTCACCACCCACCTCAACGGCAGCGGCGGCACCCTCAAGGGCTGGGTGGTGGTCGACTCCCTGGTCGACGGCCTCGCCATGGGCGGCACCCGGATGACCCCCGGCGTCACCGAGGAGGAGGTCGCCGGACTGGCCCGCGACATGACCGAGAAGTTCACCCTGGCCGGGCTGCGGATCGGCGGCGCCAAGGCCGGCATCGTCTCCGACGGCAGCGACCGCGAGCAGACCTTCCGCACCTTCGGACGCACCGTCAAGCCGCTGCTGCACGGCGGCATCCACCTCGGCATCGACATGGGCGTCACCCCCGCCGACCGGGCGGTGTTCTTCGAGGAGGCCGGGTACGACCCGCGCTACCGGCTCGGCGCCCCCGACATGCCGATCGACTGGCGCACCTACTACGAGCCGCTGATCGACTGCACCGGCCACGGCGTCGGCGTCGCCGCCGTCACCGCCCTGGAGGCCGACGGCCGCACCGGCCCGGCCCGGGTGGTGGTCCAGGGCTTCGGCGCGGTGGGCCGCGCGGTCGCCCAGTTCCTGGAGGACCGCGGCCACCTGATCGTCGGCGTCGCCGACATCGGCGGCACCATCAGCGCCGACCGGCTGCCGGTCGCCGACCTGATCGACATCACCGACGAGTTCGGCCGGATCGACCGCGCCCGCCTCCCGCAGGGCGTCACCCTCTCCGGCGAGCCCGACGCCTGGCTCGACGTCGACGCCGACCTGCTGGTCCTCGCCGCCCAGAAGTACGCGCTCAACGCCGAGAACGCCCACCGGCTGCGGGCCCGCCTGGTGGTCGAGGGCGCCAACCTCGCCTCCACCGCCGAGGCCAAGGAGAAGATCGCCGCCGCCGGAGCCGTCCTCGTCCCCGGCGTCATCGCCAACATCGGCGGCGCCGGATCGGCCGCCCTCGCCGTCACCCGGGCCGTCCCCTTCCACCTGCCCGCGCAGGCCCGCAAGCAGTGGGTCTTCGACTGGGTCGGCGGCCGGGTCCGGCAGAACACCCGCGACCTGCTGGAGATCGCCGCCGGCCGGGCCGGCAACCCGCTGCCCGAGCTGCTCGACGTGCGCCGCAAGGAGCGCGGATGACCGCCGCCGAGACCGTCACGACCGCCCCCGCCGGGACCGCGGCGACCGACCGGACCCCGTCGGAGGCAACGGACTTCGCGCCGAGCCCCGAACTCGCCGCCGCGTACCTGCGGCGCGGCTGGTGGCGCCGGGAGACCTTCCTGGACGACCTGCACCGGCAGGCCCGGCTGCGCCCGCGCAAGCTCGCCATCGCCGCCCGCCGGGTCGGGGAGTCGCGCACCGACACCCTCGACTACGCCGAACTCGCCCGGCTGACCGACCGGTTCGCCGTCGCCCTGCTCGAACTCGGGGTCCGGCGCGGCGACTTCGTCGCCGTCCAGCTCCCCAACCGCTGGGAGTCGGTGCCGCTGCTGTTCGCCGCGATCCGGATCGGCGCGGTGACCTGCCCGATCGACCCGGTCTGCCAGGAGGACGAGCTGCGCCACCGGCTCGAACTGACCGGCGCCCGGGTCTGCGTCACCGTCCCGGAGTGGAACGGCTACCCGCTGGCCGCGCACCTCGCCGCCCTCAAGGCCGACCTGCCGCTGGAGCACGTGGTGGTGGTCGGCGGGCGCAGCCCCGGCACCCTCTCCTTCGAGGACCACTTCGTGGCCACCTCCTGGGAGGAGGGCCGCACCGGCGACCTGGACGGCCTCGCACTCACCCCCGACGAACCGTTCGTGGTGCTGTTCACCTCCGGCACCACCGGCCTGCCCAAGGGCGTCCTGCACAGCCAGAACACCGTCCACGCGGCGGTCCGCGGCTACGCCGACACCTTCCTGCTCGACGACAGCCTGGTGGCGGCCGTCACCACCCCGCTGGTGCACTACTCCGGCTTCGGCCAGGGCGTGCTGACCGGTGTCATGGTCGGCGGCACCGTCGCCTTCCAGGACCTCCGGCGCAACGACGTCCTGCTCGACCTGGTCGAACGGTACGGCGCCACGCTGATCTACGGCCCGCCGAGCACCTTCGCCGACGTCATCCGCGCCCAGCGGGCCGAACCGCGCGACGTCTCCACCCTGCGGCACGCCATCACCGGCTCCGCGCCCGTCCTCCAGGACCTGGTCGACGACGTCCGCGAGACGCTCGGCGCCCGCACCTACTCGGTGTGGGGGATGTCCGAGTTCGGGCCGGTCACCATCACCCGGCTCGACTACGACGCGGACCGGGCCGCCCACAGCAACGGCGGACCGATCGACGCGATGGAACTGCGCGTGGACGACCCCGACCGCCCCGGCACCCGGGCCGACGTCGGCCGGCTGCGGGTGCGCGGCGCGGCCCGCGCGCTCGGCTACCACCGGCGCGCGGACGCCTTCGCCGCCGAACTCGACGCCGACGGCTGGTTCGACACCGGCGACCTCGCCCGCACCGACGGCCGGGGCGGCATCCGGATCCTCGGCCGGGCCCGGGACGCCCTGCTCCGGGACGGCGCGGTCGTCCCGACCACCGAACTGGAGGCGATCGTCTCCCGCCACCCCGACGTCGCCGAGACCGCCCTGGTCGGCACCACCGGCCGCCCCGACGACCCGATCCTCGCCGTCGTCGTGCCCAGCGGGCCCGCCCGCCCCGACCTGGACGGCATCCTGGCCCACCTGCGCGCGGCCGGCCAGGAGGAGCGCTTCCTCCCCGACCGCCTGGTGCTGGTCGACGCCCTGCCCAAGACGCTCACCGGCAAGGTCCGCAAGGCCGAACTGCGCCGCAGCCATGGCGGGCAGTGACCCCGCTCCCGCCGGGGGCCCCGCCCCGGCGGGGCCCCCGGGACCTGCCGGGCTCGCGGGCGCCGCGGGGCCTGCGGGGCCTGCGGGCGCCGCGGGGCCTGCGGGGCCGGGGCGCGGCGGTGCCACGGCGGGCGGCGCCCCCGTCCGGCCCGCCGGCCGCCCTCCCGTCCGACCCGAACCGACCCGTGGAGTCCGCCCATGACCGAGCCCGCCCCGGTGACCCTGTCGGCGACGCTGGCCGCCGACGAGGCACTCGCCCGCCGACGCGCCGCCGGCGAGCAGGTCCTGATGATGGCCAGCGGGGAGATCGGCCTGCCCGTCCTCCCCGAACTGCGGGAGCGGCTGGCCGCCGCCGTCGGCGAGGCGACCTACGGCCCGGTGGCGGGCAGCCCCGCGCTGCGCGCCGCCGCCGCCGGGTACTGGCGGCGGCGCGGCCTGGCCGCCGAGCCGGACGCGGTGGTCGCCGGGCCCGGCAGCAAGTCCCTGCTGTTCGCCGCGGTCAAGGCGATCGGCGGCGACGTGGTGGTGCCCCGGCCCAGCTGGGTCAGCTACGCGGCCCAGGCCGCGCTGGCCGGGGCCACCGCCCTGCGGGTCCCCGTCCGGCCCGGCGAGGGCGGCGTGCCGGACCCGGACGCGCTGCGCGAGGCCGTCCGGGCCGCCCGCGCCGCCGGACGCGACCCGCGCTCGGTCGTGGTCACCCTGCCGGACAACCCCACCGGCAACGTCGCCTCGCCCGACACCGTGCGGCAACTGGCCGAGGCCGCCCGGGAACTGGACCTGACCGTCATCTCCGACGAGATCTACACCGACCTGGTCTTCGACCCGGACACCCCGGCCGCCTCCCCGGCCCTGTTCGCCCCCGAACGCACCGTCGTCACCGGCGGACTGACCAAGAACCTGGCGGTCGGCGGCTGGCGCACCGGCGTCGCCCTGCTGCCCTCCGGCCCGGCCGGCCGACAGCTGCGCGAGCGGCTGGTCGCCGTCGCCAGCCAGATCTGGTCCAGCCCGCCGGCCCCCGTCCAGGCCGCCGCCGCCTACGCCTTCGACGAACCGCCGGAGGTCACCGCCCGGGTGGCCGCCGCCCGCCGGCTGCACGGGCGGGTCGTCCGCGCCGTCGCCGAGCGGTTCACCGCCGCCGGTGCCCTGCTCGACCCCGTCCGCGCCACCTGCTACCTCTACCCGGACTTCGAGCCGCTGCGCGAGCCGCTCGCCGCCCACGGCGTGCACACCGGCACGGCGCTGGCCCGGCTGCTCACCGACCGCCACGGCCTCGGCGTGCTGGCCGCCGAGGAGTTCGGCGAGGACCCCGGGCCGCTGCGGCTGCGCGCCGCCACCAGCCGGCTCTACGGCGACACCGCCGAACGGCAGGAGGCCGCGCTGGCCGCCGCCGACCCGCTCGACCTGCCCTGGATCAGGGCGTCCGTCGACCGGATCGAGGAGGTCCTGGCCGACCTCGCCACCCCGCCCGTCACCGCATCCGCCCCCGCACCCGTCACCGCGCGCACCACCCCGCCCGTCACCGCACGCACCACCCCACCCGTCACCGCACGCACCGTCCGGCCCGCGCCGGACCGCACGCACCAACGAGCTCAGGAGGAACCGGAGATGGCCGTACTCTTCGAATGCGAATACCAGGGCCAGCGGTACGCGGGCTTCGAGAAGCCCGTCCCCGGCGCCCCGCTGACCCTCTACCGGGTCAACGACGGCCGGCTGCAGGCCGAGTTCATCGCCGCCGAGAACCCCGAGGACGTCATCGCCGCGATCAAGGCCGAGGCCGATCCGGTCGTCGTCGAGGGCGGCGAGCAGGAGATCCGCTACCTGCCGCCGCTGCTGCCCGAGGCCACCGGCAACGCCCTGCTCAGCGGCTTCATGCGCACCCACCGCTCGAAGTTCGAGAAGGAGCCGGTCGAGGGCGAGGAGTTCGTGGCGCCGAACTGGTTCTTCAAGGGCTTCGGCTCCTGGCTGCGGCTGCCCGGCGACCCGCTGGTCGCGCCCAAGCGCTCCGTCGCGCTGATCGAGGAGCCCGAGGTGGCCCTGGTCTACGTCAACGACGACGCGGGCAACCCGCGGTACGCCGGGTACACCTTCGGCAACGACCTGTGCGACATCGGCCTGCACATCCGCAACCCCGGCTGGAACCCGTACTGCAAGCTGGTCGACACCTCCATCGCGCCCTGGCTCTTCCTCGGCGAGCCGCCCTCCTCGGTCACCGGCCGGGTCACCATCGAGCGGGACGGCGCCACCGCCTGGGAGGGCCCGTTCGACTGCGGCGAGGACGCGCTGTACTTCAAGGTCCAGGCGATGGTGGACAACCTCTTCGAGTACCCGGCGCTGCGCCGCCCCGGGCTGGTCCACTACCTGCTGCTCGGCGCGGACCAGGCCAGCTACCACGACGGGTTCCGGATCGCGGACGGGGACCGGATCACCATCGACGTCAGCAGCCACGGGGTGGTGCTCTCCAACCAGGTGGTGTTCGGCCTGCCGGACTCCGCGTCCTGACGGCCCGTCAACTGCTCGCCCCGAGCGCCCTCTTGGGAGCGCCCCGACCCGGACCACCGGGCCGGGGCGCTCCCGTGCGGCCCCTTCTGAGTACGGATGCTCAGGCGGACCGTCCGCGTACGGCCCTAGCGTGGCGGGCGGAGGACTCGGGCGGGGCGCGGCGGGCCGGGGCGTGATGTGCCGGTGCCGTGGTGCGTGGTGCGCGGTGCGTGGTGCGCGGCCGGGGCCTCTCCGACAGCCCGACCCAGGGGGGAAGAGCACCGTGCGCAAGAGCGTGAAGACCGCCATCGCCACCGTCCTCACGGCCGTGGTGACCGTGGCCGGCTACGGCGTCTACAACCTCGCCACCGCCCTGACCGGCGGGTCCGGCCGGTCCGGCGGGGCGGCCGCGGCCGGGGCGCGGCCCGCGGTGACCGGGCCGCCGACCGCCGAGCAGGCGGCCGGTGCCGCCCGGGCGTTCCTCGCGGCCTGGGCCGGGGGCGACCTGTCGGGCGCCGCCGCGGCCACCGACGACCCCGCCGCGGCGACCACCGCGCTGACCGCGTTCCAGCGCCAGGTGGGGCCGAGCGCGATCCACCTGACCGCGGTCGGGCCCGCGGCCGGCCCCGCCCCCTCGGCGCCGGGCTCCATCCCGTCCGCCGCCCCGTCCGCCGCCCCGTCCGCCCCGTCCGCCCCGTCCGCCGCCCCGGCGACGGACACCGCGCTCTCGCTGCCGTTCAGCGCGAGCGTGGAGTTCGCCGGGACCGGCACGCCGTGGACCTACGACGGCGTGCTCGGCCTGGTGCGGACCCGCGACGGCCGGACCGTCGTGCACTGGACGCCGCACGTGATCCACCCGCACCTGGACGCCGGGGAGAGCATCGCGGTGCGCCCGGTCGCCGGGACACCCGCCGGCATCACCGACCGCAACGGCAAGCCGCTGACCGGCTTCCCCTCGCTGGCCGGGTCCCTGGAGCAGTTCACGGCGCTGGTCCCGCAGGGCGGCACCGCGGACGACGGCTCCGCCGTGCTGATCACCAAGGACTCCGACGGCACGGCGGAGAAGCTGTTCACCGTCACGGAACCCCGGCCGATCCCCGCCCTGAAGCTCACCCTGGACGCCCGCCTCCAGGAGGCCGCCGAAGCCGCCGTCGCGAAGCAGTCCGCGGGCGGCACCCGGGCCGCCTCGTTGGTCGCGATCGAGCCCAGCACCGGCCACGTCCTGGCCTACGCCTTCTCCCCGTCCACCGGCCCGAACCGGGCCTTCACCGGCATCACCCCGCCCGGCTCGACGATGAAGGTGGTCACCGCCGCCGCCCTGCTGGAGGCCGGGGTCACCCCGTCCACCCCGGTGCCCTGCCCGGCCACCACCCTGGTCACCGGCCTCCCGGTGGCCAACGACTTCGCGGACGCCCGGCCCGGCAACACCTTCGCCGACGACTTCGCCCAGTCCTGCAACACCGCCTTCCTCGAGAAGGGCCGGGAGGTGCTGAAACCCGACAGCCTGCCGAACACCGCCAAGGAGGTGTTCGGCCTCGGCCTGGAGTGGCGGACCGGCCTGACCGACTTCGACACCAGGATCCCGACCGAGTCGAACATGGCCGCCGCCGCCCCCGAGTTCATCGGCCAGGGCCGGGTGCAGACCAACCCGCTCGCCATGGCCTCGGTCGCGGCGACCGTCCAGAGCGGCACCTTCCGGATGCCGATCCTGCTGCCCGGCCTGCCGCAGCAGCCCGCCGCCCGGCGGCTCTCCAAGGGCGTGCTGAACGACCTGCGCGCCCTGATGACCCGGACCGCGCAGAGCGGCACCGCCGCCGGACCGATGGCCGGCATCCCCGGCGCCGCCGCCAAGACCGGCACCGCCGAGGTCGGCGGCGGCAAGCCCACGAACAGCTGGTTCACCGCCTACCGGGGCGACCTGGCCGTGGCCGCCGAGGTCGAGGGCGGCCTGCACGGCGCCCGGTCGGCCGGCCCGGCCGTCGCCGAGCTGCTGCGGATCGGCAACGGCTGAACCACGGCAGTCCGGCGACGGCCTGCCGTCCCGGGCGGGCGGTGTCCGGTCCGGACGGTCCGGACGGTTCGGACGGTCCGGACGGTTCGGACGGTTCGGCGCGGTCCACTCGGCTGCCGGCGGTTTCGCCCGAGGGCCCCCGCCGGACGCGGGCGGCGCGGCCCGTCCGAAACCCCGCCCGGACCGCCGTCAGCCGAACGGATGAATCCGCCGACGGCTGCGCCCCGTACGACCCTCCCGTCCGCTCCGCCGCCCACCCCGGCGTCCGCACCGGCCCGGCCACCGATCGGGCAACGGCCGGGCAACGGCCGGGCAACGGCCCTCGAACAGGCCCGTGCCGCCCGCGAGTCGGGAGCCGGGAGCGCGCGCCGACCGCCGGACGCCGCGCCGGACGGCTACGTCGGGGTGCTCGAAAACGCCCCGTTCGACCCGGGCGCGCCCGGGGACGGCCCACTTGAACGGAGCGCGTCCGATCCCCGACGATCGGATGCCCAACCCGACCTGGAGCGACGGGACTTGTCGTTCCGACCAGGCGGGCCTCGCCCACTCGTGAGACCGGATACGGAGCCTCGATTGCCAGTCACCAGCACGGAGGTCGACGCCGTCACCCGCGCCTACCTGGACCGCCACCCCGCCGAACGGGCCCGCCTCCGGCCGTTGTTGGACCTGCCGGCCACCGCGTCCGAGCCGACCGGCCGCGCCACGTCGCCCGCGCACGTCACCTGTAGCGGAGTCGTCCTCGACCGCGACCTGCGGGTCCTGCACGTCCGCCACCGGGCCACCGGGCTGCTGCGGTGCCCGGGCGGCCGCGCCGAAGCCGGGGACGGGAGCCTGCTCGCGACCGCGATCCGCGAGGTCGGGGCGGAGACCGGCATCCCGGCCGGGGCGCTCCGCCTCGCCCCGCAGCTGCTCGACGCGCCCGTCGACATCGACGTCGACATCGACGACATCGGCCCGGACCCTGACCAGGGCGAAGTCGCCCACCGGCACTACGACTTCCGCTTCGTCCTTCACCTCGTGGACGACGGCGCGCCGCCACGGACGGCGGAGGCTCCCGGGTCCAAGTGGTGCCCGCTCGCCGAGGTCGCCCCGCCCGGGCTGCGCGCCAGACTCCTCGCCGCGGGCCTGACCGGCCGGACCGAGCCGGTGAACGCCTCCGCCGTCGTCCACAACGGCCGCGGCGCGTACCTGCTCCACCTGCGCGACAACTTCCCCGGCATCTGGGCACCCGGGGAGTGGAGCCTGCTCGGCGGCGGACGCGAACCCGGCGACGCCACCATCGAGGCCACGCTGCGCCGCGAACTCGCCGAAGAGGTCCCCGGGTTGCGCCTCGGCGAGGTCGAACCGCTGACCGTCGAGTGGACGACCGACCGGCACGGCCTGGCCGTCCCGATCCAGGTCTTCACCGCCCACTGGGACGGCCACCCCGACACCGCGGACCTGCGCGAGGGCGTCCTCGTCCACTGGTTCCGCCCCGACGACCTGCACCGCCTCAACCTGCGCGACTCCACCCGCCGCCTCATCCAGGACCACGCCGCCACCCGCACCGGCGAACCGGCCCCCCACGGAAGGAACCCCCGGTGATCGTCTGGCTCAACGGCCCCTTCGGCGGCGGGAAGACCACCCTCGCCGCCACCCTGCGGAGCGAGCTGCCCGGGGCCGTCCTGGTCGACCCGGAGGAGGTCGGCTTCCTGCTGCGCCAGGTCTTCCCCGGCAAGTACGCCGACTTCCAGGACAACCCGGCCTGGCGCCCCCTCGTCGCCGAACTCGCCGTCCGCTGCCACCGGGAGAACGACGGTGGGCCGGTGATCGTCCCGATGACGCTGCTGCGCCGGGACTACGCCGCCGAGATCCACCACGCCGTCCGCGCCGCCGGCGTCCCGCTGCACCACCTGCTGCTGCACGCCGACCCGGACACGGTCCGGGCCCGCATCGACGCCGGTGCCGAGTTCCCCGGGGACGAGGAGCGCAGCGAGAGGGTCCGCGTCTTCCGGCGCGGCAGGCTGCCCCGCTACGCCGAGGCGTACCGGGGGTGGCTGGCCGCCGCCGCCGACGTCATCGACACCACCCGCCGCACGCCCCGTCAGGTCGCCGACCGGGCCCTGGAGATCCTCGGGGCGTTGCCCGGCCGTGCGCCACAGCCCCGGGAGGAGTCGGCATGATCGACGGATGGACCACGCTCTCGTCGACCGTCCAGTACCGGGGAGTGCGGCTGGTGGTGCGCCGTGACGCGGTCCGGCGGGCCGATCGGAGCACGGGGACCTACGAGTTCACGGAGTCCGTCGACGGGGTGCGGGTCGTGGCGCTCGACGGGTGGGGGCGGGTCGCACTGGTGGAGGAGGACGTCTACGCGTGCGGGCAGCGGTTGCTGATGTGTCCCGGGGGAGGGTGCGAGCCGGGGGAGGAGCCTGCGGCGGCGGCGCGGCGGGAGCTGGCGGAGGAGGCCGGCGTCCGGGCCGACCGGGTCGAGCCGTTGACGGCGATGTGGCGGATGCCCGCCGGTGCGCGCACCCGGGAGCACCTGTACCTCGCCACTGGTCTGACCGTCGGGGAGCACCGCCGGGAGGCGAGCGAGGCCGACATGGAGTTGCGCTGGGTGCCCCTGCCGGAGGCGGTGGCCATGTGCGCGGACGGCCGGATCACCGAGGCGGGCACGCTCGCCGCCGTCCTGCTGACGTCGCGGCGCACGGCCGCCCCCGGCTCGCCCGCCGGTGGCGCGGCTCGGGGGTGACGGCGGCGCGGGGCGAGGGGGCGCGGATGCCCTGGACTTACCAGGACGCCCGACTATAGGGTCGAAGGCAGGTCCGCGGTGTCAGGGAAGCCGGTGCGAGTCCGGCACGGTCCCGCCACTGTGACCGGGGAGTCCGTCCTCGTGGGCGAGGGCCACTGGCAGCCAGCCGGGAAGGCCGGGGGGCGGGCGTCGATCCGGGAGTCAGGATACCGGCCGCGGGTGATCCGTGTTTTCCACGAGGATGGAGACGACACGCCATGACCCCGGGCTGCTCCCGCACCACCGGTGCGCCACCCGGCCACGTGCCGAAGTCCGTCGGGGCCCAGATCCCCTGACGGAGTGTCAGGCCGCCGCGTCCGCGCGGTGGCCGCACCGCCGCGCGCCCACCCCCGCCGGCGGCCTCCACTCCTCCCCTCCGCACCACCCGGGACGGGAGAAGGAGCCGATGGTACGAGAACTCACCCCCCGCGTGGCCGGCAAGCCGGTCGCCGGCACCCCCGGGGACCTCCGGCGCGGCCTGGAGGCGGTGGGGTTCGCCGTCGCCGTCCCGGCCGAACTCGGCCGCCGGGCCGCCGAGTTCGGCCGCCGACTTCGCCCGGGGCGAGGCCGCCGGACCGGACTTCTCCGCGATCATCCACGCCCTCCGGAGGGACGGCCCGCCTGACGCGCGGGGCAGCGTACGGAGCAGAGCAGGCAGAGCAGGAAGAGGGACACGTCGCACCATGGCACCACCCGTCGGGCGCAAGGTCTTCGCCCACGCGAAACTGCGGCGGCTGCGCCGCGAGCACGGCATGAACCAGGTCGAGCTGGCGCACGAGCTGGGCCTCTCGACCAGCTACCTCAACCAGATCGAGCACAGCCGGCGGCCCCTCACCGCCGCGGTGCTGCTGCGGATCTCCGAAGTCTTCGGCGTGGAGCCGGAGTTCTTCTCCGAGGCGGAGGAGGAACGGCTCGCCACCGACCTGCGGGCCGCCCTCGCCGACGAGGCGTGCGGCCTCGCGGTCGCGGCGGAGGAGGTGGTGGAGGCGAGCCGGAACCATCCGGACGTCGCCCGGGCGCTGGTCGCGCTGCACCGCCGCTACCGGGAGGCCGTCACCCGGGTCGCCGCACTCGACCACCCGGGGGGTGCCGCCGCGGCGCTGGTGCCCGCCGAACCCCACGACCAGGTACGGGACTTCTTCTACGCGCACCACAACCACATCGCGGTCCTCGACGCGGAGGCCGAACGCACCGCCGCCGCCCTCGCCGCGGACCCGACCGGCCGCACGGCCGCGCTGGTGGCCAGGTTCGGCGCCCGCCACGGGGTGCGGGTGCTGGACGCCGACCCGGGCGACCGGGCCGAGATGCGCCGGTTCGACCCGGCCGGCGGCACCCTGCGCCTGTCGCCCTGGCTGGCGGACGGCCAGCGGGCCTTCCAACTCGCCACCCAGCTCGCGCTGCTGGAACACCGCCCGCTGCTCGACGCCCTGGTCGCGGCGGCCGAACCGGCCTTCACCTCCGCGCAGGCCGCCGACCTGGCCAGGATCGGCCTCGCCAACTACTTCGCGGGCGCCCTGCTGATGCCGTACTCCGCCTTCCACACCGCCGCGGAGGAACTGCGCTACGACGTCGAACTGCTCCAGGCGCGCTTCGGCGTCGGCTTCGAGACGGTCTGCCACCGGCTGTCCACCCTCCAGCGCACCGGCCGGCGCGGCGTGCCGTTCTCGTTCCTGCGCGCCGACCGGGCGGGCAACATCTCCAAGCGGCAGTCGGCGACCGACTTCCACTTCTCCCGGCTCGGCGGCACCTGCCCGCTCTGGACCGTCTACGAGGCGTTCTCCGCACCCGGGCGCATCCTCACCCAGGTCGCCGAGATGCCCGACGGCAAGCGCTACCTCTGGATCGCCCGGACGGTGACCCACGGCGGCCACGGCCACCGCGCGCCCCGCAGCGAGTTCGCCGTCGCCCTCGGCTGCGAACTGCGCCACGCCCACCGCCTGGTCTACTCCGAGGGGATCGCCCTCGACCGGGGGCGGGCCGCCACCCCGATCGGCCTGGGCTGCCGGATCTGCGAACGGACCGACTGCGCCCAGCGGGCCCGCCCCCCGGCCGCCGGTCGGCTCGTGGTGGACCCGGACCGGCGCACCCGGGTGCCCTACCCGGTGACCGGCACCGTCCGGCGGCCCGGACCGTCGTAGCGGGCGAGCGGGCGGATCAGCGCGTTGTGGGCGAGCTGCTCGGTGATGTGGGCGGTCCAGCCGGTGATCCGGCTCATCACGAAGATCGGCGTGAAGGCGGGAGTGTCGAAGCCCATCAGGTGGTAGGCGAGGCCCGCCGGGTAGTCCAGGTTGGGGTGGATGCCCTTGCGCTCCAGCACCGCCTCGCGCAGGGCGGTGTGCAGGGCGGCCAGCCGGACGGCCCGGGGGTCCGCCGAGCCCTCGACCAGCCGGTCGAGGGCCGCCTGCATGATCGGGACGCGGGAGTCGCCGTCCTTGTAGACCCGGTGGCCGAAGCCCATGATCTTCCGTTCGGAGGCGAGTGCCCGGTCGAGCCAGTCCGCGGCCCGGGCCGGGTCGCCGATCTCCTCCAGCATGTGCATCACCGCCTCGTTGGCGCCGCCGTGCAGCGGGCCCTTGAGGGCGCCGATCGCGGCGGTGACGGCGCTGTAGAGGTCGGAGAGGGTGGAGGTGACCACCCGGGCGGTGAAGGTGGAGGCGTTGAAGCTGTGTTCGGCGTACAGCACCAGGGAGACCTCGAAGCAGCGCACCACCTCGGGGGAGGGGACGGTGCCGAAGCACATGTGGAAGAAGTTCTCGGCGTACCCCAGGTCCGGGTCCGGCGCGATGGGGGCCAGGCCGCGGCGGCGGCGCTGGTCGGCGGCGACCACGGTCGGCAGCTTCGCCAGCAGGTTCAGCGACTTGGCGAGGGCGGGGGCCGGACGGCCGTCGTCCTCGGTGGGGTCCTCCGCGCCGAAGAAGCTGACCGCGGTGCGCAGCACGTCCATCGGGTGGCAGGTCTCGGGCAGCTTGGCCAGCAGTTCGGCGGTGGTGCGGTCGAGCGGGCGCAGCGCGCGCTCGCGGGCCCGGAACTCGCGCAGCTGGGCCGGGTCGGGGAGTTCGCCGCGCCAGAGCAGGTGGGCGGTCTCCTCGAAGGAGCGGTGCGCCGCCAGCTCCTGGACGGGGTAGCCGCGGTAGGTGAGGGAGTTGGTCTCCGGGAGGACGGTGGAGATCCCGGTGGTGTCGACGACGACACCGGCGAGGCCGCGGTGGACCCCGGGCGTGGTGGCGGGCATGGGTGAACCTCCGGTGCGTCAGGTGCCGGGCGGCAGGGTGAAGTCGAAGACGGCCGAGTCGAAGGCCGCGTACTCCCGGTAGCCGAGCAGCTCGTACAGCCGGGAGCGGGTCTGCATCCGGGGCAGCAGGGACTCCTGGGTGCCCTCGGCGGCGATGGTCCGCAGGCCGTCCTCGATCGCGCCCATCGCCAGGCGCAGCAGGGTGACGGGGTAGAGGGCGATGTTGTAGCCGAGGTCCGTCAGGGTGCGGGTGTCCAGCAGCGGGGTCCTGCCGAACTCGGTGAGGTTGGCCAGCAGCGGCACGTCCACCGCCGCGCGGAACGCCTCGTACTCGGAGAGGTCGGCCAGCGCCTCGGGGAAGACCGCGTCGGCGCCCGCGTCGACGTACGCCTTCGCCCGGTCGATCGCCGCGCCGAGCCCCTCGACCGCGCGGGCGTCGGTGCGGGCCATCAGCAGGAAGTCGGGGTCGCGGCGGGCGTCGACGGCGGCCCGGACCCGGCGGACCATCTCCTCCCGGGAGGTGACGGCCTTGCCGTCGAGGTGGCCGCAGCGCTTCGGGTTGACCTGGTCCTCCAGGTGGAGCCCGGCCAGCCCGGCGTCCTCCAGCAGTTGGACGGTGCGGGCGGCGTTCACGGGCTCGCCGAAGCCGGTGTCGGCGTCGATCAGCACCGGCAGGTCGGTGGCGCGGGTGGTCTGCTGGGCGCGCTGGGCGATCTCGGTGACGGTGGTGAGGCCGATGTCGGGCAGGCCGAGGTCGGCGGCGAGCACCGCGCCGGACAGGTACGCGGCCTCGAAGCCCAGGTCCTGGATCAGGCGGGCGGAGAGCGGGTTGATCGCGCCGGGCAGGCGCAGCAGCCGGCCGGAGGCGAGCTGTTCGCGGAAGGCCCGGCGGCGCTGGGCGGGGGTGGTGCGGGTGTGCAGCATCAGAACAGGCCCTTCGGCAGGGTCGCGTCGAAGGCGCGCACCGCTTCGGCGTCCACGGCCGGGAACAGCTCGCCGAGGTCGGCGGCCCCGAGTTCGGCGAGGCCGGCCGCGGCGGCGAGGAAGCGCTCCTGGTCGGCCGGGGCGACGATCCCCTCGGCGAGGGTGCGGAACTTGCCCTCGTAGGCGGGCCGGTCGAAGGGCCGGGCGCCGGCCGGGTGGGCGTCGGCCACGCCCAGCTCGTCCTCGACGACCGAGCCGTCGTCCAGCGTGATCACCACGCGTCCGCCGAAGGCCCGGCGTTCCGGGTCGGGGTCGTGGTAGCGGCGGGTCCACTCCGGGTCCTCGACGGTGGTGACCTTCCGCCACAGCGCGACGGTCTCCGGGCGTCCGGCCCGCTCGGGGGCGTAGGAGCGCTCGTGGTGCCAGCCGCCGTCCTCCAGGGCGACGGCCAGGATGTACGGGATCGAGTGGTCGAGCGTCTCGCGGCTCGCGGCGGGGTCGTACTTCTGCGGGTCGTTCGCGCCGGAGCCGATCACGTGGTGGGTGTGGTGGCTGGTGTGCAGGACGACCGAGCGGACCCGCTCCAGCGGGCCGGCCTTCCCGCGCAGCCGCCGGGCCAGGTCGATGACCGCCTGGGCCTGGTACTCGGCCGAGTACTCCTTGGTGTAGGTGTCCAGGATCGCGCGGCGCGGCTCGTCCGGCCCCGGCAGCAGCACCCCGTAGTCGGCGGACGGGCCGTCCAGCATCCAGGCCAGGAAGCCGTCCTCGCCCTCGTAGACCGGCGACGGCGAGGTCTCGCCGCGCATCGCCCGGTCCACCGCCTCGACCGCCGCCTTCCCGGCGAACGCGGGGGCGTACGCCTTCCAGCTGGAGATCTCGCCCTTGCGGGACTGCCGGGTGGCGGTGGTGGTGTGCACCGCCTGCTGGACGGCCTGGTAGGTGACCTCGGTCGGCAGCCGCAGCAGCGCCCCGAGGCCGCAGGCGGTGGCCGCGCTCAGGTGCGCGACGTGGTCGATCCGGTGCGCGTGCAGGCAGATGCCCTTGACCAGGGCGACGTGCACCTCGTACGCCGCGACGACGCCCCGTAGCAGGTCCGCGCCGGTGCGGCCGGTGTGCTGGGCGACGGCCAGCAGCGGCGGGACGTTGTCGCCGGGGTGCGAGTAGTCGGCGGCCAGGTAGGTGTCGTGGAAGTCGAGTTCGCGCACGGCGGTGCCGTTGGCCCAGGCCGCCCACTCCGGGGAGACCCGGGTGCCGCTGCCGAACACCGAGGCGCCCGGGAGCGCGGCCCGGTGCGCGGTGGCCTGGGCGCGGGCGACGGCGACCGGGCGGCGCAGCAGCGAGGCGACGGCCACCGCGGCGTTGTCGATCACCCGGTTGACGGCCGTGTCCGCGCAGGCCGCCTCCGGTTGCTCGGTGCCGGCGGCCACCTCGGCGAGCTTCCAGGCGAGTTGGTCCTCGCGCGGGAGGCGGTCGGCGCTGGGGTGGACACGGACGCGGTGCTCGATCACGGGACTCCTCGGAGGCGTCGG
The DNA here is from genome assembly GCF_044769485.1 of Kitasatospora sp. NPDC090308. Lineage (NCBI taxonomy): Bacteria > Bacillati > Actinomycetota > Actinomycetes > Kitasatosporales > Streptomycetaceae > Kitasatospora > Kitasatospora sp. NPDC090308. The sequence continues at coordinate 120,875 of NZ_JBIVXY010000013.1, read as the reverse complement.
CGGCTGGGGTGCGCATGATCGAGACTGCCGGTCGGACCGCGGGCGGTCCAGCAGGCCGAGCTGCGGAATCCGCACCCGGCGGACCGGTGAATCGGCGAATCCTGCGAAGAACCGGAGGCGCAGCGCCGACCGGGACGTCCGTCGGCGGGACGCGCGCGCCCTTGACCCGGCCTCCGGCGCCTCGCCATGATGGGCCGTCATGTTTCCCGACTCCGCCGTCGGGGGAAGTCCGGTCCGAATCCGGCGCTGACCCGCAACGGTAGGCCGTCGACGGCTGTCGACGGCGAGCCCGATCACCCGGTGGCGGAGGTGTACGTCCACTCCTCCCGTCGTGGTCTGCGGGCCGGAGCTCCGAGGGCTGAGCCGCCGCGCGCCACCTCCTCCGGGCCCCGCGCGCAGGTTCGGAAAGGCTCTCCATGACCGTGCTCCGCCGCCCCCTGCGCCTGCTCGCGATACCGGCGCTCGCCCTCGCGGCCACGCTCCCCGCGGCCGTCCCCGCCCGGGCCGCCCCCGCCCAGGCCGCCCCCGCCCGGGCCGTCCCGCTCCCCGCCGGCACCGCCACCCTCCGGCCGGACGCCGCCGCCGCGGGCTGGCTGGCCCGCCAACTCGTCGACGGCGACCACTTCGAGACCGTCTTCGACGGCACCGCCTACCCCGACCAGGGGCTGACCGCCGACGCCGTCCTGGCCTTCGCCGCCGCCCACGGCTCCGACACGGCCGCCGCCCGCGCCACCGCCTGGCTCGCCAGGCCGGAGAACACCGCCGGCTACCTGGGCGACGGCACCACCGAGGCGTACGCCGGAGCCACCGCCAAACTGCTGCTCACCGCCGAGGTCCGCGGCGAGAACCCGGCCGCCTTCGGCGGCGTCGACCTCCCGGCCCGCCTGCGCTCCCTCCGGACGGCCGCCGGCCGCTTCTCCGACCGCTCCCAGTGGGGCGACTACAGCAACTCCTTCGGCCAGTCCCTGGCCGTCATCGCCCTCACCCGCACCCCCGCCGGGGCCCCGGCCGCCGCCGTCGACTTCCTGGCCGGCAGCCAGTGCGCGGACGGCGGGTTCCCGGCCTCCTTCGGCCAGGCCACCTGCACCGCCGACCCGGACGCCACCGCGCTCGCCGTCCAGGCCCTCGCCGCCACCGGACGCGCCGCGAAGGCCGCCGCCGGACTGAACTGGCTGAGCGCGCACCAGAACGCCGACGGCGGGTTCGCCGCGGCCGGGGCCACCGCCTCCAACGCCAACAGCACCGGACTGGCCACCCAGACCCTGCTGTCCACCGGACGCCCCGTGGCCGGGCTCAAGGGCTGGAGCGCCCTGGTCGAGCTCCGGCAGGGCTGCGCCGCCGACCCGGCCGTCCGGGGCGCGGTCGCCTACGACGCCACCGGCTTCGACCCGGGCAGCGCCGCCCGCGCCACCGCCCAGGCGGTCCTCGGGCTGAGCGGCACCCCGCTGGTCGCCCTCTCCGCCCACGGCGCCCGCCCCGCCGCGCCCGCCCTCGCCTGCCCGGCCCGCTGAACGCCCTGACCGACTGGCCCCCGAAACCAAGGAGCACCCGCATGAGCGACACCCTCGCCCCCGCCCGTCCGGCCCGCCGCGTCCTCGGCTCGATCGCCGCCGCGACGGCGCTGACCGCCGGCCTGCTCGGCGTCTCCGCCGTCCAGGCCCCCCAGGCGCAGGCGGCGGCCTGCTCCGGCACCACCGGCGTCACCGTCGTGGTCGACTTCACCGCCCTCGGCGGCGGCATCCAGACCGGCTGCGCCCCGGGCGACCCGGCCAGCGGCCTGGCGGCGCTCACCGGCGCCGGGTTCTCGTACGCGTTCCACCCGCGCTACCCCGGCTTCGTCTGCACGGTCAACAGCCTGCCGACGACCTGCACCAACCCCAGCGGCAGCGCGTACTGGTCGTACTGGCACGCCCAGCACGGCACCGCCTGGACCTACAGCAGCCTCGGCGCCGGAAGCTACAACCCGGCGCCCGGCGAGGTCGAGGGCTGGTCCTTCGGCGCCGGTGCGCAGCCGGGCATCACCGCGCCCTGAGCGGCGGAACGCCGGCGCCCCGACCCCGGACACGGGGCCGGGGACGGGGTGCCGGACCGATCAGGGTGCGCTGGTCCGCCGCCGCCGCCGTCCGACCAGCCGGTCGGCGAGCAGCCGGTCGGCGCGCACGACCGCGACCGAGGCGTCGAGCAGGCACTGCGGAACGCGTCGGCCCCCGGCCGGGGCCGGGCACACGTCGAGCACCGCCTGGCCGACCTCGCCGCCGTGGCCCTCGACCGACTCGAAGCCCCCGTCCGCAACCGGCTCCAGCACCCGCGGTACCGACCCGGCATCCTCGACGGTTCCACGGCCGGCACCGGCCCGAACCCCGACACCCCGAGCTCCCCTGACGGACCGAAGTCGGTCACGCCCGTGCAGGACCGAGCCTTCAGCCCACTCGTACCTGACGCTCGGGGCGGCCGGTCTCCGGGTCGAGGGCCACCACGAACACCTCGCCGCCCTCGGTGGTCAGCTTGATCCGGTCGGGTCCGTCCCACTGCGCCGAGGCCAGCGCGTTGTCGGGGGCGTCGCCGTTGAAGTAGCCGACCCGCCACCGCCGTGCGGTCAGGCCGGAGCCGGCGTCCACCGAGACCCACCAGAGCGGATCGATCACCGCGGTGCCCTCGTGGATCACCAGGCTGCGGTCGGACCGGCCGGGAGCCGGCCGGTCCGCGGTCTTGTGCGGCGTGCTGCCGAAGCCGAGCAGTGCGAAGGGCGAGGCCAACAGGGTGCAGCCGAGGATCGGGACCAGCAGCAGTCTCCTGGTCTCTCGGGAACGGAACCCGATCAGGACGGCGAGGACGATCAGCACCAGCACTGCGGCACCGTACGCCGGCGGGTGGTGGAAGACCTCGACGAGCACCACCAGTCCGCCGTCCCGGGCGGCTTGAGCTGCGGCGTAGGCCAGTGCGACGAGCAGCATCGCCAGCGTGATCAGTCCGAGCGCGATCGGCCGTCGCCTGCGCCGCCACCAGCATGGCCGACCCGGGGGCACGCGCACCTGCGGAGGCGGTGCGGGCCGTGGAGGGTGGGGCGGCGCCGTGGTCTGCGGGGGAGGGGGAGGCGGACCCACTGCCCTCTGTGCCGCCTTGCCCTCGGACACCGGTGGCTCGGGGACCGGGTCCCTCGTTGCTCGACCGCTCTCGTCCACAGCCCCGCCCCCGGTCATGACACCCCGCCGAGTTGATCAACCTAGGGGGACAGGCTACGGCTCGGACCCGCCGATCCAACAGGGCTGACTTCGGTTCGTCAGGGGAGCTTGGGGCACGGGGGTTCGGGCCGGTGCCGGCCATGAAGCCGTCGAGGGCGTCGGGTCGGTACCGCGGGTGCTCGAGCCGGTTGCGGACGAGGGGCTGATCTGCCGTTCCGTCCTCGTCGCGGGCCCCTTTTCGCCGCCTGCGGCGTGCTGGTGGGCGGCCGCCGCCCGGGTCGCGCGGGTCGGCTTTCGCTCGGGGTGCGCGGTCGGCGGGCATGCGGACTCGGGGTGCCGGAGAGCCCCGCACCGCTGCGCGTCAGCCCCGGATTCGCGCCGGGTTCCCCCGCGCGGCCAGCCGGGACGCTACCGCGCCGCACCCCGGTCCGCGAGCTGGCGCGGGCGACATGACGCCCCGTTGACTCCCCGTCGCGCACCATGGTCTGATGAACGGGTTTTTCACCCTCGGCAGTCAGGGGAAGCCGGTCCGAATCCGGCGCTGACCCGCAACCGTAGATCCGCCCCCACCGGGACGGATGAGCCGGAATGCCTGCGCCGAGGGGTTCGTCAGCAACAGATGCGTCGTCGCGGACTACGACGCGGTGCAGAGCGGCTTCCCCCTCCGGGCCCGGCTGCCACGCCGCCGTACTCCCGCCTCGGCCTACCACGGGGAGAGTCGCCGGTGAGGGTCAGCAACACGCTTACGAGCCACGGCCGCGGAGGCCGGCGGCGGACGGCCCTGGCCCTCACCTCCGCCCTCGCGGTCACCGCCGGCGCCACGCTCGTCCTCGGCCAACCCGGTCGGGCCGCGGCCGACCCGATCGAGGACTGCACGGCCACCACCGGCGCGATCGTCGCCGTCGACTCCGGCCACTGGGACGGCGGCGCCGTGCGCGGCTGCGACGCCCACCCCGCCACCGGCACGAACCCGCTGCACAACGCCGGGTCCACCACCACCGGCACCCGGCACGACGGCCCCGCCTCCGTCTGCCGCCTCGGCAGCAGCACCTTCGGCAACGGCGCCCAGTACCCGACCCCGGCCGAGGAGCCCTGCGCCGACGCTCCGCAGGCCGTCGCCCGGCAGAACGCGGACGCCGGCTTCGCCCCCGACGAGTGGACCCACGACTCCGACCCGGTCGCCACCGAACAGGCGATCCCCGGCCCGGCCACGCCGAGCCCCCGGCCCGGCCGGACGCCCGACCTCGCCAAGGGCGGCGCCTACCTCACCGACCCCGTCCGCCTGCTGGACGGGCACTACTACGAGGCCTTCCCCGACTCCGGGTTCGCCGACTTCGGCCTCACCGTCGACGCCGCCTACGCGCTCGCCGCCACCGGCACCGACGACGCGGCGCTGCGCCGCATCGTCGACTTCCTCGACCGGCAGGGCAAGGACGGCAGCGAACGCACCGTCAACGACTGGACGGCCGTCGGCACCGAGTACGTCGGCGGCGGCTCCGTCGGCAAGGAGGCGCTGCTCGCCGAGATCGTCGGCCGCGACCCGCGCGCCTTCGGCGGCCACGACCTGATCGCCGCCCTCGACCAGGCCGTCTGCGACCACGCCGACACCGACAACGGCTGCGCCGCGCAGGGCAATTACCTCTGGGCCACCTCGGTCTTCTCCCAGTCGCTCGGCATCCTGGCCCAGTTGAGAGCCGACGACACCGAGCACGCCGCCGCGCCCGTCGCCTACCTGAAGGGCCTCCAGGCCGCCGACGGCTCCTGGCCCAGCCTGATCCCCGCCTCCGGCGACTCCGACGTGGACAGCACCGCGATGGCCGTCATGGCGCTCGCGCTCGTCCCCGGCGAAGAGGCGGCCCGGGCCGTCGACCGGGGCCTGGCCTGGCTGGCCGCCCAGCAGCTCCCGGACGGCGGCTTCCCCGGTGCGGCCGGCGACTCGACCAACTCCGCCGCCCTCGCCGCCCAGGGGCTGACGCTCCGCCAGTCCGCCTACGCCGAACGGATCGCCAGGGCCGTCGAGTTCCTCGCGGCCGAGCAGAACGCCGACGGCGGCTTCAACGTCGCCTCCACCGGACAGCAGGGCTCCGACGTCCGGGCCTCCACCCAGGCGCTCGGCGGCGCGACCGGCCTCTCCTTCGGGACGCTCCACCGCGACCTCGACGGCACCGCGCCGACCGGCTCGCCGTCGCCGTCGCCGTCCCGCTCGGGACCGGCATCGCCGTCGGAATCGGCGTCCGCGTCCCCGTCCCCGTCGTCGCTGTCGCCGTCGCCGTCGCCGTCGTCCTCGACGCCTGAGCGCCCGTCCGGGTCGGTTCCGGTCTCCGAGGTCCCCTCGTCCGGCACCGGCACCGGCACCGGCGCGGGCGGCCTCCCGGTGGGCACCGGCGTCCCGGCGGGCGGCACCGGCCCGGACGGGCTGGCCTTCACCGGTACCGACGTCCTGGAACTGGCCGTTCCCGGCCTGCTGTTCGCCGCCGCGGGCGGTGCCGTCCTGGTCGCCACCCGCCGGCGCAACGCCCCGGCCGCGGGCAGGCACCGGTGATCCGCCGCCTCGCCGCGCGCGCCGCGTCCGTCTGCGCCGCCCTCGCCCTGGTCGGCTCGGGGCCGGGGGCGACCCCGGCCGCCGCCACGGCGCTGCCGATCGAGCAGTGCACCACCACCTCGGGCGTGGTGCTGGCGGTCGACTTCAGCCACTGGGGCGGTCCGCTGCTGCGCTCCTGCGGCACCACGCCGACCACCGGCTACCAGCTGCTCAACCAGGGCGGCTGGAAGACCACCGGCACCCAGCACGACGGCCCGGCCTTCATCTGCCGGATCGGCTACAGCGGCCACCAGGGCGGCACGCAGTACCCGACCCCGGCCCAGGAGAAGTGCGTCCTCACCCCGCCCGCCACCGCGTACTGGTCGTACTGGCACGCCGACCCGGGGCAGAACACCTGGTCCTACAGCCAGTTGGGGGCGATGAGCCACCACCCGGCGCCGGGCAGCGTCGACCTGTGGATCTTCGGCGGCACCGACCTCGACGGCACCGAGGGCCGCCCGGCCTTCTCGCCCGACACCGTCCGCGCCCACAACACCGCCCCCGGCGGCACCACCCGGACCGCCGCCCCCGAGCCGACCCCGCCCGTGGCCGGCGGCAGCAGCGGGGGCGGTAGTACCGGGGGCGGCAGTACGGGCGGCGGGACCGGAAACGGGACCGGGACCGGCGGGACGTCGGGCGGCGGGACGGCCGCCTCCCGGCCGTCCGCCGACGGGCCCGGCGCCGAGCAGCCGGGGGCCCAGGCGAGTCCTGCCGCGCCGTCAGCCACCGCCCCGGACAGCGCCGCCGCGCCCCGGCCGCCCGCCGACTCGCCTCCGCCGCCCTCCGGGGCCCCCTCGGCGGAGAGCGGCCGACCCGTCGCGGTGGACGCCGCACCCGCGGCCGACGCCCCGCACCCCTCCTCCGGTTCGATCGCCCCCGCGGTCACCGGCGCCGCCCTCGTGGTCGCCCTCGGTGCCGCCACGGCGGTCACCGCGCTGCGCCGACGCCGACGGGCGGAGTGATCCGGTGCCGAAGCTCGACCCGGCCGGTCCCGGCGGCGTACCGGGCGACCGCCGTATCCCGCGCGGCCGTATCCCGCGCGACCTGCACCCGTTCGCGTGGTGGATCTGGGCGCTCGCCATGGCCACCGCCGCCAGCCGCACCACCAACCCGCTGCTGCTGTTCCTGGTGCTCGCCGTGCTCGGCCACGTCGTCACCGCCCGCCGGACCGAGGCGCCCTGGGCGCGCGGCTTCACGTACTACCTGTGGCTGGCGCTGACCGTGGTGGCGATCCGGGTGGCCTTCCGCTGCGTCTTCGCCACCGGCGTCACCCCGGACGACCACCTGATCCTCACCCTGCCGCACCTCCCCACCCCCGCCTGGTACGCGGGCATCCGGATCGGCGGCCCGGTCTCGCTGGAGGCCGTGCTGTCCGCCGCCACCGACGGGCTGCGGCTGGCCTGCCTGCTGTGCTGCATCGGCGCGGCCAACACCCTGGCCAACCCCAAGCGCGCCCTGCGCGTCCTGCCGGGCGCGCTGTACGAACTGGGCGTCGCCGTCACCGTCGCGCTCAGCGTCGCGCCCCAGCTGGTGCAGAGCGTGCAGCGCGTGGTGCGGGCCCGGCGGCTGCGGGCCGGGCGGAGCAAGGGAGTTCGCGCCCTGCGCGGCATCGTCGTCCCGGTGCTGGAGGACGCGCTGGAGCGCTCGCTGCGGCTGGCCGCCGCGATGGACTCGCGCGGCTACGGCCGTTCCGGCACCGCCACCAGGGCGTCCCGCCGCCTCACCGGGGCGCTGATGCTGCTCGGCATGGGCGGCCTGTGCACCGGCATGTACGGGCTGCTGGACGGGACGGCCCCGGCCTGGCTGGGCCTGCCCGCGCTGGCGGCCGGGTCGGCGCTCTGCGTGGCGGGCCTGGCGCTGGGCGGTCGCCGGGTGCGGCGCACCACCTACCGGCCGGACCCGTGGCGGGGTGCCGAGTGGGGCGTGGCCGGTTGCGGGGTGGCTGCTGCCGTCCTGCTGTGCGTCACGGTCGGCTACGACGCCACCGACCTCAACCCCTCGCTCTACCCGCTGAGTTGGCCCACCCTGCCGGCCGTTCCCGTGCTGGCCCTGCTGATCGCCGCCGCGGCCGGGGTGCTCTCCCCGCCGCCCGGTCGGCGTCCGGCCCCCGCCGCCCCGTCCGGGCCGCGCAGCGCCGATCCCTCCACCGACATCGACCGCACGCACCCCGAGGTGGCCAAGTGATCAGCTTCGACCGGGTCTCCGTGGTGTACCACGGCGCGTCCGAGCCGGTCCTGCGGGACGTCGAACTGACCATCCCGGAAGGCGAGTTGTGCCTGGTGGTGGGCCGGACGGGCGCCGGAAAGTCGACGCTGCTGGGCGCGGTGAACGGCCTGGTGCCGCACTTCACCGGCGGCACCCTGCACGGCCGGGTGACGGTCGGCGGCCGGGACACCGCGCACCACCCGCCGCGCGAACTCGCCGACGTGGTCGGCGTGGTGGGCCAGGACCCGCCGGCCGGGTTCACCACCGACACGGTGGAGGAGGAACTCGCCTACGCGATGGAGCAGTTGGCCGTCCCGCCGGAGGTGATGCGCAAGCGCGTCGAGGAGACGCTCGACCTGCTCGGCCTGGCCGAGCTGCGGCACCGGGCGCTGCACGAACTCTCCGGCGGCCAGCAGCAGCGGGTCGCGATCGGCGCGGTGCTCACCGCGCACCCGCGCGTCCTGGTGCTGGACGAGCCGACCTCGGCGCTCGACCCGACCGCCGCCGAGGAGGTGCTGGCCGCCGTCACCCGGCTGGTGCACGACCTCGGCGTCACCGTGCTGCTGGCCGAGCACCGGCTGGAGCGGGTCGTCCAGTACGCGGACCGGGTGGTGTACCTGCCCGGCGACGGCACCGTCCGCGACGGCCTCCCGGCCGAGGTCTTCCGGGACACCGCGATCGCCCCGCCGGTCGTCGACCTCGGGCGGCTGGCCGGTTGGCGCCCGCTGCCGCTCTCGGTGCGCGACGCCCGCCGGGCCGCCGCCCCGCTGCGCGGGGAACTGGCCGCGCACCCCGTCCCGCCGCCGCGTCGCACCGGAGCCGTGGGCGGGACGGTGCTCACCGCCGAGCGGATCGTCGTGCGCCACGGCCCGGTGGTCGCCGTCCGCGAGGTGAGCCTCGACCTGCGGGCGGGCGAGGTCACCGCGCTGATGGGACGCAACGGCTCCGGCAAGTCCTCGCTGCTGTGGGCGTTGCAGGGTTCGGGGCCGCGCCAGGCCGGCACCGTCGGCACGACCGGCGCGTCCGGCGGGAAGCCCGTCGACCCCCGGCGGGTCTCCGCCGCCGAGGCGCGACGGCTGGTCGGGCTCGTCCCGCAGACCCCGACCGACCTGCTCTACCTGGACACCGTGGGGGCCGAACTCGCCCAGAGCGACCGGGACGCCGCCCCCGGGCCGGGCACCCGCGCGATCCTGGACCGCCTCGCCCCCGGCGTCCCCGACGGCATCCACCCCCGCGACCTCTCCGAGGGCCAGAAGCTCGCCCTCGTGCTGGCGGTCCAACTCGCCGCCGCCCCCCGGGTCGTCCTGCTCGACGAGCCGACCCGGGGCCTGGACTACCGGGCGAAGGAGGCCCTGATCGGCGTGGTCGACCGGCTCGCGGCCGAGGGGCACGCCGTCGTGGTGTCCACCCACGACGTGGAGTTCGTCGCCGCGGCGGCCGACCGGGTGGTGGTCATGGCCGAGGGCGAGACCGTCGCCGACGGCCCCACCGCCGAGGTGATCACCGCCTCGCCCACCTTCGCCCCGCAGACCGCCAAGATCCTCGCCCCGCTGCCCTACCTGACCGTCCGCCAGGTCGGCCTGGCCCTCGACGCCGCGCGGGCCGCCCGGTGAGCGCCGCCCGGGTCGCCGTCCGGATGCCCGGCCGGGCCCGCCTCGTGGTCGCGCTGGCCGCCTTCGTCGGCCTGGTGGCCTTCACCTGGCCGTTCGTCGTCGCACCGGGACGGTTCGGGTCCGCGTACGCGCCGCCGCTGATCTTCGGCGCGCTCCTGGTCCTGGTCCTCGCCGTCGTGGTCTCCGAGATCGCCTCCGGCGGCATCGACGCCAAGGCGCTGGCCATGCTCGGCGTGCTGTCCGCCGTCAACGCGGGCCTGCGCCCGCTCGGGGCGGGCACGGCGGGCGTGGAGACCGTCTTCTTCCTGCTCGTCCTGGCCGGGCGGGTCTTCGGCCCCGGCTTCGGCTTCACCCTGGGCTGCACCTCGCTGTTCGCGTCCGCGCTGCTCACCGGCGGCGTCGGCCCGTGGATGCCCTACCAGATGTTCGGCTGCGCGTTCGTCGGCCTGCTCGCCGGTCTGCTGCCCCGGCTGCGCGGCCGGGCCGAGGTGCTGCTGCTCGCCGGGTACGGGGCGCTGTCCGGCTACCTGTTCGGCCTGCTGCTGAACCTCTCGTTCTGGCCCTTCTCCCTCGACCCGCACAGCTCGATCGCCTACCTGCCCGGCCTGCCGTTCACCGAGCAGTGGCACCGCTACCTGCTCTTCGACCTGGCCACCTCGCTCGGCTGGGACACCGGACGCGCCGTCACCACCGGCCTGGCCGTCCTGGTCGCCGGCCCGGCCGTCCTCGCCGTCCTCCGCCGGGCCGCCCGCCGCGCCGCCTTCGAAGCCCCGGTCTCGTTCGAAGCCCCGGTCCCGTCCACTGCCCCGTCCGCCCCGGCCGCGTCCGCCCCGGCGGAGCGGCCCCGCCGGTGACCGACCTCCCCCGCGACCGCGGTCCCGGCACCGGCGGGGCCCGCCGGGTCACCCCGCCGGGTGCGGGTGGAAGCCCCGGCCGCTCTTGCGGCCGAGCAGCCCGGCCTCGACCATCCGGGACAGCAGCGGGGGCGGGGCGTACAGCGGCTCCTTGTACTCGTCGTACAGGGAGCGGGCGATGGCCTCGACGGTGTCCAGGCCGATCAGGTCGGCCAGGGCGAGCGGGCCCATCGGGTGGGCGCAGCCGTGCACCATGGCGGTGTCGATGTCCGCGGCGTCCGCGTGGCCGGCCTCGGCCATCCGGATCGCCGAGAGCAGGTAGGGGACCAGCAGGGCGTTGACGACGAATCCGGCCCGGTCGCGGGAGCGGACGACGTGCTTGCCCAGCACGTCCCGGGCGAAGGTCTCCACCCGGTCCAGGACGGCCGGCGCGGTGTGCAGCGAGGGGACCAGCTCGACCAGTGGCATCACCGGCGCGGGGTTGAAGAAGTGCAGGCCCAGGACGTACGGGGCACGTCCGGTGGCGATGCCGAGCCGGGTGACCGGGATGGCCGAGGTGTTGGCGGCCAGCACGGCGTCCTCGGCGGCCAGCACCTTGTCCAGGACGCCCAGCACCCCGGCCTTGGCCCGCTCGTCCTCGACGACCGCCTCGACGACGAGCTGCCGGTCGGCCAGGGCGTCGAGGTCGTCGGCGAACAGCAGGTGCGCCCAGGCGTCGGTGCGCTGCTCCTCGCCGATCCGGCCGCGTTCGACGGCCCGGTGCAGCGAGCGGTCGATGCGGCGGCGGGCGGCCCGCAGCGCCTGCGGCCCGTGCTCGCAGACGACGGTGTCGAGTCCGGCGCGGGCGAAGACCTCGGCGATGCCGGAGCCCATCTGTCCGGCGCCGACGACGGCGACCCGGCGGATGTCGTTCATGCGGAGGGCCCTTCGGGTTCAGGCCGCCGGGGCGGCGGTGCGCACCAGGTGGCGGGCGTAGGCGGCGGTGGTGAGGAAGGCGGGCAGCTCGGTGCCCAGGGCGGTCTCCTCCAGGACCCGCACCGCGTCGTCGAGCCGGGCCGGGTCGGCGCCCTCGGCGAGCAGCGCGGCCCGTTCGAGGTCGATCAGGCGCCGGACGGTGTCCGGGGTGGCGAGCGAGCCGCCGGTGAGCCGGGTGCGGTGGTGCTGCCACTGCCAGAGCTGGCAGCGGGCGATCTCGGCGGTGGCGACGTCCTCCATCAGCCCGAACACCGCGACCGCGCCGGTGCCGCCCAGCCAGGCCGTCAGGTAGCGCAGCGCGACGGCGACGTTGGCGCGCAGGCCCTGCTCGGTCGGCAGGCCGGCGGTCAGGCGGTGGACGGCGAGCAGGTCGGCGGCGGTGACGTGGACGTCCTCGCGGGTGCGGTCGAGCTGGTGCGGGCGGGCGCCGAGGACGGCGTCGAAGGCGGTGCGGCAGGTGTCGACCAGCGCGGGGTGGGCGACCCAGGAGCCGTCGAAGCCGTCGCCGGCCTCGCGCTCCTTGTCGATCCGCACCCGGGTCAGCGCGGCCTCGTTGGCGGCGGGGTCGCGCTGCGGGATCGCCGCGGCCATCCCGCCGATCGCATGGGCGCCGCGCCGGTGGCAGGTGCGCACCAGCAGGTCGGTGTAGGCGCGCAGGAAGGGCTGGGTCATGGTGAGGGTGGCCCGGTCCGGCAGGACGAACCGGGGCCCGGCCTGGGCGAAGTTCTTGATCAGTGAGAACAGGTAGTCCCATCGCCCGGCGTTCAATCCGGCGGCGTGATCGCGCAGTTCGTAGAGGATCTCGTCCATCTCGAAGGCGGCGGTGACGGTCTCGATCAGCACGGTGGCGCGGATCGTGCCGTGCGGGATGCCGAGGGCGGCCTGGGCGTGGGTGAAGACCTCGTTCCAGAGCCGGGCCTCCAGGTGGTTCTCCAGCTTGGGGAGGTAGAAGTACGGGCCGTGGCCGCGGTCGATCTGCCGCCGCCCGCAGTGGAACAGGTGGAGGCCGAAGTCGACCAGCGCGCCGACGGCGGGGCGCCCGCCGATCAGCAGGTGGTGCTCGTCCAGGTGCCAGCCGCGCGGGCGGACCACGATGGTGGCGGGGGCGTCGCCGATCCGGTAGCGCTTGCCCTCCGGGGTGGTGTCGTCGATCCGCCGGTCGAGGGCGTCGATCAGGTTGAGCTGGCCGGTGACCAGGTTGTGCCAGGTGGGGGAGGTGGCGTCCTCGAAGTCCGCCAGCCACACCTTCGCGCCGGAGTTGAGCGCGTTGACGGCCATCCGGCGTTCGGGCGGGCCGGTGATCTCCACCCGGCGGTCGGTCAGGCCGGGCCCGGCGCCAGCCACCCGCCAGCTGTCGTCGGCCCGGACGGCGGCCGTCTCCGGGCGGAAGTCCAGTGTGCCGCCGTTCGCCAACTCGGCCGCGCGGCGGGCGCGTTCGGCGAGCAGGGCGGTGCGGCGGCCGGCGAAGAGCTCGTGCAGGCGGGCCACGAAGGCCAGGGCGGCGGGGGTGAGGACCTCCTCGAAGCGGTCCTCGTGCTCGCCGAGCACCTCGATCCCGGTCTCGGCGGCGGTCTCGGTGCGGCTGGTCGGGCTCATCCGGTACTCCAGGGGCAGTCGGCGGGAAGCGGGGGAGTGAGGGCCCGGGGCCTCGTCCCTCAACGAGGCCCCGGGCGGGGCGGGCGGCGGCCGTGGAGCCCCCGGGCCGGGCCGGGGCGACCGTCGCGGGGCGGCTCAGTGGAACTGCTCGGCCTCGGTGGAGCCGGTCAGCGCCAGCGTCTCGGCGTCCGGATTGAGCGCGGTGGAGACCAGGTCGAAGTAGCCGGTGCCGACCTCGCGCTGGTGCCGCACGGCCGTGTAGCCGTCCGGGGCGGCGGCGAACTCGGCCTCCTGGAGCTCGACGTAGGCGGTCATGCCGTGCTCGGCGTAGCCGCGGGCCAGCTGGAACATCGAGTGGTTCAGGGCGTGGAAGCCCGCCAGCGTGATGAACTGGAAGCGGTAGCCCATCGCCCCCAGTTCCCGCTGGAACGTGGCGATCTGGTCGTCGTCCAGCGCGGCCTTCCAGTTGAACGACGGCGAGCAGTTGTACGCCAGCATCTTGTCCGGGTACTGCGCCTTGACCGCCTCCGCGAACTCCCGCGCCTGGGCGAGGTCCGGGGTGCCGGTCTCCACCCAGAGCAGGTCCGCGTACGGGGCGAACGCCAGGCCGCGCGAGATGACCGGGGCCATGCCGGGCTCGACCCGGTAGAAGCCCTCTGCGGTGCGCTCCCCGGTGCAGAACCGGGCGTCGCGCTCGTCCACGTCACTGGTCAGCAGGTTCGCGGCCAGCGCGTCGGTGCGGGCCACGACCAAGGTCGGCACATCGGCGATGTCGGCGGCCAGCCGGGCCGCGTTCAGGGTGCGCACGTGCTGGGCGGTCGGCACGAGGACCTTGCCGCCCAGGTGGCCGCACTTCTTCTCGGACGCCAGCTGGTCCTCGAAGTGGACGCCTGCGGCGCCGGCCGCGATCATGCCCTTGGTCAGCTCGAATGCGTTCAGCGGGCCGCCGAAGCCCGCCTCGGCGTCCGCGACGATCGGCACCAGCCAGTCCGGGCCCCCGTTGCCCTCGGCGGTGTCGATCTGGTCGGCGCGCAGCAGCGCGTTGTTGATCCGGCGCACCACCTGCGGCACCGAGTTCGCCGGGTACAGGCTCTGGTCGGGGTAGGTCTGCCCGGCCTGGTTGGCGTCCGCCGCGACCTGCCAGCCCGACAGGTAGACCGCCTCCAGCCCGCCCTTGACCATCTGCACGGCCTGACCGCCCGTCAGCGCGCCCAACGCGTGCACGTAGTCGCGCTCGCGCAGCTGCCGCCACAGCCGCTCGGCCCCGCGCCGGGCCAGGGTGTGCTCCTCGCGCACCGAACCCGACAGGCGCACCACGTCCTCGGCGGTGTACGTGCGCTCGATGCCCGCCCAGCGGGGATCGGACGCCCACCGGGCTTCGAGCGCGGCCGCCTGGTGCTCCTGCTGCTGTCGAACCGACTGGGTCATGGTGATCCGGCTCCAGAGATGGGTTGCGAAGGATGTGAGACACCTCTCACCGCGAGGCGGGCGGGCGGCCGGCCGACGCCGGGCAGCGGCGTGGCACCGCGGGACGTGGTGGCCCGGACAGCCCGAACCACGGTGACTGACCTGGTGGTTCGCGACTGCTCACTGCGCCTTCCGGCCGCGGCACCGACTCTTCCACCGCGCTCCACCGCCGTCACCGGTGGACCGGTGCCACGTTCTGCGAAGCCTTCCGGGCGGATCGGCGAAGCCTGCGAAGACCGCCGGACGGCCCTCCCGGCTAGGCTCCCGCACCGAGGAGCCGACGAGCGGCCGACGGCGGCCGACGAGGAGCCGACGAGAAGCCGACGAGCGGCCGACGGACGGCCCGGCCGGGACGGGGGAGTGACCCATGGGAAAGGCGTTCGCCGGCGCCCGGTTGCGCCGGCTGCGCGAGGAGCGCGGCCTCAGCCAGGCCGCCCTCGCCCGACTCCTCGAACTCTCCCCCAGCTACCTCAACCAGCTGGAGCACGACGCCCGCCCGCTCACCGTCCCCGTCCTGCTGCGCCTCACCGAGGCGTTCGGCGTCGAGGCCGGCTACTTCGCCCCGCCCGACCGGGCCCGGCTCACCGCCGAACTGCGCGACGCCCTCGGCGAGGAGATCGCGGCCCGCCGGATCACCCCCGGCGAACTCGACGAGGTCGCCACCCGCCTGCCCGCCGTGGCCCGGCTGCTCACCGACCTGGCCCGGGGCCGCCGGGACACCGCCGAGCAGCTCGCCGTCCTGGCCGGCGACCGGGGCGCCCCGGCCGACGCCCGCACCCCGCACGAACAGGTCCGCGAGTTCTTCTACCGCCGGCAGAACTACCTGCACGCCCTCGACACCGCGGCCGAGCGGTCGGCCGAGCGGATCGGCGTGCGGCCCGGCCGGGTCCGGGAGGCCCTGGCCGCCCGCCTCGCCGACGGTCACCTGGTCCGGATCGCCACCGGCGGCGAGCAACTGCACCACTACGACGGGCGGACCCGCACCCTGCACCTGGCCGACCGGCTGCGCCCCGGCCAGCAGGCGTTCCGGATGGCCACCCAGCTCGCCTACCTGGAACACGACGCGCTGCTGTCCGAACTCGCCGCCCAGGACAGCCCCGAGGGTTCCACCGCCTTCGCGCTCACCCGGATCGGCCTCGCCAACCACTTCGCCGCCGCCCTCGTGCTGCCCTACCGGGCGTTCCACACCGAGGCCGAACGCTCCCGCTACGACATCGAGCACCTCGCCGACCACTTCGGCGTCGGCTACGAGACGGTCTGCCACCGCCTGTCCACCCTCCAGCGCCCCGGCCTGCGCGGGGTGCCGTTCTCCTTCGTCCGCGTCGACCGGGCCGGGAACGTCTCCAAACGGCAGTCCGCCACGCCGTTCCACTTCTCCCGCACCGGCGGCACCTGCCCGCTGTGGAACGTCTACGACGCCTTCGCCGCCCCCGGCCGGGTGCACGTCCAGGTCGCCGCGATGCCCGACGGCCGCCGCTACCTGTGGACCGCCCGCGCCGTCACCCGCTCACCCGGCGGCTGGGGACGCCCCGGCAAGACCTTCGCCGTCGGCCTGGGCTGCGAGGTCCGGCACGCCCACCGCCTGGTCTACTCCGCCGGGCTCGACCTCGCGGACGAGTCCGGCGCCACCCCCATCGGCCTCGGCTGCAAGGTCTGCGACCGCCCCGCCTGCCCGCAGCGCTCCGCCCCCGCCATCGGCCGCACCCTCGCCGCCGACGAGCACACCAGCACCTTCGTCCCGTACGCCGTGCGCGCCGACCCGGAGCCCTAGACCGCTGGACGCCGATCCCCGGGGCCCCGGCGGGCTACTCGGGCAGCCGGGTGTGCAGGCGGACGGTGGTGCCGGTCTCCGCGGTGGAGCGGATCTGGACGAGGTCGCAGAGCTGCTGGACCATCCAGAGCCCGCGGCCGCCGATCTGGTCGGCGGTCGGCCGGAGCCGGCCGACCAGCGGGTCCTGGAGGTGGCCGGAGTCGTGGAACTCGCAGATCAGGTCGGTGTCCTCCACCCAGGTGCGCAGGACGCCCCGGCCGCCGCCGTGCTTGATGCTGTTGGCGGCGATCTCGGAGGCGGCGATCAGCAGCTCGCGCAGCCGGGTGCCGCCCAGGCCGTGCGGGGTCGCGCAGGCCGTGATGTGGGCGCGGACCGCGGCGAGCCGGCCCCGCTGGTAGGGGAGTTCCTGGTGGGGGGAGGTTGCGGGGGTGAGTTCGGGGAAGGCGTAGGGCTCCTCGACGTAGGAGCCGTTGGGCCCGTGGGCCCCTTCGCTGAGGAGCATCGGGTGGCAGCGCCGGGCCGACTCCACCACGGCGGGCTCCAGCGCCGCGGTGTCGTACGGGCAGAGCAGCCACCAGGCGGGCGACTGGGCGAACGCCAGGTTCAGCAGCCACTCGTGGTACCCGAACTCGCCGCTCTCCGCCGGGGAGGGGTCGCTCCACGCGGATTCGCTGATGCCGCGGACCGGGCTGCCCTCGGCGGCCTTGGAGACCCAGTCGCGCCAGGCCGGGATCAGCCGCCCGGGGTTGCGGCCCAGCGCGGCGGCGTCGAGGAAGGTGACGCCGTCGGCGGCGTCCGTGCCCGCCAGCTCGGTGCGCAGCATGCGCTCCTTCGGCTCCGCGACCGCGACCAGCACCGGCTCGCTGCCCGCGCGGGCGTCCCGGATGAAGGACATGGCGCCGTCGAGGAACTGCGCGTCCCCGTCGTACGGGTACAGCTCGTGCCGGAAGGCCGAGTCCTGGGGGGAGGCGGCCGGGCGCGTCGTGCTGTTCTCGCTCACGGTGCCAGCTCCACGGGGATCTGCGGGACGTCGTAGCCGAGCAGCGACCAGCAGCGCCGGAACGTCTCGTCCGTGTTCTCGACCACGATCCGGCGGCCGGGGACCCCGCGCGCCGCGTCCGCCAGGGCGCGCATGCCCGCGACGTCCACCAGTTCGAGGTCCTGGCAGCGCAGGCGCACGGTGGCGGAACGGGCGACCAGGGCGTCCAAGGCGGTACGGAACGCCTCGGCGCCCTCGAAGTCCACCACGCCGCTCACGCTCCAGCAGTCCGTTCCCGCGCTGTACATCCGAAATCCCGGCACCTCCGCACGTGTGCCCAACTGCTGCGGATGTACTCCGACGGCCTGGTCGAGGGCCGCCGGGCGGAAACCGACCTGGTGGTAGGCGCAGACGACGACGGCCGCCCCGGCGAGCACCAGGTCGTCCAGGCCCAGCTCGTGCCGGGCGATCTCCCGCGGGCTCGCCCCGCCCGGCCACACCCGGTCCATCCGGGCCAGCACCCGCAGCGCGCGGAAGCCCTGCCGGCACGCGGCGTCCGCCTCCCGGCGCACCGTCTCCAGCAGCGCCGCCGCGTCCCACGCCGACCCGCCCGCCCGCTCGGCGACCGGGTCGAGGACCACGCCCTGGGCCGCGCCGCCCAGCGACCAGCGTGTGTCGGGGGTGCCGATGACCAGCACCTTGTCGCCGAAGAGCGCGCCGTCGGCGGCGAAGGCCCGCGCCGTCACGGCGAAGTCGTCGTCCGGGCCGACCAGCCAGCAGACGTGATCACCCGCTTCGACGGAGTCGAGGGTGGACACCGCACGTGCGCTCCTCACACGCCCTCCCTCCACCCCGACTCCACCCCGACCGGCTCCGGCGGCATCCTATCGTCACCGGCCCGGCACCCCGGGCACCGCGCGACCGGTGCCCCGGAGCGGCCGGAGCCGTCGAACGCGCATGCGGACGGGCCGGGCATGCGGACGGCCGGACCGGGCAGAAGGCCGCCGGGCGCGGACCGCACACGACCGCCGCGCGGAGACCGAGGGGAAGGACGGACGTCAGTGAAGGGTTTCCGGGGTTTCGTCCTACGGGGCAACGTCGTCGACCTGGCCGTGGGCGTGGTGATCGGAGCGGCCTTCTCGGGCGTCGTCACCGCCCTGGTCCGCGCCTTCCTCACCCCGCTGGTCGGCCTCGCCACCGGCGCGGTCGGCGACTTCAGCCGCCGGACCCTCCACGTCCACGGGGTGGAGTTCCCGTACGGCGCGTTCATCGACGCCGTGATCACCCTCCTGCTCACCGCGCTGGTGCTCTACTTCGTGGTCGTGCTCCCGTTCAACAAGCTGCACGAGCGCTTCGCCCCGCACCAGGACGTCCAGGCGCCCAAGCGGGACTGCCCCGAGTGCCTGTCCGCGATCCCCGCCCAGGCGAACCGGTGCGCCTTCTGCACGGCCGAACTCGTCCGGACGCCCGACCTTCCGTGACCGCCCCCGGCCCGGTGGCGGCGTGGCGCGGGAAGGCGGCGGACGGCTGGCGGGCCGTCCGGGACGCACTGCGCCACCCCGGGCGCGCCGTCCGGGCGCACCGCGAAGGGGTGGTGCGGACCGCCCGGGTGGCGGTGGCCTGCGCGCTGGCCTGGGAGGTCGCGGTCGTGCTGCTGGGCGAGGACGAGCAACCCGTCCTGGCGCCCCTGGCGGCGCTGCTGACCGTCCAGCTCACGGTGTTCCGGACGCTGGCGCAGGGCCTGCGGCAGTTCGGCGGCGTCATGCTCGGGGCCCTGGCCGCGCTCGGCCTGCTGCGCCTGGCCGGGGCGAACTTCGCCACCATCGGCCTCGCCGTCGGCGTCTGCCTGGGCCTGGGGAAGCTGCTGCGCCTGGGCGAGCAGGCCACCGAGGTGCCGGTCACCGTCCTGCTCGTGCTCAGCACCGGCGCGCCGTACGCCCCCGTCCGGATCTGGGACACCCTGGTCGGCGTCGCCTCCGGCGTCCTGGTCAACCTGGTCGCGGCGCCCCCCACCTACGTCGGCCACGCCGCGGACCGCTCCGCCCGGGTCGCCCACCGCCTCGCCGACATCGCCCACGACACCGCCCGCGGACTGCGCGAGGGCTGGGACGAACGGACCTCCGACGGCTGGCTGCGCCGGGTGGAGACGGCCGCCCGCGAACTCGACCGGGCCCGGGAGGCGGCCGTCCAGGCCGAGGAGGGCATCCGCCTCAACCCCCGGCGGCTGCGGCAGGGCACCGACCCGGCGGTCGCGCTCGGCCCGCTGGGCGAGGGCCTGACCTGCCTCGGCCACGTCTGCGACCAGCTCGGATCGGTGCTCCGCGGCCTGGACGACCTGGCCCGCGGCGAGCGCCAGTTCCCGCGCGAGGCCGAAGCGCTCAGCGACGCGCGCGAACGGGTCCGGCCGATCGGCGACGTCCTGGAGGCCGTCGGCGACGCGCTCGACGTCCTCGCCCGCATCCAGCGCGACCGCGTCCGCGAGGCCGGGCACACCGACGACCTGACGGCCGCCCTGGAACGGGGCCGCGAACACCACGCCGCCGCCGCCGAGACGCTCTGCCGCACCGACCAGGGCCCCGCCGTCTGGTCCCTGCACGGCTCGATCATGGACGAGACCCAGCAGATCCTCCACGAACTCGACCCCCGCCACGGCCCCCACCCGGCCGCCCTGCACCCCCAGCCGCTCCGCCTCGCGGCCCCGCGCCGGGAGAGCCCGGAGCACTCCGAGGAGCCGCGGTCCCCAGCAAGTTGAACGCGTTCAAAAAGTTCGGCATGATCGGTGCCACGAGGTCCGGACACCAGTCCGGGCCGGCGCCGCCGTGCCCTGCGCGCGGACGGCCGGGGGAGTGGGAGGGGGGATCGTGGCAGACCTCGGAAGGACCCGGTGGCCGGCCGTCGCGGTCGCATCGATGTGGTGGTACGAGGGCTTCTGGTGCAAGGTCCTCCCCGGGCGGGCCGACCAGCGGGCCATCGTCGAAGGACTGCCCCTGCTGCCGACCGGCGCGGTCACCCCGCTCCTGGTCGTCCTCGGCCTCGCCGAGGTCGCACTCGGAACGTGGGTGCTGCTGGGCCGCCGCCCGTACGCCGCCGCAGTCGTGCAGACGCTCCTGGTGATCGGCTTCAACACCGGCGGACTGCTCTTCGGCGCCCGACACATCCCGGAGCCCGGGCGGCTGGTGGTCCAGGACCTCTGCTTCCTCGCGCTGATCTGGCTCGTCGCGGCCCGGCGCCCTGCGGGCGAGGTGCGGCAGGGGGTCTGGGCGTGGTGACCGTCTCTGTCTCCTCCGCCGTCGGGCGCTCCGGAGCCGTACCGCGTCCGCCGGTTCCCGCTGCTGCCGGTGCGCCGTGGCAGGCGGGTCGGCTGTTCGCCGGGCCCGCCGGCCGTCCCCGGGTGCTCTTCGGCCGGATGTACGAGGACCCGACCGTCGAACTCGCGGTCTTCCCGCCGCCCGGTGCCCGGGTGCTCTGCATCGCCTCCGCCGGGGACACCGCCGCCGCCCTCGCCGCGGCCGGGTACGAGGTCACCGCCATCGACCTGAACCCCGCCCAACTCGCCTACGCCCGGGCCCGGCTGGAAGCCGGGGCACCCGCGGTCACCGGCACGGCCGAACGGCTGACCGGCCTCGGCCGCGCCACGGCCGCCGCCCTGCTGCCGGCCTGGCGGCCCGCGTCCGTCGCCGATTTCCTGCGCCTCGACGACCCCGGCGAGCAACGGCGCCGGTGGGCGGCCGAGTTCGACGGCCCCGGGCTGCGGCTGCTCGCCGCCGCCGCCCTGCGGCCCGCCGGGGCGCTCGCCGCCGCGCTGCGCCCGGGCTTCCGGTGCGCGCTCCCGCGCGGCTTCGACACCGTGCTGCTCCGGCGGATCGCCCGGACCGTCGCCCGGCACCCCAACGCGGCCAACGACTGGGCCTGGCGGCTGCTGCTCGGCCGCGAACGCCCCGGCGCAACCACGCCCGCCCCCGCCCTCGCCGCTGCCACGGCCGGTGGCGGGCGGGTGCGGCTGGTGCGGGGCGAGGTCGTCGGGCACCTGGAGCGGTCCGCCGCCGGGAGCTACGACGCGGTGACGCTCTCCAACGTGGTCGACGGGCCGGGGCCGCGGTTCGCCCGGCGGCTGCGCGCCGCCGTCGAACACGCGGTGCGACCGGGCGGCACCGCGGTGGTCCGCAGTCTGCGCGAACCGGGCCCCGGCGGACCGGGACTCGCCGCCGAGGACCGGTCGATGATCTGGGGCGTGGTGCGAGTCGTCCGCACCCGGACGGACGGAATCGAGACGGACGTAACCGGGACGGACGGAACCCAGACGGACGCCACCAGGACGAACGAGCCCGAGACGGCCGGGACCCGGGCGGACAGAACCAGGACGGACAGGACCAGGACGGACGGAGCCGAGACCCGATGAAACACCTGCTGCGCCGCCACCCCGTCCCGATGCGGACCCACTTCGCGCACTCGCTGGTCCTCACCTACGCCCTGCCCCCGCACGTCCTGGAACCGCTGCTGCCACCGGGACTCGCGCTCGACACCCACACCGACCCGACCGGCACCGAGCACGGGTTCGTCGCCGTCGCCCTGGTGGACACCCGGAGCCTGCGGCCCGCCTTCCTGCCCGCCCGGCTCGGCGCCGACCGGGTGCTCACCGGGTACCGGATCTTCACCTGCTTCCCCACCCCCCACGGGCGGGCCATGCGCGGGCTGAAGATCCTCCGCAGCGACACCGACAGCCGGGCCATGGCCCTCGGCGGCAACCTGCTCACGCGCTACCACTACCGGCCGGCCCGGCTCGGCAGCCGGGTCGTCGGCGACACCCTGGAGTTCCGGGTCGTCAGCCGCGACGGCCGGGCCGACCTGCACGTGCGGGCCGACCTCGGGTCCGTCCCCGCCGACCTGCCGGCCGGCAGCCCGTTCGCCCGCGCCAAGGACGCCCGACGGTTCGCCGGCCCGCTGCCCTACACCTTCGAACACGAGCCGGAGACCGGATCGATGATCGTGGTCAAGGCCACCCGGACCCGCTGGGAGCCGACCCCGGTCGCCGTCGAACTGCCGACCCCACCCACCTTCTTCGACCACGGCCCGTTCGCCGGGACGACTCCCGTGCTCGCCAACGCCTTCCACGTCGCCGACCTCGACTACGGCTGGCACGCCGGCCGGCGCCGCGCCGAGAACGGGGCCGAACGGTGAAGCCGCCCGCGGCGGCCCCGGGAGAGCCGGCCGCTTTCTCCGGCGTCCGGGAGGTCGTCCGCTACAACTGGCCGATGTACGCGGCGGGTTGCCTCACCGCGGCAGCCGGTCTCGCCCTCGCGCACCGCCTGCCCGGGCCCGCCGCCCCCCTCGCGCGGGCGGGCGCGGTCGCCGCCGTGGCCCTGCTGGCGACCGGCACGGCCGCCACCTGGTGGGTCTACGACCGCTCGGAGCTGCGCACCTTCGACTGGCTGGAGGAACTGCTGCCGACCGGCCCGGGCGAACACCTGGTGGTCTCCTCCGGCCTCGACGAGACCAGCCGACCGGTGGCGGCCCGCTGGCCCCGGCACCCGCAGACCGTGGTCGACCTCTACGACCCGGCCCTGATGACCGAGGGCTCGATCCGCCGGGCCCGCCGCCTGGTGCCGCCCGCCCCGGGCACCCTCCCCGGACGGCCGGACCGGCTGCCCGCGGCGACCGGTTCGGCGGACACCGTCCTCGCCGTCTTCGCCGCCCACGAACTGCGCCGACCCGACGACCGGCACGCGCTCTTCGCCGAGTTCGCCCGGGTCCTGCGCCCCGACGGCCGCCTCGTCCTGGTCGAGCACCTGCGGGACGCCGCCAACACCGCGGTCTACGGCCCCGGCGCCCGGCACTTCTTCCCCCGCCGGACCTGGCTCCGGGCCGCGGCCGCAGCGGGCCTGCGCCCCGTCGCGCAACGGCGGATCGGCGGACTCGTCACCGCCCTCTCCCTCACCCCCACCGTCACCCTGACCACTGCCTCCACCACCACCCCGACCACTGCCTCCACCACCACCCCCACCGTCACCCCGACCGGAAAGCGCCGCACACCGTGACCCACCTGCTCACCCTGGACGGCCAACTGCGCCTGGTGGGCGCGGCCCTGATCGCAATGGGCGCGCTCCACCTCGTCCTGCCGCGGCTCATCGGCTGGCCCGCCGACCTGGTCGGAACCACCCTGCTGACCCGCCAGGTCTCCTACGTGCACCTCTTCTTCATCGCCCTGACCTGCGTCCTGCTCGGCCTGCTGCCGCTGCTGCTCACCCGGGACCTGCTCGCCGGCGGCCGGCTCGGCACCGCGCTGCTGGCCGCGCAGACGCTCTTCTGGGGCATCCGCTGGATCTTCGAGTTCGCGGTGTTCTCCCCGGAGCTGTGGCGCGGCGACCGGCTGCGGACCGCCGCCCACGCGGCGCTGTCGGTGCTGTGGACGTGGGTGACGGCCGTGTTCACCTGCGCGCTCGTGACGGCGCTCGGCAGTTGAGCGGTGGCGGTGGCGGTGGCGGTAGCGGTAGCGGTACAGCGCCGCGGGACCCCCGCCGACCGGGGCGGCCGACGGGGGTCCGGTACGGGCGGACGGACAGGCGGGCAGGCGGGCGGGCGGGATCAGCCGACGGTCGCGAGGCCGTTCACCCAGAGGCTGTTGACCCGGTTCCGCTCGGTGGTGTTCGGGTACGGGTTGGTGCACGAGGTGCCGGGGCCGCCGCCGGACATCAGCTCGCTGCACGGGCCGGAGTAGTGGTCGGGCAGGCCGAGCACGTGGCCGGTCTCGTGGGCGATGACGCGCAGCGAGCTGTACTGCCGGTTCTGCGCGTAGTCGAGGAAGATGTAGCCGCTGCCGTGGCCGTCGGTGGAGGCGTAGGAGCCGCGGGAGTCGTTGCCCTCGTAGTAGCGGAAGTCGGCGTTGGTGCCGGAGCGGAGCTGGACGTTGGCGACCGAGGAGTTCCAGATCTGCGCGCTCTGCGAGATGACGCTGCGGAAGGTCGGGGCCTGGCTGGCGTCGTAGGTGACGGCCACGGTCAGCAGGTAGGGGTTGGCGGCCTGCTTGGCGCGGGCCGACTTCATCACGGCCTCGTAGAACGCCTTGTTGCCCGCCTCCTCGGCGGAGTTGACGGCGATGCCCGCGGACGGGGTGTAGCCCTGGGCGGTGGGGGCGCCGGGGGCGGTGACCGCGGCGGCGGGCACGGCGGCGGTGCCGACCGCGAGGACCAGCCCGAGGGCGGCGGCGAGCACGGTCATGGAGCGGTTCATGTGGGGACTCCATTTTTTTCGCGGGCCCCGGGGCCGTGGGGAGGCCGTCCGGGACGCGGTGACGGGTTGTTGCACCGAGCTTGGGGCAGGGCGGGCGGGGCGCGGAGATGGCAACCGGCGATAGCACCGGTCAATACCCGTGCCCGGAAAGCGGTTTGACGGGTCGTGGTCGGCTTTTGACATGCTCTTGGCAGATGAGGGGCGTCTGGCTATGCTCCCGTGATGGAGCTCGACGTCCGACACCTGCGGGTGCTGTGCGCGATCGCGGACACCGGCAGCGTCCGGAAGGCCGCCCGTCGACTCGGCATGACCCAGCCGTCGCTGACCACCCAACTGCACCGCATCGAACGCACCATCGGCGGACGGCTGTTCACCCGCGGACAGACCGGCAGCCGCCCCACCGCCCTCGGCCACTCGGTGCTCTCCCGCGCCCGCCCCGTGATCACCGAGATGGACGCCCTCCTCGCCGCCGCCCGCGCCGAGGCCGCCGGACCGGGCCGCCGCCGACTGCGGATCGGCAGCGTCGGCAGCCGTGCGGTCGCCGCCTGGCTGCGCCGCATCCACGACCGGCTCCCGGAGACCGACACCACCATCCACATCGACATCTCGGCGATCGCCCTGCTCCACCTGGTCGCCGCCGAACAGCTCGACACCGCCTTCGTCCACGAGAGCGAGGGCTTCCCGCTGCACGTGCCGGCCGGCACCGAACAGCGGGTGCTGGTCGCCCGCGAACCCCAGTTCGTCGCCCTCGCCGAGACCCACCCCGCCGCCGGCCGACCGGTCGTCAGCCTCGCCGACCTCGCCCACGACACCTGGATGGTCGACCCCACCGCCGACCACGAGTACGCCGCCCTGCGCCGGGTCTTCGCCGAAGCCGGACTCGACCCGCGCGTCGTCCAGGTCCGCGACAACGCCACCGCCGCCGAACTCGTCGCCTCCGGCGAAGCCGTCCGCCCCTGCCAACCCACCTCGCCACCCGGCCCCGGCACCGTCCTGCGCCCCGTCCACGGCGACCCGCTCGCCGTCCGCCTCCTGCTCACCTGGCGCCCCGACACCGTCGGCGGCCCCGCCCTCGACGGCCTCTGGGTCGACCTCTGCCACGCCTACCTCGCCCTGGCCGGCGCCAACCCCGCCTACCGCGCCTGGCTGCACCGCCACAACCGCCCCCTGCACACCCTCCTCGCCCCGGCCGGCCCACCGCCCTGACCCCGCCCGGCCGAGCCACTGAAGACCCCCACGGGGGACCTCAGCCTCCGCACGGGAAACCGGAACGCCCCGGGCCCACCCTCCGGAGCGCGGGTCGCCGCCCTACCGGAGGGAGCCCGGGGCGCCGGACGCCACCGCCGGTACGGCGACGGATCGCGCGGCGGCTGCCGGCAGTGGCACGCGGTCGCCGCCGCTCGGGGACGCCCCCGGGAATCCGCCTCCCGAGCCGGGCACTCCCGGTCGGCCGCACCGATCGGACGGCCCGCCGTGTCGGCGAGGTGGAAGCAGTGGCCGTTGGACCGCACCGCGACCGAATCCCGCCCGTGCACCACCCGGAAGGTGTCCGCCCAGGGCTCCACGGTCAACTCCAGCGGGGCCTCACCGTCGTTCGTGACCACAACCGCGCCGTGCCCCCGGCCGGACATCCCCAGCACTTCTCCCGGCCCCCTGAACGCCCAGGCACCCACCCGCCACCGGCGCGCACGGACTGATCCGCGCACCCCGGGTCCGACCCCCCGGTCCGCGAACCCACCGGTGCCGGGCCCGTCCGCAGTGCGCGACGGCCCCCGATCGGGCTAACGGCGTCAGGACCCCTGCTGCGGCGCGACGCCCCGCCGGTACAGCGGCCACGGGGGGTGCCGACCGCCGCTCGGCGGGTGGGGGCGGCCCGTTCCGGTGGCGCGCCGACCGGCCGTGGACACGATGGGTGGCAGTCCCGGTACTCGTTGTGAAGGAACGTGATGGCCATGCGTGTTCACGCCGTTCTCGCCGCTGCTGCCCTGGGTACGGCCGTCCTCGTGCCGGTCGCCTCGGCGACCTCCGCCCAAGCGCTGACCCCCGCGGCGGATCTGAACTGCTCGGACTTCACGACGCAGCCGCAGGCGCAGGCGGTGCTGGACGCGGACCCCTCCGACCCGAACCACCTCGACACCGACAACGACGGCATCGCGTGCGAGGACCTGCCGGCCGGCACCACCTCCGGCGGCACGGCCTCCGCGAGCGCCGCGCCCTCCGCTTCGGCGAGCGCGTCCACGGCGACCGGCACCACCGCCTCGGCCTCCGCCTCCGCCTCGACTTTCGCTTCGAGCGCCGCCTCGGCCTCCGCCTCGCCGAGCGCCGTCTCCTCCGCCTCGCCGAGTGCCGCTGCCTCTGTCTCCGCCTCCGCCGCGGTGCCGCGCGGCGCGGTCGCGGCCGGCTACGGGCCGTCCGACCACACCCGGGCCGCCGCGGTCCTCGGTGCGCTGGCCCTCGCCGCCGGCGGCGGTGCCGTGGTGGTCCGCCGCCGCACCCGTACCGGCCGGCACTGACCCCGGCTCCCCACGGCCCGGTTTCGCCGGTCCCGCCGTCCAGGGCCGTATCCCGCAGCCCTGGACGGCCTCCCGGACGGTCCGGAGCGATGGCGACGAGGAGAGCGGTGAACGAAGTGGGCGGCACAGCAGCCGGCACACCCGACGGCGACCGGCGCGGACCCGGAGGTGCCCGGGGCAACGGCCTTGCCGCCGCCCTGGTGGCCGCCGCGATCGGACTCGCCGGCACCGCCACCGTGCTCGCCACCACCGGCACCCCCGCGCCACCCCCGCCCGCGCCGGCCGCCACCACCCCGGCCCCGGACGACCCCGCCACCACCGGCGCGCCGGGGATGCCGAGGGCCGACCCGATCCGCCTGCGCATCCCCTCACTGGGCATCGACACCCCCCTGATCCCGCTCACGCTCGGCCCGGACGGCGCCCTGCAACCCCCGCCCCTCGACCAGGGCGCCACCGCAGGCTGGTACGCGGCCGGCACCAGCCCCGGCGAGACGGGCACCGCCATCGTCACCGGCCACGTCGACACCCCCACCGGCCCCGCCGTCTTCCACCCCCTCTCCCTCCTCACCCCCGGCGCCACCCTCACCGTCGACCGCGCCGACCGCACCACCGCGACCTTCACCGTCGACCGCGTCACCAACTACCCCAAGACCAACGTCCCCGACGAGGTGTACGCGCCCGCCACCCACCCCGAACTCCGCCTGATCACCTGCGGCGGCACCTTCGACCGCGCCCACGGCGGCTACCAGGACAACACCGTCGCCTACGCCCACCTCGTCGGCTGACCACCGCCAACGACCGGCCGCCCCTTCCGGTGGACCGCCGACCCCCGACCTCCCTCATCCATCTCCTCCAGGGGACGACGGCCAGGCGCTCGACCACTTCCACCGACTGTCGGGCCCCGACCTGCGAGGGCGGCGGCGGTGCCGCCTGCGGCAGTCGACGAGTCAGGGCACCGTGCGCCCGGCGAACCGCCGGTGCCAACCCGGGCGTTGGGGCGATTCGACGCCGCGACAGGCGAGGTCGACCCGGTGCGGCCGGGCCCGGACCCGCTCCCGGCTCCGCCGCGCGAAGCGCCGGTGGATCGTCCGCCGACAGGCCCCCGAGATCGACGGGAGTCGGCACCGGGTGCGGCCCGGGGCCGCTACGCATGCGACCGCGACGACCGCCGCCCGGCCGACGGGCCGCGGACCCCTGCGGAACCCCGACGTCCACACGATCCGCGCCTCACGGGCGGGGGATGCCCTCGGGCTGGTCGGCGGTGTTTCCGGCCCTCGGCCCAACATCCCGCCGACGCGGGGTGGGTGGGGTTCGGGTCCGGCTGTGCGGCCTCGACCGCTGCCGAAAGGGGCATGGACAAAAGCGACATTCCCGCCCGGCTTTTGCCCGCGTTTGCACGGGGGGCTTTTCCGCGTGGTTCGCTCGAGGCGCGGGGGTAGCGTTGCGTGTCAAGGCCGCAACTCACTGTACCGGTGATGTTGTCGTGGCCGGTGGGCCAACACCGACCACGACGAAGGGCCGATCCAAGCAAGGACAACGACATGCTTGAACGACCCGCTCGGGATCGAGCGATCATGCCCTCGATGAGCTTCCACGCTAGCAGGATGTGGAGGTTGGGTGACGGAACGCCCCGGCCGGGTGCGGTCGGGTTCTCGGTGAAGCTCGGCAGAGCGTTGGTGGTGTCGGCGCTGCGGTGGGCCGTGGTGGCCGACGGGCCGAACTGCCGGGAGCGTGCGGCGCTGGTGTTGGCGCTGCTGTGGATGGCGAAGGACGTCCAGGTCGGCGCGGTCGCGGCCGGCCGGCTCTGACGTTCCCGGCGGCCGACCGGATGTGGTGTCCGGCCGGTCGCGCGCCCCGGCGCGCCCCGCACGCGCCGGGTCGCCTCCCCCGCCCGGGCCTCCTGCCCGGAACGGGTGTCACCGTTCCGTCGAGTTGACGTCGAAGGAGTCACGGTGTCCGGTCACCGGCCCGCGATAGCACTCGGGTACGCGGCCTTCGTCCAGCTGCGCCACGGCCCCTACGAGCAGTACGCCTGCGCCCGGTTGGGCGACGCGGAGGTGAGCCGCCAGGTGGTCCGGCACGCGTTGCGGCGCACCGAGTTGAGCTGGGACGCGGTGCTGGCGGCCGATCCGGCGGCGTTCGCCTGGCGGGTGCTGGGCGAGGTGGTGGCGGAGGCCCTGGCGGCCGTCCCGCGGCCCGGCGCCGACGCGCTCCACCGCGAACTGCCCACCCGGGCCGCCGACGCGGCGCTCCTGTACGAGCACCTCGGCATGCCGGCCTGCGCGGCGGCGGAGCTGATGGGGCTCGCCGAACCCGAACTGCACGTCGAACTGCTGGTGGCCCGCCGCCTGCTGGCCGAACGAAGGAGGAACGCCCCCGCCTAGAACCGGACACCGCCCAAGGACCGGACGCCGAAGCCCGCCGCCCGGCGGTCGCTCCGGCGCACTTCCTCCCCCTCGGAACGCGCCGGAGCGGGCCCGCACCAGGGGTCGCGCCAGGGCTCGCCATGCTTGCGCCATGCACCACCCGCACGGGTGATGCCGCTTCGCCATGCCCGCGCTATAGCATGACGGGCCGTCACATTGACTGGTGCAGAAGTTACTTGGCGACGCGAGGGGGAACGCGTGAGCGATTCACTGTCGGACGAGATCGACGTCAGCAAGCCGACCGCCGCGAGAATGTACGACTACCTGCTCGACGGCCGGTTCAACCACGCCTCCGACCGGGCCGCCGTCGCGCAGCTGCTGGAGATCGCGCCCAGCACCAAGGAGCTGGCGCTGAACAACCGCGCCTTCCTGCGCCGGGTCGTCGAGATCATCGTCCGCGACTACGGCATCCGGCAGTTCGTCGACCACGGCTCCGGACTGCCGACCCAGGACAACGTCCACCAGGTCGCCCAGCGGATCGACCCGGACTGCCGCGTCGTCTACATCGACAACGACCCCCACGTCCGGGCCTACAGCGGCCTCCTGCTCGACGAGAACCCGCGGGTCGCGCTGATAGCGTCCGACATGACGCTGACCGGGCGGATCTTCGCGCACGAGGACTTCCGCTCCAGGATCGACCTCCGGGAGCCGGTCGCGGCCCTGTTCGTGTCGGTGGCCCACTGCCTCACCGACGAGCAGGATCCTTTCGGCATGATCCGGCGCACCGTCGACGCCCTGCCCGCCGGGAGCGTCGTGGTGGTGTGCCAGCTCGTCAGCGAGGACGAGAAGGTCCGCGACGGGGTCACCCGCCTCATGCAGGAGGGCACCGGCGGACGCTGGGGCCGGGTGCGCACCGAGGCCGAGGTGCGGGCCTTCTTCGACATCGACCGGCTGCGGATCGAGGAGCCGGGCCTGCGCGACGTGACCTACTGGCGCCCCGACCGGGAGGTCTTCCCCCGGCAGCGCAGCGACGAGTGGATCGAGTTCGGCGGCCTCGCCGTCGTGCGGTGACCGGGCGGGCGCGGGCCGCCGTGCGGTGACCTGGTGGACGGGTGCGTCTTCCGGTGACCTGGCGGACGTGGGGCCGTCGTCCGGTGGGCGCGGTCCCGCGGCGGCGGTCCCGCGCCCGTCACCCGGTCGACCCGCCCCGCATCCGGGCCCGGTGCCACGCGACGGCCTTCCGGATCAGCTTCCGGCTCGGCTCGCGGTGCAGGGCCCTGGCCACGACCGTGTTCAGGACCTCCTTGTAGTCCTCGAAGGCCGCCGCGTCCCCCTCGCCGGGGTAGTAGTAGTGCCCCTCCCGCTCGCCGGTCTCCACGTAGATCAGCTCCGGCATGGCGTCGGGCGTGTCGAAGTGCAGCAGGGTCAGGTTCATGACCTGCAGCGCCAGCGGCAGCTCCACCGGGATGATCCGCACCCCGATGTTCGGGGTCTCGGTGTACTCCAGCAGCTTCTCCAACTGCTCGACCATGAGCTCGTGGCTGCCCATCACCCGGTACAGCGCCGACTGGTGCATGCAGAACACCGCCCGGACCCCGGACTCGCGCACCACCCGCCGACGCACCTTGCGCGCCTCGATCGCCGCCGGCGCCTCGTGCAGACGACTGCGCAGCACGGTCTCCTCGGTGACCGCCGCCATGTACCGGTCGGTCTGCAGCGCGCCCGAGACGACGTTCACGTCCACGGCGATCAGCAGCGTCGCCCGCCACACCATCCCGGAGAGCCGCTGCTGCGCCCCGGCGCCGGAGTCCCGGTGGAAGCCCGGCGGGTTCTTCTGCGACGCGGCGACCGCGAGCTCCATCAGCGCCGCCCGGTCGGGGCCGTGCAGCAGCCCGACGGCGTTCAGGATCGTGGCGACGTCCTGCGGGTTGTTCAGGCGGCGCTGCCCGTTCTCGATCCGGCTCAGCTTCGACGCCGAGAAGTGGGTCCGGGTCTTCAACCACTGCAGCGTCCGACCACCGCGCAGGGCCCGCAGTTTGCGGCCGAGGTGCGCGGCGGGAATGGACCACTCCGGCGCCCCCTGGTCGGCGGCGCGGGAAATCGGCCCCGGGTTTTCGTTCGAATCAGCGCTGTCGAACGGGTCAGCGGACACGAGGCCCCCCTTGCGAAAAACCGAATGATCGCGGCCAGCTTGACACAGGGAGGGCTTCGGCGTCACGCCGGATTTCCCGCGAAAACGGGAAACCCCGTGTGATCAGGTCAGAAGGTTGTCGAACTCTTCCTTCTTCGCGCCGTCCAGCCAGGCGTCGATCTCGGGCCGGGTGAAGACCAGGGCCGGGCCGCCCGGGTCCTTGCTGTTGAACACCGCCACCCGGCCGTCGGGCAGGCGCCGCATGGTCACGCACTCCCCGAGCCCCTGGCTCTTCACGGCCTTCTGCGCCGGGTACGGCGACTCGATGGCATCCGCCGGCATCCCATTGTAGTGCTCGCCACTACGGTCCATGACTCATCTCCTCTTGTACGAAAAGCGCCGACCACACCCTCCGGTCATACTTTTCCTGGATTTCGCAGGTCAACGAACCGTGCAATCCCACGTGCAATTGCCCGGAGGGGGCAGAGAGAATCATTGCGCCCAAAAATCGAACAGCGCCACTCCCTGATCGGGTGATTCGAGAGCGAAAACGATAAATTCCGATCAGACTTTGATCTGCCCGCCACGCCCGCCTCGCGGCACCCGGGAGCTCCGGGGCGGGCGGGCGGGCCAGCGGTCACCGGGGTGGCCCCGCACCGCCCCGAACCGGACCTCCTTCCCCCGGTCGAGCCGTGCCCGTGCGACCTCCCGACCGGGCCGGCCGACGCTCCTCCGGCCGGAGGATAATCGGGTGACAGCGGGTCGAGGGCGGTCTACGTTGTGCACCGACGCCCCCCGATGCGCTGGGTCTTCCGGTTACTTCTCTGACGACCTCACACCGGCACCCGCTTCCGATCACGGGGGGCGTCTCTCGACGCGCCGTCACCCGGCCTCCTCCACGTGCCCGCCAGGGAGACTTCCTGCATGACCCGGTTCAATCGCCAGCGCGTCAAAGCCGCCACCAGGGTGGAGATCCGCACCGAGACACCGGAACTCTTCGCGGCCGGCGCCAGTGGGCAGTTGGCGCTCCACGGCAGGTGGCCGGTCACTCCGCGGTCGGCGCACACGCCCCCGGCCGTCCTCAGGTCCTCGGCCCTGTCCGTGGCGCTGCTCACCAACCACCAGGGCGGAGCCGGCTGGCAGCGCGACCCGCGCACCGACCTGTTCGTGCTCGCCGTGACGCACTTCTCCGGCCAGCACAGCTTCTACGAGAACGCCGCCGATCGGGAGGAGCGCTTCACCTCGCTGGTCCGCCGCCTCGCCCTGGAAGACCCGCGCTGGACGCTCGGTCTACTGCGCTGGCTGCGCGGCCAGGCGCAGATCCGCTCCGCGGCCGTGGTCGGCGCCGTCGAGTTCGCGCGGGCCCGGGCGGAGGCGAAGGCCCCCGGCTACTCGCGGCAGGCCGTCGACGCGGTGCTCCAACGCCCCGACGAGCCGGGTGAGTTCCTCGCACTCTGGACGGCCCGGTACGGTCGTCGGCTGCCCCAGCCGGTCCGCCGCGGCCTGGGCGACGCCGTCCGCCGGCTCTACACCTCGCGGGCCGTGCTGAAGTACGACACCCCGTCACACGCCTTCCGGTTCGCCGACGTGCTGGAGCTCACCCACCCCGCCCCCGCCGCCGACCACCCGTGGCAGGGCGAGCTGTTCCGGTACGTCCTGGACCGTCGACACCGCCCGCACCAGGCCGTACCGCCCCGCACCGAAACCCTGCTGACGGAGCGACAGCGACTGGCCGAGCTCCCGGTCACCGAACGCCGGGCCGTCCTCGCCGCCCCCGACGCGGCCCACAGACTGGCCGCCGCCGGAATGACCTGGGAGGCGCTCGCGGGCTGGCTGCAGGGTCCGATGGACGCGGCGGCCTGGGAGGCGGTGATCCCGTCCATGGGGGCGATGGCCCTGGTGCGCAACTTGCGCAACTTCGACCAGGCCGGGATCGGCGACGCGGCGGCGACGCTGGTCGCGGCCCGGATCGCCGATCCGGCCCAGGTCGCCCGCTCCCGCCAGTTCCCGTTCCGCTTCCTCGCCGCCCACCGCGCCGCCCCCGGCCTGCGCTGGGCGGCCGCACTGGAGACGGCGCTCAGCCACTCGCTCGCCAACGTCCCCCACCTGCCCGGCCGGACGCTGGTCCTGGTGGACCGCTCGGGCTCGATGTTCGGCGTGCCGGAGAGCCGCACCGAACTGACCCGGGCCGACGCCGCCGCGGTGTTCGGCGGCGCGCTGGCACTGCGCGCCGAGCAGGCCGACCTGGTCGAGTTCGGCACCGGCAGCCGACCGGTCCGGCTGGCGCCGGACGATTCGCTGCTCGCCGTCGTGGAGCGCTTCCACGACCTGGGCGGCACCGACACGGCCGGTGCCGTCGCCCGGCACTTCGACGGCCACCACCGCGTCGTGGTGATCACCGACGAACAGCCCGGCCTCTTCGGGCCGCTCGACCCGTTCGCACCCGTCCCGTCCGGCATCCCGGTCTACACCTGGAACCTCTGCGGCCACCGCACCGGCCACGCCTCGCCCGCCCCGAACCGGCACGTCTTCGGCGGCCTGTCCGACGCCGCGTTCCGGCTGGTGCCACTGCTCGAGGCGGGCGGAGCCGAGCAGTGGCCCTGGGAGCCCCCGCCCGCCGCTTCCGGCTGACCCCCGTGCGGGCGGAGCGGAACGTCGACCGGTCCGGTTCGCCGGCACTGCCGGGATCCTCCCCGCGGCTACGGGAACGGCAGTTGATCCTCCCGGCCGATAGCCGCGGCTGCGGAGTCCAGGATCCTCCGCAGGTGCAAGGCGGTGCCGACCTCACGCCCCGCTCCGGAAGCCAGGCCGCCCGGAGGGCGGAACCCCTCGCCTTCGGCCCGGCCCTGGCCCGGTTGTCGCGCCATCGTGGCCGCGCCCCGACGGAATTCGTGGCCGCCGCCGGAGTCCCCGCCGCGGCAGAAGAACTCACGCTCGCCCGGCTGGCGGACCTCGCCATGTTGCTGGAGACGGACCCCGCGGACCTGTCCGTACTGACCGGCACCCCACTTCCATCCGGCCGGTGTTCGCGACCAACCCGCTGACCGCCGCCCGCTACCGCGACCGGCGCGCCACCTCCCGCAAGGAGCCCGACCCGCGCGACGTCCTGGTTCTGCCGAACATCCCGCGCACCGACACACGCGTCCACCGGGCCCTGCCCGACGGCAGCGACCCGGTCCCGCACCATCGCCGTCCTCGTCCGCGTCCAGCAGGGCGCGGTATGAAACCGGCAGCAGACCGCCGACCAGCCCCACTCCCTGCTGTGCGAGTACCACCCTGCGGCTCTGGAGGCGTTCGACAAGTGGGGCAACCGCCTCTGGCGACCCGAAACCCGGCAACTGCTCACACTCGCCTCGGTGCCCCCGGCCGCCTGCCTGACTTCTGCTCAGATCACCCCGCGCTCAAGCGAGCAGGTCGCAGGCGAAGCATCGAGACGGAGGCCGAGCGGCTGCACGACGTCTTCCACCTGCTAAGCAGGAAATCGACTGGGTCGCCGGTGAGCAGGTCAGTAGGCTGCGGCCATGTTCGAGTACCACGGCTGGATCAACGTCCAGGAGAGCGCCGGCACCGACGATGATGACTGTGACGACGGCCGTTTGCAGGAGATCGTCGAGGGCATCAAGCGGCGAATCAGGGGGATCGACAGCCCGTACCTGCTTGACCTGCGGTGGATGAACGGGCAAGCGTTCGTCCACTTCGGAGGCTTTCCCAGCCACCTTGACGTGGAGGTCCTGGAGTTCTTCGGGGAGATCGGCGAGCGGGCACCGGGTTCGTACGGCCTGTTGCACGTCCGCGATGACGAGGACCTCGCCCGGGAGAACGAGGTCCTCGTCATCAGGATGGTCCGAGGGCGGGTGACTGAGCACGCGGAGCCACTGCTGTCGCCCTGTATCCCCGTGCTGGAAGACCCGTTCGAGGAATAGCGGCCCGAGCGCCGACTTGTTGGGCGTTTCATCCCTGCGTTCAGAGATCATGTTCCGTGCCAGGTGGGGGTGTTCTCTCCGGTGAGTCAGCGGGTCATGAGGTTGATCATTGCGAGGTGGACTATGGCTTCGGAGCGGGCCGGGAGGACTTCGTAGTCGTGGTCGAGTCGGCGGTGGTTCATGAGCCAGCCGAAGGTGCGTCGATGACCCAGCGGCGGGGCTGGACGATGAATCCCCTGGTGGCGGGGGCGCGGCGGACGATCTCGACGTCGATACCGAGTGTGGCGCCGTATTCGATGACGGCGTCCTTGTAGCCCGTGTCGGTCCAGGCCTTGCGGACGGCGGGGTGCTCGGCGCCCACTGAGGTCGGCAGGTGTCTGCCGGCGGTGCCGTCGGGCACGCTCGCGGCGGTGACCAGGACGACCAGCAGCAGGCCGATCGTGTCGGTGGCGATGTTCCGCTTCCGGCCTACGATCTTCTTGCCGACGTCGACGCCCTGCGATGCGGTGGGGACGTTCGTGGAGGTCTTCATGCTCTGGGAGTCGGCGGTGCATGCCATCGGTTCCGGGCCGCGGCCTTCAGCGGCGCGGATCAGACGGCGCAGAAGGCCGTTGAGCTGCTCGAACACCCCCTCCTTCTGCCACCGGGCGAAGTAGGCGTGGACGGTCCCCAGAGCGGGTGGTCATGCGGGAGGCAGCGCCAGGGGATGCCGGTGCGGCCGACGTGGAGGGTCACGTCCAGCAGATCGCGCAGCTCGCGCCCGGGCGGCCGGCCGAACGCGAGGGCCCGCTCGGTGCTGGCCCTACGCCAGGCGGTGACGATCGGTTCGACCAGGGCCCAGCGGACGTCGGACCGGTCGCTCGGATACGGTCGGCGGTTCGTCATGGCAGCGGCATGCTGCGGGATTCCGGTTCCGCCCGAGGCTCGCGGCACTCGAGGGACAAAAGCCAGTGAGCTCGGCTTCTTGGGATGAGAGAGGAGGAACCGCACAGTTCAGGCGGACATAGGCGTAACAGCAGCACTCCTGTCACCAGCACCCCGGATGCTACTGACCGTCAGGAACTGAGTCAGCCTCAAAACCGTTACCAGCCAGACCATCCATGGACGAAACGCCCAGTTACTGACTCCGGCTTGTCAGGGTGAGGTTGGGATGTCGAGGGTCAGGCCGGTGCCGGTTATGAAGCCGTCGAGGGTGTCGGGCCGGTACGGCAGGCGCTTGAGCCGGTTGCGGACGAGTGCTTCGAGCCGGTCGAGGGCCATGACGGCGATGTCGGCGAGGCTGTGCTTGACGTGTGCCCAGACCCATTCGACGGGGTTGAGGTCGGGCGAGTAGGCGGGAAGGAGGAAGACCGTCAGGCAGGTGCGTCGGGCGATCAACTCGCGCATGGCGTACGAGACGTGGGTGTTCAGCCGGTCCCAGACCAGCACGATCGGCGCCATGACGAGCTGGTGGACGCCGTCGACCAGGGCGATGAAATCGCGCTCGCCCACACTGCGGCGCTTGCCCTTGCCCGCAGGATGCGCGAGCACGCGGTGGCACAGCCGGGTGCGGGAGCCGGGCCGCATGGCGATCAGCCCTGCCACGGACAGGCGTCCCGCGCGGCGGCCGCTGACCGTCACGACCGGGGCGCGGCCGCGTCCGCCCCAGGTCCGGCCTCTGGGCGGACGGCGGGTGAAGCCTGCCTCGCCTTCGAAGCAGATGTAGCCCCCGCAGGCCGCCCGGGCTCTTTTACCTCCGCCCAGATCACCTCCTCCCATACGGTGACGGCCTGCTCGTCACGTTCGGCCACCCGCCGCGCGGGGACCTGAGGGCTGAAGCCGAGCCGGTGCATCAACCTCGTCGCCCCCGAGAGGCTGTGGGAGACGTGGAACTTCCGCCCGATCAGCGTGGCCACCCGCGAGGTGGTCCACACCTGGTCCTCCATCCAGCCGTGCGCGGCCGGCCCCTGCTCCAGGTAGGCGGCGAGCTTGGCCGGGCAGCGCAGAGACAGCCGGCACCGCGATCCGCCCGGGCCGCGTGACGCGAGCGCCTCGACCCCGTTCTCGCGCCACAACTGGTGCCACTGGTAAGCCGGCTTCGGACTCACCCGCAGACGCCGGGCCACCTCCGTCGGCCTGACCCCTGCTCGAAAAGCTCGGCGGCCTGCATCCGCACCGCCTCCCGGCGCAGCCGTCCCACGGCGGTCAGCCCGCCACCATCCGCATATCTCACACACCATCGAATACAGCTGCCGCAACAAGCCCGTCAGGCGAACCGGGACAGTTCACCCGGACGAGCCAAGGTCAGTAACTCACACAACACGAGATGCACCAGTCGCTGGACAGACCCCGCCCGGGGCAGGCGGGCCGTCCAGGCACAGGTGCTCGAACGGCTGCGGTGGCTGGAGCGGGTCCTGGAGCACTCGGTGGCCACGGTGGTCATGTCCGCGGGCGCCGGCGCGCTGTGATCCAAAAGTTGCTTCCCCTGCGTAACCCGGCGGGCTGCCAGTGCGTAGTACTGGCGACATCGGTACGGCACGGGCACGGGGGCGACGGCATGGAGCAGGGGCTCGAGTTCGAGCAGTTCGCGAGCAGCCGGGCCCACCGACTCTTCCAGGTCGCCTATCTGATGTGCGGAGACTGGCACCAGGCCCAGGACCTGGTGCAGACCACGCTGGCGAAGATGTTCTCGGTCTGGGGTCGGCTGCGGCGTGGTGGTGACGACGGTTCCACGATCGACGCCTACGCCCGGAAGGTGCTGCTGCGCAACTACCTCTCGCAGAAGCGGCTGCGGAAGTCGTCCGAGATCGTCACCGCCGATCTGCCGGAGCGGGCGTCTGCGCCGGGTGACGGCGGCGAGCTGCGACTGGTCATGGTGGCTGCCTTGAACCAACTTCCGCCCCGCAACCGGGCGGTGGTGGTGTTGCGCTACCTGGAAGATCACAGCATCGAGGCCGTGGCCGACATGCTCGGCATGTCCCCCGGGGCTGTGAAGAGCCTCAACTTCCGTTCGCTGGCCAAGCTGCGGGAGATCCTGGGCGAGGACCGCGAGGCCCTCTTCCGGCCCTGACCACCTGACCGACCATTTCCCCCCGAGCCGACAACGAGGAACCTGGCCATGGACCTTGAGCACGATCTGAGCCGCCTGCTCGGCGAGAGCGTCGACGGCCTCGCCTCGCCAGTCGGCGCCATCGTCGCCGAGGCGAGAGCACAGGGCCACAGGATTCGCCGCCGTCGTCGGCGCCTGCGGATCGCCGGTGCCGCCGCGGTGGTGGTCGCCCTGGCCACCGCGGGCGCGGTGGTGATGCCCCGTCCGGTCGCCGGCCCGACGGTCACCGGCACGCCGCCTGCCGCCACCACGACCGGCACGCCGCCTGCCGCCACCACGACCGTCGCGACGCCTGCCGCCACCACGACCGGCACGCCGCCCGGTCCGGTGATGGTCCCGGTCACCGCCGAAGCGATGCTCAAGATCCTGGCCGACCTGCTGCCCTCCGGCGGAAAGCTCAGCAAGTTCCAGCTGGGCCCGTTCGAGTGGACCCGAGCTGTCGCGACCGACTTCACGGTGGAGTACGACGACGGCCGGGGCGCCGCCCACATCTACGTCGTGGTGAGCCCCCCCGACCCGAAGGCCATGTCCTGGAACTGCGACCAGGTGGACCTGACCGACCACGCCACCCGCCCCGGGGGGGCCGAACCGACCGGCTGCACCAGCACCACCGATGCCACGGGAACCGTGTTCAGCGCCGTCACCGGTGTGGGCCCCGAGGGGGGCTACTACTTCCGGAAGGTCCGCCTGGAGCGGGCCGACGGGTCGTCCGTCGACCTCATCGTGGGCAACGGCCCGGCCCCGTCGCCGGAGCACCCGTTCGGCCTGGCCGACCGCCCCGCCCCTCCGCTCACCATGGCTGCCTGGCAGGCCATCGTCCGCGACCCCGCCTGGCGGACCGAAGTCCCCGCCACCACCGCCGAAGCCGGCGCTGCCCTGGCCGCCACCCTGCGCTGACCGGGCGTCGATCCACCGATTCGGAAGGTGCTCGGCCAGGAGACCCTGCAGCTCACGGGGGCATTACCGGATGCTGTCGGCGCGCTGCGCGTCCCGGCCTCAGCGCGCCCATCGCGGTCGTGCTCGCCTGGCCCCGAGCGGGTGCGGCGCCCGGTCGCGGCGGCCGCGGTTCGCGATCGACAACCGGGCCGGGGCCACGAGCGTCGCGCCTGGTCGAGATCCGGCGGTGAGCGAGGTCTGCGGGTCGCCCGACCACGACGGAGATCATCGAGAGGAGGCCGGCCTGCCGGACGGTCCTCGCAGAGGCGTCATGCAACCTGCCGGCCGGTTCGGCAGGTGCGAGGGGCCGACTTCGCGTCAGGGGTGGACGGTGGCGTCGTGTGCCAGCCGGGTGCGCAGGGTGTGGGCGAAGTCCTCGGCAGGAGCGAGCCGGACGCGCGGCTTCTCCACCTGTTCGATGGCGGCCTGTTCGTAGCCGCGCACGCGCTGGAGGGGCGCCTGCCGCTCGTGGACGTCGAGGGTGTCGTCGGCGTCGAGGCGGCCCCGGGCGGGGCGCTTGGGGTTGAGCGGGGTCAGGCGGACGGCGACGTGGTCGAGCAGGAGGCCGTGACGGGCGCTGTAGTAATTCCGCAGTAACGGTCGTTGTCTAGCTTCGGGGCATCCTGCTCGCTCCCTGAAGGACTGCCCCTCATGCACCTGCCCCGACAGAACCGGCGCAGAACGGCTCTCTGGGCCACTGCCGCACTGACCGTGACGGTCGGCCTGACCGCTTCGTCGCTGCCCGCGGCGGTGGCCGCCGCCCCCGCCCCGTCCGGCTCCGCCACCGTCCAGGTGGACCCGGCCCTGACCGGCGCGGTGGCGCAGGGTCAGGACGCGACCTTCTTCGTGGTGTTGAAGGACCGCGCCGACCTGGGCAAGGCCAAGGGCAAGGGCTCGCACGCCGAGCAGGCGAAGGCCGCCTACCGGGAGCTGCAGGACACCGCGCGGCGCAGCCAGGGCGCGCTGAAGAAGTTCCTGGACGAGCAGAAGGTCGGCCACCAGGACTACTGGATCGCCAACGCCGTCCAGGTCACCGGCGACGCGAAGCTGGTCGCCGAGCTGGCCGGGCGCGACGACGTGCAGAAGATCGTCAAGGCGCAGAGGTACCACATAGACGACACCCAGGTCTCGGCCGCGACCACCGCCGAGACGAGCAGCGACGGCGCGCCCGAGTGGGGCGTGAAGGACATCGAGGCCGACCAGGTGTGGTCGCAGTACGACGCGCGCGGCGAGGGCATCGTGATCGCCAACGTCGACTCCGGCGTGCAGTACGACCACCCGGACCTGGTCGCCGACTACCGCGGCAACAACGGCGACGGCACCTTCACCAACGACTACAACTTCTACGACCCGACCGGGCTGTGCGCCACGGCCAGCACCCCGTGCGACAACAACGGCCACGGCACCCACACCATGGGCACCATGGTCGCCAAGAACGGCATCGGCGTCGCCCCGAACGCGAAGTGGATCGCCGCGAAGGGCTGCGAGTCCTCGCAGTGCTCGGACGAGTACCTGTTGAAGGCCGGCCAGTGGCTGCTGGCGCCGACCGACCACAACGGCAACAACCCGCGGCCCGACCTGGCGCCGAACATCGTCAACAACTCCTGGGGCGGCGGCGACACCACCTTCTACCAGGACATCGTGGAGGCGTGGAACTCCGCGGGCATCTTCGAGGCGTTCGCGGCCGGCAACGACGGCGACGGCACCACCTGCTCCACCTCGCACGCCCCCGGCTCGCAGGCCCCCTCCTACGGGGTGGGCGCGTACGACGCGAACGGCAAGATCGCCTCCTTCTCCGGCTTCGGCCCGTCCCTGGTCGACGGCTCGGCCAAGCCGAACATCTCCGCCCCGGGCGTCAACGTCCGCTCCACCTGGCCGGGTTCGGCCTACACGGCGGAGTCCGGCACCTCGATGGCCACCCCGCACGTGGCCGGCGCGGTCGCACTGCTGTGGTCGGCCGCGCCCGGCCTGATCGGCGACATCGACGCCACCCGCGCGCTGCTCGACCAGGGCGCCCGGGACGTCGACGACACCCACTGCGGCGGCACCGCGGGCGTGAACGACGTCTGGGGCGAGGGCAAGCTCGACATCCTCAAGTCCGTCGACCTGGCCCCGCACACCGCCGTCAGCATCACCGGCAAGGCCACCGACAAGGCGACCGGCGCCGCGCTGCCCGGCATCGTGGTGCGGATCACCGACGCCGCGGGCGACACCCGCACCGTCACCACCGCCCCCGACGGCTCCTACCGCCTCGCGCTGGCCCCCGGCACCTACAGCATCGCCGCCTCCGGCTACGGCTACGCCAACTTCGCGCTGAACGCCCTGACCGTCGCTGCCGGGCAGCCGCAGACCGTCCCGCTGGGGATGACCGCCGTCCCGACGCACGCCGTCACCGGCACCGTCCTCGACGTCACCGGCAAGCCGCTGGCGGGCGCGACCGTCGAACTCACCGGCACCCCCGTCAAGTCCGCGGTCTCCGGCCAGGACGGCTCGTACACCCTGGGCAAGGTCGCCGAGGGCAGCTACACGCTGACCGTCAAGCCCGCCCAACCCGTGCTGTGCAACGGCGTCTTCACCGGCCCGCTGGCCGTCGCCGCCGACCTGAAGGAGACCGTGCGGACCCCGGCCCGCACCGACGGCTCCGGCACCAGCTGCGCCCCGACCGCGTACTCCTGGGTCAAGGGCGCCGACAAGGTCGCGCTCAGCGGCGACGAGGACGCCAAGACGGTCGCCCTGCCGTTCCCGGTGACGTACTACGGCGTGACGTACACCAGCGCCGCCGTCACCACCAACGGCCTGGTCGACTTCCTGGAGCCGCGGATCGGCGACTACGCGAACACCGCGCTTCCCGCCGCCACCAAGCCGAACGGCGTCGTCGCCCCGTTCTGGGACGACCTGACGCTCGACAAGAAGGCCACCGTCCGGACCGCCACCACCGGCAAGGCCGGCAAGCGCACCTTCGCCGTGGTCTGGGACGACGTCCCGCTGGTCTCCGACAAGTCGAAGCGGGTCAGCTTCGAGGTGCTGTTCGACGAGGCCACCGGCGCCATCACCTTCCAGTACCAGAACGTGCCCGGGGCGGGCTCCGGCGCCACCGTCGGCATCGAGAACCAGGCCGGCACCGACGCCCTCCAGTACTCCTTCGACCAGGCCGTCCTGACCGACGGCTCGGCGATCCGCTTCACCCAGGGAGCCAAGTGATGACCACCCACCGCAGAGCCCTCCGGCTCGCCTCCGGCCTGATCGCCACGGGCCTGGCCCTCACCGCCGCCCCGTACGCGCTGGCCGCCGACGCCACCACCGGCACCGACGCCGTCATCAAGCTGACCGACCGCCAGGCCCAGGACCTCGACGCCCGGCTCAACGCCGACGCCTACCCGCAGGCCACCGCCACCGAGAGCGCCGACACCACCGGCCACGGCGGGACCGACACCACCGGCCAAGGCGGGACCGGGACCACCGGCAGCCGCCTGGACGCCCACGCGCCCGTCACCTTCACCGCCACCTCCGCGCTGGAGGGCGTGCGCGGCATCGCCGTCACCGTCCCCGCGGGCTCCGACGGCAGCTACTTCACCCTGCACAGCCTCGGCAACGTCCAGCTGCACAAGGCCGACGGCTCCACCTCCTGGGCCCGCACCAACACCTCGCTGTACGCCGACTGGCAGCTCAAGCCGCTGCGCCCCTGGGACACCGAGCCCTACCCGGTGCGGATCCCGGTCGCGTACAACATGTTCACCCCGTTCAGCTCCAGCGCCCCGCAGGGCTACGACAGCGCCGACCTCACCGGCGACGGCGTGCCCGACCTGGTGATCGCCGCCGGGGTCGGTGAGAACCCGTACCGGCCGTTCTACCCGGCGGCCGACTCGACCCTCACCTACGGCACCTTCGT
Source organism: Kitasatospora sp. NPDC090308 (assembly GCF_044769485.1). NCBI lineage: Bacteria > Bacillati > Actinomycetota > Actinomycetes > Kitasatosporales > Streptomycetaceae > Kitasatospora > Kitasatospora sp. NPDC090308. Next base: position 77,579 of record NZ_JBIVXY010000013.1, on the reverse strand, counting down.
CACCGTGCTCGACGGCGCCACCGGCAAGACCCTGTGGACCGAGCTGTACGCCTCCACCACCATCGTCCGGATCGTCGACGGCACCCTGCTGGTCTCCGACGCCCCCCGACAGAACACCAGCGCCGCCAAGACCGCCACCGCCACCCTGACCGGCATCCGCTTCGGCTACGCCGACGGCAAGCTCACCCCCGCCAGGACCTGGACGTACGACACCGGCGAAACCGGGATCGCCGCCTGGGGCGACCTGGTCGGTCTCGGCGGCGGCAAGGTCGCGGTCTCCTTCGACCGGCGGATGACCACCACCGCCCCCGCCCACGGGACGACCTTGGTGCTGAACACCGCCGACGGCTCGCTCGGCTGGCGGAGCGACGGCGACCTGTACGGCCGCCGCCTGCGCCTGGACGCCGGACGCAAGCGCCTCGTCGCCCTCGAACAGCCTGACCACACCGAGCGGGTGGCGTACTCGGTGGTCGGCTACGACCTGGCCACCGGCGCCCGCACCGTGCTCGACACCCGGCTCAACGTGCTGCCCACCGCCTTCACCACCGGCGACCTCGGCAAGAACGCGGGCGACGAGTACGCCGTCGCCGAGGACACCTTCGACCCCAGCCTGTACGTCGACTCCAGCACCGTCCGGGTGCTCGACGGCAACGACGGCTCCACCGTCCGCTGGACCGACACCACCAAGCCCAGCGTCACCACCGGCGACGGCCCCAGCACCTGGGCCCTCGACACCGTCGACGGCTCGCTGATCGCCAGCTCCCAGGACGGCCGGGCCACCGACACCGCCGAGAACGTCTCCGGCCTGCGCTACGGCGTGCTCACCTCGTACAAGGGCGACAACGGCAAGGTCCGCTGGCGGGTCAACGGCACCGCCGCCTCGCCGCGCCTGCACCAGGTCGACGGCGGCGTCGTGCGCACCGTCGACCAGCAGCAGAACATCCACACCTACAGGCTCGGCAACGGCAAGCAGCAGAGCCTCGTCCCGCTGCAGGGCGACCTCGACTACGCCGCCGCCGCCGACCTGGACGGCGACGGCAGCCAGGACGTCGTCGCGGGCGGCAGCTCCGACGGCGTCTGGGCCTTCTCCGGCCCCTCGCTGCTCACCGGCACCCCCGAGCAGCTGTGGCGGGCCACCGTCCCCGGCGAGGTGCACGCCGTCGCCACCGGCGACGTCAACGGCGACGGCAAACCCGAGGTGGTGGTCGCCGCCGACACCGCCACCGTCGTCCTGAACGGCCGCACCGGCAAGGTGCTCGCCACCATCGACGGCGGCGGCACGTTCGTCCGCTCGGTCACACTGGCCGACCTGGACGGCGACGGCAGGCAGGAGATCCTCGTCCCGACCGACGCGCTGCGCGCCTACAAGGGCGACGGCAAGCCGCTGTGGACGTACGCCGCCCCGAAGGGCTCGGGCGACGTGGTCTTCTCCGATGCGGTGGTCGCCGGGGGCCAGGTGTACGCCCAGTACTCGGGCATCGCCGCCATGAACCAGGTCGACTCGGTGCAGAACGGCGTCGCCCTGGGCGCCGCCAAGGGCACCCTGCTCTGGCAGGCCGACCCCAAGGCGCCCGCCGAGGCCGTCGACGGCAAGATCCACGGCGCGCTGCTCGACCACGCGGTCTACGCCTCGCCGAAGATCCCGTACGCCGACGGCCACGCCGTGGTCTACACCTGGCTGATCTCGGCCGTCCCCGGCGGCATCAGCGGCGGCGGCACCGACCTGGTCAGCCCGATGTCGGTCACCGAGATCCGCGACGGCCGCACCGGCGAGGTGCTGCACCAGAAGGTGGCCGGCGGCCCCTGGTCGCACGGCAACTTCTTCACCGGCGAGGACGGCGACGGCCTCCAGGAGATGGGCTTCGGCGTGCTGCGCCAGTACCTGGCGAACGGCGACGACCGCTGGACCTCCACCACCGCGCCGCTGCGCACCGCCCAGTACATCACCGGCCCCGACGGGAGGAAGCTCCTGGTCGGCGGCGTCGAGGGCGGCCTGGCCGCCTACGACCCGGCGATCGTCGGCGACGGGAACTCCTTCCACTCGGCCATCGGCTCCGCCACCCTGCGCGGCGGCCGCAACTACCTCGCGGTCGACCTGGACGGCGACGGCAAGGAGGAGATGGTCTCGCTCAACTCCGACGCCCTCGGCGTCAACCGGGCCGCCGAACTGCTCGGCGGCGGGGTGCTGTCGATCGACAACAGCATCCACCAGATGACGACGTACAAGCTCTCCTGAACCACTCGGAAGACCCCAGCGCCACCCGGATGAAGTGGGGGCGAGTACCCCGCGGGCGCCGGCCCGCGGGGTACTCGCCTTGTTCGTGTACCGTTGTCGGCCTTATGGGCGCAACGAAGGCAGACAGGACGGATACCGCACCACCCATGCTGCGCCTCCACCTCTTCGGGGGATTCCGGGCCGAACGCGACTCCGGGCCACCGCTGGCCGAACGCTGGCCGCGTCCCAGTGCCCGCACCCTGGTCAAGGTCCTCGCCCTCGCGCCCGGTCACTGCCTGCACCGCGAGGAGGTGATGGAGCTGTGCTGGCCCGACGCGGAACCGCAGTCCGCCGCGGGCAGCCTCCGGGTCGCCCTGCACGCCGCCCGGCACGCCCTCGAACCCGAGCTCGCCCCGCGCGCCGCCTCCTCCTACCTCAAGACCGACGGCGCACTGCTGCTGCTCGACCCCGCCGTGTGGATCGACGCCGACCACGCCGAACAGGCCGCCCAGGACGCCCTCGCCGACGGGCGCGTCGAGCAACTCGCCGACGCGATAAGCCAGTTCACCGGCGAACTGCTCCCCGAGGACCGCTACGCGCACTGGATGGAAGCCCGGCGTACCCGGCTCGCGCAACTGCGCGAACAGCTCCTGCTGCGGCTCGCCGCCGCCCACCTCGACCAAGGGAAGCACACGGACGCCGCCGCCTGCGCCGAACAGGTCCTCGCCACCAGCCCCGCCGAGGAACTCGCCCACCGCCTGCTCATCGACGCCTGCCTGCGCCAGGGACAGCGCCGCCGCGCCCTGCGCCAGTACCACCGGTGCCGCGAGGCGCTCGACACCGAACTCGGCATCCGCCCCGGCCCCGAGACCGAGCGCCTGCACCGCGCCGCCCTCGCTCCCGCTCCTGCTTTCGTGCCCGCCGCCACCACCCTCCCGGCCCGGCTGCGCAGCGCCGCCCCCGCCCGGCTGCACGGCCGCGAAAGCGAGTTGAGCCGACTGCTGGCCCCCGCCGGGCCGCCCGTGCGGCTGCTCACCGGCGAAGCCGGCATCGGCAAGACCCGCCTCGCCGCCGAAGCCGCCCGCCGGGCCGCCGCCGACGGCACCGCCGTCCTGTGGGGCAGCGGCCAGGACGCCGAGGACCACACCCCCTACGGCGTCTTCGCCGCCGCCCTCGACGGCTGGCTCGCCGAGCACGACCCCGCCGAACGGGCCAGGGTCGGCGCCGAGTACCCCGAACTCGCCGCCTTCCTGCCCTCGCTCGGCCAGGTGCCGACCGGTGCCGACCGCAGCCCCGAGGAGGAGCGCGACCGCCTGTTCCGGGCCGGCGCCGCCCTGCTCGGCGACCTCGCGGCCACCCGTCCCGTCCTGGTCGTCCTCGACGACCTGCACGCCGCCGACACCGGCTCCCACCAGCTCCTCGGCCACCTCGCCCGGCGCGCCCACGACCGCCGCACCCCGCTGCGCTTCCTCGCCACCTACCGGGAGGAGGAGCTCACCGACGGAGACGCCCGCCGCCGCGCCGTCGCCGCCCTACTGCGCCAGCAACTAGCCGTGAAGGAGGAACTGGGACGCCTGGGGGAGGCCGCCGTGCTGGCCGCCGTCCGCGACGCCACCGGCCGCGCCCCCCGCCCCGAGGTGTGGGAACTCTCGCTCGGCAATCCGCTGTTCGCCCTCGAACTCGCCCGCGGAACGGACCCCGGCAGCGACCAGGACCGACCTCCGGCCGGAGTGCGCGACCTGGTCGGCGAACGCCTCGTCCGGCTCGACCCGCACGCCCGCCGCTTCGTCGAAGCGCTCTCCGTCGCCGGCGGCGAGGCCGCCCTCGCCGAACTCCTCGACGTCGCCGAACACGGCCTGCACCCGCCCGTCACCGGCGCCGCCGCCGCCGACGCCGTCGAACACGCCATCGCCGCCGCCCTCGTCGAGGAACGCCAGGTCGTCATCGCCGGACGCGCCGAACCCGGACTCGCCTTCCGCCACCCCCTCGTCCGGCTCACCTGCTACGAGCAGCTCTCCGCCGTCCGCCGCCGCCAACTGCACGCCTCCTACGCCCAGGCCGTCCAGCGCCGCCGCCCCGACGCCGTCGACGCCCTCGCCTCCCACTTCACCCGCGCCGACGACCCGCGCGCCGCCGAGTACCTGCGCCGCGCCGCCGAACGCGCCGCCGCGCTCCACGCCAACGACACCGCCGACCGCTACTACCGCGACCTGGTCGCCCGGCTCGACGCAGACGCCGCCCGCGCCCGCCTCGCCCACAGCCAGGTCCTGCGCCGGATGGGCGAACCCGGCCGCGCCGCCGAGGTGCTGCGCACCGCGCTCGCCGAGTTCCGCTCCCGCGGCGACCACGACGACACCGTCGCCACCGCCGCCCACCTCGCCGAAGCGCTCTTCCGAGCCGGAGAACTCGACGAGGCGCTCACCGTCCTGGCCGCCCACCCGCCCGTCGACGGCACCGGCCCCGAAGCCCGCGCCCTGCACCACCTCGCCCGCTCCAACCTCGACAAGACCCAGGGCCGCTACCAGCAGGCGTACGAAGCCGCCCGCCGCGCCCAGCACCCCGCCGAACTCGTCCCCGGCCCCACCGGCCAGCTCCTGCAAGCCCGTTCGCACGCCATGCAGGCCATCAACCTCGGCCTGGCCGGCCGCTTCGGCGAGGCCCGGGAGGCCGGGGACCGCGCCCTCGCCCCCGCCCAGGCCTACGGCGACCCCGTCCTGCTCGGCTCCGTCCTGTCCACCCTCCGCGAGAACGCCCGCCGCCACGGCCGCCTGCACGACGCCGTCCGCTTCGGCCGCCGGGCCCTCGACCACGCCCGGCAGTCCGGCGACCCCGTCGCCACCGCCTTCGAACAGCTCAACCTCGCCGAACTCCACCTCCTGCTGGAGGAGAACGACACCGCCGCCCAGTACGCCGAAGCCGCCGTCACCGCTGCCGACTGGGACGACGCCTGGTCACTGCCCTACGCCCTCGCCGTCCTCGCCCGCGTCCTGCTGCGCACCGGCGACCGCCCGCGCGCCGCCGCCCTCCTCGAACGGGCCGGCACCCCCCACGACGAACAGGCCCGCCACGAAGTGCGGCGCGCCCGCGCCCTGTTCGCGCTGCGCGCCGACGACCCCGCCGCCGCCCTGGCCGCCCTCGGCGACGGCGCCGCCGTCCAGGCCCCCGAACTCGCCGCCTACGCCCACCTCGCCGCCGGCCGCCCCGCCGAAGCCGCCCGGATCGCCGCCGCCGAAGCCACCCGCGCCCACGCCACCGGCGAACGCCTCGCCGAAGCCGAGGCCCTCATCGCCCACGCCACCGCCGCCACCCGCCTCGGCGACGCCGCCACCGCCCGCACCGCCCTCGCCCGCGCCGACCACCTCACCCGCACCCTCCCGTACCCGTCCGGCCACACCCGGGTCCTCGGCCTGCGCGCCGAGTTGGAGGACTGACGGCGGCCGCCGAAGCCTGCGCCCCGGTGCCGTCGAGGGCTTCGGGGCGGGACCGGTAAGTGCTGGGTGGAAGGGCGAAGCACCCGTCGAGGGTGAGCCGCCAGTCGGGCGGTCGGCCTCAACGGTGGCCGGCCGGGCTCCGGTGCGCGGGATGACGGAGCTGTCGTCGGCGTGTCGCAGGCCGACGCTCTTACGAGCCGGTGCGTGATTGCGGCGAGTCGGACATGGTTGCCCCGGGGGCATGATCTTCGTCGTGTCGATCATGGTGAACCCTGCGGTCCTCGGGCATCGAATGCCGCCCGGGCTCTCGTCGGCGGCCTCCGCCGATCCCGCCGACTGTGTCGCGGTCGGCCGCGGAGCGCCCTTCCGGCTCCGGTGCCCACGGCCGCCGCGACATGGCGTTTCGGCAGGTCAGTGGCGGTTTCCGCGCGCCTTGAGGGCGACGTTCGGCAGCTCCGGGGCGGGCAGCCGGTCGCCCGGGTAGCCCTGGACCTCGCCGAACCGGACCCCCTTCTGCCAGTCGAGCCGTGCCTGTGCGATCTCCTCGCCGGACCGGCCGATGAAGTTCCACCACATGACGATGTCCTCGCCGAAGGGCGGGCCGCCGAGCAGGATCAGGCGGGCGGGGGTGGGGGAGGTGTTGGTGAGGGTGAGGGTGGTGCGGCCGGGCGGGAGGTGGCCGAGGTCGGCGGGGTGGAGGGGGGTGCCGGCGAAGAGGACGTCGCCCTGGTCGACGAGGAGGCCGTGCTCGAAGGCGGGGTCGACGTCGAGGGTGGTGGTGGCGCCGGCGGGGAGGGTGAGTTCGGCGCCGAGGAGCGGGGTGAAGGTGGGGACGGGGGAGGTGTCGCCGGCCAGGGTGCCGAGGAAGACGCGGGCCTCGCCGCCGCCGGGGAGCGGGACGGGGGCGGGGGCGTGGTGGTGGAAGTCGCGGTCGGTGTGCCGGTGGGCGTCGGGGAGGGCGACCCAGAGTTGGACGCCGTGCAGGACGGTGGTGGCGGCGGTGGAGGTCTCGGAGTGCGCGATGCCCCGGCCGGCCGTCATCAGGTTGAGCTCGCCGGGCCGGACGAAGGCGTGCACGCCGAGGCTGTCGCGGTGCTCGATCTCGCCGCTGAACAGCCAGCTGACGGTCTGCAGGCCGATGTGTGGGTGCGGGGCGACGTCCATGCCGCCGGTGGTGGCGACGTCGTCGGGGCCGTAGTGGTCGATGAAGCACCAGGCGCCGATCAGGGTGCGGTCGCGCTGGGGGAGGGTGCGGCGGACGGTCATCGCGCGCGGTCCGCCGAGCGGGACGTCCCGCGGGGGCAGGACTTCGGCGGTGCCGTGGTCGGTGGTGCTCATCGGGGTGCTCCCTCCCGTGCCGCCGTCGGTCGGCGAACACGTCCAGCAAATCGTTACATCTTCAACTATCATGGACCGCACCAGCCGACGAACGCCAGTGCGCGATGGAGGAGAGTCCAGGTGACCGAGGTGACCACCCCGACGGGTCGGGTCTATGTCGACAAGCAGACCCCGCAGGCGTTCCGCGCCCTGCTGGGCACCGCCGAGGCCGTCCGGCAGGCGGCCGCCGACGCCGGACTCGACCGCCGCCTGGTCGAACTCGTCAACCTGCGGGTCTCCCAACTCAACGGCTGCGCCTACTGCCTGGACGTGCACACCAAGGCCGCGCTCAAGGAGGGCGAGAGCGCGCAGCGGCTCGGCGTGCTGGCCGCCTGGCGGGACGCCGCCGTGTTCGACGAGCGCGAGCGCGCCGCCCTCGCGCTGGCCGAGGCGACCACCCGCCCGTCCGACGCGGACGCGCAGGAGACGGCGTACGCGCGGGCCCGGCAGGTCTTCGGCGACCAGGAGATATCCGCGGTGATCTGGGTGGCGATAGCCATCAACGCGTTCAACCGGGTGTCGATCCTCAGCAAGCACCCGGTCCGTCCGGCCCGCTGACGCATCGCCCGGCCTGCTGACGGCCCGTCCGGTCTGCTGACGGCCCGTCGGCCGAGCCGGTCCCGGTCGGCGGTCCGGCGGTGGAGGGCCCGGCCGGCCGTGTTCGGTGACGCCCTGCCGGTAGGCGGAGCGGACGACCGCCGCACGGGTGGAATCCTCGCGTCCCGGCGGCCGGGCGGGGCCGTCGGGCGCGTCCGGGTGGTGACCTGTGCGGAACAGGTCCGCACCCTCCCGGAAGAGATGCCCCCCATGCGCCGTCCCCGCGCCCGGCGACTCGCCGTCGCCCTGCTCGCCCTGAGCACCCTCGTCCCCGCCGCCCCGGCCGCGGCCGACTCCGGTGCCACGTTCACCCGCCCGACCGTGCAGCCCGCTCACCGACCCGTGCACCAATTCGACGACGAGGACTGCCCGTTCGACCCGGCCCTCGCGGCCCGGCTGGACGAGGCGATCGCCGGTGTGCGCCAGGAGACCGGCACGCCCGGTGTGATCGTCGGACTGTGGCTGCCCGGGCGCGGCACGTACGTCCGCGCCGACGGCGTCGCCGACCGGGCCACCGGACAGCCGATGACGCCCGACCTCAACATGCGGATCGGCAGCGAGACCAAGACCTTCACCGTCACCGCCGTGCTCGAACTCGTCGACCGCGGCCTGGTCGGCCTCGACGACCCGATCGCCGAGTACCTCGACGGCGTCCCCGACGGGGAGCACATCACGATCCGCCAACTCGCCGAGATGCGCAGCGGACTGTACTCCTACACCTTCGACGACGACTTCGTGCACGCGCTGCTCAGCGACCCCGAGCGGCCGTTCACCCCGCAGGAACTGCTCGGGTACGCGTTCAAGCACGACAACGTGTTCCCGCCCGGCAGCGACTACCAGTACTCGAACACCAACACCGTGCTGCTCGGCCTGCTGGTCGAGAAGCTCGGCGGGATGCCGCTGCGCGACTTCATCCACCACAACGTCACCGAGCCCGCGCACCTCCAGCGCACCCTGTTCCCGCGCGGCGCCGAACTGCCCCGCCCCTACGCGCACGGCTACACCGACCAGACCCTGGACGGCCAGGTCGCCGACGCCACCCACTGGAACCCGTCCTGGGGCTGGGCGGCCGGGGCGATGATCTCCGACCTGCACGACCTGCACGACTGGGCGAAGACCCTGGCCACCGGCACCCTGCTCAGCCCCGCCACCCAGGCCGAACGCGAGAAGTTCATCCCCGTCCCGGGCTTCGGCGACGGTGCCGGGTACGGGCTCGGCCTGTTCCGGATCGGCGGCTGGGTCGGCCACAACGGCTCGCTGCCCGGCTACGAGAGCGTCACCCTCTACCTGCCCGAGCAGGACGCCACCCTGGTGATCCTGCTCAACACCGACATCATCCACGAGGGCAGCGAGCCCTCCACCCTCTTCGCGAAGGCCGTCACCTCGATCGCCACCCCCGGCCACGTCTACGAGCTGCCCACCGAGAAGTAGCCCCGGCCCTGCCTCGGTCCCGTCCCGCCTTGGTCCCGCCCCGCCCCGGTCCCGCCCCGGACCGGCCCCGCCCCGGACCGGCCTGTACCGGTCGGCCGGGCGCGGGAGGCGGGGGGCGGGGGCGAGAGGGCGCAGGAGGCGGGGTGCCGACGGGTCAGAACTGGTCGCCGGGCAGGTCGGCTGGGCGGATCCGGTAGACCTGGAGGTTCAGGCCGTAGTACTTGGTGGTCTCGCCGACCCAGCGCATGCCCAGCCGCTTCGCCACCGCGTGCGCCCGGTCGTTCTTGGGCCGGGCCACCGCGAAGACCTCCTCGATGTCCTGGGTGAACACCCAGCGCAACAGCGCCAGGCCCGCCTCCGTCGCGTAGCCCTGCCCCCAGTCCTGCGGGGAGAGCTGCCAGGTGATCTCCAGGTCCTCGTCGTACGGCGGCAGCGGACGGATGCCCAGGCCGCCGACCACCTTCCCGTCCTCGCGCCGCTCCACCGCCCACCGCCCGCGCGGCGGCAGCAGCCCGGCCTGTTCCTGCTCCCAGCCGCGCAGCACCGAACGCATCGCCTCGGCATCGACGACCTGGTCCATCACGGGCGTCAGCCAGCGGGCGACATCCGTGGAGCCGTACACGGCCAGCGCGTCCTCGGCGTCGTCCGGTGTCCACTCCCGGACGACGAGCCGATCAGTGGTCAGGCTGATCCCCATGGGCGGGTCCTCCCTCAGTCGATTGGCGGACGTCTCCCTCCACCGGAGTGTGCGCTCCCTACCCGCCCGAGTCGAGCCGGAAGCCTGATCCGCACCACCTGTCACCGGACGGTCACCCGCCCGTCGCCCCAGCACCGCAGCCCCCGGGACCGCAGCCCTGGAGACCGCAGGCCCCGGGGCCCGGGATCAGCGGCGGCCGGGGAGGGCGAGGTGCAGGCCCCCCGGGTCCTGGCCACGCAGCGCGAGGGCGGAGTCGACCTCCTCGGGCAGCGCCTCCAGGCCGAGCAGGCCCAGCGCGAGCCCGGCGGCGGCACGGTGCCAGTCGCCGGCCCGCCGCAGCAGGGTGTGGCCACTGCCCAGCACCCGGTAACCGGCCACCCGCGCGCCGTCGGCCCGGGCCCGCAGCGCGAACAGATCGGTGTCGCCGGGTGGGGTGATCCTGTCCCGGTCGCCGTGCAGCAGCAGCACCGAACGGTCCCGCAGGTGCGCGGTCGGCTCGCCCCGCGGGCACCACGGCGCCAGCGCGACCACGCCCCGCACGCACGGGTGGGCCGCCGCCCGCAGCGCCGCCCGGCCGCCCATCGAGTGCCCGATCAGCACCGTCGGCACCGGCCCCAGCCGCTCCACCAGGTCGGCCAGCGCCGCCTCCGCGTCCCGGGCCGCGTCCGCCCGGTCGCCGTTCCAGCCCCGGTACCGGTAGCGCACCATGCCCACCGCCAGCGACCGGCCCGCCGTCGTCCTTCCCGCCGCGCGCTGCACCGCCCCGGCGAACGGCCGCATCCGCAACCCGGGCAGGTTCAGCGCCGTGGGCGGCTCCGCCCCGTGCTCCCGGCCGCCGTGCAGCACCAGCACCGCCGCGTCCGGCGAGGGCGGCAGCGCCCGCCAGGAGAGCAGCCGGTGCGCCTCCACCGCCGCGCCGTCGGAGCGCACCGCCACCCGCCCGTCCATCGCACCGTCCCTGCCGTAGCCGTCCGCTGTCGTGCACCGTCGTTCACCGCCGTGCACCGTCGTTCGCCGCCGTCCGCAGCCACCCGGAGGGGCCCGCAGCCGCCCGGAACCGTCCACCGACGTTCGCACGCGTCCGCCAGGCCCCGGATCTGCCACTGTACGCGGGCAACGCCTCCGGACGGCCCGGCCCAGGAGAAGGACGGCCCCGGAGAAGGACGGGAGGGCCGGCGGTGGACGGAGGCTTCCTGCCGCGGTACGGCCGGGGGCGTCGCTTTCCACCGCATCGGGCCAACTGCCGGGTGGACCCGTGGGCGTTGTCCGCGTGGGGGACGCGGTGGGTGGTGGGGGCGCGCGGTGGCGGACCGTACCGCCCCACCCCCCGTTGCCCGTTACTCGTTCCGCGTGCGCTGTTCCTCCTGACGGTCTGCTGATCCACGGAGCTGCCGACCCGCCGACCCGGTCAGCCAGGCCGGTTGTGGCGGGAGGGGCTACCGGATTCGCCCTCGGCGGCGCAGGTGCGTCACCACCACCATCAGCATCGCCAACGCGGCGGCCCAACCGACCACCACGGCCAGGAGCAGGACCGGTTGGTCCCGCACCACTGCCAGCGCCAGCAGTGCGAACGAGACGGCCAGACAGCACGAGATCACCGTGACCACGATCCACGGCCGGGCCACCACCGTCCGTCGTAGCCGGGCCATCCTCGCTGTCCGCATCGTGCGCAGCTCGCGCTCCAGCTCCTGATCGCTCCCCAGCTCTGCCTCGATCTGTTGGAGGATCAGTAGCTCACGGGGGGAGAGTGCGGGTCCGTCCATCAACCACCTCCGCGCCGCAAGGCAGGCACGCCCCGGCCTTCCCCGCCGACGCGACCCTGCTCCCAGGTAGCAACACATGTGCCCGCTGGACGCCGGTTCTAACACCCGAACGCGCGCTCGACGTCCCGGTGTCCGTTGGTACTCCTCCCAGTTGACGTCTTGTCGGCTCCCGCTCGTCACCGGGAACGGGTGGGGCGGCCCGGCGCTGTCGCCGCGACCGGTCGCCGGAACCGGCCGTGGCGGGTGGTGGGAAGCGCGGGACGCGGAAGGCGGGTGGACGGGAACGATCCGCTGCCGCACCCGGCTCCACCTGGCCCGCCGCCGTACCGGGTGGGGCCGGGCCGGCGGTGGCGGGGTGGCGGCCGGTCAGCCCTCGGTGGGCGGCTCGGCGATCAGGGCGGTGGCTATTCGGCGGAAGCCGACGCTCTCGTAGAGCCGCGCCACGGCGTCGTCGCTCGCGGAGAGGAACACCGTCCGGACCCCGGTGGCGCGGGCGTGCTCGACCAGGTGCGAGGTGAGCCGGCGGGCCAGGCCCCGGCGGCGCAGGGCCGGCAGGGTGGCCACCGCGACGATCTCGCTGACCTCGCCGACCGGCTGGTGGCAGCCGGAGGCGGTGGGGGCGCCGTCCGGCCCGACGGTCGCGGCGAGGACCGTCCGCCCGGCCGTTATCCGACCGGCCATGCGGGCGGCTGCGGCCTCCGTGTCGGGGCCCCGCACCGCCTCGGCGAGCTGCTCGGGCCCGGCGGTGCCGACCCGGGTGCCGGCCTCGGCGAAGGCCAGGTGCGGCAGCATGACGGCGGCGGGCAGCAGCGGGTCGTCCGGGGCGAGCACCCGGACCTCCGGCTCGTCGACCGCCGCCTCCGCCCCGGCGTCGGCGGTGGTGGCCTGGGCGGGGGACGGCTCGTCGAGGTCGAGCACCAGCAGCGGGTGCTCGTGCACCTCCAGCCCGGTGGCCTCGACGGCGGCGCGCAGACCCGGTGTGGTCTCGTGCACCCACTCGAAGCTCTCGGGCGCCCCGATCTCCCGCTGCCTGGCCCGGACCCGCTCGACGTCCGCGGCGGTGAAGACGCCCGGGCCGCCCGGCGTGGGCCGCCCGTAGTAGTGCCAGCCCTGCCCGGTGCGGACGAACAGGGTGAACGGGCCGTGCTCCTCGGTCGTCGCGGAGAACCGGGGGACCGCGTCGTAATAGGTTTCGAGCCGGGCCAGGACGTCCTTCGACCCGGGGGTGGGGGTGTCGTTCGCGTCGCGCATCGTGCTGCCGTCCAAGGGTGCGGTGCTTCCTCTCGTGGAGGTTGATCAGGCGGCATCACATCAGAGCGGTCGATCGGGTGCACGGGTTTTTTCGAACCACGCGCACTGCCTGTTCGAAAAAAGGCCGGTGACGACCCCTCAGGGACGAACCGTTTCTCCGCACCGCCCGAAGGTCCGCACGGGCCGAAAACGGGGCCGGTCGGCCGGGAGTCCCGTGCGCGCGGCGTCCCGGTCGACCGGCCGGATTCACCCGGTGGAGTGAATGCGGGGAACGGCCCGGAAGGCGGTCCGCAGGACGGATCGCCCGGGCCCGGACCCGGCCTGCACCCTCAGCGCCGGCCGACCTCGGCGAGCCGGGCGAGCAGCAGCTCGGCGACCTCCGCGGGGCGCTCCAGCGCGGGCAGGTGCCCGGCCCAGGGGAGTTCGCGGTGCTCGGCGTCCGGCAGCAGGGCCGCCAGGTCGGCGGCGATCCGGCGGAAGTCGTCCAGGTCGTGCGCGCCGGAGTACACCAGGGTGGGCGCGACGACCGCCCGCAGGTCGACCTCGACCGGCGTCGGGGAGATCTCCTGCTCGGGCTCCAACTGCACCTCGTACGCGTTGCGCTGCATCACCCGGAGCTTCGCCCGGGCCGCCTCGTCCGCGTCCGGCCCGAGCCAGGTGTCCGCCATCAGCTCGACCGCCTCGTCCAGGCGGCCGGACTCGACCAGGCCGACCTCGAGGTCGTCCAGCGCGAGCAGTTCGGCGCTCGGCTCGTGGTCCGGGCTGCCCGGACAGAGCAGGGTCAGCGAGCCGACCCGGTCGGGGTGGCGGGCCGCGAACTGGAGGGCGAGCCGACCGCCGAAGGAGGAGCCGACCAGGGCCGCCCGTTCGATGTCGAGTCCGTCCAGCAGCTCCGCCAGGTCGGTCAGGTTGTCGTACGGCCGGTCCGCGCAGGGGGTCTCCCCGAAACCGCGGAAGTCGCACCGCAGAACGCGGTACCCGGCCGCGCGCAAGGCGTCCCACTGCCCGTCCCACATCCGCCGGTCGCAGAGGGAGGAGTGCAGCAGAACCACCGCGGGGCCGTTTCCGGCCACCTCGTGAGTGATCGTCATTCCGCCGACCGTAGGGCAGGGTCGGGCCGCTGACCAGCGATTTCCGCTACGGGCAGAGCGCGGGACCGCGGACGGCGCCGGCGGCGGTGTCGGTGACGGGCGGCATGATGGGGGAGTGCCCGAAGGAGACACCATCTACCACGTCGCCGCCCAGCTCGACCAGGCGCTCGCCGGTCACCTGCTGACGGTGACGGACTTCCGCGTCCCCGCCCACGCCACCGCCGACCTGACGGGACGCCGGGTGCTGGGGACGGTGCCGCGCGGCAAGCACCTGCTGACCAGGTTCGAGGGCGGCGTGACGCTCCACAGCCACCTGCGGATGGACGGCCGCTGGCAGACCTTCCGGCCCGGCGAGCGCTGGCGCGGCGGCCCGGCGTTCCAGGTCCGGGCGGTGCTCGGCACCGAGCACGGCACCGCCGTCGGCTACCGGCTGCCGGTGGTCCAACTGCTGCGCACCGAGGAGGAGCACCGGGTGGTCGGCCACCTCGGCCCCGACCTGCTCGGCCCGGACTGGGACGCCGCCGAAGCCCGCCGTCGCCTGCTCGCCGACCCGCGGCGTCCGGTCGGCGCGGCCCTGCTCGACCAGCGCAACCTGGCCGGCATCGGCAACGTGTACGCCAACGAGCTGGCTTTCCTGGCCGGTGTCACGCCCTGGCTGCCGGTCGGCGAACTGCCCGACCCGGAGCGGCTGCTGCACCGCGCCCACCAGGTGCTGGAAGCCAACAAGCTGCGGCCCGACCACGTCACCACCGGCGACACCCGGCCCGGTCACCAGCACTGGGTGTACGGCCGGGGCCGCCGGAACTGCGTGCGCTGCGGCACCCCGATCCGCACCGCCAAGCACGACCGGGACCGCGTCGCCTACTGGTGCCCGCGCTGCCAGCGCGGCCCGGTGCCGACCTCCTGACGCCCAGGCGGCCCCCCGAAGTCCCCGGTCAGTCCTGCTCCACCAGCGCCGGGTGCCGCGGGTCCTCGACCCGCACCGTCAGGTCGGCCAGCTCCTCCGGGACGGTCTCGGTGCGGTAGCGCTCGAACGCGGGCAGCGTCCAGCGCTCGGCCTCCGGGGTGCGGCGGGCCAGCGCGGCGGCGGACTGGGTCAGGTGCACGGTCAGCTCGAACGGCAGCCAGCGGCCGAGCAGGAACGGTCCGTCCAGCAGCAGCACGCCGCGCGGCGGGAGTTCCACGTACCCCGCCCGGGTGGCGCGGTCGCTGACCGGGTTCCAGTACGTGGGCAGGACGCGGCCGTCACCGTCCGGTTCGAGCGGGTCGAGGACTTCGCGGAGCAGCGCGCCCTGGTCCAGCCAGAGGTCGTGGAAGGCGTCCGGGTCCTCCTTGCCGTACTCGAAGCGCACCGACGCCGGGCGCAGGAAGTCGCCCGCCGACACCCGCCGCACCGGTCGCCCGAGCAGGCGCAGCGGCTCCGCCAGCGCGTCCGCCAACTCGCCCGGCCGGGTCGCCGCCGCGCCGTCGACCGCGACCCGCAGCCGCCGGTCGTCGTCGGCCAGTTCGTGGATCCGCCCCGCGAGCAGCCCGGCCAGCCGCTCCGGGGAGATCGGGGTCACCCGCACCGGACGATCACTCCCTTCGGTCAACCGGACTATACGTCGCGGCGGCCGAGGGCCCGTCCACCCGCCGCTCCGCCGACGGGCGGCGCGTGGAACACTCCGGGCGTGGTGCTCCGCGCGGAGCACGACGGCCGGAGCACGACAGGCAGAGCGCACCAGCCGGAGCACGACGGCCGGAGCCACGACAGGCAGGGCACTCCGGACGGAGTGCAGGAGGCAGAACAGAAGGGGAGACACCATGACCGCCGCACCGCCGCTGACCCTCGACGAGGTCGACGCCCTGGCCGCCCGCGCGCACGCCGGCCAGTACGACCGGACCGGGGTCCCGTACGTGGAGCACGTGCGGGCGGTGGCCGCGGGCGTCGCCCCGTTCGGGACGGGGGTGCGGATGGCGGCGCTGCTGCACGACGTCCTGGAGGACACCCCGCTCACCGCCGGGGAGTTGCTCGCCGCAGGTGTCCCCGCCGCCGTGGTGGCGACCGTCCGGCGGGTGACCCGGACGGCCGGGACGGACTACCGGACGATGCTGCTGGACGTCGTCACCGACCACGCCGCCACCCTGGTCAAGATCGCCGACAACGCGCACAACTCCCGCGCCGACCGCGCCGCGCTGCTCCCGGCGGCGGACCGGGCCCGGCTGGCCGAGCGCTACCGGGACGCCCGCGCGGTGCTGTGGCCCGCCGTCGCGGAGGCCGACGTCCGGACGATCGTCGGGGCGGTCAACCCGGACCTGCTGGCCGAACTCGACTGAGGCCGCCCGCGGAGGCACGCTGGAAGGAGCAGCGGGGGTGCCAGAGCGAGGAGCCCGAGATGTCACAGATGAACGACAGGCTCGACCAGAAGGACCGGCGGGACGAGGAGGACGTCCGGGCCGCCGACCCGGAGGAGGGCATCACCTCCTACCAGACCATGCACGCGGGGGAGGAGTCCCGGGCCGAGGGCGACCCGACCGCGGACCCGTCCCAGCAGCAGGAGGAGCGGCGGTGAGCGGACACGTGGCGGCGTCCGGGCCGCACAGCACCGAGTGGTCGGTCCGGCTGCGGGTGGTCGAGGCCGGCGACCTCACCCAGGCGCACGCCGTCCTCGACACCGGCGTCAACCTGATCGAGGTCGAGGCCGAGGCGCACCGCAGCCGGACCGACCCCGCCGACCCGGAGATCGGCGACGAACTCGCCGTCGGACGGGCGCTGACCGCCCTCGGCCAGCAGCTGATCCACCACGGCTCCACCGCCGCCGAGGCCGCCGATTCCGCCCGCCGCCGCGACCCGTCACCCCCGGACAGCGCCTGGTGACGGGCCGAACACCGGCGTGCGGAACGTCGGTGTGCGAAACAGTCGAATCGTGACCTTCCCCCGCCCCCGGACCGGAACTCCTCCGGCCGGGGGCGCGTCACTCCCGGTGGCCGCGCACCCGCGCCGGCCCGCAGGCGACGGACGGGACGCCCCCGCACAGCACGGGGGCGCCGGGGGTGGACAAGGTGAGCGACGATCAGCACCCGGAGGACGGACCGGCGGACCGGCCCCCGCGGGACGCCCGCTGGGAACTCCCCGACTACGCGCACGGACGTGAACTGGGCGCCGGCGCGTCCGGCCGCGTCGTCCTCGCCCGGCACCGGGCCACCGGCACCCCCGTCGCCGTCAAGTACCTGCTCGGCGACCACCCCGACCAGGCCGCGTTCCGGGTCGAGGCCGAACTGCTCGCCGCCCTCGACAGCCCGCACGTCACCCGCCTGTACGAGTACGTCGAGGGCCCGCGCGGCGCGGCCATCGTGATGGAGCTCGTCGAGGGCGTCTCGCTGCGCGACCTGCTGCGCGCCGAGGGCGGCACCGGACCGGAGGCCGCCCTCGTCGTGCTCAAGGGCTCCCTGCTCGGCCTGGCCGCCGCGCACCGGGCCGGTGTCGTGCACCGCGACTACAAGCCGGGCAACGTCCTGGTCACCGCGGACGGCGAGTCGAAACTCGTCGACTTCGGCATCGCCGTCCGCACGGGCTCCGGCGGCACCGTCGCCGGGACGCCCGCCTACATGGCCCCCGAGCAGTGGGCCGGCCGCCCCGCCTCCCCGGCCACCGACGTGTACGCCGCCACCGCGACCTTCTTCGAGTGCCTCACCGGCGCCAAGCCCTACGCGGGCACCACACTGATGGAACTCGCCGTCCAGCACACCGAGGCCGAGATCCCCGACGTCCAGGCCCCCGAAGCGCTCCGCCCGCTCATCCGGGCCGGACTCGCCAAGACCCCCGAACAGCGCCCCGCCGGCGCGGAGGCCCTGGTCGGCGAGCTGGAGGCCGCCGCCGGGGCCGCCTACGGCGCGGACTGGGAGGACCGCGGACGCAAACGGCTCGCCGCGCTGGTCGCCCTGCTGCCGCTGCTGCTGCCCTCCGCCCCGGGCGAGGGCGCGCTGCCCGGCGCGACCTCGTACGCGACGACGGTGCTCGCCCCGCCGCCACCGGCCCCGCGCCCGCGCGTTCCGTTCCGGGGACGGCTGATTGCCACCGTCGGCGCGATCGTCCTGGTCACGGGCGCGCTCGCGGCGGTCGCCTCCGCGGACGGGAACGGCACCACCGCCGACCCGCGGCCGGTCGCCGCCCCGCTCGCCACCACCAGCGTCCGGCCCCCCGAGCCACCGACGGCCGAGCCCCCGCCGACCCCCGGCGACAGCCCGAGCCCCGGCGCCTCGCCCACCTCCACGCCGACCGAGGAGACCGGCCCGAGCACGTCGCCGAGCCCGACGACGAAGCCCAGCACCTCCCCGAAGCCGAGCCTGAGCACGAGCCCGAGCCCGACCGCGCCCGGTTCGACGCCCAGCGTGACGGCGAGCAGTGCGCCGCCGGTCACTGTGACGGTGCGGAGGCTCTCCGGCCGTGTGGAGGGGACGACGCTGACGGCCGGGTTCCTGGTGTCGGTGGAACCGGCCGGGAGCACTGCGGGGAGAGTGACGCTGACCTGGTACGACGACGGAGTTCCTTCCGCAGCCGAGTCCGTCGACGTCCCGGCGAAGGGGACGGTGACCCGGCCGCACACCTTCGCCTGCAACCAGCGGGCCAAGAACGTGGGCGTGAGCGTCACCACCCCGGCGGGGGACACCACCGCCTCGCCCTCGTACCTCATGATCTGCCCGCCGAGGTAGGAGGAGCACGACGATGACCGACAACGCCCCCGACCCCGGCTTCCGGCTCGGGCCGGTCCGCAGGCGCAACGACCCGGACCGGACGGTCCGGTTGCGATCCGCCGCCGCCCCGCAGGACGACCTGCGCACCGTCCAGCTCCGCCCGTCCGTCCCGCCGCCACCGCCACCGCCACCGCCGTCCGACGCCGAGCGGACCGTCCGGCTGGACGACGCGGCCCAGACCGTTCGGCTGGGTCCGGTGGCGCCGCCTCCCGTGGACCTCGCCGCGATCCTTCCCGAGCCCGGTGGGCCCGCGCCGGAGGGCGAGTTGCGGCGGTACGGCCCCGGGGTGCCGCCCGGGGCCGTCGCGGTGTGGCGCGGGGAGGCCGTGGCGGCGGCGCCGTCGCCGCGGCGGTGGGACAGGTGGCTGCTGGTGCCGCTGGTGCTCCTGCTCGCGCTGCTCGGGTACCTGCTCTGGGAGCGGTACGGGCGCCCCGTCGAGGTGGTGGGCGTGACGGCGGGGACCGCGTCCGCCGGGCCCGGGTGCGACGGCACCGCCGTGGTCACCGGGACGCTGGAGACCGACGGCGGCGCGGGCCGGGTGACCTACCGGTGGCTGCGCAACGACGGCACCGTCTCCGGGCCGTTCGTCCAGCACGTGGCGGCCGGGCACCGGCGCACCGACGTCACGCTGGAGTGGAGCTTCCGGGGACACGGCGAGTTCGCCGCCGGCGCGCGGCTGGAGGTCCTGGAGGGGGCCGACGGCAGCGGGCACTACGCCGAGGCCGCGTTCACCTACGCCTGCCCGTGACCCGACGGCCGGGCGGCACGGCAGCCCGACGGACCGTGCCCCGGACGCCGACGCCGGGCCGGGACGCACGAAACCCGGGCCGCGGCCGACGGCGGGTCGGCGGCGGCCCGGGCCGGGCCTCCGGTCAGGACCGTGGGGCGGTGGCACCTCCGCCCGTCTTCACGGCCTCGACCATGTGCTGGTGCACCTCGCGCGCCGTCGCCTCGTCCGCGGCGGCCACGGGGCTGCCCTCCACGGTGAACCAGTCGAGCGCGCCGCTGTACTGCACGGTCAGCCGCGCCTCGCCCTCGATCCACATGGTGTGCACCGTCAGGTCCCCGGTGATGACGCCGATCTCGACGGTCCGCACGCCGCCGTGGCCGGACAGAATGCCCTGAGTGGTCCAGGTTGCCCAGGTGTTCACAAGCCAGCTCCCATCCGCCGCCCAACGGGACGCTCGGTCCCGACCCCACAGGTACCCGATCCGGGGCGGCCGCTTCCCACTGTCACCCGAAGGGCTGAAAACCGCCCCCCGGGCGGGTGCTCACCGCGCGGTCTAGCATCGAGCTATGGGAGAGCGAGAGGGTGCGCTCACCGCGCCGAGACTGATCCTCGAAACCGACGGCGACTCCACGGTCATCACGCCGAGCCGCAGGTACGCACTCGGACGCGACCCCACCGGCGACATCGTGCTGACCGACCCGCGGGTCTCCTGGCACCACGCGCAACTGCACGCCGGTGACGGCCACTGGTTCGTCGACGACACCGGCTCCACCAACGGCACCTACGCCGCCGACGGCCACCGGGTCGTCCACCTGGAGATCGGGCCGGGTACCGTGTTGTGCCTGGGCAGCCCGGGTGACGGGCCGCGCTGCACGTTCAGCGCGCTGCCCGAACCGACCGCCGTGCACCCGCTGCCCGGCAGCCGCCCGTCCGCGCTGACCGCGATCACCGGCTCCCGCCGGCCGCCGTCCAGCGTCATGCCGCTGCCGACCAGGGTGGTGCGGATCGGCCGCGCCCCCGACAACGACCTGGTGGTCGGCGACCTGTCGGTCTCCCGGCACCACGCCGAGCTGCGCGCCGCGCCCGGCGGCGGCTACCGGATCGCCGACCTGGACAGCCACAACGGGACCTACCTGAACGGCCGGCCCGTGCGAGAGGCCCCCGTCGGCCCCGGAGACCTGGTCGGAATCGGCCATTCGGTGTTCTGCCTGGTCGGGGACGAACTGCAGGAGTTCGTCGACACCGGCGACATCGACCTCGACGTGGAGGACCTCACCGTCCAGGTCGCCGACGGCCGCACCCTGCTCGACGGGGTCACCTTCCCGGTCGGCCAGAAGTGCCTGCTCGCGGTGGCCGGGCCCAGCGGCGCCGGCAAGTCCACCCTGCTCAACGCGCTCACCGGTCTGCGCCCCGCCGACCGCGGCACCGTCCGCTACGACGGCCGCGACCTCTACCGCGACTACGCCGAACTGCGCCGCCGGATCGGCCTCGTCCCGCAGGACGACATCCTGCACACCCAGCTCCCGGTCCGGAAGGCCCTGGCGTACGCCGCCGAACTGCGCTTCCCCGACGACACCGCGCCCGAGGAGCGGGCCGCCCGGGTCGAGGAGGTGATCGACGAACTCGGCCTCGGCAGACGCGCCGACCAGGTCATCTCCAGCCTCTCCGGCGGCCAGCGCAAGCGGGTCAGCGTGGCCCTCGAACTGCTCACCAAACCGTCCCTGCTCTTCCTCGACGAGCCCACCAGCGGGCTCGACCCCGGCATGGACCGGTCCGTGATGCAGATGCTGCGCGGCCTCGCCGACGACGGGCGGACCGTCATCGTGGTCACCCACAGCGTGCTCAGCCTCGACCTGTGCGACCGGCTGCTGCTGCTCGCCCCCGGCGGGCGCACCGCCTGGTACGGGCCGCCCGGCGAGACGCTGGAGCACTTCGGGTTCGCGCACTGGCCGGACGCCTTCGAGGCGTTCGAGAACCAGACCGACCGCGACTGGGCCGGCGAGTTCCGCGCCTCCACCCCCTACCGCAGCTACGTCAGCGGCCCGGCCGGCGGCCCCGGCGACTGGCCCGGCGCGCTCGCCCCCGCCGAGCGGGAGCGGCCGGAGGCCGGGATCGTCCCCGCGCCCGCGCCCCGGCCGCGGCGCTGGCGCAAACAGGTCGGCACGCTCTGCCGCCGCTACGCCAGCGCGCTCTCCGCCGACCGGACCTTCCTCGCCGTGATGATCGCGCTGCCGTTCGTCATGGGCGCGATGGCGCGCGCCCTGGCCGGCAGCCGGCTCGACCAGGACACCGCGCTGAACGCGCTGCTGATCCTGTGCGTCGGCGGGGTGCTCACCGGCGCCGCCAACGCGGTGCGCGAACTGGTCAAGGAGCGGACGATCTACCAGCGCGAACGTGCCGTCGGCCTGTCCAGATCCGCGTACCTGTGCTCGAAGACCGTCGTGCTGGGCACCGTCACGGTCGTCCAGTCGGTGGTGCTGACCATGGTCGCGCTGATCGGCGTGAAGCTCAGACCGCAGGGCGGCAGCGGGGTGCTCCTCCCGCCGCTGCTGGAGATCACCCTCGCCGTGGCGCTGCTCTCGCTCACCGCGATGATGCTCGGCCTGCTGATCTCCGCGCTGGTCAAGAAGGAGGAGGTGACCATGCCGCTGCTGGTGCTGGTCGCCATCGTCCAGGTGGTGTTCTGCGGGGCGCTGCTGCAACTCGACCACATCCCGGTGCTCAACCAGCTGTCCTGGCTCGTCCCGTCCCGCTGGGCGCTCGGCGCGATGGCCGCCACCATCGACCTGCACGCCACCGTGCCCGGCGAGCTCACCGACGACCCGCTGTTCGCGCACCGGCCGGGCATCTGGCTGCTCGACCTGGGGATGCTGATCGTGCTGGCCGTCGCGTACGGACTGGTCGTCGCCCGACTGCTGCGCCGGCACGAACCCGCCGTGATGCGGCGGTAGCGCATGGGCCCGCCCGACGGATTCCGGCCCACCCACGTCGTCCCGGCCGACGGCCTGCCGACCTGGACCGCGCCCGACCCGGCCGCCGCCGGAGTGCCGCTCGACCCGCTGCTCCCGGTCGCGCTCGCCGAGGCCCACGGCAACTGGGCCCGGATCGTCTGCTCCAACGGCTGGTCCGCGTGGGTCGACGGACGGCTGCTGGTCGCCCTCCCGCAACGCCCCCCGTCGGCCGGCGGCCCGCTCGCCACCACCGAGGACCCGCGTCCGCTGCTCGCCGCGCTGGAACGCTCACTAGCCACCTACCGGCGGCTGGTCGACGACTGGGCGGCCGGCCGGATCGACCTGGAGACCTTCCGCGACGGCACCCGCGAGCTGCGGCTCGGCGCGGTGCTGGACGGCTCGGACGCCTGGCTGCTCGACCTCGACCGGGGTCGCTGGTACTACTGCGACGCCGCCCAGCTCCAGGGCTACGCGGCGGCCGACCGCGCGTCCGACCGGGGCTGACCCGATGTCAGGGGAACGGTCCTCCGAACCCTCCGGGCGGCCCGCCGCGCAGGCCGATCCGCCGGCCGCCGCCGCGGAGCCCGGCGAGTTGGACGGGCGCACGCTGGCCGGCTACCGGCTGGAGCACGTGCTGGGGCGGGGCGGCATGGCGGTGGTCTACCGCGCCGAGGACCTGCGGCTGGGCCGCACCGTCGCGGTCAAGCTGCTGGCCCCCGAGCTGGCCCGCAACGAGAACTTCCGGCAGCGCTTCGTCCGGGAGTCGCACGTCGCCGCCTCGCTCGACCATCCGAACATCGTCCCGGTGTACGACGCGGGCGAGGCCGAGGGGGTGCTGTACCTGGCCATGCGGTACGTGCGCGGCCGCGACCTGCGCGCGCTGCTCGACCGGCAGGGGCCGCTGACGGCCGCCCAGACCGTGCGGATCGCCGTCCAGGTGGCCAGCGCGCTGGACGCCGCGCACGCCCACGACCTGGTCCACCGGGACGTCAAACCGGGCAACGTGCTGATCGCCGAGGGCACCGATCCCGACCGCCCCGAGCACGCCTACCTGACCGACTTCGGCCTGACCAAGAAGTCGCTCTCGCTGACCGGCCTGACCAGCGTCGGCCAGTTCGTCGGCACCCTCGACTACGTGGCCCCCGAGCAGATCTCCGGCAAGCCCGTGGACGGGCGGTGCGACGTGTACAGCCTGGGCTGCGTGGTGTTCGAGATGCTCACCGGCGGCCCGCCCTACCGGCGCGACGACGACCTGGCACTGCTCTGGGCGCACCTCAACGACCCGCCGCCGGACGTCCGGGAGCGGCGCGCGGACCTGCCCGCCGGGGTGGGCGCGGTGCTGGAGCGGGCGATGGCGAAGCGGCCCGGCGCGCGGTACGGGAGCTGCCTGGAGTTCGTCGCGGCGCTGCGGGCGGCGACGGACCCGCGCAGCGCCCCGCGCCCCGCGTCCCGCGAGGCCCCCCGGGGTGCGCGCCCGGCTGCTCCGCGGGTCGTCCCGGAGGCTGTTCCGCCGGCCGTTCCACCGGTCGTCCCGGGGGCGGACCCGCCGCCGCGGCCGCCGGCCTGGGCGCGGCCGGTGTTCGAACCCTGAAGGTTTCCGCTCGTTTCCGGGGCGTAACGATCAGTGGCATGCACCTTTCAAAGTCGGGTGTTTGCTGGCAGTCTGCCCCTCGGCCAGGGCCCCCACAGACCCTGGCGACCGAGAGGAGCACCATGAGCAACAGACTCCGCGCCCTCGCCACCCGCGCCGTCGCCGTCCTGGGCACCACCGTGCTCGTCGCCGCCGGCACCGTGACCGCCACCGCCACCGTCGCGCAGGCCGCCGCCTGCACGCCGGCCCAGGTGGTCGTGAACGGCGGGTTCGAGTCCGGAAGTTCGCCCTGGACCTCGTCCAGCGGCGTGATCACCAGCGACAGCGGGCAGAGCGCCCACGGCGGGACGTCCTTCGCCTGGCTGAACGGCTACGGCTCGGCGCACACCGAGACGCTCGCGCAGACCGTGACCCTCCCCGCGGGCTGCACCAGCGCCACCCTGAGCTTCTGGCTGCACGTCGACACCGCCGAGACCACCAAGACCACGGCGTACGACAAACTGACCGCGAAGCTCGGCAGCACCACCCTCGCCACCTACTCCAACCTGGACGCCGCCGCCGGCTACGTGAAGAAGACGCTCGACGTCTCCGCGTACGCCGGACAGACCGTCAGCCTCGCCTTCAGCGGCGTCGAGGACGCCAGCCTGCAGACCAGCTTCGTGCTCGACGACTTCGCGCTCGATGTCTCCGGCGGCACCACCACCCCGCCCACCACCGACGCCACCCGCACCCCGGCCCCCACCGGGTACACCGTCAGCCTGAGCAGCGACGCGAGCGGCGCCACCTGGACCGGTCACCAGGGCATCGGCTTCACCAACCCCTCGGCGACCCCGCTGACCGAGGTGTACCTGCGGCTCTGGGACAACGCCCACGGCAGCTGCCCCAGCACGCCCGTCACCGTCAGCAACCTGACCGGCGGCACCGCCGGCGCGCTCAGCGTCAGCTGCACCGCGCTCAAGGTCACCCTGCCCGCGCCGCTCGCCCAGGGCCAGAGCGGCAGCCTCGGCTTCGACCTGTCCATCGCCGTCCCCTCCGGCGCCGACCGGTTCGGCCGCGACGGGGCCTTCGCCTTCATCGGCAACGCGCTGCCCGTCCTCGCGGTGCGCGACGCGGGCGGCTGGCACCTGGACCCCTACACCAACAACGGTGAGTCCTTCTACACCCTGGCCTCCGACTACACCGTCACCCTCGACCACCCCAGCAGCCTGCTCGTCCCCGCCACCGGCAGCTCCGTCGACACCCCCGGCAGCAGCGGACGGACCGTCACCACGGCCACCGCGAAGAACGTCCGCGAGTTCGCCTGGGCCGCCGGACCATTCAGCAAGACATCCGGCAGCTCGGCGGCCGGCACCGCGGTCAACGTCTACTCGGTCAGCGGCATCAGCTCCAGCGACGCGCAGTCCATGCTGAGCACCGCCAAGTCCGCCGTCGACGCGCACGCCGGACGGTTCGGCGCCTACCCCTACGGCGAACTCGACGCGGTGATCGACAACAACTTCTGGTTCGGCGGCATGGAGTACCCCGGCTTCGTCCTCGACCTGGTCTCCACCACCGCGCTCACCCACGAGATCGGCCACCAGTGGTGGTACGGCATCGTCGGCGACGACGAGTACAACAACCCCTGGCTGGACGAGGCGTTCACCGACTACGCCACCGACCTCGCCCAGGGCAAGACCGGCACCAACTGCTGGAACAGCACCTCCTGGGCCTCCTCCGCCGAGAAGATCAGCAACTCGATGGCCTACTGGGACGCCCACTCCTCCCGCTACTCGGCGGTCGTCTACGGCTACGGCAAGTGCGCCCTGCACGACCTGCGCCGCACCATCGGCGACACCGCGATGACCAAACTGCTGCACGACTACGCGGCGGCGCACTGGTACGGGATCTCCACCACCGCCGAGTTCAAGGCCGCCGCGCAGGCCGCGACCACGGTCGACCTGACGTCCTTCTGGACGCAGCACCGCATCGACGGCTGACGCGCCCGACCGGGCCCCGGGTTCCGGGCGCGGGCACAGGGGCGTCCAGGGCGTCAGGGTTCCGTCCGGCCCGCCGGAGCTTTCGCGGCGGTGCCGGGCGGGGCCCCGCCGCGAAAGCGCCGACGGACGACCAGCGCGCCCAGCAGGCCGGACAGGGCGCCCCAGCCGGCGGCGATCGGGACGGCGGTCAGCAGGTCCGGCTCCAGCACCGTCCGCCCCTCGCCGCCCAGGCCCAGCAGCGACAGCCCGTACACCGCCGACACCCGGGTCACCAGGCCCACCGCCAGCACCGCCAGCGCCAGCACCACGGCCGACTGCACCACCGACCGCCACACCGGCAGCGGCGGACGCGCCCGGGCCGCCGCCACCACGCCCGCCGCCAGCACCAGCAGCGCCGCCAGTGGCAGCAGCAGCCAGGCCCAGCCGTTCTGCTCGGCCAGCGCGCCCAGGTCCAGCGTCACGTCCCGCCCGGAGCGCAGCACCGCCGCCAGCGGATGCGGGAACGGCAGGCCCAGGCTGTTCGTGACGTGGCCGTGCCAGGACGCGCCGAGGCCCACCCCGAACCCCAGCCACGCCAGGTTCGGCAGCCCCAGGCAGACCACCGCCAGCGTCTGCCGCGGCTCACTGCCCGTCACCACCGCCACCAGGCCGCCCACCAGCCCCAGCAGCACGTACACCAGCAGCAGCACCAGCACCGCGTGCACCGTCGGCCGCAGCGTGCCGTGCCAGCGCACCCAGCCGGTCGGCAACGGCGCGCGCCGCGAGGCGGCCAGCGCCAGCAGCACCACCACCGCCAGCCACAGCAGGCCGAAGCTCACCGCCGGGCCCGGGTCCACCCGGAACCCCACCGTCGGCGCCGCACCGAACGCCCCGCCCAGCTCGTCGATCAGCGGATCGCCGGTCGACACCGTGAAGGAGTGCCGCGCCGCCGCGGACAGCAGCAGCACCGCCACCGTCCAGCCGGCCGCCAGCGCCAGCACCCGGGCCAGCAGCAGCCGCCCGCCCACCACCGCGTGGCGGCGCATCGGCCGCAGGAACAGGTACGCCGCCACCAGCGCGCCCACCAGCGTCACCGACAGCGGCATCGCGGTGATCCCGCCCTGCGCGGTCGCCACGAAGGCCGCGCCGCCGTCCAACTGCGCCGGTGCGCCCAGCGCCGTCAGCAGCGTCGCGGCCAGCACCGGACCGAAACCGCCGCCCGGCAGGTCGTCCGCGCCCGCCAGCCAGAGGCCGAGCGCGGCCACCGCCGCCATCGCCGCGAGCGCGCCGGCCACCGTGACCAGCGCGGAGAGCGGCACAGACCACCAGGGCGCGGCGAACCGGTCGGACGGCGAGGAAGGCGGTGGGGGTGGGGGAGGTGGGGACGAGGGGGTGCGGGGGTCCGCGGGAGTGGCGGCACCAGTCACACGTCTCACCGGCCCTTCGAGCGAGGTCCTCCGGGCACCGGCCCGGAGCGGCCGGTCCCTCCAGCTTCCGACAGGGCGCGGCGGGCGGCGAGTTGCCGCGTGCGGGGCGGGGCGTGGCGGGGCGCGGCCGGAGCCGGGGGAGCGGGGGCGGGGGAGCGGGCGGACAATGGTGGGTGCCGCAGCTGGACTCGGGGGAGTCCGACCGGGAGGAAGTCCCGTGAGTGAGCAGCCGACACCCCGGCAGCCCGGGGAATCCGGGGAACCCGCAGGGCCGGACCACGAGAACGAAGGTGCCCAGGCTCCGCCGCCGCACCGCCCCACCGAGGTGGCGGGCGGCGAGGTGGTGGGCGGGACGGCCGAGCCGGTCGTGCCTGTCGCGCCGCCAGGTGTCTCCGGAGCCTCCGGGCCGGCGGGGCCTCCCACGGAGGTGGTCCGGCCGGGGGCGGACGCCGGGGGCGCCGGGGGTGCGGAGGGGGTGCCGACCGAACTGGTGGAGCGGGCGGGCGGCGACGGCCCGGCAGTTGCGGAACCGCAGCCCACGGAGGTCGGGCGGCCGTCGGCCGGGGGTGACGGCGGGAGCGCTGCCGGGGACGCGGTGGGGGCTGCGTCGTCCTTCCCATCTGGGAGCGGGAGCGGGAGCGGGAGCAGGGGTGGTCCGGTGGGGCCGCCGTCCGGGCCGCTGTCGGCGGGCGGGGCGCGGCCCTCGGGCGCTGCGTCGGGTGCTTCGGCGGGCGGGGTGCCGCCGAGCGAGGGGAGCGGGGCGTCGGGGGGCGGGAGCGGGCCGCCGAGCGGGGGTCGGTCGACGGCCGGGGGCGGTGCGGGTGGCGGCGGGAAGCCGTGGTGGCGGAAGGGGCCGGTGCTCGCGGGCGCGGTCCTCGTCGTCGGGCTGGGCGTCGCGCTCGGCGTGGTCGCCACCGGCGGCTCGGGCGGGGGCGGCACGGCCCAGGCCGTCGAGATGCAACCGGTGGCCGCGGCCGGGCAGGAACCGTTCACCGACTCGGTCGCCAACGGCGGCACGCCCGACTCGGCCTCGCCCAGCGGCTCCGCCCCGTCTGCGTCCGGCAGCCCGACCGCGTCCGGCGGGTCGAGCGCGTCCGGCAGCCCGGCCGCGTCCGGCGGCGCCGTGGACGGCGGGCAGCCCGGCCTGTACGGCGGGACCAGGGAAGTGGCCAGCTGCGACGTGCCGAAACTCTCCGGGTACCTGGCCGCCAACACCGACAAGGCCCGGGCCTGGGCCGGGGTCGAGGGCATCGACACCTCGCAGATCGACGGCTACCTGAACGGCCTGACCCCCGTGGTGCTGCGCCAGGACACCCGGGTCACCAACCACGGTTACCAGAGCGGGCAAGCCACCCCGTACCAGGCCGTCCTGCAGTCCGGGACGGCCGTGCTGGTCGACAACCAGGGCGTGCCGAGGGTGCGTTGCGCCTGCGGCAACCCGCTGACGCCGCCGAGCGGCAGCGGCGGCACGTACACCGGGACGGCCTGGTCCTCGTTCCACCCGGGCGGGGTGGTGACGGTGCGGCCCGCCGCGGCGCCGGTGAACCGGATCGTGCTGGTGGACCAGGCGACGGGCCGTCAGTTCGACCGTCCCGTGGGCGGGACGGGCGGGACCGACGGGTCGGCCTCGCCTGGCGCCTCCGGTTCCGGGTCCTCCGGCGGGAGCTCCGGGACGGGGACGCCGTCCGGCGGCTCCTCGGCACCCTCGTCCGGCGCGTCGTCCGCACCGTCCGCGCCGTCCTCCGGCGGTTCGGGCTCGCCCGGGCAGCCCGGCTCCTCCGGGCCGTCCGGTGCACCGGGGTCACCGGGCTCGCCGGGTTCGCCGGGCGGTGGCGCGTCCTCCGGACCGGCTTCCGGCGGGGCGTCCGAAGGGGCGTCGAAGCCGGCCGGCTCGGGCACGCCGTAACGGTGGCCTGCTGGTGGGTCGGGGCTCCTCCTTCCGGCTCCCGGCAGGTGGGCGGTGGGCCGTGGCGCTGGGCGGTGGGTGGTCTGCGGTCAGCGGCGCAGGTAGCGGAGCAGCGTGACGCCGCTGCCGAAGGTGTGCGTCTCGGCGAGCACCAGGTCGGTGCGGGTGTCGGAGGGCGGGAACAGCGGGCGGCCCCGGCCCAGCACCACCGGGTGGACGTAGAGGCTGTACTCGTCGATCAGGTCCAACCGGCGGAGTTCGGCGGCGAGGACGGCGCCGCCGACGGCCAGGTCGGAGGCGGCGGAGGACTTCAGGGCGGTGACGGCCTCCGGATCGACGCTGCGGGCGATCGTGGTGTTCCAGCCGGCGTGGTCGAGGGTGCGGGAGAAGACCGTCTTCGGCATCTCCCGCCAGATCCGGGCGAACTCGACCACCGGCGGGGTGCTGGTCGGGTCCTGGTCGGCGGTGGGCCAGTACTCCGCCATCAGCTGGTACGTGACGCGGCCGTCGAGGAAGCCGCTCATCGCCGCCAGCCGGCGGTTGAAGTGCTCGTGCAGCTCGTCGTCGACGAGCTGCCAGCCGAGATCGCCGTCGGGCCCGGAGAAGTAGCCGTCGACGGACACGGACATCATCAGCACGAGGTCGGACACCGGCACCTCCGGCACCTGCGGCGGTCAGGGGTGCGGGCCACGTTACCCGCGTCCGGCACCCGGACGGCGGGTTCCGGCGGCCCGACGCGCCCGTGCGGCGGAAAACCAACCGGCGGTCGACGGCCGGGGCAACCGATCGGCTGATGGGGTGTCAACCGATCGGCGCGCCAAGGCCAGCCGATCGTTCGGTGGATCGGCTCGGGGACCGGGGCACACTTCCTCCAGCAGGAGACAGAAGGTGCGAACGGTACGGACGGTGCGGATCGGGCACCGGCGTCGAAAGGGGAACACGATGCGTGAGACGAACGGGACGAACGGGACGCGCACGACGGACGAGCCGCGCGGTGCGGGCGGCCTGCAGGCGCTGCTGGATCGCCGGGTCGCGGACGGGACGGTGCCGGGAGCGGTCGCCCTGATCGCCCGCGAGGGGCGGGTCGAGACGGCCGCCGCGGGCGAGTTGACCAGGGAGACGCCGGTGCGGATCGCCTCGGTCGGCAAGCCCGTCACGGCCGTGGCGCTGCTCCAGCTGGTCGACGACGGGGTGCTCGCCCTGGACGATCCGGTCGAGCGCTGGCTGCCGGAGCTGGCAGACCCGCGCGTGGTGCGGACGCCACACGCCCCGGTGACGGACACCGTCCCGGCGCACCGGCCCGTCACGGTGCGGGACGTCATGGAGTCGCGGGCCGGCTACGGCTTCGCGGCGGACTTCACCCTCCCCGCGCTGGCCCCGCTGTTCGCGGAGCTGGCGCAGGGTCCGCCACAGCCGCAGCAGGTGGCCCCACCCGAGGAGTGGACGGCCGCCCTGGCGGGCATCCCGATGCTCCACCAGCCGGGCGAGGCATGGTTGTACAACACCTGCTCCGACATCCAGGGCGTCCTGATCGCCCGGGCGGCCCGACAGCCGCTCGACCAGGTTCTGACGGAGCGGCTGTTCGAGCCGCTGGGCATGCCCGACACGGCCTTCCACGCGCCACCCGGCCGGCTGACCCCGCTGTACCGCCCGGGTCCGGACGGCACCCTGGAGGTGGCGGACCCACCGGACGGCCAGTGGAGCACCCCGCCCCCGTTCCCGTCCGGGGCCGGCGGCCTGGTGTCCACGCTCGACGACCTGTTCACGTTCCTGCGGATGCTGCGCGCCGGCGGCCGCGCCGAGGACGGGCGGCGGGTGCTCTCGCTGGGCGCGGTCCGGCTGATGACCACCAACCACCTGACGGAGCGCCAACGGGTCGACAGCGAGCTGTTCCTGGAAGGGCAGGGCTGGGGCTACGGCGGCTCGGTGGACGTGGTCCGCCGCGAGCCGTGGAACACCCCGGGCCGCTACGGCTGGGTCGGCGGCACCGGCACCGCCGCCCACCTGGTGCGGCGGACGGGCCTGGTGACGGTGCTGCTCACCCAGCGGGAGATGACGGGGCCCACCGCGCCGCCGCTGATGCGCGAGTTCTGGAGCTACGCGGCGGGCGGCTGAGCGTCCACCGGCCCGCTCGGTCCGGTCGGGGCGTCGTGGTCGGCGGTGACGGCCCGCCGGTAGCTCGACCCGTCCCGGGTACGGGTCAGCAGCCGGGCCTCGATCAGGTAGCGCCGCAGCATGGCGGTGTCGGGGTGGACGGTGAGCAGCGCCTCGTTGACCTCCTGCTCGCGGTACGGGCGCTCGGGGTCGAAGAGGGCGCGCACCAGGTGTTCGAGCAGGGCGGCGCGGCGGGCCGGTCGGCGCGGGACCGAGACCAGCCGGCCGTCGGTGAAGAACGCGGCGAGGTCGGCCGGTGGTTCATGAACGGACATGACAGGCAGCCTCGCAGCGCGGTTGCCGGGAGACAAACGGATTACCAGGGGGCACCGGCCCGAGGACCGGTACGGCACCCCCGGAAGAGGGAGAGGGAGGGAGCGCATGGGTGCGCGGAACACGGCGACGGGCCGGGCCCGGTGGGCGGCGGTGGTGCGGGCACTGCTGCTCCGCTGCCTCCGCTGGGGTACGCGGCCGGATCGGGCGAGACCGACCGAGGGCGGTCCGTGCCGGCAGGTGCGCCGGCACGGTCGGGTCGACCAGCCCGTGGAGCACCCGGACACCGATCGGCACTCGGATGACGCGGCGCGGCCGGGCGGTGGAGCACGGGTCTCGAGAGGAGGCGTCCAGACGGCGGCCGGTGCCGGATCACAGCGGGAGGCGGAACTCGATGGAGCGGTGGGTGCTGCGGTAGCCCAGGGCGCGGTTGACCGCCAGCATGCCGGTGTTGTGGTCGGCGGTGTCGGTGCGCAGGCCGGTGATCCCGGGGTGTTCGGCCCGCGTCCAGCGGATCGCCTCCGCCTTCATCGCCCGGGCCAGGCCGCGCCTGCGGTGGGCGGGCTGGACGGCGGTGCCGTAGTGCTGGCCGTCGCCGGACCGGTCGGCGGGCAGCACCAGCTCGCTGAACCCGACCAGGTCGCCGGTGGCGGTCTCCAGCACGGCGGCGGTGTGCAGCAGTTCGCCCCGGTCGGCGACGGCCCGCGCCGCGGCCAGCACCCGGGCCTCGTCCCACGCGACCACACCGAAGTCGGTGTCGCCCATCGGCATGTCGTCCATGGCGGTGCGGGCCCGGGTGAAAGCGGGCAGCCACTCCTCGGGGCAGCTGCCGAGCCAGGACACCAGCCGGTACCCGGGCGGGAGTTCGGGCCTCGCCACTCCACCGGCCTCGGTGGCGTCGGTTGCGGTGCCGGTGTCGGCTGCGGTGCCGGTGCCGGTGTCGGCCGGGGTCAGGTCCAGCCGGGCGTACTCGAGGACGAGCGCCCGTTCGAAGCCCCGGGCGGAGAGGAACGCGTCGCCCGGGGAGCCCTCGACGGCCTGGGCGAGCAGGGTGCGGCGGCCGTCCTCCCGGGCCGTGGTCGCCGCGGCTTCGAGCAGTGCCGAGCCGGCACCGCGCCGCCGCTCGGCGGGGTGGACGTCCAGGGCGAGTTCGCAGAGGTGGGCCTGTCCGGGGGAGTCGAACAGCCGTAGGAAGGCGCTGCCGAGCGGGGTGCCGTCCGGGGCGGAGGCCAGCCAGGCGAGGCGGCGCGAGGACGGGCCGGTGGCGGGATCGGCGAGGGCGGTCAGGCGGAAGGTCACGGGTCGTGGGCTCCAAGGAGGGCGGGACGGGCGGGCAGGCGTCACCGAAGCAGGTCCGGCCGTCGGGGGCAATCGCATTTCGGTCCGAGCGCGCCGGGCGGTGGAGCGGAGACAGGGGAGGGAAAGGCTGATGATCAATCAGTTCATGTGTGCAGATGATTTTCTGACGGTTCATCAGGCTTCGGTGGCACCCGCGCGGCCCCTGGTGCGCTCGGGTCCGGAGCGGGATCATCGTCGTCGTGGCGGACCGGTTCGCGTGCGGCGGGCCGGGTGGCGGAGGTGGTGGGCGGATGGTCGAGGGACGGCTCACGGTGGAGCGGCTGCGGGAGCTGGTGGCCGCGGGCGAGGTGGAGACGGTCGTGCTGGCCGTCACCGACATGCAGGGCCGGCTACAGGGAAAACGCCTGGACGCCGGGTACTTCCTCGCCGAGGTGCTGGCCGGTGGCGCCGAGGGCTGCGGCTACCTGCTGGCGGTGGACGTGGAGATGAACACCGTCGACGGCTACACCGTCTCCTCCTGGGAGAGCGGCTACGGAGACCTGGTCTTCGCCCCCGACCCGGCCACCCTGCGGATGGTGCCCTGGCACCCGGCCACCGCGATGGTCCAGTGCGACCTCGCCCACCACGACGGCACCCCGGTCACGGTCTCGCCCCGCCAGGTGCTGCGCCGCCAACTGGAGCGGCTGGCCGGCTACGGCTGGGGCGCGTACGTGGGCACCGAGCTGGAGTTCCTGGTGTTCCGGGACAGCTACGAGCGGGCCTGGGAGAAGCACTACCAGGACCTCACGCCCGTCAACCAGTACAACGTCGACTACTCGATCCTCGGCACCGCCCGGATCGAACCGCTGCTGCGCCGCCTGCGCACCGGCATGACCGGGGCCGGGCTGACGGTGGAGTCCGCGAAGGGCGAGTGCAACCTCGGGCAGCACGAGATCGCCTTCCACTACGCCGACGCGCTGACCACCTGCGACGACCACGCCGTCTACAAGACCGGCGCGAAGGAGATCGCCGCCCAGGAGTGCGTCAGCCTCACCTTCATGGCCAAGTACGACCAGCGCGAGGGCAACTCCTGCCACGTGCACCTGAGCCTGCGCGACGAGCGTGGTCACCCGGTGTTCCCCGGCGAGGGCGCGCACGGCTTCTCCCGGACGATGGAGCACTTCCTGGCCGGGCAGCTCGCCTGCCTCGACGGCTTCGCGCTGCTGCTCGCCCCGACCGTCAACTCCTACAAGCGCTACGTGCCGGGCAGCTTCGCTCCCACCGCGATCGCCTGGGGCCGCGACAACCGGACCTGCGCGCTGCGGGTGGTCGGGCACGGGTCCTCGCTGCGGTTCGAGAACCGGGTGCCCGGCGGCGACGTCAACCCCTACCTGGCGGTGGCCGCGCTGATCGCCGCCGGGCTGCACGGGGTGGAGCACCAGCTGCCGCTGGAGGCCGAGTTCACCGGCAACGCGTACGCCTCCGACGCGCCCAGGGTGCCCGGGACGCTGCGCGAGGCGATCGACCGGTTCGAGCGCAGCGAGGCCGCCACCGAGGCGTTCGGCAAGGACGTGGTCCGGCACTACGCCCACGCCGGGCGGGTCGAGCTCGCCGCGTACGACGCCGCGGTGACCGACTGGGAGCGCCGCCGCGGCTTCGAGCGGCTGTGAAGCGGCGGCGGCACGAGCGCGGGCGCGAGCACGAGAGCGAGAGCGGAGCGAGGAGGAGCAGGTGACCGAGGAGTCCGAGCCGTACCAGGTGGTCAACCCCGCCACCGAGGAGGTGATCGCCACCGTCGAACTGGCCGGCCCGGCCGCCGTCGACGCCGCGGTCGCCCGCGCCCGGGCGGCGTTCGAGAGCTGGCGGAACGTGGCGCCGGGCGACCGGGCCCGGCTGCTGCGCCGCTTCGCCGCCGAGGTGGACGCCGACCGCGAGCAACTGGCCGCCCTGGAGGTCGCCAACGCCGGCCACACCATCGGCAACGCCCGCTGGGAGGCGGGCAACGCGCGCGACGTCATCGAGTACTACGCGGGCGCCCCCGAGCGGCTGTTCGGCCGGCAGATCCCGGTCGCCGGCGGCCTCGACGTCACCTTCCACGAGCCGCTCGGCGTGGTCGGCGTGATCGTCCCGTGGAACTTCCCGCTGCCGATCGCCGCCTGGGCGCTGGCCCCCGCGCTGGCCGCGGGCAACACCGTCATCGTCAAACCCGCCGAACCCACCCCGCTCACCGCGCTGCGCCTGGCCGAACTCGCCCTGCGCGCGGGCCTGCCCGAGGGCGTGCTCCAGGTGCTGCCCGGCCGCGGCCCGGTGGTCGGGCAGCGCTTCGTCACCCACCCGGACGTCCGCAAGGTGGTGTTCACCGGCTCCACCGCCGTCGGGAGGTCCGTGCTGGCGGGCTGCGCCGCCCAGGTCAAGCCCGTCACGCTCGAACTCGGCGGCAAGAGCGCCAACATCGTCTTCGCCGACGCCGACCTGGACAGGGCCGCCGCCACCGCCCCCTACGCCGTCTTCGACAACGCCGGGCAGGACTGCTGCGCGCGCTCCCGGATCCTGGTCGAGGCGAGCGTGTACGAGGAGTTCATGGAGCGCCTGGAGCGCGCCGTCCGGGGCGTCCGGGTCGGCGACCCGGCGGACGAGAAGACCGAGATGGGGCCGCTGATCTCGGCCGCGCACCGGCGGCGGGTCGCCTCCTACGTGGACGGCGACACCGAGGTGGCGTTCCGCGGCAGCGCGCCCGAGGGGCCCGGCTTCTGGTACCCGCCGACGGTGCTGGCGCCGATCGCGCCCGACCACCGGGCGTTCACCGAGGAGGTGTTCGGCCCGGTCGCCGCCGTGGTCCCGTTCCGCGGCGAGAGCGACGCGGTGCGGATCGCCAACGCCACCGAGTACGGCCTGTCCGGGTCGATCTGGACGCGCGACGTGGGCCGGGCACTGCGCGTCGCCCGGGCCGTGGAGGCGGGCAACCTGTCCGTCAACTCGCACTCCTCGGTGCGCTACTGGACGCCGTTCGGCGGCTACAAGCAGTCCGGCCTGGGCCGTGAGCTCGGACCGGACGCCCTGCACGCCTTCACCGAGACCAAGAACGTCTTCATCGCCACGGAGGAATGAGCGACATGAGCAAGCGACTTGACGGCCGGGTGGCGGTCGTCACCGGCGCGGGCAGCGGCATCGGCCTGGCCACGGTGCGCCGCTTCGCCGCCGAGGGGGCGAAGGTGGTGTGCGCCGACATCGACGAGGAGAGCGGCGCCAAGGCCGCCAACGAGGCCGGCGGCCTGTTCGTGCGCACCGACGTGACCGACGAGGAGCAGGTGCGCGCCCTGTTCGACACCGCCGTCGAGCACTACGGCAGCCTGGACGTGGCGTTCAACAACGCGGGCATCTCCCCGCCGGACGACGACTCCATCCTGGTCACCGGCCTCGACGCGTGGAAGCGCGTCCAGGACGTCAACCTGACCTCGGTGTACCTGTGCTGCAAGTACGCGATCGGCCACATGCGGAGGCAGGGCAGGGGCTCGATCATCAACACCGCGTCCTTCGTGGCGGTGATGGGCGCCGCCACCTCGCAGATCTCCTACAGCGCCTCCAAGGGCGGCGTGCTGGCGATGAGCCGCGAGCTGGGCGTGGAGTTCGCCCGCGAGGGCATCCGGGTCAACGCGCTGTGCCCCGGCCCGGTCAACACCCCGCTGCTGCGGGAGCTGTTCGCCAAGGACCCGGAGCGCGCCGCCCGCCGGCTGGTGCACATCCCGCTCGGCCGGTTCGCCGAACCCGAGGAGATCGCCGCCGCGGTGGCCTTCCTGGCCAGCGACGACTCCTCCTTCATGACCGCCAGCACCTTCCTGGTGGACGGCGGCATCTCCGGCGCGTACGTCACCCCGCTCCCGTAGCGGCCCGGCGGCGGCAGCACGGCGGCCGGGCGGGTCCGCGAGGACACCGCCCGGCCGCGAGGGGCACTGCCGGGGCGTCAGTTCGAGGAGAACGCGTCCCCGCCCACCGCGAGGGCGTCGCCGCCCTGCGCCAGCGCGTCGCCGCCGACGGCCAGCGCGGAGCCGCACAGCGCCTCGGCGTCCCCGCCGACCGCGCCCGCGTCGCCGCCCTCGGCCCAGGCGTCCCCGCCGACGGCACCGGCGCTGCCGCCCAGCGCGCCCGCGTCGCCGCCGACGGCCAGCGCGTCACCGTCCTCGGCCCAGGCGTCGCCGCCGACCGCGCCCGCGTCGCCGCCCCGGGCCGCCGCGTCGCCGCCGACGGCCAGCGCCCCGTGCGGGTGGGCGTCCTGGTGGTGATGGTGGTGCGCGTGCGCGGAGGCGGTGCCCGCTCCGCCGAGCAGGGCGAGCCCGGTGAGGAAGGCGGCGGTGGTGACCTTGGCGAGGCTGGAACGCATCGGGTTTCTCCAGGTTCGGCGCTGAACGCCGGGGCGTCGCGCGGTTTCGGGGGCCGGACGCGACGATCATCGGCATCCGCGGGCCCGCGCCGTACACCGCGGGCCGAGCGGTCACCCGGCCGGGGCAAGCGCACCGCCGTGACGGGTGAGACCCGTACCGCCGGATGCCGTACCGGCCGGTGCGCGGGGTTGACACGCATGCGCACCAGGGAAGTTGACGCCGAATCAGTATGACGATCGGACCGGCAGCTCCATCTCGAACCAGACCACCTTGCCGTCCCGGGTGGCCCGGCTGCCCCAGCGGTGCGCCAACTCGTTGATCAGCAGCATGCCCCGCCCGCCCTCGTCGTGCTCGCCCACCGGCCGCAGCCGCGGCTCCCGGCTGTCCGCGTCCGCGACCTCCACCGTCAGCAGCGCGCCCCGGAACACCCGCAGCTGCAGCGGCGAACCCGCGTGCAGCAGCGCGTTGGCCAGCAGCTCCCCGGTCAGCAGCACCACCGGCTCCACCAGCGAGGCCAGCCCCCAGCCGGTCAGCGTCCGCCGGGTGAACTCCCGGGCGTGCCGCAGCAGCGCCGGATCGCCGGACAGCGGCAGGGTCGCCAGCCGGTCCGCGCCGACCGGCCCGGCGTGCGCCATGATCACCGCCACGTCGTCCTGCCCCATCGTCGCCCCGAGCGCCCCCAGCACCGCGTCGCAGCCGCGCTCCAGGGTCGGCTGCCGGTGCGTCACCGTCTCGCGCAGCAGCTCCAGGCCCTCGTCCAGGTCCTGCCCGCGCCGCTCCACCAGCCCGTCCGTGTACAGCACCAGCAGCCCGTCCTCGCGCAGCGGGAAGCGCACCGACTCGAACGGCACCCCGCCCACGCCCAGCGGCGCGCCTGGCGGCGGCGTCACCAGCCGGGCCTCGCCGTCGTGCTCCGAGACCACCGGCGGCAGGTGACCCGCCGAGGCCAGGACGCACTCCTCGTCCACCGGGTCGAACACCGCGCACACGCAGGTGGCGAACTGGCCCTCGCCGAGCTGCGCGGTCGCCTCGTCCAGCCGCCGCAGCACCCGCGCCGGATCGAGGTCCAGCGTCACCAGCGTCCGCGCCACCGTCCGCAGCTGCCCCATCGTGGCGGCCGCCCGGATGCCGTGCCCCATCACGTCGCCGACGATCAGCGCCACCCGGCCGCCGGTCAGCGGCACCACGTCGAACCAGTCGCCGCCGATCTCGTCGCCCACCGTCGAGGGCAGGTAGCGGTGCGCTATCTCCAGCCCCGGCGTGCGGTGCACGTCCTGCGGCAGCAGGCTGCGCTGCAGGGTCAGCGCGGTGTCCCGCTCGCGCCGGTACAGCCGGGCGTTGTCGATGCACACCGCCGCCCGCGCCGCCAGTTCCTCGCCCAGCGCCCGGTCCGCCGGGGTGAACGGCTCCGGATTGGCCAGCCGGACGAACTCCACCCCGCCCAGCACCTGGCCGCGGGCCAGCAGCGGCACCATCAGGTACGAGTGGATCCCGGCGTCCAGACCCGGCTGGACCCGGTCCGGGTGCGTGACGATCCGGCGCAGCTCCGGCTCGTCCACGTGCGGCACCAGGACCGACCGGCCGGTGCGCATCGCCTGCGCGTACAGCTTGGCCGAGTGCGTGGTCTCCCCGATCTGGTCGGCCGCCCCCGTCAGCGGCGAGCCGTCCTCCCGCTCACCCACCGCGACCGCCCGCAGCGGCACCGAACCGGACTCCGGCACCGGCTCCGGGTCCTCGCCGGTCAGCACCGCCTCGCGGATGTCCACCGTCACGAAGTCCGCGAACCGCGGGATCACCACGTCCACCAGCTCCTGCGCGGTGATCGTCAGGTCCAGCGTGGTGCCGATCCGGGTGGACGCCTCGTTCAGCAGCGCCAGCCGCTGCTGGGCGCTCTCCGCGACCTCCAGCGCCCGCTGCCGCTGCTCGGCCGCGTTCCGCTCCCGGGTGTACAGCAGCGCGTTGTCGATCGACACCGCCGCCCGGGCCGCCAGCTCGCTGGCCAGCGCCAGGTCCGCCTGCCCGTACGGGGTCGCCGTCCGGGACCGGAAGAACGTCGCGGTGCCGATCGCCGCCCCCCGGGCGATCAGCGGCACCACCATCAGCGAGCGCACCCCCTGCGCCCGGATCGCCCCGCCGCGCACCGGGTCGTCCGTGAACCAACTCATCGCGGCCCCGTCCGTCCGCGGCACCAGCACCGGTCGGCCGTGCGCCAGCGCCCACGCGTACGGCGTGCTCGGGTGCAGCCGCTGCACGGTGCCGACCGGGGCGATCGGCGACATCCCGCTGCCCGCGACGGTGTGGAACGCCAGCCGGCGCAGCACCGCGG
The DNA here is from genome assembly GCF_044769485.1 of Kitasatospora sp. NPDC090308. Taxonomy (NCBI): domain Bacteria; kingdom Bacillati; phylum Actinomycetota; class Actinomycetes; order Kitasatosporales; family Streptomycetaceae; genus Kitasatospora; species Kitasatospora sp. NPDC090308. The sequence goes on along the minus strand of NZ_JBIVXY010000013.1, from coordinate 38,022 downwards.
ACCGGTCCACCCGGTCCGGCAGCGCGGCCGGCTCGCCCCGCACCAGGCCGTCCAGCACCTCCACCACCACGGTGTCCGCCAGGCTCGGCGCGGCCGTCTCGGCCAGCTCCCGGGCCGTGGTGGCCAGGTCCAGCGTGGTGCCGATCCGGGTGGACGCCTCGTTCAGCAGCGCCAGCCGCTGCTGGGCGGCCTCGGCGGCGCTCTCCGCCTGGAAGCGGTCGGTGATGTCCACGACCGTGGTGCTCACCCCCAGCACCGTGCCGTCCGGCTGCTCCAGCCGGAAGCTCGACACCGACCAGGCGTGCTCGCGGCCCGGATCGGCCGCCGTCCAGCCGTGCGTGCGGGCGTCCACCACCGGCCGGCCGTCGGCCAGCACCCGGCGCATCGTGGCCTCCGCCGCCCGGCCGTCGATCCCCGGCAGCAGCTCGCTCAGCCGCCGCCCCAGGTGCCGGTCCACCGGCAGCCCGTTGATCCGGGCCAGCGCCTCGTTCAGGCGGACGAAGCGCAGCTCGGTGTCGTACACCGCCATGCCGACCGGCGACTGGGTGAAGAACCCGTCCAGCACCGCCAGGTCCGCCGCCAGCCGGCGCACCTCGCTGACGTCCGAGGCCACCGCCAGCACCATCGGCGAGCCCTCCCGGTCGAGCACCGGGTAGGTCCGGAAGTCCAGCCCCACCAGGTGCCCGTCCCGGTGCCGCACCGGGAACACCCCCGACCAGGGGCGGCCCTCCAGGATCCGGGCGAACAGCCCCAGCACCTCCGTACGCCGCTCCGGGGCCACCAGGATATCCGCCGCGAACCGCCCCACCGCCTGGTCCGCCGGGTACCCGAGCAGCGCCTCCGCGTCCGGGCTCCAGTGCAGGATCCGGCCGTTCGCCGCGATCAGCGCCGTGGCCACCGGGATCGCCAGCAGGCCGTCCGGTACCGGCGCACCGCCCGCCGTGAGCGGGGAGGCGGGGCGGGTCCGGGAAATCGTGCCCTGCTGCCCGGTGTCCATGTGGTTCTCGGCGTCCATCCGGCCACCTACCGTTCGGGGGCGGGGGTACCGCCCTGCCATCGTCGCACGGCGGGCCGCCCGCGCCCAGACGGGTGACCTGCCGCTAGGGTGGGCCGGATGGAGACCCGCCGGACGGACCCCGGGGCGGCGCACGGTGGTGCGTAGGAAGCCCGCCCCCCTCAGCCCGCTGCCGCAGCGCGACGGCATCGACCCGGTCCACGTCAGACTGCCGGTCGAGGGCGCCTGGCCGACCGTCCGGGCCTACCTGGAGGAGCGCTACGGCGGCGCCGCCGGGGACGGGCGGATCGCCGCCATGCTCGCGGCCGGCGAGTTCGCCGGCCAGGACGGGCCGGTCACCGCCGACACGCCCTACCGGCCCGGCGGCCACGTCTGGTTCCACCGCGAACCCGGACCGCCCGAACCCGTGGTGCCCTTCCCGGTCGAGGTCCTGTACCGCGACGAACGGATCGTGGTCGCCGACAAGCCGCACTTCCTCGCCACCACCCCGCGCGGCAGCCACGCCACCGAGACCGCCCTCGCCCGGCTGCGCCGCGACCTCGACCTGCCCCGGCTCAGCCCCGCCCACCGCCTGGACCGGCTCACCGCCGGCGTGGTGCTGTTCGTCGTCGACCCCGCGCTGCGCGGCGCCTACCAGGGCCTGTTCGAACGGCGCGAGGCGGTCAAGGAGTACGAGGCCGTCGCCCGCCACGAGGAGGGCGCGGCGGCCCTGCCGCCGACCGTGGTGCGCAACCGGCTCCGCAAGGACCGCGGGCGGCTCGACGCCTACGAGGAGCCCGGCGAGCCCAACGCGGAGAGCCGGATCGAGCTGGCCGAGGCGCGCGGCGGCCTGGGCCGCTACCGGCTCGCCCCGCGCACCGGGCGCACCCACCAGCTGCGGGTGCACATGAACGGGCTCGGGCTGCCGATCCTGGGCGACCCGCTCTACCCGGAGGTGCTGGACGGGGGCGCGCCGGAGGACTACCGGCGCCCGCTCCAGCTGCTCGCGCGCTCGCTGGAGTTCACCGACCCGGTCGGTGGGGAGCGGCGGCGCTTCGTCAGCGGGCGGGTGCTGGCGGCCTGGCAGGACCCGACGGGCTGGTAGGACCCGACGGGCTGGTAGGACCCGGCGCGGGTCGGGGCGGTCGGGTCGGCGCACGGCTCTCCGGGTTGTCAGGTCGTCAGGTCGTGGGGTCATCGGGTGGTGGGGTCGTCAGGTCGATGGCTCTTCGGGGCTCTTCGCGCGCAGTGTATTGACGGGAAGTCTAATAACTTCTACCTTCGCGGCAGTGCCACCACTCCACCCTCCACGCCCTCACCGAGAAGGAGCCGGCATGCCGCCCCAGCCCGCCTCCACCCAGTCCACCCGCACCGCACCCGACCGGGAGCGCACCGCCGAACGCCTGCTCGCCTCCTCCGCGAAGCTCTCGTTCAACCCGCTCAAGGACGTCGACTGGGACGCCGACCCCGTCCCCGGTGCCTACTACTGCCCGCCCCGCCACCTCTCCCTCTACGGCACCGACCTCTGGGAGCGGATGACCGACGAGGAGCGGATCGAGCTCTCCAAGCACGAGGTCGCCTCCATCGCCAGCGTCGGCATCTGGTTCGAGGAGATCCTCATGCAGATGCTGCTGCGCCACGCCTTCGACCGGGACCCCACCAGCAACCACGTCCAGTACGCGCTCACCGAGATCGCCGACGAGTGCCGGCACTCGATCATGTTCGCCCGCATGATCGCCAAGATGGGCGTCCCCGCGTACGGCGCCGGATTCGTCGCGCACAACCTGGGCCGGCTGTTCAAGGCGATCTCCACCCACAGCCAGACCTTCGGCGGCACCATGTACGTCGAGGAGATCCTGGACGCCTTCCAGCGCGAGGTGATGAACGACGACACCCTCCAGCCGCTCACCCGCCAGGTCTCCCGGATCCACGTCATCGAGGAGGCCCGGCACATCAGCTACGCCCGCGAGGAACTGGTCCGCAAGCGCCTCGGCCCGGTCCGCCGCCGGTACGAGCAGCTGTTCATCGGACTGATCGTCTACTACGCCACCACCGCGCTGATCCACCCCCGGCTGTACGCCGCGGTCGGCGTCGACCCGAAGACCGGCCGGGCCGTCGCCCGCGCCAATCCGCACTGGCGGGCCACCAAGGTCGAGATGGCGCAGAAGGTGCTCTCCGTGCTGGACCGGGCCGGACTGGTCGGCCGGACCAACCGCTGGCTGCTGCGTGCCGCCGGCGTGCTGGCCTGAGCCGACGGCCGGACCGACCGCCCGCCGATCCGCTCGTCCGACCATCCGACTCGACCGGAGCGGGGGGCGGCCGACGGAAGCGGTGACCGTGCGGTGCCGTTGCGGTCTTCCGGTGTTCGAGTGGCGCGGATACAGTGCGTCGTCACCGAACTGCCGGGGGGTCCGTTCATGCGTCGCACCACGGGTGGCACAGCCGCCGCCACCGCCACCGCCGTCCTGCTGCTGGGCGCCCTCGCCGGATGCGGCGGGCCGTCGCCCGCCGGGGACCGGGCCGCCCCCACCGCCGGGGGCGGTTCGGCGTCCGCCGCAGCCACCGGACCGGCCGCGCCGACCAGTTCGGCGCCCGCCGGGTCGGGGAGCGGGGCTCCGCAGGACCCCGCCGCGACGGCCTCCGGCGCGAGCCCGGGCCCCGGTCAGGGGGCCGGGGCGGGGAGCGGCATCACGGTGGCGTTCGCCGGGGACGTCCACTTCGAAGGGCGGACCGCCGCCCGGCTCGGCGCCGCCAAGGCCGACACCGCGCTCGGCCCGATCTCCGGCACGCTCTCCGCCGCCGACCTGGCGGTGCTCAACCTGGAGACCGCGATCACCGGCCGCGGCAAGGCCGAACCCAAGACCTACACCTTCCGCACCACGCCCAAGGCGCTCGGCGCGCTCAAGGACGCGGGCGTCGACGTGGTCTCCCAGGCCAACAACCACGCCGTCGACTTCGGCCCCGACGGCCTCGCCGACACCCTCGCCGCCAAGGCCGCCTCCCCAGTGCCCGTGATCGGCATCGGCAAGGACGCCGAGGAGGCGTACGCCCCGTACCTGACCACCGTGCGCGGCGTGCGGGTCGCCGTCCTGGCGGCCAGTCAGGTCGACGAGATCACCAACCAGAAGTGGCGGGCCGGCGCGCACAAGCCCGGCATCGCGTCCGCCCTCGACGAGACCGCGCTGCTGCGGGCCGTGGCCGGGGCGAAGGCGCAGGCGCCCGTGGTCCTGGTCTACCTGCACTGGGGCGACGAGGGCGTGGCCTGCCCGACCCGTGCGCAGACCTCGCTGGCCAAGAAGCTCGCCGACGCCGGAGCGACCGCCGTGGTCGGCACCCACGCCCACACCATGCTCGGCGCGGGCATGCTCGGGAACACCTACGTGGCGTACGGCTTCGGCAACTTCCTCTGGTACGGCACCTCGAACTACACCGCCTCCGACGAGACCGGCGTCACCACGATCACCGTCACCGCCGACGGCCGCGTCACCGGCGAGACCTTCACCCCCGCCCACATCGACGGCCGCGGCGTGCCCGTCCCGCAGAACGGCAGCGCCGCGAAGGCCGCCCAGCAGCGCCGCGACGGCCTGCGCGGCTGCACCGGACTGGCCGCCGTCCCGAAGTGACGGCGGCCGGTCCGGGCGTCCGTCAGCCCAGGTCCAGCACCTGGCCGGGCCGGATCAGGTCCGGGTTCTCGCCGATCAGCTGCTGGTTCGACTTGTAGAGCTCGGACCAGCCGCCGCCCACGGCGTTGCTGCGGGCGATCGAGGCCAGCGTGTCGCCGGGGCCGACGGTGTACGGCTGCGCGGACGGGGCCGGGGACGCTGCCGGAGCCGGGGCCGCCGGGGTGGTCGGGGCCGCCGGGGTGGTGGACGCGTCCGTGGGCGCGGTCGTGCCGCTGCCCGCGCCCGGGGCGGTGGTGGTGCCGCCGCCGGGCGACGCGTCCGGGGTGCTGCCGGTGCCGGTGCCGGTGGACGGGCCGGGCGACGGGGTGACCGGGAGGGTGGGCAGCAGGCCGCCCCCGTTCCCGTCGTTGGTGCCGGTGCTGCCGTCGGTGGGCGTGTTCGGGCTGGGCGAGGCGGTCGGGTCGGTGGGGTCGCCGGGAGCGGCCGGGTCGGTGGGGGGGACCGGCGGGACGGTCGGGGTGGCCGAGGCGTCCGGGGCGTTCGGGGTGTTCGGGGTGGGGACGGTCGGGTCCGGGGTGGTCGTGGTCGGCGCGCTCGGGTGCGGCTGGGGGTGCGTCAGCTGCATGTAGCGCTCGTACAGGCTCTGGTGGCTGGTCCAGAACCAGGCGCCGTTCTTCTCGTACCAGTACACGTGCGAGACCGGGTCGTAGCCGGGCAGGCCGGAGAACACCGGCGTGCTCTTCCCGTCCGGGACGGTGCTGCCGTCCGGGGCGGAGTTGACCGCCGCGACGCCGCGCGCGCCGCGCAGCGAACCCGTCTCGTCCGCCGAGTCGTTGTCGTCGACCACGCCCGGCGCGCTGGCGGTGTTCAGGCCCGCGTCGTCCGCGCACGCCGACCAGGGCGAGGGGCCCTCGGTGGCCAGGATGCGTTCGGCGACGGCGATCTGCTGGCTGCGGGTGGCCCCGTTCGGCAGCGCCGAGTACTGGGTGCCGCCGTAGTCGTTCCAGCGCTGGGCGGTGATCCCCAGGCCGCCGTAGATGCCGTTGCCCGCGTCGGAACTCCAGTTCCCTCCGCTCTCGCAGTCGGCGACCCGGTCCCAGACCGCGCTGGGGGCGGCGTGTGCGCCGGTGACGGCGAGCAGCGGCAGGGCGATGCCGACACCGGCCACGCCGGCCGCCGCGATCGCCCGCTCGGCCGCCTTCTCCGCCGGACCCTGCCGGCGGTGGCGTCCCGAACCCGTGAAGAGCATGCGAGATCCTCTCCGCACGCCTACGGGGTGAGCTGTCGGGTTCGGGCCGGGAGGGAGGCCCGGCCGTCGCGCCCCGGTCACCCGGTGCGGACGGCTTCACCCCTAGCCGTGGGGGACGGCAACAATCGTGGTTCCCCCGTCCCTGCCCAAGGGTCTTGGTGGTCGACCCGCAGCGCGGTGGACAGGGCTCGGCGTTGTCGCGTGCGGGGGCCCGGCGGTGCGAGCCGGGGCGAGCCTATTCACTCGAACGTGGCAATCACAAGCGCGTCGCGCCCGGATCACGCCCTCGTCACGTCGGGTCCTGCGTGGTGTGTGGACGACCTGTTGACGGGAGATCGGGCGGGAGGACGAGGGGAGGGCCGGCGGATCGGTGGGAGAAGTCTGGCCGATCGGTGGGATTGGGGTGGGAGGGAGCGGGGAAGGCCGGTGCTCCGACGGGGTGGTGTCGGCGGCTCTCGCCCGCCAACTGCCTTTGAGGGTAGTCGAGTTGGGTGCAAACGGTGCATTCGGCGCGTTGCGGATAAATGATGCGACAGGGGGTCGGCGGGCTTCCTACGATCGCCCTGCTCGCTGTTCCGGTGGGCGCGTGGCCGGGTCCGTCGAGTTCGTCGGGTCCGACAGGTCCGACAGGTCCGTCAGGTCCGTCAGGTCCGTCGAGTCCGTTGGGGAGGTTCCGTGGGTGCCCTGATTCCTGAAGTGCTCCGCACCGAGCGCCAGTTCGCCAGGCTGTTCGTCGGCCAGTCGCTGTCGACCCTGGGAGACCGGGTGTCGTTCGTGGCGCTGCCCTTCGCCGTGCTGTCGATCGGCGGCTCGGCCGTCGACGTGGGGCTGGTGACGGCCGCCGGGCTGCTCCCGCTGCTGGTGTTCACCCTGGTCGGGGGCGTCTGGGCGGATCGGATACCGAGACGGCGGATCATGCTGGCCTCCGACCTGCTGCGGTGCGCCGTCCAGGCGGCCGTCGCGGTGCTGCTGCTCACCGGCACCGCCCGGGTCGGGCTGCTGGCGCTGCTGATGGCGCTGTTCGGGGTCGCGGACGCCTTCTTCCTCCCCGCCTCCACCGGGTTGCTGCCCCTGCTGGTCCCCGCCGATCGGCTGCGCGAGGCGAACGCGCTGAGCGGGTTCGTCCAGTCGACGGGCCTGGTGGTCGGCCCGGCGCTGGCCGGTCTGCTGATCGCGGCGGTCGGCCCGGGGGGTGCGCTGGCGATGGACGCCGCGAGTTTCGCGGTCAGTGCCGCGGTGCTGGCCCGGCTGGGCGCGGTCGACGGCGCGGTCGCGGCGGGCGGCGTCGACGGCGCCGGCGGCGGGGCCGAGCGGGGCGAGCGGCCCGGGTTCCTGGCCGAGCTGCGGATCGGCTGGCAGCAGGTGCGCAGCCGGACGTGGGTGTGGTCGAGCATGCTCGCCATGGCGGTCTACCACGTCGTGGTGCTGCCCTCGGTGTTCGTGCTCGGGCCGGTGCTGGCGCAGCGCGAGTGGGGCGGCGCCAACGCCTGGACGGTGGTGGTGATCGCCTTCGGCCTCGGTTCGATCGTGGGGGACGTGTGCTCCTACCGGTGGAAACCGGTCCGCCCGATGGCCGTCGCGGCGGTGGCGATGGCGGTCGCCTCCTGCCAGGCCGCGATCATCGGCTCCGGTGCGCCGGTCTGGGTGATCGCCGCCCTGGAGGCGGTCACGGGCGTGGGCGTGTCCCTGCTCTTCGTGCTCTGGGAGACCTCGCTCCAGGTGCACATACCGGAGCGGGTGCTCTCCCGGGTCAGCTCCTACGACCACCTGATCGCCGTCGCCCTGATGCCGCTCGGGCTGGTGCTGGCCGGTCCGCTCTCCGAGAGCCTCGGCGTGCGTCCCACGCTGTTCGGGATGACCGCCCTCGCCGTCCCGGTCGCGTTCGTCCTGCTCGCGCTCCCCGCGGTCCGTCACCTGCCGGCGAGCCGGCCTCCCGAGCCGGAGCCCGAGCCGGCGGCCGGACTTGGACCTGAGCCGGAGCCCGCGCCCGGGGTCCGGACGGCGGCGGGGACGGTGGCGGGAGCCGCCGGGCGCCGGGAGCCCGTTCCGGAAGCGGAGGCGGCGCTGTGAGCGTGACCCACGGCTGACCACCGGCCCACCACAGCGCGCCGCGCCCAGCCCGGTCGCGGCCGGGGCGACCGGACCGGCGGCTGCGGCGGTGGCTGTGTGGCGGTGGTCAGCGGGAGGGGATCAGCGGTATTCGCAGAGGTAGGCCGTGTCGATCGAGACCTGGAGGTGGAACTTGCTGTCACCCGGAACGGAGAAGTGCTCACCGGCGGAGAAGGTCCGCCAGTCGTCGGTGCCGGGGAGCTTCACGGTCAGGGCGCCGCTGACCACGTGCATGACCTCCGGGGCGGCGGTGCCGAACTCGTACTCGCCGGGGGCCATCACGCCGACGGTCGCCGGGCCGTCGGCCGAGGTGAAGGCGACCGACTTGACCGTGCCGTCGAAGTATTCGTTGACCTTGAGCATGCGCGTTCTCCTGCGGAAGGGGTGCGGAACGGCGGCCGGCGCGTCGCGCGCCCGGCCGCGGCGGGGGCGAGCCTATCGGCGCGAGCAGCTCGGTTGCCGGGAGCGTCCGCTGGTTGGTCACCGGCCGACGGTGGCCCCCGCCGCCGTCGGGCCCGTCTCCGCCGCAGGTCGGAACGCGGCGCGCGGCGCGGCGAGTTCGGCGGCCCGGCCCGCCGGGGTGGCGGCGGGCCGGGCCGGGAGGCGTCCGGACGGGGACGCCGGGAGGGGAGGATCAGCCGAGCGTGATGCCCGGGTAGAGCGGGTGGTCGGCGAGCAGGTCGACCGCGCGCTTGGCGACGGAGTCGCGGACGGCCTCGTCCAGCGCGTACTGCGCCTTCGAGGAGCCGACCGGCGCGGCGGCCGTCAGCACGGTGTGGATCAGCTCGGCGACCTCGTCCAGCTCCGCCGCGTCCAGCCCGCGGGTGGTCAGCGCGGGCGTGCCGAGCCGGATGCCGGAGGTGTACCAGGCGCCGTTCGGGTCCTGCGGGACGGCGTTGCGGTTGGTGACGATGCCGGAGTCCAGCAGCGCCGCCTCCGCCTGGCGTCCCGTCAGCCCGTAGGAGGAGACGTCCGCCAGCACCAGGTGGTTGTCGGTGCCGCCGGTCACCAGCCGGGCGCCGCGCTTGAGCAGGCCCTCGGCGAGCGCCCGGGCGTTGTCCACCACCTGCCGGGCGTACACCTGGAACTCGGGGCGGCGCGCCTCCGCGAACGCCACCGCCTTCGCCGCCATCACGTGCGACAGCGGGCCGCCGAGCACCAGCGGGCAGCCCCGGTCGACGTGCTCCGCCAGCTCCGAGGTGCACAGCACCATGCCGCCGCGCGGGCCGCGCAGCGACTTGTGCGTGGTGGTGGTGACGATCTGCGCGTGCGCGACCGGATCGAAGTCCCCCGTCAGCACCTTGCCCGCGACCAGGCCGGCGAAGTGCGCCATGTCGACCATCAGGGTCGCGCCCACCTCGTCCGCGATCTCCCGCATCCGGCGGAAGTCCACCAGCCGCGGGTACGCCGAGTACCCGGCCACCAGGATCAGCGGCCTGAACTCCAGGGCGATCCGCCGGACTTCGTCGTAGTCGACCAGTCCGGTCGCCGGGTCCGTCCCGTAACTGCGCTGCTCGAACATCTTGCCCGAGATATTCGGCCGGAAGCCGTGCGTGAGGTGCCCGCCCGCGTCCAGCGACATGCCCAGCATCCGCTGGTTGCCCAGCTCGCGGCGGAGCTCGGCCCAGTCCTGCTCGCTCAGGTCGTTGACGTTGCGGACCTGGGCGCGCCGCAGCGCCGGGCTCTCCACCCGCTGCGACAGCACCGCCCAGAACGCCACCAGGTTGGCGTCGATCCCGGAGTGCGGCTGCACGTACGCGTGCTCCGCGCCGAACAGCTCGCGGGCGTGCTCGGCGGCCAGCTCCTCCACGGTGTCCACGTTGCGGCAGCCCGCGTAGAAGCGGCGGCCCGGCGTGCCCTCCGCGTACTTGTCGCTCAGCCAGTTGCCCATCGCCAGCAGCACCGCGGGCGAGGCGTAGTTCTCACTGGCGATCAGCTTCAGCGAAGCGCGCTGGTCCACCAGCTCCCCGGAGATCGCCGCGGCGATCCGGGGCTCGACGGCGCGCACCACGTCCAGGGCGCTGCGGAAGGCGGTGTCGGCGGCGGGGCTGCCGAAGGTGTGCGCGGGCAGGGGCTCGACCACGGGCGGTCTCCTCGTACGGAACGGCGACGATTCGGACGGCCCAGGCGCACGGCTACAGCACACGGCACCCGAGGGCACCGCACGGAGCCGCTCCCCGATGGTGAGTTCCATCCCAGCGCGCCAGTCACGGCTCACCGCGATCGTACCAACCACCGCGCCGGGCCCGGGCCGAATCCCGCAGACACGGTTCGAACACCCGCCCCGGTCCCGGCTCCGGCTCCGGTCCCGGCCCCGGCTCACGTTCCGGCCTCGGTTCACGTTCCGGCCCCGGCTTCGGCCCCGGCTAGGGAGCCGGCTCAGGTCCCGCTCCCTGCCCTGGGCGAAATTCCCTGGTGCGGCCCGGTCGGACCTGGGCATGATCGGGCGCATGACATGGACCGTCCCCACCACCGCCCGCACCGGCGGCTCGCTCACCGCCCCCGAGACCGAGCTGCTGCCCGGCTACCTCGCCTGGCACCGGGCCACCTTCCTGCACAAGTGCGCCGGCCTGACCGGCGAGCAGCTCGCGCTGCGCCCGTTGCCCGAGAGCTCGCTCTCGTTGCTCGGGCTGATGCGCCACCTGGCCAAGGTGGAGCGGACGTGGTTCCGGATCCGCTTCGCCGGGCAGGACGTCCCGCCGCTGCACGCCGTGGAGGGCCACAAGGACGCCGACTTCGACCTGCTGGAGCCGGAGCGGGCCGAGCAGGAGTACCTGGCGCTGCTGGAGGAACAGCGCCTCGCCGACCTCGCGGTGGCCGGTGCCCCGCTGGACGCGGTGCTGGCCGCGTACGGGGAGGAGCAGTCCCTGCGGACGACGTACCTGCACGTCATCACCGAGTACGCCCGCCACAACGGGCACGCCGACCTGCTGCGCGAGCACACCGACGGCGTCACCGGCGGCTGACGGGGTGTCGGCTCGGCATTCGGCCGGGTGACCGGTGCAAGGGTGAAGTTCCTTGCGCGGCAAGGGCGCTGAGGGGGACCCGGCCGGATGATTCGTCGGATGAGCGGATAGCATACTGAGTATGGGACCTCTCGAACCGAATGTGCCCGAGCTGATCCTCGGACTGATCGTTTTCTCCGCCCTCTTCTGGGCGCTCGGCAAGGTGCTGCTGCCCCGGATCGAACGCACCCTCGCCGAGCGCCACGACAGGACCGACGGCGGCATCGCCCGTGCGGAGGAGGCCAGGGCCGAGGCGGAACGCATCCGCCGGGAGTTCCAGGCCGAACTCGCCGCCGCCCGCCACGAGGCCGCCGCGATCCGGCAGGCCGCCGCCGAGGAGGGCGCGGCGCTGGTCGCGGCCCTGCGGGCGGAGGCCCAGCAGCAGCGCGAGCAGCTGGTGGCCGAGGCGCAGGTGCAGCTGGCCGCCGACAAGGTGCTGGCCGAGGCCGAACTGCGCGAGGACGTCATCACGTTGGCGTCCGAGCTGGCCTCCCGGGTGGTCGGCGAACCGCTCGCCGACCTGCCCTCGACCCGGGCCGTCGCGGACGAGTTCCGCGGTCGCGCCGAGGTCTGACCCACCGCCACCGCACCGCGGGTGCGGACGCGGTGAAGCGGACGGGCCGCCCGGTCCCGAGCCTGGGGCTCGTGGACCGGGCGGCCCGTCCGTCGTTCAGGGGGCGGGAGCGGGGTGGCTCAGGAGCACGGGCCGTCGTCGGCCCACGCGCCCCACTGGCCGCTGCTGCTCGGGTTCTCGTTCAGGGTCCACCACTTGGCGTGGTAGTTGTGGTGGTTGTAGCTGGCCTTGTCGTTGGCCACGTAGGTGGTGGTCGCCGACCAGGCGGGGCTGCAGGTGCCGGTGCCGGGCGAGGTGCCGGTACTCGGCGAGGCACTGACGCTGGTGCTCGGCGAGGGGGACGGCGTGCTGGTGGGCGGGGTCGCGCCGGCGAACTTCACCGTGTACTTGGTGAAGTCCCAGGCGTTCTGCGCCACGCTGGAGCAGGCGCCGGACAGCCCGGGGTCGACCGTGCCGGAGCACTGGCGGTCGCGGTTGACCGACCAGAAGGTGTACCGGGCCAGCTTGTGCGCGGTGGCGAAGTCCAGCACGGTCTGGAAGTCCGCCTGCTTGAAGTACTCGGCGGCGTCGGTGCGGCCGTTCATCAGCGACGCGCCCTCGTGGGCGTAGGCGGTGGCCTCGTTCCAGCCGAAGGTGCTCTGCAGGATCTGGTTGAACTTCACCAGCGCGTCGGTCTGCGCCGCCGCCCCGTTGAAGCCGCCGTCGAACGGCATGATCGAGTAGTTGTTCGGGGTGAAGCCCTGGGACTTCGCCTCCAGCAGCATCTGGGTGCCGAACCAGCCGGTGCCGGCGTTGGTGCCCGCGGTGGTGATGGAGATGTAGATCCCCGGGTTGTTCTGCTGCAGGATGCGGGCCGCGCCGATCTCGTTGTGGATGGCGGCGGTGTTCTCGTACTCGGGCTCCTCGAGGTCGAAGTCGATCGCCTTGAGGTTGTACTTGGTGACGACCTTCTGGTACGCGGCGGCGGTCGCCTCCGGGGTGCCGCAGGTCTGGCCGAGCTTGGTGCCGCCGTAGCCGCCCACCGAGACCGAGACGTCGCCGCCCTTGTTGCGGATGGTCTGGATGACGGCCGGCATCGTGGTGTCGGTGTCGATCGAGGACGTCCCGCCCCAGGACGGGCTACAGGTGTTGCCGCCCTGGGCCAGGATGAACGCGAGCTGGAACGCCTTCTGGCCGGTGGCGTCCATCACGGCGGCGGCGTCCGGCGGGCTGTTGTCCTCCGGCATCAGGTACGGCGCGGAGGCGTACCAGTTGGAGCCGAGCGCGGCCGTGGTCGCGGCGTTCGCCGAACCGGAGGCGGCGACGGCGGAGACGCCGCCGGCCAGCAGGCCGAACACGGACAGGGCGACCGCGACGGCGCGGCGCGGGCGGCGGCGCGGCGGGGCGGTGTCGGCGAGGGGGTGTGGGGGAAGTGCGCGTTCCATCGAGGACCTCTCCAGGAGGCGGCGAGGACAGCGGCCCGGGCGCGCGGAAGTGGGGGTGCGCGGCCGGGTCAACGGTCGGTTGCCTAGCCGAGGTTGACGTGACTGCCACTGGTATAGACCTGTGCCGGGTTGCCGTCAACCCCCCCCGGCGCCGCGCCGGGTGCGGCGCGGTCGAGTCGCGGTCGGATCGTGGTCAGGTCTCGGTCAAACAGCGGTAAAGCACAGGTCAAAGCAGATGTGGTCGGCCGGTTGACGAACCGTCGGCCCGGGCCGCGCGGCCTCAGTCCGATGCCGGGCGACCGCGCTCGCGCCCCCGCGCCCGCCCCGGTTCCCGGCCCCGCGCCCGCCCCGGTTCGCGCCCGCGCTCCCAGCCGCGCTCGCGACCCGGTCGGCGCCCGGCGGCGGGCGGCTCCGGCGGCAGGTAGGACTCCAGGCCGCGCAGGAACACCTCGACCTTGAAGGCGTAGCGCTCGTCCCCGTCGCCCGACACCATGGTGTCCGCCATCCCCTGGAGGTTGGGGAAGCGGTCGGGCGGCAGCGCCTGCAGGAAGGCGTGCAACTGCCCGAAGTACTCGTCGATGTCCGTCCCCCGGGCGATCCGCTCCGCGTACACCGACGCCTCGTACGCGTCCGTGTCGATCAGCTGGCCGAGGCCGTCCAGCGCCCAGGCCGCCACCTGGGGCGGCATGCCGACCTGGAGCAGCAGGTCGAGCAGGAACTCGGTGATGCCCAACTGGCTCTCGCCCAGCGGGATGCTGCCCAGCGACACCAGCGACACGTCCCGGTGGGAGGTCAGCACCCGCTGCGCCTCGAAGCAGATCTCGGTGATCTGCTCCTTCCAGCGGGCGGGCTCGGGGCGGCGCGGCAGCCGGATCTCGGAGACCACCCGCTCCAGCACCAGTTCGAGCAGCTCCTCCTTGTTGGAGACGTGCGCGTAGAGTGAGGCCGGGCCGGTGCCCAGCTGCTGCGCGACCCGGCGCATCGTCACCCCGGCCAGGCCCTCGGTGTCCAGCACCCGCACCGCGGTCTCCACGATCAGCGCGCGGCTGAGCGGCTGCCGGGGCTCGGCCTTGCGGGGCTTGTGCCACGGGTTCTCGGGCATCTGCGCGGGCATCGGGCCACCTGCTTTCGCTGAACGTTCCGCCGGCGATCATCGTACTCCGGACGAACGCCGTTCGACGGGTGGGCGGAGCGACCGCCGCCGGTCCGGCCTCCGGTGCAGCTCGGAGCCGGTGGTGGGGGGTGTGAAGGGTCGGCGGGCGGCGGATCTCGGGGTCGGGTCAGGGGTGCGGGTAGGGGAGAAGTCAGGGTTAATCCGTTTGACGGGAACGCCGCTCGACTCGTAGAACAGTGTTCGTCCCACAAACACCGTTCAATCGCGCGGCCCCGTCCACCGCGCCTGGTAGTAGACAGGAGCTGTCATGACCGACGCGGTCGGCACGACCTCGGCACCGCCCTCCGGCGCCGCCGAGCCCTACCGGTGGCGCTGGGTCGCGCTGTTCGTCATCCTCGCCGCCGAGGTGATGGACCTGCTCGACTCCCTGGTCACCAACATCGCCGCCCCCGCGATCCGGGCGGACATCGGCGGCGGCGAGTCCACCATCCAGTGGCTCGGCGCGGCGTACACGCTGGCGATGGCCATCGGCCTGATCACCGGCGGGCGGCTCGGCGACATCTTCGGGCGCCGCCGGATGTTCATGATCGGCGCGGCCGGGTTCACCGTCGGGTCGCTCGCCTGCGGTCTGGCCCAGGAGCCCTGGCAGCTGGTCGCCGCCCGGGTGCTCCAGGGCCTGCTCGGCGCGGTGATGCTGCCGCAGGGCCTGGGCATCATGAAGGAGGTCTTCTCGCCGAAGGAGCAGGGCGCGGCCTTCGGCATGTTCGGCCCGGTGATGGGCCTGTCGACGGTCGGCGGCCCGATCCTGGCCGGCTGGCTGATCGACGCGGACTTCGCGGGCACCGGCTGGCGGATGATCTTCCTGATCAACATCCCGCTTGGCCTGTTCGCCTTCGTCGGCGGCCGGGTCTTCCTGCCCGCCCAGGGCCAGGGCCCGACCGTCCGGCTCGACCTGGTCGGCGCGCTGCTGGCCGCCCTCGGCGCGGCCACGGTCATCTACCCGCTGGTCCAGGGCCGCGAGCACGACTGGCCGCTGTGGGCGTTCGCGCTGCTGGCGGTCGGCGTCGCGGTGTTCGGCCTGTTCGGCTGGTACGAGGCCCGGCGCAAGGCCGCCGGGGCCGACCCGCTGGTCGAGCCCAGCCTGTTCGCCAAGCGCGGCTTCAGCGGCGGCATGGTGCTCGGCCTGGTCTTCTTCACCGCGATGACCGGCTTCTGGCTGACGTTCAGCCTGTACACCCAGCTCGGCCTGCACTACAGCGCCTTCAAGTCCGGCCTGACGGGCATCCCGTCCTCGGTCGGCATGGTGATCGCGTTCGTCGCCTCCCAGGCGCTGCAGAAGTACGGCCGCAGGGTGATGCACGTGGGCCTGGTGGTGATGCTGGCCGGCGTGCTGGCCCTGATGTACACCCTGCACAGCCAGGGCATGGGCGTCACGCCCTGGCAGATGGTGCCCTCGCTGGCGGTCAGCGGCCTGGGCATGGGCCTGGTGATGGCCCCGTTCTTCGGCATGGTGCTCGCCTCGGTGGACGTGCACGAGACCGGATCGGCCTCCGGCACGCTGACGTCCGTGCAGCAGCTCGGCGGTGCCCTGGGCAGCGCCATCCTGGGCACGGTCTTCTTCGAGTGCCTGAAGACCTCGGACTTCGCCGGCGCCGAGCAGACCACGCTGTGGACCGAGGTCGGTCTGCTGGTGGCGGTCTTCGCGGCGATCTTCCTGCTCCCGATGCACGGCCGCCCCGAGCACGAGGGCGCGGAGGACGGCGGGGCCGAGGAGGAGGGCGCGCTCCGCAAGGAGGGCGAGCACCAGCCCGCCTGACGCCCCGTCGCACGACACCCCCGCGAGGGGGAGGGGCGGGGCCGGTGGCCCCGGAGCACATCGCTCCGGGGCCACCGGCCCCGCGTCGCAGGAGGAACGGAGGATCAGCCCTGGTAGGCCGCGAAGAGCTTCGAGAACTGGTACGGCGCCTGCGGGACGTTGGTGCACTTGGGCAGCGAACCGGTGCACGCGTTGGCGTCCCGGGTCATCTCCCAGAAGGCCAGCTCGCCGAGGTGGTGCTGCTGGGCGAAGGCGATCAGCTGCTGGGCGTCGGAGACGCCGAACACCTCGGAGGCGGTGTCGTTCTGGCCGAGCATCGGGGTGACGCCGACCATGGCGTACGCCTGGGCGTCCGTCAGGCCGGTCCACACCGAGCGGATCTGCGCCTGGGTGGACTGCGCGGACTGGATCGCGTAGGCGCCCATCTTCCCGGCCGGGCTCGGGGCGGCCCAGTCGCCGAAGTCCATCGCCATCACGTTGACCAGGTCGACGGACAGGCCCGCGTTCTTGGCGGACTGCAGGATGTAGACGCCGTCCGCGGTCAGGCCGCTGGGCAGCACCGGCAGGGTCAGGCTGACCTTCAGGTCGCGGCCCTTGGCCCGCTGCGCGGCCTGGACCTGGGCGAGGGCGGCGGAGCGGCGGTCGACCGAGGCGCGGTCGGTGACGGCGGTGCCCTCGATGTCGAAGTCCACCCGGTCGAGCGCGTAGACGTCGACGACCTTCTGGTACTGCGCGGCCAGCGCCGCCACCGTGGTGCAGGATTGGGCGAGTTCGGTGCCGTTGGCGCCGCCGAAGGACGGGCGGACGTCGCCGCCCGCGTCGCGGATCGCGTCCATGTCGGCCTTGTTCCAGCCGGTGGCCGGGTCGTAGGCGCCGAACCAGCTGGCGGTGCACGGCTGGCCGCCGTTGATGAGGAACGCCAGCGAGAACTCCTTGACGCCGCTGGCGGCGGAGAGCGCGGGCAGGCTCGGCGTCGGGTAGGCGCCGAGGTCCACGTAGGGGGCGGCGGTGCCGGCGGCGGTGCCGGTGCCCGCGGTGGCGGTGACGGCCGCGGAGGCCGCCGACTCGTTGCCCGCCGCGTCGAAGGCGGTGACGGTGAAGGTGTGGCTGCTGCCCTGGAGCAGGCCGCGGACGGTGGCGGAGGTGCCGGTCACGGTGGCGACCACGGCGGAGCCCTCGCGCACGCGGTAGCCGGCCACCGCCGTGTTGTCGGTGGCGGCCGTCCAGCCGAGGGTGATGCTGCCCGGCCCGGTGCCGGTCGAGTGCGGCCCGCCGGGGACGGACGGCGCGACGGTGTCGGCGGGCGCGCCCGCGCACGGCTGGTTGTTGATCGTGCAGTTGGCGGGGGCGCTCTGCACAGCGCCGGTGGTGACGCCGAAGCCGACCGCGGTGGCGGCGGCGCCGGGGGCCAGCGGGGCGGCCCAGGCCGGCGAGGTCACCGTGTAGTGGGTGCCGGTGGGGGTGGCGGCCGAGCTGAGGGTGCCGTTCCACAGGCTGGAGACGCTCTCGCCGGTCGGCAGGTCGAAGGAGAGCGACCAGCTGTTGACGGTGGCGTTGGTGTGGTTGGTCACGGTGTACGTGGCCTGGAAGCCGTTCGACCAGCTCTGGCTGACGGCGTAGTCGGCGGTCAGGCCGGAGACGCCGGCCGCACCGGCGGCGGTGGCGCCCAGCGGGGCGGCGACCAGGGCCGCGGCCGCGGCGAGGGAGAGGGTGACGCGCCTCATGGGCGAGTCCTCCTTGACGGTGTGGGGGGACGGGTGGGGGCCGTGGCGCGGAGTGCGCGGAGCGCACTCAAGATGGTCCAGACCAATCCGGGTCGTCAAGGCGAAGTCCTGCTGTTTTGCAAGGAGTTGACGGTTCGATCAGGTACGGCCAAGGCTCCTGGGCGGGCCTTGGACGACGGAGGGCGCGGCCCCCGAAACGTGGGGGAAGGGGCCGCGCCACCCGCCTGACACAGGTCAGGCGTCCATGGGCCGTCAGGCGGAGACGGCGGCGCCGCGGATCCGGCGGGCCAGGTACACGCCCGAGGCGGTGGCCGACAGCAGGGCCGCGCCGGCCAGCCCGAGCAGCAGGTCGCCCTGGCCGGGCCGGTTCACCGCGGCGGTGCCGGAGGCGGCCGCGACCGCCTCGGCGGCGGTGAGGTCACCGCCGTGGCCGTGGTGCGAGACGGTCGAGCGGGCGGCGCCCGCGTCGATCTGGGCCTGGGTCGGCGCGAGCGGGGCGTTCGCGGCCTGCGGGCCGACCGCGGCCGCGGCGGTGGCGGCGCCGAAGTCGAGGTCCGAGCAGCCGTAGAACGCCTCCGGGCTGTCCGAGCGCTGCCACACCATGTAGACCAGCTGGCGGCCGGTGCGCTGCGGCAGGTTCACGTTGACGTGGTAGTACCCGTTGTCCGAGGTGCGCGCGGTGTCGTAGACCGCGACCGGCGCGGCCAGGTCCAGGTCGGACCACTTCAGCGGCTTGGTCGGGTCGTAGCCGGCCTTGGTGATGTACAGCTTCATGCTGCCCTGGTGCGGTGCGGTGACCCGGAAGTCGAAGGTCTTCGCACCGGCCGTCGTGGAGGTGGCCGGCCAGTCGGTGCGGGCCCAGTCCAGGGCGCGGTACTTGTCGCGGTTGGCCGAGCAGAGGTGGCCGTCCGGGATGATCTGCTGGCTCTGGCCGTTGGCGCTGGCGATGTTGACCTCGTTCCAGTCGTACAGCGGCTGGGTGCCGCTGTCCGCGACGAGGTCCTTGCAGACCTGCGACTTCGGGGTCTCGGGGCCTTCCGCGTAGCAGGCCGCGATGCGGCTGGGCGGACCGAACATGGCGCCGTGCGCGGCGGCACTGCCCGCGGCTGCGGTGGTGGCGACCAGGGCGCCCGCGCCCACCGCGGAAGCGGCGAGCAGACGGCGGGACCAGGACATGGTTCTCCTCGGGAAGGTCGGGTCGGTCGTGGGGGAGGAGCGGGCACGTCTGCCTGCGGACCGCGGGGAGCGACCCCGGGCCGGCGCGGTGTGGACCCTGCACACCGCGAGCCGTCCGAAGGCTACGATTGGCCTATACCAATTGACAAGAGTCGGCCATCGGAACGCAGTTGGCCGGTGGCGGCATTCGGCCACCGTCACCGTCCGTCCCGCACACCCGACCTGGCGTGACGTCAGATTCCGGTCAGCGGGCGAACTTCGGCGAACAGCAGGGAAAACACCCCCGGACCGCCCCCGCACCCGACCGTCCGAAGGCCCGCCGGAGGGCGCCCCGGGGTGGGCGAGGGGCGTGCGGGGCCGCTGCGGCCCGGGTGGCGGGCGGGAAGGTTAGGCGGAATCCAAGCCGCGGATAATGCTCCGCTAAGCCGATCCGGCCCCGGAAGACGGCCGGTCGGGCGCGGCGCGGGGGCGGAACGGACCCGTGCGGACGCTTGCCGGCCGAGTCGGCCGAGTCGGCCGAGCCGGGCGGGACAGGTGGGACAGGCGGTCGGGTCGACCGCCACCTCCCGCACGGCGACCTGTCCAGCGGTCCGTCCGGTACCGGGACGAGCCGGTGCGCCGCCTCCCTGACGGGTCTTCACCCGCCACCCCCGGCTCGTCGACGCCATCGGGCGCGCAGTGGCTTCCCGAGGTGGTCAACGTCGGGAGGGGTGGTGACGGCGCGACGGGTTCTGTGCAGGGGGGCGGCGGGAGCGGGGGTTCGTCGGGCGTTCATGAGGGGGCCGGATCGCGGTGGTGTCCCGTTGGGGCGGGGTCGGGAGGTTGGGCGACGCTGTTTCCGCGGACGCTCCCGCAGCCGTGTCCACCCACCGAACCGAGGGACGGAACCCGTGACCCCACCGCGCACCCCCGAGCGCCGCCGCCGACTCGCCCGGCCGTCGGCCGCCCTCGCCCTGGCGGCCCTCGTCGCCGGGGCACTGACCGTCGCCCCGGCCTCCGCCGCCCCCAGCGCGGTGGCCTGGCCCGGCAGTTCCAGCGTCACCACCGCCGACGCCTCGGGCGTGTTCGGCTCCGACCTGTCCGGCCTCCAGCAGGAGGGTGGCGTGATGTGGGGCGCGCAGAACTCCGGCAAGCTATGGCGGCTGATCCCCAACGGCTCCGGCGGCTGGAAGCCCGACACCGCCAACGGCTGGGGCTCCGGCAAGTCGCTGCGCTTCCCCGGCGGCATCGGCACCCCCGACGACGAGGGCGTCACCGTGACCGGCGCGGGCTCGGCCGGCGGCGTGTACGTCTCCAGCGAGCGCAACGCCGACTCCTCCTCCACCAGCCGGCTCTCCGTGCTGCGCTACGACGTCTCCGGCACCGGCGGCACGCTGACCGCCACCCGCGAGTGGAACCTCACCCCCGACCTGCCCTCCACCGGCTCCAACGCCGGGCTGGAGGGCGTCACCTGGGTGCCCGACGGCTACCTGACCGGCGCGGGCTTCAAGGACGCCTCCACCGGCGCCGCCTACGACCCGGGCCGCTACGCGGCGCACACCGGCGGCGTGTTCTTCGTCGGCGTCGAGGGCACCGGCACGGTCTACGGCTACGTCCTGCTGGAGGCCGGCGGCTTCACCAGGGTCGCCACCGTCGGCAGCGGCATGGCCGGCGTGATGGAGCTGTCCTGGGAGCCGCAGGCCAACCGGATGTGGGTGGTCTGCGACGACACCTGCTCCGGCCAGCTGCGCACCTTCCGGGTCGACGGCAGCGGCGCGTTCGCCCCCACCGCGGTCTACAAGCGCCCCTCCGGCATGTCGAACCTCAACAACGAGGGCTTCACGCTGGCCGGCGCCGACGAGTGCGTGGGCGGCAGCAAGCCCGTCTACTGGTCGGACGACAGCAACACCGGCAAGCACGCCCTGCGCAAGGGCGCGGTCACCTGCTGACCGGCCGGTCGCGGTCGGCGGGTCGCGCCGACCGGAACCGCCGCCCCCGGCCGACACTGGCCGGGTGAGCACCCACCCGTCCCGCCCGTTCCCGCCGCCGTCCCCCCTGCACCTGCCCGGCCGCCGCACCGTGCTGCTGGCCGGGCTGGGCGGTGCCCTGACGGCCTGTTCGTCCACCGGCCGGAGCGGCCCGGACAACCCGAGCAGCCCCGACAGCCAGAGCAGTCCGGGCGGCCAGAGCAGCTCCGGCAGCCCGACCGGCAGCCCGACCGCCGGTGTGAGCGCCGCCTTCCCCGCGCCCGCCGCCTGGCAGCCGGGCCCGGGCGAGCTCCAGCCGGACGTGAAGCTGCGCGCCGTGCAGGTGGTGGAGGCGATCGGCGGGTGGCCGCCGGGCGGGCAGGGGGTGGCGGCGGCCCGGCAGCGGGTGGCGGCGCTCGGGGTGGACCCGGGGCTGGCCGACCAGGGCGGCCCGCTGCTCGCGGACGCCCCGCGGGCGGCGCTGGAGGTGGTGTACGCCCAGTACGGCGGGCTGCTGGCGGACTCGGCGAGCGTGCTGGTGGTGTGCCGGCAGTGGCTGGCCGGGCCGGACGGCGCGCCGGTGTCCACCGGCAGCACGGTCGACGTCCGGCTGAGCAGCGGCTCGCCCCGGTGGAGCGTCACCGCACTGCACCCGGCCGACCCCGGGGCGGTGGCGGCGACGCTGGGCGATCCGGCGACCAGGGTGCTGGCGCAGCCGCGGATCGCGCTGCCCCCGGCGGCGGTGGCGGACGTGCGCAGCGGGCAGGTGCACGACGCGCCGCTCACCGCGATGCTGGCGCTGGCGGGCACGTACGACTTCGAGGTGAGCGTGGTGCGTTCGGGCCACCCGCTGCTGGTGTTCGGCACCGACCGCCGGAGCGACCACCCGCAGGGGCGGGCGTTCGACACCTGGCGGATCGACGGGCGGGCGGTGGTGGACCCGGCCACCCCGGCCGAACTGGTGGACTCCTTCATGCGGGCGGCCGCGGCGGCGGGCTCCTACAACGTGGGCGGCCCGCGGCAGCTGTCCGGCGGGGCGACGGCGAACCAGTTCTTCAGCGACACCACCCACCACGACCACGTGCACGCCGGGTTCCGCGCCTGACCTGCCGCCGGGCCCGGACGGCAGAGCGCCCCGACCGCGAAGCGCCCGGACGGCAGAGCGCCCGGACGGCGAAGCGCCCCGGAAGGCGAAGCCCCCGACCGCGAAGGGCCCGGACCGCGACGGCGGTCCGGGCCCGGGGGATCGGCGGGGCGTCAGATCAGGCCCTGGGCGAGCATCGCGTCGGCGACCAGCTCGAAACCGGCGATGTTCGCGCCCACCACGTAGTTGCCGGGGCTGCCGTACTTCTCCGCGGTGGTGTGGCAGGAGTCGTGGATGTGCTTCATGATCTCGCCGAGGCGGGCCTCGGTGTGCTCGAAGGTCCACGAGTCGCGGGAGGCGTTCTGCTGCATCTCCAGCGCGGAGGTGGCGACGCCGCCGGCGTTGGCGGCCTTGCCGGGGGCGAAGGCCACGCCGGCCTCCTGGAGGACCCGGACGGCCTCGGGGGTGGTGGGCATGTTGGCGCCCTCGGCGACGGCCTTGACGCCGCCCCGGACCAGGGCGAGGGCGTCCGCCTCGTGCAGCTCGTTCTGGGTGGCGCAGGGCAGCGCCACGTCGCAAGGGACGTTCCACACGCCGGTGCCGGCCACGTACTTCACGTGCGCGCCGCGGGCCTCGGCGTAGTCGGAGACGCGGCCGCGGCGGGTCTCCTTGACCTCCTTGAGCAGGTCCAGGTCGATGCCCTTCTCGTCGACCACGTAGCCGGTCGAGTCGGAGCAGGTGAGCACGGTCGCGCCGAGCTGCCGGGCCTTCTCGATCGCGTAGATCGCCACGTTGCCGGAGCCGGAGACCACCACGCGCTGCCCGTCCAGGCTCTCGCCGCGGGTGCGCAGCATCTCCTCGGTGAACATCACGCAGCCGTAGCCGGTGGCCTCGGTGCGGGCCTGGGCGCCGCCCCAGCCCAGGCCCTTGCCGGTGAGCACGCCCGACTCGTAGCGGTTGGTGATCCGCTTGTACTGGCCGAACAGGTAGCCGATCTCGCGCCCGCCGACGCCGATGTCACCGGCCGGGACGTCGGTGTACTCGCCGAGGTGGCGGTGCAGCTCGGTCATGAAGGACTGGCAGAAGCGCATGATCTCGGCGTCCGAGCGGCCCTTGGGGTCGAAGTCGGAGCCGCCCTTGCCGCCGCCGATCGGCATGCCGGTCAGGGCGTTCTTGAAGATCTGCTCGAAGCCGAGGAACTTGACGATCCCGAGGTTGACCGAGGGGTGGAAGCGCAGCCCGCCCTTGTACGGGCCGAGGGCGCTGGAGAACTCCACCCGGAAGCCGCGGTTGACGTGGACGCCGCCCCGGTCGTCGGACCACGGCACCCGGAAGATCAGCTGGCGCTCGGGCTCGCAGACCCGCTCGACGATCCGGGCGTCGACCAGCTCGGGGCGCCGGAGCAGCACCGGGCCGAGGGTGTCGAGGACCTCGCGGACCGCCTGGTGGAACTCGTTCTCGCCCTGGTTGCGGCGCAGGACTTCCTGGTACAGCGGCTCGATCAGACGGGCGCCGGTGTCGGTGGACGCGGCGGGGGTGGGGGTGGCCGGCATTCGGGCACAACCTTCCGTGGAGCGGATGGCGCACGAGGGCGCTCCCGTCCCGGGGGCGCCCCTGGTCCTCCTCGCCGTTGAGGACCGTCGGCGGCGCGCCTGACACGCGTCGGCCGACGGGGTGGGGACCGGTGGTCCGCACCAGTGTCCCAGGGCTGACCTGCGTCCATCGACGGCGCGTCCACGATGTGAACGCCCGAACGGGTCATTTCGGTCGCCCGAAAGGTAAAGCCCCGGCCATCGGCGGCCCATTTCCGGCCCAAGCGTCCCAACCTCGACGCCCGGTGTGAATTCGCTGTGGATTTCGGGCGTGTCCGGGGAGCCCTTCCCCCGGAAGCCGACCGGTCGGCTTCCGGGGGAAGGGGGGAGGGGGGGGAGGGGGGAGGGCCGGGCGTCAGCGGCGCGGCAGGATCCACCAGGCGGTGGTGGCCGGCGGCAGCACCCCGGCCGGGCACGGGCCGGAGGACAGCAGCGGCTGCCCGGTGACCGGCGCCGGGGCCGGGACGGTGCCGAAGTTGGTCGCCACCAGCAGGCCGTCGCCCCGGGTGAAGGCCAGCACGTTCGGCGGCGTCTCGATCCAGCGCAGCGTCCCCTCGCCCAGCTGCGGCAGCAGCCGGCGCAGGTGCAGCGCCTCCCGGTACAGGTGGTAGGGCGAGGTGTGGTCGGCCACCGCCCGCTCGGCGGTGTGCCGGGCGAACGAGGCGGGCTGCGGCAGCCAGCTCGGTGCCGAACCCTCCGGGCTGAACCCGTACGGCGCCTTCGCCCCGGCCCACGGCAGCGGGACGCGGCAGCCGTCCCGGACGCCCTTGCGGTTGCCGGTGCGGTGGAAGATCGGGTCGGTGATCACCTCGTCCGGCAGGTCGTCGACCTCCGGCAGGCCCAGCTCCTCGCCCTGGTACAGGTAGGCCGCGCCGGGCAGCGACAGCATCAGCAGCGCGGCGGCCCGGGCCCGTTCGGGGCTGCCGAAGCGGGTCGTGGTGCGGACCTGGTCGTGGTTGTTGAGCACCCAGGTGACGGTCGAGCCGGTCGCGGTGATGTCCCGCACCGCCGCGTCGATCACCTGGTGGAAGTGCTCGGAGTCCCACGGCGCGTGCAGCAGGTGGAAGAAGAACGCCTGGTGCAGCTCGTCCCCGCGCACGTACATGGCCTGCTCGGCCGGGGTCGGCACGGACGCCTCGCCGACCAGCAGCCGTTGCCGCCCGTCCAGCGCCGTGTACTCCTCGCAGATCGCCCGCCAGGAGCGCCACACCTCGTGCACCTCCGGCTGGTTCCAGGCCAGCGGGTTGACCGAGTCGCGGGTGCGCTCGTCCGCCTCCGGGTCCGGGGAGTCCGGCAGCTCCGGGTGCTTGAACAGGCCCGCCGCCACGTCGATCCGGAAGCCGTCCACGCCCCGGTCCAGCCAGAACCGCAGCACCTTCTCGAACTCGACGGGCACCTCCGGGTTGCGCCAGTTCAGGTCCGGCTGCTCCGGGGTGAACATGTGCAGGTACCACTGGCCGGGGGTGCCGTCCGGCTCGGTGATCCGGGACCAGGCGGGGCCGCCGAACATCGCCCGCCAGTTGTTCGGCGGCAGCCCGCCGTCCGGGCCGCGGCCGTCCGCGAAGTGGAACCGGGCCCGGGACGCGGAGCCCGGGGCGGCGGCCAGCGCCTCCAGGAACCACGGGTGCTCGGCCGAGCAGTGGTTGGGCACGGTGTCCAGCACCAGGCGCAGGCCCAGCTTCCGGCAGTCCTCGACCAGCAGGTCGAAGTCCTCCAGGGTGCCGAACACCGGGTCGACGCCCTTGTAGTCGGCCACGTCGTAGCCGTGGTCGTGCTGCGGCGACGGGTAGAACGGGTTCAGCCACACCCCGTCCACGCCCAGCCGCTTCAGGTACGGCAGCCGGGCCCGCACGCCCTGCAGGTCGCCGATGCCGTCGCCGTCGGAGTCCTGGAAGCTGCGCACGTACACCTGGTAGATCACCGCGTCGCGCCACCACAGCGCGTCGGGGGCGGCGGCCGCCGCCCGTTCCTCCGGGAGCACTCCGTCCGCGGTGCGGACGGCGGGGGCCTCGACGGCCTGCGCGGGGCGCGGCGGGTCGGCGGGGACGACGGACGTGATCATGCGTCACCTTCACGGGAGCGCGCGAGGGGGGTCGCGCTGACAGGCACGGGCCCGCGGCGGCTGACAACGCGTCAGTTCGTCGGGGATACCTAGATGTTAGGTAGAGGTTAAAGAGCATGTCCAGGAGCCTGGAGAGGAAGATGTCACCTCTTGAGACGGCGAGTGCCACCAGTCGGGGCGAATCAGGGCGAATAAGGGGGCGCACAACGGGGTAGGCCAGAGCCCAGGAGAGCCGCCCGGCGTACGACCGACGAAGTTCGGCCGCACGGCGCACTCCCCCCACTCACCTCGAAGGGAGGCACCCGAGTGCGGCTTCCGCTCCTCGCGCTGCTTGCCACCGGCCCGGCGCACGGCTACCAGCTCCGGCGTGCCCTGGAGTCCACGTTCGGCCCGGCCTACCCGCGCACCAACGACGGGCAGGTCTACGTCACGCTCGGCCGGCTGGAGAAGGCCGGCCTGATCGAGGGGCAGGACGTCGCCCAGGACGGCCGCCCGGCCAAGCGGGTCTTCGCGCTCACCGAGGACGGCCGCCGGGTGCTCGCCGACTGGTTCGCCCGCCCGTCGGACGGCGGCAAGGTCCGCGAGGAGTTCTTCCTCAAGCTGGTCCTCGCCCCCCGCACCCGCCTCGCCGACCCGCGCGCCCTGATCGACCTCCAGCGCTCCCACTGCCTGGCCGCCATCCGCGGCCTGCACGCCACCGCCGACCGGTCGCCCGACCACGAGGTCTCCCGGCTGCTGATCGAGGGCGAGGTCCTCCACCTCCAGGCCGAACTCGACTGGCTGGAGCGCTGCCAGCAGGAGTTCACCTGACCACCCGCCCCGCCCGCTCCGCCCGACCCGCCCGCCCCGCCCGCTCCGCCCGACCCGAACGGGCGCGGACGGCCGGGCGGGCCCCACGGGGTGCGGCGCCCCCGGGGAACCCGCCGGTGCGGCGGTCAGCAGTCAGCAATCAGCGGTCAGCAATCAGCGCAGCGCGAACTTCTGCGCCGCGCTCCCGTTGCAGTCCCACAGTTGGAGGCGGGTGCCGTTGGCCGTGTTGCCGCTCGGGACGTCCAGGCAGCGGCCGGACTGCGGGTTCAGCAGCGAGCCGTCGGCCTGCTGGACCCACTTCTGGCCGCCCACCCCGTTGCAGTCCCACAGCTCGACCTGGCTGCCCGCCGCCGTGCCGTTGCCGTTGACGTCCAGGCAGCGGCCCAGGGTGCGCAGCGAGGTGTCCGCGGCGTGGAACCAGTGCTGGTCGACCGCGTAGGACTGGCAGTTCCACAGCTGCACGGCGGTGCCGTTGACGCCGTTGTCGTCGTTGGCGACGTCCACGCACTGCCCGCCCGGGGCGGCGACCGGACCGCCCCCGTCCACCGCGAACTTCTGCGCCGCGGCGCCGTTGCAGTCCCACAGCTGCAACCGGGTGCCGTTGGCGCTGTTCCCGTTGGGCGCGTCCAGGCAGCGGCCGGACTGCGGGTTCAGCAGCGAACCGTCGGCCTGCTGGAACCACTTCTGCGCGCCGCCGCCGTTGCAGTCCCACAGTTGCAGGAGCGTGCCGTTGGCGGTGCCGTTGCCGGTGGCGTCCAGGCAGCGCCCGAGGGTGCCGAGCGAGCCGTCCACGCCGTGCACCCAGTGCTGGTCCTCGGCGTACGTCTGGCAGTTCCACAGCTGCACGCCGCTGCCGTTGGCGCCGGTGTCGTCGGCCGCGACGTCCACGCACTGCCCGCCCGGGCCGGTGACGGTGCCCTGCGGGCCGTTGGGCAGGTCGGTGCGGCCGTTGTAGCCGACCGAGACGACGTTGGCCTGGACGGCGTTCTCGGTGGCGTCGCCCGGGTAGCCGGAGACCATGACGCCCTCGAAGAAGGTGCCGCGGTTCCAGTTCGAGTTGTCGCCGCCGATGCCCAGGATGATGCCGCCCTCCTGCTTCATCGGCCGGTAGCCGGCCCGGCTCGGCAGCGCCCCGTTCCACCAGGTGGTCAGCGCGCCGGACTGCGCGTTGCCGCCCTTGAGCGCGTACGTGGTCTGGCCGTTGTTCTTCAGCACCGCCGTGACGAACGGGCTGCTGTTGCCGAGGTTGGCGGTGTTGGAGCCGTTGTCGCCCTGGAACATGCCGTTCTCCAGGTCGGCCTCGATCCACGGCCCGCTGCCGCTGCACGGCGGGAAGTAGCAGGTGGTGGCGATGGAGACGGCGTCCATGTGGCCGTTGCCGGTGTCGGCGGGCGTGGACTCGGCGTTGCCGTAGTCGAAGCAGCAGGCCGCGCCCACGTGAGTGCCGCTGGCGACCATGTAGACGCCCTCGGGCTGCCCGTTGACGGCCACGCCCGAGGCGACGCCGGTGTAGCGGTAGCCGACGCCCGGCGAGATCCACACGCCGTAGACCTTGTGGCCGCCCGCGCTGACCGCGATCTCCGAGGCGTCCGCCCCGCGGTCGTCGCCCATGCCGGCGGTCCCGGCCGGGCCCGGGGTGAGGTCGTTGTGCCGGGAGGTCTGGTCGTAGATCCGGGTGATCCGGCAGCTGCTGCCGTTGCAGAACCGGTCCTGCGCCTGGGCGTCGGCGTAGCCGCCGGCCGCGAGCAGGCCGATGTCGGCCGCCGCGCCGTCGGAGGCCCGGGTCACCCGGTACAGCGGGCCGTTGTAGGAGGAGAACAGGGCACGGGTGGTGCTGTGCGCGGCGACGCAGGGCGTGCCGCCGGACGCGTACAGGTCGCACGGCAGCGAGCCGGCCGCGTGGCCGACGCCGGGCAGGCCGATCAGCGCGGCGACCAGCAGCGCCAGGGCGGCCGCGGCCGCTCGCGCGCTGCGCCACAACTTCCCGGCGGGCAGCGGGAATCGACGGGACAAGGTGCGCTCCTTCGGGGTGGGGGTGCAAGGGGCGGTACCGGTGCGCGGAACGGGCCCGGGGGCGGCGACCGGCCGCGGGCGCGCGGAGGCTGGCGGTTCATCGGCGACCTTGTATTCTCACGTTGAAACAGCGGCGTCCTGGTGGTGCCGGCCTCGCTCCCTCGCGCACGGTCGGCGGGAGGAGGGGGTGCGGTCTTGTCCGTACCGAACAACGGAACCGGCGCCGCGGCGCCGCGGTTGAAGGACGTGGCCGAACTGGCCGGCGTCTCCGTCAAGACCGTCTCGAACGTGGTGAACGGGACCACCCCCGTCGCGGAGGCCACCCGGGAACGGGTGCAGCGGGCCATCGACCGGCTCGGCTACCAGCCCAACCTGACGGCCCGCCGGCTGCGCACCGGCCGCAGCGGGGTGATCGCGCTGGCCTTCCCCGAACTGCCCTCGCCGTACTTCGCCGAACTCGCCGTCGAGGTGATCGCGGCCGCCCGCCGGGTCGGCATCACCGTGCTGATGGACGACACCGGCGGCGACCCGGCGGCCGAGCTGCGGATCGCCTCGGGCCTGGGCGGGCCGATGATCGACGGCGTCATCCTCAGCCCGCTCGGCCTGGACCGGGCCGCGCTGCTGGCCCGCTCCCGGGAGATCCCGCTGGTCCTGCTCGGCGAGGCCGACTTCGGCCCGGTCGCCGACCGGGTGCACATCGACAACGTGGCCGGCGCCCGGGAGGCGACCCGGCACCTGATCGACGAGGGCTACCGGCGGATCGCCGCGATCGGCTGGCAGGACCCCGCGCCCCGGGCCACCGCCGAACAGCGCCTGGCCGGCTACCAGGAGGCGCTGGCCGGCGCCGGCCTGACCGCCGACCAGGAGCTGCGGCCCCCGGTCCGGGCCTACTTCCGCCCCGACGGCGCCTCGGCGATGCGCCGCCTGCTGCGCCTGCCGCGGCGGCCCGACGCGGTGTTCTGCTTCAACGACCTGCTCGCGCTCGGCGCGCTGCGGGCCGCCCACGAGGCCGGGCTGCGGGTGCCGCAGGACCTCGCGATCGTCGGCTTCGACGACGTCGAGGAGGCCGCGTACGCGATCCCCTCGCTGACCACCGTCGCCCCCGACAAGCGGCTGATCGCCGAACTCGCCGTCCGCTGCCTGGAGGAGCGCATCGAGCAGCGCTACACCGGCCCGGGCCGGCGGATCACGCCTGGCTTCCGGGTGGTGGTCCGGGAGAGCAGCACCCTGGCCCGCTGACCGGCCGCCCGCGACCGCCGGGCCGCGCCGCCGCCCGCTCACGCCGGGCCTCCCGGCGGGGCGGCCAGGTGCGGGAAGCGGAACTCGGTGGTGCTGCGCCGCACCGCGCCGGGGCGCAGCACGGTGTCCGGGTAGTCGGGCCGGTTGGGGGAGTCGGGGAAGTGCTGGGTCTCCAGGCAGACCCCGGCGTGCCGCGGGTGCGGGTCGTCCGCCAGCCCGTTGCCGGTGTAGACCTGCAGTCCGGGCTCGGTCGTCCAGACCTCCATCCGGCGCCCGGTGGCCGGGTCCGCCAGCCGGGCGGCCCGGCGCAGCGCGCCGGGGGCGGGCGGCGGGTCGAGCACCCAGCAGTGGTCGTAGCCGCCGGCGGCGTCCAGCTGCGGGTGCGGGAGGGCGAGCCGGGCGCCGATCGGGTGCGGCTCGCGCAGGTCGAAGGGCGTGCCGGCGGTCGGGGCGGGCGGCCCGGGCAGCGGCACGGCGGTCGGGTCGACCGGCAGGTAGGCGTCGGCGTCGACGGCGAGCCGGTGGTCGAGCACGCTGCCGCCGTCCCGGCCGGAGAGCCGGAAGTAGGCGTGGTGGGTGAGGTTGACGGGGGTGGGGCGGTCGGCGCGGGCGGTCCACTCCAGGCGCAGGGTGCCCGAGCGCTCCAGGGTGTAGACGGCCGTGACGTGCAGCCGGCCGGGGAAGCCCATGTCGCCGTCCGGGCTGTGCAGGTCGAGGCGGAGCGCGGCGGCGTCCGGGCCGGGCAGCGCGGCGGCCTGCCAGCGGCGGCGGTGGAAGCCGTCCGGCCCGCCGTGCAGGGCGTGGCCGCGGTCGGTGGCGGGCACCCGGTGCGCCCGGCCGTCGAGCCGGAAGCCGCCGTGCGCGATCCGGTTGGCGTAGCGGCCGATCAGCGCGCCCAGGTAGGCGGTGTCGGCGGCGTACCCGGCCGGGTCGGCGCGGCCGAGCACCACCGAGGCGCTCCGGCCCTCCGGGTCGGGGACCTCCAGCCGGTGCAGGATGCCGCCCAGGTCGAGCACCTCGGCGCGGACGCCGGTCCCGGCGTCGAGGGTCCAGCGGTCGACGGGGGTCCCGTCGGGCAGGGCGCCGAACGGGCTGCGGGTGACGGACGGGGCGCGGGTGGCGGACGGGATCGGCAACGGGAGTCCTCGGGGCCTCGGGGGAAGGGGACGGAGCGTCAGGGACGGGCGGTGCGGCCGACGGTGGACTCGCGCACCACCAGCGAGTGGCCGGGCAGGATGCGGCGGGGCCGGGCCGGGGGCCGGTCGGGGGCGGCCTCGATCCGGGCGATCAGGCAGTCCACGGCGAGCCGGGCGATCGCGGCCTTGTCGGGGGCGATCGTGGTCAGGGTGACGGCGCCGTAGCCGCCCTCCTCGATGTCGTCGAAGCCCACCACGGCGACCTCCTCGGGCACCCGCACGCCCCGCTCGGCGAGCACCCGCAGCGCCCCCAGGGCGACCAGGTCGTTGTAGGCGAAGACGGCGTCGGGCGGCTCCGGCAGGTCGAGCAGGCGGGTCATCGCGACCGCGCCGTCGAGGCGGTCGTAGCCGTCGGTGGCCACCACCAGGTCGTCCCGGGGGCTGCCGCCGGCCGCCAGGATCTCCTCCCGCCAGCCGCGCAGCCGCAGGTGGGCGGGCTGCCGGCGGCTGTCGCGGCGGGCCCCGACGAAGGCGATCCGGCGCCGCCCCAGGCTGAGCAGGTGGCGCACCGCGAGCCGGGCCGCGGCCACGTTGTCGATCGCGATGTGGTCGAACGGGGCGTCGTACTCGCGCTCGCCGAGCAGCACCAGCGGCGGCCGGGCCGGGCGGCGCAGCAGGTCCTCCGCCTCCAGCCGGATCGGGCTGAGGATCAGCCCGTCGATCAGGTGGCTGCGGAAGCCCTGCGACACCAGGGTCTCCTTGGCCCGCAGCCCGGCGGTGTGGTCCAGCAGGACGGTGTGGCCGTGGTGCGCGGCGGCGTCGATCACCGCCGCGGCGAGGTCCGCGAAGTACGGGTTGCCCAGCTCGGGCACGGCCAGCGCGATGATCCCGCTGCGACCGGTGCGCAGGTGGCGGGCCGTCGCGTTGGGCCGGTAGCCCAGCTCCTCGATCGCCTGCCGCACCCGGTCCCGGGTGCCCGGTCTGACGTGCGGGTAGTCGTTGACCACGTTGGAGACGGTCTTGACGGACACCCCGGCCCGCATCGCGACGTCCTTGAGGCTCACGCCCACGGCCCTGCCCCCTCGCTCTTCCGGCACTGCCCCGATCGGCCCGCTGCGTCCTCGCTCCCGGGGCGGCGCTCATTCGTCGCGGCGCCCGCGGTCGAGCAGCGCCTGGGCCAGCACCACCACGGCCAGGAAGGCGCCGTTGACGGTGTCGGTGACGGCCGAGCCGTACTGCGAGGCCGAGCGGTCGATCAGGTTGTGGATCACCGACAGCAGCAGCACGCCCGCGACGGTGCCGCCGACCGAGCCGCTGCCGCCGGTCAGCAGCGTCCCGCCGATCGCCACCGAGGCGATCGCGGTCAGCTCGTAGCCCACGCCCACGGTGGTGACGCCCGAGCCGAGCCGGGCGCTGCCCAGCGCCCCGGCCGCGCTGGCCAGGGTCGCCGACAGCACGTACACCAGCGCCTTGGTGCGGGCGACCGGCAGGCCCATCAGCCGGGCCGCGTGCTCGTTGCCGCCGATCGCGGTGGTCGCCGCCCCGAACTTCGTCCTGGTCAGCAGCAGCGCGCCCAGGCCGAACAGGACGGCGGAGATCAGCACCGGCGTCCAGGTGCCCTCGCCCAGCGCCCGGAACGCCGAACCGCGCGGCACCAGGTACGTGCTGGTGCCCTCGGAGGTGATCAGCTGCAGCAGGCCGCGCGCCCCGAGCAGGCCCGCCAGCGTCACGATGAACGGGGCCATGCCCGCCCGGGCGACCAGCAGGCCGTGCACGCAGCCCCAGGCCGCGCCCACCGCCAGCGGCAGCAGCACCGCCGCCCAGGTGCCGTGGTGCTGGGCCGCCCAGGCGGCCAGCACCCCGCCGAGCGCGTACATCGATCCCACCGACAGGTCGATGCCGCCGGTGAGGATCACGAAGGTCAGGCCGAGCGCCAGCAGCCAGCCGAAGGCGTTGTTGCCGAGGATCGCGCCCAGGTTGTCGGTGCTCGCGAAGCCGGGCGAGAACACCGCCGCACCCAGCACCACCAGGACCAGCACGGTCAGCGCGCCCTGTCGGCGGATCCGGCCGGCCAGCCGTTCGGCGGGGGTCTCCGCGGTCGGCCGGCGGCGGGCCGGCGGCTCCGTCCGGGCGGAAGCGGTCGTGGGGCTCATCGGGTACCACGCTCCTGGGAGGCGTACACGGCCAGGCAGATGACGGCCGCTTCGACGATCTTGGTGATCGAGCTGTGCACGTCGTGCTGGGTCAGCACCGCGGTGATCAGCTGCATGAACAGCGCCCCCGCGACGGTGCCGAGCACCCGCACGCTGCCGCCGGCCAGCGGCGTCCCGCCGACCACCACCGCGGTGATCGCGTCCAGTTCGATGTTGCGGCCCTGGTTGGCCGGGTCGGCCTCCGCGCCGTGGCCGATGATCAGCACCCCGGCCACCGCCGCCAGCACCCCCGACAGCAGGTACACCGTCAGCAGCACCCGCCGCACCGGCAGCCCGGCCAGCCGGGCCGCCCGCCGGTTGTCGCCGACCGCGACCAACTGCCGCCCGAACGTGGTCCGGTGCACCAGCACGGCGGTCAGCGCCACGCACCCCGCCGCCAGCCAGGCCGTCCACGGCACGCCCGCGAACGCCTCCGAGCCCAGCCGCAGCAGCGCCGGGTCCGTCACCGGCTTCGCCGACGCCCCGTTGACCAGCGAGGCCACGCCCCGCACCCCGATCATCAGGGCCAGCGTCGCGACGATCGGCTGCACCCGGGTGAACGCCACCATCGCGCCGCCCGCCAGCCCGCTCACCGCGCCCAGCGCCACCGCCGTCACCATCGCCACCGGCAGCCCCCAGCCGATGTACAGCGGCACCACCGCCGCGGCCAGCGCGATCACCGCGCCCACCGACAGGTCGATGCCCTCGGTGCCGATCACCAGCGCCATCCCCAGCGCCACCAGCAGCGTCGGGGCGACCTGGAACAGCTGGATGCGCACGTTCCCGGCCGACAGGAACCCGCCGTCCAGCACCACCGCCGCCAGGAACAGCACCGCCAGCGCCGCGTACACGCCGTAACGCCGCAGCAGCCTCAGCGCGGGACCGCGCCCGCGCGCCGCACCGGCCAGGGCCAGGGCGCTCATCGGGGACCTCCGTCCGTGTCGTCGATTTCCTTCGCGGGAGCCGTTCCCGACGGTCCGTCAGGCGCGTCCGGGTCGTGGGCCAGCGCGGCCAGCAGCCCGTCCGCGCTGATCGAGGCGCCGGTCAGCTCCTCCACCACCGCGCCGTCCTTCAGCACCAGCACCCGGTCCGCGCCCGCGATCAGCTCCTCGGCGTCCGAGGAGATCAGCAGCACCCCCAGGCCCTCCGCCGCCAGCTCGTCGATCAGCGCCTGGACCTCGGCCCGGGCGCCGACGTCGATGCCCCGGGTCGGCTCGTCCAGCAGCAGCACCTTCGGGCCCAGGCAGAGCCAGCGCGCCAGCAGCACCTTCTGCTGGTTGCCGCCCGACAGGTCCGACACCTTCTGCTCCGGGCTCGCGGCCTTGATCCGCAGCCGGGTCATGAAGGTCTCCACGATCCGGTCCTGCCGGGCCCGTGACACCAGGCCCGCCCGGGACAGCCGGGGCAGCGCCGCCAGCACGATGTTCTCCCGCACCGACAGGCCCGGCACGATGCCCTCCGCCTTCCGGTCCTCGGGCAGCAGCACCACCCCCGCCCGGATCGCCGCCGCCGGACTGCGCCGCGCCAGCACCCGGCCCGCCACCTCCACCCGCCCGGCGTCCGCGCCCAGCGCGCCCACCACCGCCTTCGCGGTCTCGCTGCGCCCCGAACCCAGCAGGCCGCCGAGCCCCAGCACCTCGCCCCGGTGCAGCGCGAAACCCACCCCGCGGACCTTGTGGCGCACCGTCAGGCCCTCGGCCCGCAGCACCGGCTGCTCCGGCCCGCCGTCCGCCCCGTGGGCCCGCCGGGCGTCGTGGGTGCGGGCGGTGCGGTCCCGGGCCGCGACCAGCTCCCGGCCCAGCATCAGCGCCACCAGCTCCCGCCGGCCCAGCCCGGCCAGGTCGCCCGCGTGCACCACCCGGCCGTCCCGCAGCACCGTCACCTCGTCGCAGAGCGCGTACAGCTCGTCCATCCGGTGGCTGACGTACACCACCGCGATGCCCTGCGCCGTCAGCTCCCGGACCACCCCGAACAGGGTGTCCACCTCGCGCGGCTCCAGCGAGGAGGTCGGCTCGTCCATCACCACCACCCGCGCCTCCACCTGCACCGCCCGGGCCAGCGCCACCATCTGCTGGGCGCCCAGGCCCAGTTCGCGCAGCGGCCGGGACACCTCGGCGCGCACCCCGTAGCGGGCCAGCAGCCCGGCGGCCTCCCGGTTCATCCGCCGGACGTCCAGCAGGCCCCGGCGGCGCGGCTCCCGGCCGAGGAACAGGTTGCGGGCCACCGACATCATCGGCACCAGGTTGACCTCCTGGTACACCGTCGAGACCCCGGCCCGCTGCGCCTCCAGCGGGGTGCGGAACGCGGCCGGGCGCCCAGCCAGTTCGATCCGGCCGGCGTCCGGGCGGTGGACGCCGGTCAGCACCTTGATCAGGGTCGACTTGCCGGCGCCGTTCTCGCCGACCAGGGCGTGCACCCGGCCGGCCCGCAGCACCAGGTCCACGCCCCGCAGGGCGTGCACGCCCGCGAAGCTCTTGTCGACGCCGGCCGCGGTCAGCACGGGGCCGGCCGCGGTCGCCGCGGTGCCGGTGCCGGCGGGTACGGGCTCGGCCGCGGTCGGCGCCGCGGGGTCCGCCTCGGTCATGGGTCCTCCTCCTCGGGGCGCGGTGGGTGGTCGCGGGCCGCCGCCGGGGCCGCCCCGGGCGGGGCGCGGCTCCGGCGGCGACGCGGGGCGGGGTCAGTACACGAGGCCCTGGGCGAGCGCCTGCTGGGCGCTGTCCTTGGTGAAGTGGCCGTCCTTGATGATCACCTTGGGCTGGACGCCGGCCGTCCCGTAGAAGTCCTTCAGGGACTGGAAGGCCAGCGGGCCGAACCGCGGGTTGGTCTCGATGTCCGCGACCAACTGCCCGTCCACCACGCCCTGCACGGCCTGCCGGATGCCGTCGATCGACACGATCCGGATGTCCTTGCCGGGGGTCTTCCCGGCCGAGCGCATCGCCTGGATCGCGCCCAGCGCCATGCCGTCGTTCTCCGCGTACACGGCGTTGATGTCCGGGTGCGCCTGGAGCAGCTGCTCCATCACCTTCTGGCCCTCGGTCTGGTCGAAGTTCGCCGTCTGCGAGGCCACCACCTGCATGTTCGGGTACTTGGCCGCGAGCTGGTCGGTGAAGCCCCTGGTCCGGTCCGCCGACACGTTGTTGCCGGGCGTGCCCTGCAGGACCGCCACGTGCGCCTGCCCGCCGGTCGCGCCCGCCAGGTCGTCCGCGGCGATCTGCGCCTGCCCGTAGAAGTCCGAGCCGATGAAGGCGACGAAGTCGCTGCACGCGCCGCCGGTCACCGTGCGGTCGATGGTCAGCACCGGGATCTTCTTCGCCTTGGCCGCCGCCAGCGCCGGGCCGAGGCCGTCGGAGTTCTCCGGCGCCACGATCAGCACCTGCGCGCCCTGCGCGATCATGTCCTGGATCTGCGCGTTCTGGGCGTTGACGTCGGCGTTCGCGTTGCGCTCGATCAGCTTCACGCCGAGCTTCTTCGCCTCCGCCTCGATGCTGGCGGTCTCCGCGGCCCGGAACGGGTTGCTGGTCGACTCCGACTGCGAGAACCCGACCACGGTCTTCCCGTCGGCCAGGTCCAGCTTCGGCGCGCCGTAGGTGTCGGCCGTGCAGCCGGGGCCGCTCGCGCTCGCCGACGGCGAGACCACCTGCTGGGCGGCGGCGCTGTTCGCGCCCGCCGCGGCACTCGTCCCGGAGCCCTGGCCGGAGCCCTGGTTGGTGCAGGCGGACGCCGACGCGCACAGCCCCGCGACGAGCAGTGCGGCGACGGCGGACTTGGCGCGCAGGGTGGGGTTCATACGCCCGATCACATCCTTGACTGCGTGGGGGAGTCACCGGCTACCCGCCGGTTTCCAACGATGTAGAGGGACGATGGGCCATCCTGTCGGACGGTGTCAAGAAGTCGCGCGCCAATTCGCCGACGCCTGATCTCCCGTCAACTCGGCCTGTCGGCGTCTGACCTGCGGGTGGACCGGGACGGCCGGAAGCGGTGCTGCGCGGAGGCTGGACAGCGCCGCGCCGGGCTGCTCTGATACCGCTGCCCAGGTATTTCCAACGTTGTGAAACGAGGAACCTGACATGAACACCGGTTGTCCCGGCCTCCGGAAACGTCCCCCGGAGACGGAACGGCCCCCGCCGCGGGAGTGCGACGGGGGCCGGGACGGCGTCGGGACAGGCCGGGGGACCGGCCGGCGGGCGGGCTAGCGCACGGGCTCGCCGGCCGGTGCGTCCGCCTGCCCGCCGGCGCCGACGCCGCCGCCAGCGGCCTCGGCGCCGGACCCGGCGGACTCGTCGGCGGGCTCGGCCCCGTGCTCGTCGGTGCTGTGCGAATCGGTCAGGGTCAGGGCGCCGACGGCGGTGACCAGGCCGACCACCACCGCGAGCACCGCGTAGGTGATCCGCTCGCCGTGGAAGAACGAGTGGACCAGGGGCTGGTCCCAGGTGCCGGCCGGCAGCTGGGTGGTGACCAGGGCGGCGATCAGGGTGCCGACCACGGCGGTGCCGACACTGCTGCCGACCTCCTGCGCGGTGTCGTTCAGGGCGGTGCCCATCGAGGTGCGGTTGCCCGGCATCGCCTCGACCAGGGCGATCGCGCAGATCGTCATGACGGTGCGCAGGCCGATCGTCATCACCACCATGCAGACCGCGATGGCGGCGTAGCCGTGGTCCACGCCCCAGGCCAGGCCCGCCAGCGAACCCGACAGGCAGAGCGCGCCGATCAGGCAGGCGATCCGGTGGCCGAACCGCTTGGCGAACCACTCCGACAGCGGGGTGGCGGCGAGCATGGTGAAGATGATCGGCAGGTTCGCCAGACCGGCCCGCACCGGGCTCCAGCCGTAGGCGTACTGGAAGTGCAGGATCAGCCCGAACATCACGGCGGCCATCGCGATGGCGGTGCCGATCTGGGCCACGGCCGCGCCCCGGACGGTCCCGTTCGAGAACAGCCGCAGGTCCAGCATCGGCGAGGCGGTGCGGCGCTCGTGCCAGACGAACACCGCGCCCGCCACCAGGGCGCCGAGCACCGTCCCGAGGGTGGCGGCGGAGGCCCAGCCGTGCTCGACGCCGCTGGTCAGCGCGTAGCAGGCGAGGCCGATGGCGGCGACGCTGAGGAGCGCGCCGGGCAGGTCGAGGCGGTCGCGGGTGAGGTCTTC
>NZ_JBIVXY010000012.1:0-232008 GCF_044769485.1 Kitasatospora sp. NPDC090308 | reverse complement strand
GGGAGGACGTCGGCGTACACGTCGTCGGCGGGGATGCCGATTTCGGTGGCGACGGTCTCGGCGACGGCTCGGTTGTCGCCGGTGAGCAGGACGGGTCGTAGGCCCAGGGCGCGTAGTCGGGTGACGGCTTCGGCGCTGGTGGGTTTGACGGCGTCGGCGATTTCCAGCACGGCGCGGGCCGCTCCGTCCCAGCCGACCGCGATGGCGGTCCGTCCGGCCCGCTCGGCCGCGGCCTTCGCCGCCGCCAGTCCGGCCGGCAGGGGCTGCGACCGGTCGGCCAGCAGCGCCTCGCGTCCGGCGATCACCGCGTGCCCCTCGACCAGGCCCTGCACGCCGAGGCCGGGGAGGTTCTCGAAGCCGTCGACGGCGGGCAGGTGGCCGAGGCGTTCCCGGGCGGCGGTGGCGATGGCGCGGGCGATGGGGTGTTCGGAGGCGTGTTCCAGGGCTCCGGCCAGTCGCAGTGCCTGGTCTTCGTCGGTGTCTTCGGTGGTGTGGAGGGCGAGGAGGGTCATGTGTCCGGTGGTGACGGTGCCGGTCTTGTCGAGGACGACGGTGTCGGCTTTGCGGGTGTTCTCCAGTACTTCGGGGCCTTTGATGAGGATGCCGAGTTGGGCGCCGCGTCCGGTGCCGACGAGGAGGGCGGTGGGGGTGGCCAGGCCCAGGGCGCAGGGGCAGGCGATGATCAGTACCGCGACGGCGGCGGTGAAGGCCTCGGTGGGGTTGTCGGAGGCCAGTAGCCAGCCGACCAGGGTGGCCAGTGCCAGGACGATCACCACCGGTACGAAGACGGCGGAGATCCGGTCGGCCAGGCGTTGGGCGGCGGCTTTGCCGTTCTGGGCGTCCTCGACGAGTTTGGCCATCCGGGCCAGTTGGGTGTCGGCGCCGATGCGGGTGGCTTCCACGACCAGTCGGCCGCCCGCGTTGACGGTGGCGCCGGTGACGGTGTCCCCGACGGTGACCTCGACGGGCACGGATTCGCCGGTGAGCATGGAGGCGTCCACGGCGGAGCTGCCCTCGACCACGGTGCCGTCGGTGGCGACCTTCTCGCCGGGGCGCACCACGAAGCGGTCCCCGACGGCGAGTTGCCCGACCTGGACGCGGACCTCCCGGCCGCCGCGCAGCACCGCCACGTCCTTCGCACCCAGCTCCAGCAGCGCCTTCAGCGCGGCGCCCGCGGTCCGCTTCGACCGGGCCTCGAAGTAGCGTCCGGCCAGGACGAACGCGGTGACGCCGGCCGCCGCCTCCAGGTAGATGTTCGACCCGCCGTCCGAGCGGGCGACGGTGAACTCGAAGCCGTGCCGCATCCCGGCCATGCCCGCGTCCCCGAGGAACAGCGCCCACAGCGACCACAGGAACGCGGCGCCGGTGCCGATCGAGACCAGGGTGTCCATGGTCGCCGCGCCGTGCCGGGCGTTGGTCCAGGCGGCCCGGTGGAACGGCCAGGCGGCGTACGTCACCACCGGCGCGGCCAGGGTCAGCGACAGCCACTGCCAGTCGTCGAACTGCCACGCGGGCACCATCGCCATCGCGATCACCGGCACCGCCAGCACGACGGCCGTGACCAACCGCTGCCGCAGCGGCGCCAGTTCGTCGGCCCGCTCACCGCCTCCGGCCGCCGCCGTCGGGGGCTCGGGGAGCGCGGCGGTGTAGCCGGTGGCCTCGACGGCGGCGATCAGGTCGGCGACCTCCACGGGCCCCGCGACGGTCACCCGGGCCTTCTCGGTCGCGTAGTTGACGCTGGCCCGCACGCCGTCCATCCGGTTGAGCTTCTTCTCGATCCGCGCGGCGCAGGACGCGCACGTCATCCCGCCGATGCGGAGTTCCACCTCGGTGGAGGCGGGTGCTGTCTGGGTGGTCATCAGGGCTCCTCGTGTTCTCTCCCGGCCGGAGCCGGGCTCCCGCGGCCGGTCGCTCAGACCCGGCCGGTCAGTTCGTAACCGGCCTCGTCGATCGCGGCGCCCACCGCCGCCTCGTCCGGTTCGCCGTCCCAGTCGACACTCACCACCCCACCCGCCACGTCGACCCGCACGCCCCGGACCCCCACCAGCGCGCCGACCGCCGCGCCGACGGCCCGCTCGCAGTGGCCGCAGCTCATCCCGGCGACGGTGAACACGGTGGTGACGGCGACCGGCGCGGTCGCGGTGGTCGAACAGGTGCCTTCGCTGGAGCAGCAGGACACGGAAACCTCCGGTGTGGTCCTCCGATACCCATGGGGGGTATCGGCTTCGTGCCCCAGTTATACCCCTGGGGGGTATCTAGAGCAAACATTGCTCCCGCAGCGGCCGGGTGCGGCCGATTCCCGGCCGTGGCCCGGCCGCTTCGGCGTAGCCTTCGTGCATGGCAGAGAGCAAGGCCGCGAAGGCCCCGCGGAAGAAGCCCGAGACGCACCTCGGGATGGTGCGCAGGGCCCGGAGGATCAACCGTGAGCTGGCGGAGCTGTACCCGTACGCGCACCCGGAGTTGGACTTCGACGGACCGTTCCAGTTGCTGGTGGCGACCGTGCTGTCGGCACAGACCACCGACCTGCGGGTGAACCAGACCACCCCGGCGCTGTTCGCGAAGTACCCGACGCCGGAGGACCTCGCGGCGGCGGTCCCCGAGGAGCTGGAGGAGATCGTCCGGCCGACGGGGTTCTTCCGGGCCAAGGCGAAGTCGCTGATCGGCCTGTCGATCGCGCTGCGCGACCGCTTCGACGGCGAGGTGCCGCGCGCGCTGGAGGACCTGGTCACGCTGCCGGGCGTGGGCCGCAAGACCGCCAACGTGGTGATCGGGAACGCGTTCGGCGGG
The DNA here is from genome assembly GCF_044769485.1 of Kitasatospora sp. NPDC090308. Taxonomy (NCBI): domain Bacteria; kingdom Bacillati; phylum Actinomycetota; class Actinomycetes; order Kitasatosporales; family Streptomycetaceae; genus Kitasatospora; species Kitasatospora sp. NPDC090308. Next base: position 229,221 of record NZ_JBIVXY010000012.1, on the reverse strand, counting down.
GCCGGCATCACCGTCGACACCCACTTCGGGCGGCTGGCCCGCCGCTTCGGCTGGACGGCCGAGGAGGACCCGGAGAAGGTCGAGGCCGACGTGATGGCGATCTTCCCGAAGTCGGAGTGGACGATGCTCTCGCACCGGGTGGTGTTCCACGGCCGCCGGGTCTGCCACGCCCGCAAGCCCGCCTGCGGGGCGTGCCCGATCGCGCCGCTGTGCCCGTCGTACGGGATCGGGGAGACCGACCCGGAGCGGGCCCGCAAGCTGCTCAAGTACGAGCTGGCCGGTCAGCCCGGCCAGCGCCTGCGTCCCCCGGCGGACTTCCCGGGCGAGGCCGCGGCCCGCGCCGAGGTCGCCGCCGGCCACCCGCTGCCGGACACCGACCCCGAGGCCCGGCCGGCCGCGCGGGGGCGGGCATGACGGCGTTCCCGACCCCGCCCGCGCTGGTCCGCGACGGCCTGCCGGCCTGGCTGCTGCCGGTGCGGGAGGCCGCCGAGCGGGCGGCGCCCGAGCAGTTGAGCCGGTTCCTGCCGCCCGCCGAGGGCGGTCGCCCGTCGGCGGTGCTGATGCTGTTCGGCGAGGGCCCGGCCGGGCCGGACCTGCTGCTGATCGAGCGGGCCCGCAGCCTGCGCTCGCACGCCGGGCAGCCGTCCTTCCCGGGCGGCGCGCTGGACCCGGAGGACGGCGACCCGGCGGGCGGCGGCCCGCTCGCGGCGGCGCTGCGCGAGGCCGTCGAGGAGACCGGCCTGGACGCGTCGGGCGTGCAGCTGTTCGCCCGGCTGCCCGCGCTGTACATCCCGGTCAGCGGCTTCGTGGTGACGCCGGTGCTGGGATGGTGGCGGGAGGAGTCGCCGGTCGCCGTGGTCGACCCGGCGGAGACCGGCGCGGTGTTCCGGGTGCCGCTGGCCGAGCTGACCGACCCGGCGAACCGGGCCCGGCTGCGGCACCCGTCCGGCTTCACCGGGCCCGCCTTCCAGGTGGCCGGCCGCCTGGTGTGGGGGTTCACCGCGGGGGTGATCGACCGGGTGCTGCACTTCAGCGGCCTGGAGCGCCCCTGGGACACCCAGCGCACCGTGGAGCTCTCCGCCGAGGCCGTGGCGCTGTCCCGGCCGCGCCCCGACGCCTGAGGTCCCCCACCCGGGCGGCGCCCCTCAGCGCGGCAGCGGCGCCATGGTCGACACCGTGCCCCCGTCGTCCTCGTAGGAGTCCCAGTCGTTGGTCACCGAGCTCGCCGCCGACCCGATCACCCCGAGCACCAGGTAGATCACCAGCAGCGCCTTCGCGGCCCCGGTCAGCACCAGCGGCCGGGTCGCGGAGCGCACCGGCTCGGAGTCGGCCGGGTCGCCGAACACGGCCTTGGGGTAGGCCGCGGTGAGCATCATCAGGTACGCCTCGAACCACATCCGGTAGCGCAGCACCGCGGCGGTGGCCTCGAACAGCGCCCGCGGCATCCGCCCGAGCACCAGCACCACCAGCCAGCTGATGAAGGACACCGCCCACCAGCCGCTCTGCAGCAGCCCCTGGACGATCCCGGCGGGGATCGCCAGCAGCAGCCGGAAGAACACCGCGAGCCGGTTCAGCGGCCCGCCGGCCCGCAGTTCGATCCGGACCGGGTAGTCGGGGGCGTCGAACCGGAACGGCGGGTAGCGGTCGGTGATCAGCAGCGTCGAGGCGTAGACCCGGGTGTCGTACGCCAGGTACCCGCTCAGCCAGCCGACGGCGAACCGCGGCAGCCGCCCGGCGAACAGCGCGCCGAACCAGCCGATCACCACCACCACGAAGGCGACGATCGACAGCAGCCACAGCACCACGTACTGCGGGACCAGCAGCAGCAGGCGCAGCAGCACGGTGAGCCGGTTCTGCGCCCCGGGCGGCGGGATGTCCAGGGCGGGCTGGAACTCGGTGCGGTCCACGACCGGCACGTCCCACCTGGGTTGTTCCATGGTTCGGCTCCCTGTTCCCTGGTCGGCTGCGCGGAAGGTCGGATGGTCAGACGGTCCCAACCGTCCCGGCCGCGCTGCCCGCCGGACTGACCCGATCGGGCGACGGCCGGGGACCGGTGTCCCCCGCCCGGCGGGACGTGGGAGGGTATTCGGGTGAACGTCCTGGATCTGCTGTTGATCGCCGCCGCGCTCGGCTTCGCCGTCTCCGGCTATCGGCAGGGGTTCGTGGTCGGCGCGCTCTCGGTGCTGGGCTTCCTGGGCGGCGGACTGGTCGCCGTCCAGCTGCTTCCGCTGCTGCTGCGCCACCTCTCGCCGGGCACCACCGCCTCGGTGGTGGCCGTGGTGGTGGTGATCGTGCTGGCCGCGGTCGGGCAGGCGGTCACCACGCACTTCGGGTGGAAGCTGCGCGGCCGGATCGGCCGGGCCGAGGTGAAGACCCTGGACGCGGTCGGCGGCGCGCTGGTCAACGTGCTGTCCATGCTGCTGGTGGCCTGGCTGATCGGCTCGGCGCTGGCGGGCACCTCGCTGCCCACCGTCTCCAAGCAGGTCCGCAGTTCGAAGGTGCTGGGCACGGTGCAGCGGGCGCTGCCCAGCGACGCCCCGAACTGGTTCTCCGACCTCAGCCAGGACCTGGCCCGCAACGGCTTCCCGCAGGTGTTCAACCCGTTCGAGCAGGAGCCGATCACCGAGGTCGAGCCGCCCGACCCGGCGCTGGCCAACAGCCCGGGCGTGCTGCGGGCCAGGGGCTCGCTGGTGAAGGTGCTGGGCACCGCCACCTCCTGCGGCAAGACGCTGGAGGGCTCCGGTTTCGTGTTCGCCCCGCACCGGGTGATGACCAACGCCCACGTGGTGGGCGGCGTCGACGAGCCGACCGTGCAGATCGGCGGCGCCGGCCAGCTGTACGACGCGACGGTGGTCCGCTACGACTGGCAGCGCGACATCGCGGTGCTGGACGTCCCGAAGCTGAACGCCCCGCCGCTGTCCTTCGCGGGCGAGGCCCGCTCCAACGACTCGGCGATCGTCGCGGGCTTCCCCGAGAACGGCTCGTTCAACGTCCAGCCCGCCCGCATCCGCGGCCGGATCCAGGCCAACGGCCCGGACATCTACCACCGCGGCCAGGTTGTCCGGGACGTCTACTCGGTGCGCTCGCTGGTCCGCCAGGGCAACAGCGGCGGCCCGCTGCTCACCCCGGACGGCCAGGTGTACGGGGTGGTGTTCGCCAAGTCGCTGGACAGCTCCGACACCGGGTACGTGCTGACCGCCGCCGAGGTGAAGGACGACGTCACGCAGGGTGCCGCCGCCAGCGGAAAGGTCAGCACCGAGGGCTGCGCGCTGTGACCGCTCCGGGGCCGAAACCACTCTGACGGTCCGTCCGCCGCTCCTGGTAGCGTCGGCCCAGCTCACCCGATCGGTCCAATCCCGGGCCGCCTTGGACGGGAGCCCACGGGAGGTCGGACACACGTCATGATGGGTCACTCGCACGCGGTCAGCGGCGCCCTGCTGTTCGCGGCCACCGCGCCGTTCCTCCCGCCGGTGCTGAACATGCACCTCCAGCCGGCCGACGTGCTGATGGGCACCGTGCTGTGCGCGGGCGCGGCCCTCCTGCCGGACCTGGACCACCACGACGGCACCATCGCCAACTTCCTCGGCCCGATCTCCAAGCTGCTGTGCCGGATCGTCGCGCTGGTCTCGGGCGGCCACCGGCACGCCACCCACTCGCTGCTGTTCGTGGCGCTGATGGGCGGCGGCAGCTGGGCCGGGATCACCTACCTGGGCCGCAACTTCACCATCGGCCTGACGTTCTTCCTGCTCGCCATGGCGATCCAGTCGCTGCACCTGCACCCGCCGGGCGACGGCCCGCAGTCCTGGATCACCGTGATGGGCCTGGCCGCGCTCGGCACCTTCGGCATGCTCGAGTGGCTGCCCAGCGCCCCGGGCTGGCTGCCGTACGCGGTGGCCCTCGGCACGCTGGCGCACCTGCTCGGCGACTGCCTGACCAAGCAGGGCGCGCCGCTGCTGTGGCCGCACAAGGTGCGCTACGAGGTGGTGCTGATCAAGCGCACCGGCAACAAGGTGGAGACCAAGGTGCTCGTCCCGGTGATGACGCTGGCGACGTTCGCGCTGCTGCTCTGGTCGACCACCATCTCGCCGACCGTGCTGAGCTGAGCGCGCGGAACGGCCGGGGCCGGCCCGGAGGACCCCTCCGGGCCGGCCCCGGCCGTTCGCGGTGCTCGGGGCGGCTCACCCCTCCCGGCGGAGCCGGGCGCCGACCCAGCGGGCGCGCCGCCCGATGATCTTCGGAATGCCGAGCCGGTACCCCGCTCCGCGTGGCGTCCGCACGGCGGACTCGTAGGGCCACTCCGGCTGCGGGACGTGCTGTTGCGAGCTGCTGCTGCCACGGCGGCCTCGGCGCGGCTGGGCTTCTCGATCGGGCATCCAGGTCATACCGGAGGGATTCCCCTGGGCCGCCCGGAGTAACCGCCTCCGGGACCGCCGACTGGCCTATGCACTTGTCATATGAACGCCACCAACTGGGCCGGATCGGCGGCCGGTTGGGCCGCCGCCGCTCAGGCCCCGTCGTGCCGGCGGACCCACTCGATCAGCTCCGCGGTGAACTCCTCCGGGACCTCCTCGTGCGGGAAGTGCCCGACCCCCGGCAGCAGCCGCCACCGGTACGGCGCCGACACGTACTCGCCCGCCCCCAGCGCCGTCCGCGACAGCAGCACCGGGTCCGAGGCGCCCTGCACGTGCAGCACCGGCGCGGTGATCTGCTTCTTCATCCGGCGGGCGAACTGGATGCCGTCCGGCCGCGCCATCGACCGCATCAGCCAGCGGTACGGCTCGATCGAGCAGTGCGCGGTGCTCGGCACCTGGATCGCCCGGCGGTACGCCGCCACCGCCTCCGCGGGCAGCATGTTCGGTCCGGTCCAGTCCCGCAGGTACGCGCCGACCAGCGCCCCGTCGTCCGCGACCAGCCGGCGCTCCGGGATCCACGGCCGCTGGAAGCCCAGCACGTGCTCGAACGCGGCGATCTGCTTGCGGTCGGTCAGCAGCGCCCGGCGCAGGTGCCGCGGGTGCGCCGCCGAGACCACCGTCAGGCTGCGGATCACCGAGGGGCGCATCACCGCCGCCACCCAGGCCAGCGTGCCGCCGGTGGCGTGCCCCACCAGGTGCGCCTGCCGCTCGCCGAGCGAGCGGATCACGCCGGTGACGTCCAGGGCCAGGTTGCCGGGGTCGTAGCCGCGCGGGGTGCGGTCCGAGCCGCCCATGCCGCGCAGGTCCAGCGCGACCGCCCGGAAGCCCGCCGCGGCCAGCGCCGTCAGCTGGTGCCGCCACGCCCACCAGTACTCCGGCCAGCCGTGCACCAGCAGCACCAGCGGGCCCTCGCCGAGCTCGGCGATGTGGAAGCGCGCGCCGTTCGCCGCCACGTCCCGGTGCGTCCACGGCCCGGCCGAGCGCACGCTCCACGGCTCCCCGGGCACCGGCGGTACGGGAACGGGAGCGGACTCATCCACGGGCTTCTGGTCCAACGACATACCAGCAGCCTGTCACATCCGCACCCCTCGCACCCGCCCGGTGCCCACGCCCGCGCGCAACCGTTACCGGCCGGTGCTCACTGGATCCGGCCCAGCGCCCGGTCGATCTCCTCCTTGGTGGCCGGCCGGGGCTTGGCGTTCTTCAGCACCTCGGCGGTGGCCTGGGCGCCCGCGATGGTCCGCTCCGGCTTCCGGATCTTCTTGAAGTACCGGACCATCAGGAACGCCAGCAGCAGCGCGATCAGCACGTACGCCCCGCCGACGATGGCGAACGACCAGCCGGTGGTGATGCCCAGCGCCTGCAGGCCCCAGGCGAAGGCGAAGGAGAACATCGGGATCGAGGCCAGCGCGACCACGCCCGCCACCACGCCGGCCGCGGTGCCGATCCCGCCGCGCACCACGTCGGCCTTGATCTCCGCCTTGGCCAGCGCGATCTCGTCGTGCACCAGGCTGGACAGCTCGGCGCTGGCGTCGGCGAACAGCTCGCCGATCGTCCGCTCGCCCTCGTGCGGGGTGCGGCCGTTCGGGGGTGCGGCTCCTGCGGCCATCGGCGGTCTCCGTTCAACGGGCTGGTGGGGTGTCCTGAGCGAGCGTCACACACGGGTGTGTCAGCTCAGCATCATGCCCCTACCGGCGAGTCGGGCACCACTCCGGGTACCCGCCGGACGGCGTGTCACCCCTGCTGTTGGTACACATCGGGGATCCCGTCGCCGTCCTCGTCCCGGTCCTCGTCCGCGCACAGCTGCCGGTAGTACCGGTTGCGCCGCTTCAACAGCAGGGTGCCGACCACCGCGCAGACCAGCGAACCGACCAGCACGGCCTCCTTGCACAGCTCGGCCAGGTGCGGGTCGTCCGGGAAGGCCAGGTCGCTGATCAGCAGCGACACCGTGAAGCCGATGCCCGCGACGGTGGCCAGCGCGACCATGTCGGACCAGGTCAGCCGGGGGTTCAGGACGGCCCGGGTGTAGCGGGCGGCCAGCCAGGTGCCGCCGAAGACGCCCACCGACTTGCCGACCAGCAGGCCGATCACGATGCCCAGCGGCGCCGGCTGGGTGAACACCTCGCCCAGGACCTTCCCCGACACCGGCACGCCCGCCGCGAACAGCGCGAACACCGGCACCGCCAGCCCCGCCGACAGCGGCCGCACCAGGTGCTCGATCCGCTCGCCCGGCGACCGCTCCTCGCCCTCCTCGCGGTGGCAGCGCAGCAGCAGGCCCATCGCCACGCCCGCCACCGTCGCGTGCACCCCGCTCTCGTGCATCAGCGCCCAGATCACCACCGCCAGCGGCACGTACAGCCACCAGCCGCGCACCCCGCGCCGGTGCAGGAACCAGAACAGCACCAGGCCCGCCAGCGCCGCCCCCAGCGCCCAGAACTCGATCCCGGACGAGTAGAAGACCGCGATGATCAGGATCGCGATCAGGTCGTCCACCACCGCCAGGGTCAGCAGGAACGCCCGCAGCGCGGACGGCAGGTGACTGCCCACCACCGCCAGCACGCCCAGCGCGAAGGCGATGTCGGTGGCCGTCGGGATCGCCCAGCCCGCCGGGTGCCCGTTCGGCGCGGCCACGTTGACCACCGTGAACAGCAGCGCCGGCAGCAGCACCCCGGACGCCGCCGCCACCACCGGCAGCAGCGCCGCGCTCGGCGTGCGCAGCTCCCCGGCCACGAACTCGCGCTTCAGCTCGATGCCCGCCACGAAGAAGAAGACCGTCAGCAGCCCGTCCTGCGCCCACGCCTCCAGCGGCAGGTCCAGGTGCAGCGGCCCGCTCGGCCCGACGGTGTGCTCCAGCACCGCCTCGTACCCGTGCGGCCAGACGTTCGCCCAGACCAGCGCGCAGGCCGCGGCCACCAGCAGCAGCACGCCGCCGACCGTCTCGGTGCGCAGCGCGTCGGCGAGGTAGCGGCGTTCGGGCAGGGACAGCAGGCCGAGGAACGGACGGCGGTCGTCGGACGGGCCGGTCACGGCGGGGACCTCCTGAGGCGGCATGCGGACACACGGGTGGTGCAGTGCCGACCAGACTTCCCGGCGCGCCTCGGATCCTGACGTTTTCTTGACATCCTACGACGCGTGACAAGCGGGTCATCGGTTCGTCCCACTTTATGCCGGTCCGGCGGCGGCCCGCGGCGCACTGACCCGGATGGGTTCGGCCGGATGCGGACCACCCGCCGCGTTCCTAGGGTCGGGCGCAGAAGCGGGCCGCCGTCCGGGTGGCCCGCCCCGTCATGGAGGAGCCAATGCCCAGTCAGGAAGCCGAACCCATACCGGTGCAGGCCGTGGGTCCCCAAGCGAGAGGAGCCGTGGGCGCCGACACCGCCCAGCCTCCGTTAGCCGATCCGGACCTGGAACACCTGCTGCGCCCGCTGTTCGCCGCCGGCGCGCCCGAGGGCGGCATGGCCGTCGCGGTGATCCGCGGCACCGAGCGCACCGTCGCCTGCCGCGGCTACGCCGACCGGGCCGGCGAGCGCCCCGTCCGGGCCGACACCCGGTTCGAGCTCGGCTCGGTCACCAAGACCTTCACCGGCCTGCTGCTCGCCGACATGGTCGCCCGCGGCGAGGTCGGCTACGACGACCCGATCGACCGCTACCTGCCCGCCGAGGTGCTGCCCGGCTACCCGCACGAGCGCCCGATCACCCTGCTGCACCTGGCCACCCACACCTCCGGACTGCCCCGGCTGCCGGTCGGCCTGGCTCCCGCCGCGGTGCCCCGCTGGTTCACCAGCCCGTACGCCACGTTCAGCGCCGCCCACCTGCTGCGGGCGCTGCCCCGCACCCCGGTGCGCGGCACTCCCGGCACCCGGGTCCGCTACTCCAGCCTCGGCGCCGGGCTGCTCGGCCTGGTGCTGGAGCGGGCCGCCGGGCAGCGCTACCAGGAGCTGCTCACCGGGCGGGTCTGCGAACCGCTCGGCCTGCTCGACACCTCCTGCGGCACCGGCCGGGACGAGACCACCGGCTACCGGCGCGGCCGCTGGATCCCCTCGTTCAAGATCCCGGCGCTGCCCGGCGCGGCGGCCCTGCGCTCCACCGCCGACGACATGCTGCGCTACCTCCAGGCCCACCTGGCGGTGGACGCGGTGCCGATCCCCGAGCGGACCGGCGCGGCGGCGAGCCTGCGGACCGCGCTGCGCGAGGTGTGCCTGCCCCGGGTCTCCCGGCGCGGCTCCGGGCAGCGGATCTGCCTGAGCTGGCACCACCGCCCGGCCGAGGACGCCGAGGTGGTCTTCCACAACGGCTCCACCGGCCGCTGCACCGCCTTCGTCGGCTTCGACCGGGCCGCGCAGACCGGCCTGGTCGCCCTGGCCGGCCCGCTGGCCACCGGGCGCCGCCGGTTCGCGCAGACCGCGTACGACACGCTGCGGGCGCTGGCGGTCTGACCCCGGGGCCGACCGGCCCCGGTCGCCCGACGGGCCGGGCCCCGATCCGCACCGCGCGGATCGGGGCCCGGCCCGTCGGGGCGGTGGCGGATCAGCCCTCGGAGCCGGCGGCCGGCAGCTGGGACTGGATCAGGTTCATCACCGAGGAGTCGGCCAGCGTGGTGGTGTCGCCCACCTCGCGGCCCTCGGCGATGTCGCGCAGCAGTCGGCGCATGATCTTGCCGGAGCGGGTCTTGGGCAGCTCCGAGACCACCTTGATCTGCTTCGGCTTGGCGATCGGGCCGAGGGTGCGGCCGACGTGGTTGCGCAGGTCCGCGATCAGCTCCTCGCTGTCCGTCGCGGTGCCGCGCAGGATCACGAAGGCCACGATCGCCTGGCCGGTGGTGGCGTCGGTCGCGCCGACCACCGCGGACTCGGCCACCGCCGGGTGGCCGACCAGCGCCGACTCGACCTCGGTGGTGGAGATGTTGTGGCCGGAGACCAGCATCACGTCGTCCACCCGGCCGAGCAGCCAGATGTCGCCGTCCTCGTCCTTCTTGGCGCCGTCGCCGGCGAAGTAGCGACCCTCGAAGCGCGACCAGTAGGTGTCGACGTAGCGCTGGTCGTCGCCCCAGATGGTGCGCAGCATGGACGGCCACGGCTCGGTCAGCACCAGGTAGCCGCCGGAGCCGTCGGGCACCTCGCGGGCCTCGTCGTCCACCACGGTGGCGGCGATGCCGGGCAGGGCGCGCTGGGCGGAGCCCGGCTTGGTCTCGGTGACGCCCGGCAGCGGGCTGATCATGATCGCGCCGGTCTCGGTCTGCCACCAGGTGTCGACGATCGGGGTCCGGCCCGCGCCGATGTGCTCGCGGTACCAGACCCACGCCTCGGGGTTGATCGGCTCGCCGACCGAGCCCAGCACCCGCAGGCTGGACAGGTCGAACTGGGCGGGGATGTTGTCGCCCCACTTCATCCAGGTGCGGATCAGCGTCGGCGCGGTGTAGAGGATGGTCACGCCGTACTTCTGCACGATCTCGAACATCCGGCCCTGGTGCGGGGTGTCCGGGGTGCCCTCGTAGATCACCTGGGTGGCGCCGTTGGAGAGCGGGCCGTAGACGATGTACGAGTGGCCGGTGACCCAGCCGATGTCGGCGGTGCACCAGTAGACGTCGGTGGCCGGCTTGAGGTCGAAGACCGCGTTGTGGGTGAAGCTGGCCTGGGTGAGGTAGCCGCCCGAGGTGTGCAGGATGCCCTTGGGCTTCCCGGTGGTGCCCGAGGTGTACAGGATGAACAGCGGCTGCTCGGCGTCGTGCGCCTCGGGGGTGTGCTCGGTCGACTGGCCGTCGACCAGCTCGTGCCACCAGACGTCGCGGCCCTCGGTCCAGGCCACCTCCTCGCCGGTGCGGCGCACGACCAGGACGCTCTGCACGCCGTCGACCTTGGTCAGCGCCTCGTCGATGGCCGGCTTGAGCGCGGAGGGCTTGCCGCGGCGGTAGCCGCCGTCGGCGGTGATGACGACCTTGGCGTCGGCGTCCTTGATCCGGGAGGCCACCGCGTCGGCCGAGAAGCCGCCGAAGACCACCGAGTGCGCCGCGCCGATCCGGGCGCAGGCGAGCATCGCGACGACCGCCTCGGGGATCATCGGCAGGTAGACGGCGACCCGGTCGCCCTTGGCCACGCCGAGCTCCTGCAGGGCGTTCGCGGCGCGGGAGACCTCGTCCTTGAGCTGCGCGTAGGTGATGGCGCGGCTGTCGCCGGGCTCGCCCTCGAAGTGGATGGCGACCCGGTCGCCGTGGCCGGCCTCGACGTGGCGGTCCACGCAGTTGTACGCGACGTTCAGCTTGCCGTCGGCGAACCACTTGGCGAACGGCGGGTTCGACCAGTCCAGGGTCTCGGTGGGCTCGACCGCCCAGCTCAGCCGGCGGGCCTGCTCGGCCCAGAAGGCCAGCCGGTCCTCGGAGGCCTGGGCGTAGGCGTCGGCGGTGACGTTGGCGGAGGCGGCGAGCTCCGCGGGCGGGGCGAAACGCCGCTCCTCCTTGAGCAGATTGGCCAGGCTCTCGTTGCTCAACGCGCACTCCTCATCGAGTCTCAAATGCCGGGGAACCCCGTGCGGAGGGATTGTCCCGTGTGTCCCAGCGCACAGCTCACCAGGCCGACAGCTCCGTTGACAAGTGCTGCCGGGAAATTGGTGTAGACCTTTGACCGGATCGGGACTCCGCCCCAGGTGGGCACGGCCCCGGCGCTTCCGCCGGCCCCCACCACGTTTTCCCGCCCCTCGCGCCGGTCAATCCCGCACAGTGCCTTGACGCCCCCGCCGACCGGCCCTCCACTGAGAGTGCTCACTCCATCACCCTGAGCAACCATGATGGAGGTACCACCATGACCGTCACCCCACCCCTCCCCGGCGACTTCGCGGTCGTCCGGATGGACGGCGCCATCGGCCGTCTGATCCGGATCGGCCAGTTCCTCAACGGCGACGGATTCGCCGACTACGAGCACGCCTTCGTCTACCTCGGCGACGACCGCCTGCTGGAGGCCCAGCCCGGCGGGGCGCGGCTCGAACCGCTCTCCGGCTACGACGGCGTCCCCGCGCGCTGGTCCACCGGCCGGATACCGCTCACCGACGGCCAGCGCGCCGCGATCACCGCGGCCGCCCACTCCTACCTCGGCACCCCCTACAGCTTCGCCGACTACCTCGCCCTCGCCGCCGCCCGCCTGCACCTCCCGGCGGGCCCCTCGCTGCGGCGCTTCGTCGCCACCACCCGGCACATGATCTGCTCCCAACTCGTCGACCAGTGCTACCAGGACGCCGGCGTGCACCTCTTCACCGACCACCGCTGGCCGGGCTACGTGACCCCGGCCGACCTGGCCCGGCTGCTGCGGTGACACCGGGGCCCGCGGGGGCGGCCAACCGCTCCCGCGGGCCTCCGTCTTGGTGGGCCTCCGTCGTGACGGGCCTTCGCGGCCGCACGCGTCGTCCGGCTCGTAGCGTGCGGCTCGCACCGGGCGGCTCGCGCCTCCTACGCGGCCAGGTCCTGCTCCGGCTCCACCCGCGCGTGCACCGGGGTGAACCGGCCGGTCGCGGCGTCCAGCACGTAGGTCTGGGCCGTGGCGAAGTCGAAGTACATCCCGACCAGCCGCAGCGAACCGTCCGCGACCCGGCGCCCCACCGCCGGGTTGGCCAGCAGTTGGTCGAGCTGCTGCACCACGTTGGTGATGCACAGCTGCTCGACCACGTCCGCCGCCGGACGGCCCTCGAACTCGGCGGGGGCGCGCCGCAGGCGGTCCAGCGAGCTGCGGCCGTTGCGCAGCCAGCGGGCCAGCGCGGTGGGCGGGCCGGACACCTCGGTGACGCCGTCCAGCAGGGCCTTCATCGCGCCGCAGCCGGAGTGCCCGCAGACCGTGATCGAGGCGACCTCCAGGACCTCCACCGCGTACTGGACGGCGGCGGCCACCGAGTCGTCGGCGGCACCCGGCTCGTACGGGGCGGGGGCCAGGTTGCCGACGTTGCGGACGGTGAAGAGGTCTCCGGGGCCGGAGCTGGTGATCATGCTGGTGACCATCCGGGAGTCCGCGCAGGTGAGGAAGAGCTGCGAGGGCGTCTGGCCGTCCCGGGCGAGGCGGGCCAGCTCCTGGCGGACCAGCGGGGCGGTGTGCTGCTGGAAGCCGCGGACGCCGTCGAGCAGGCGGACGTGCGGGTCGTCCTCGTTCTGCTCGATGCAGTGGTGGCCGACCCAGGGCGTCCAGGCCCGGCAGCGGTGCGGGCCGGGGGAGCTGCCCGCGCGGACGGTGCCGTCCGGGTCCAGCACGTCGTTCGGCCGGCGCTCGGTCAGCATCGCCACCTGCGCGCCGGAGTCCTGGTGGCCGGTGCGCCAGGCGTGCAGCGCCTCGTAGGCGGCGTGGTCCAGGAACGAGCCGTCGTGGTGGACCGTCACCCGGGCCCCGGCGGGGATCCGGGTCAGCGCCCGGCTCAGCTTGGGGACGGCGGCGAAGGTCAGCGGGCCGTGGGTGCGGACGGTGTACGAGCCGTCCTCCTCGGCCAGCACGTCGACGTGGGCGCGGGTCAGCCGGTAGAGGGCGAGCAGCATGGCCACCGCGCCGCCGAGCACCACCCCGAGCGGGACGCCGAGCAGCACCACTCCGAGCACGGTGGCCAGGTACACCGGGAACTCGCGGTGCCGGTGCACCCGGCGGATGTGCGCGAAGCTCACCATCTGCACGCCGACCACCAGCACCAGCGCGGCCAGCGCGGCCAGCGGGATCCGCCGCAGCCCGGCGGTCAGCGCGAGCGCGGCGACCAGCACCCAGCAGCCGTGCAGCACCGCGGAGGCCCGGGTGGCCGCCCCGGCCTGCACGTTGGCCGTGGAGCGGACGGCGCCGCCGGCCACCGGGAGGCCGCCGAGTAGTCCGGAGAACAGGTTGGACGCGCCCTGGGCGCGCAGCTCGCGGTCCAGGTCGCCGCTGCGGCGGGTCATCCGGTCGACCGCGACGGAGGACAGCAGCGATTCCACGCCGGCCACCGCGGTGACCGTCAGCACCAGGCCGAGCAGCACCGCCCAGTGGTCGGACAGCAGGGCGGAGGAGGGCAGCGAGAAGAACTGGTGGTGCTCCCAGACCGGGAGCTCGACCCGGGCCAGCCGCAACTCGGCCAGCAGCGACAGCGTGGTGGCGGCGGCCACCGCGACCAGCGCGGCGGGCAGCCGGGCCAGCCGGGCGCCGATCCGGCCGGCCGCGCCGGGCAGCCGGCCGAGCCGGGGCCAGCCGTACAGGATCGCGAGCGCCAGCAGGCCGACCATCAGTGCGGGCAGGTGCGGTCCGGCCAGTTCGCCGGGCAGCGAGCGCAGGTCGGCCAGGGCCGAACTGTGCGGCGTGCCGCCGAGGATGACGTGCAGTTGGGCGATCGCGATGGTCACGCCGACACCGGCCAGCATGCCGTGCACCACGGCGGGCGAGACGGCGAGCGCGGCGCGGGCCACCCGCAGCGAGCCGAGCAGCAGTTGCAGCAGCCCGGCGGCGACGGTGATCAGGCAGGCGGTCGGCCAGCCGTACTGGGCGATCACCCCGGCGGTGACCACGGTCAGCGCCGCGGACGGGCCGCTGACCTGGAGGTGGGTGCCGCCGAGGAAGCCGGCCACCAGCCCGCCCACCGCGGCGGCGACCAGACCGGCCGTCAGCGGGGCGCCGGTGGCCAGCGCGATGCCGAGCGAGAACGGCACCGCGATGAGGAACACCGCGAGGGAGGCCGGCAGGTCGTGCGCCAGCAGGACGCGGACCCGGCCCGGGGTGCCGCCGGGCGGCGGCGGGGCGTGGTCGGTGGTGTCGGAGGCGATGGGGGCGCTGGAGACGTCGAGTGTCATGGGTGTCTTCCCGTCTTCTTCCGGGGGAACGAACGCAGTCAGGTCCGGCGGTGGGTCTGGTCGGATCGGCTGTCGTGGGTCACAGCGGGTGCGGCGGGGCGGCGGCGCGGCCGTGGGGAGCGTGCGCGGCGGCGCGTTGCGAAGGCGCGGCGTTGCGGGGCCTGGGGCGCGGTGGCGACGGCCCGTGGCGTCCGGTGGTTCAAGAGTTGGTAAACTGAGAGTAATGGAACCTTTGCACAGCGTGCGCTTCGAGTGCCAGTACAAATAGGGGCGTTCACCACATCGTGTGGCACCCGGGGCGGTCGGGAATTTCCCGGCGGGAAGGCCGGAGGGGCCGGTCCGCCGGGCTGGGCGGACCGGCCCCTCCGGGCGGTGGAGCGGGGCGTCGGCTCAGACCCCGGCGGTGCTGGCCCGCTCGGCGCCCAGCACGTAGTCCGGGTCGACCTGGTCGGCCAGGTCGGCGCCGACCTTGGCGTTGCCCCAGCTCTCCGCGTTGCGCAGGTGGAAGCGGGCCGCCTGGGCGCTGTACCGGCGCGGGTCGCGCAGCCCGTGGGCGGCGTCGGCGGCGGTCCGCAGCCGGGCCAGCACCTCCCGGTTCGCGGGCTCCAGCTCGCGCAGCGGCGGCTCGTCCCCGCGCTCCAGCCGCCGCACCCAGCCGGACTGCCCGAAGCAGGCGTACAGGTCCTCGCCGACCTCGCGGCGCAGGAAGGCCAGGTCGTCCGGGCTCTGCACCTTGTTGCCGACCACCCGCAGGTGGACGTCGAAGTCCTGGGCGTACTCCTTGTACTGGCGGTAGACCGAGACGCCCTTGCGGGTGGGTTCGGCGACCAGGAAGGTCAGGTCGAAGCGGGTGAACAGGCCGGAGGCGAAGGAGTCGGAGCCGGCCGTCATGTCGGTGACCAGGTACTCGTCCGGGCCGTCCAGCAGGTGGTTGAGCAGCAGCTCCACCGCGCCGACCTTGGAGTGGTAGCAGGCCACCCCGAGGTCCTCCTCGGTGAACGCGCCGGTCGCCAGCAGCCGGACCGAGCCCTCGTCCAGGGCGACCGGGCGGGCGCAGGCCGCGTACACCGGGTTCTCCTCGACGATCCGCAGCAGCCGGGAGCCGGGGCCGGGCGGAGTGGTCTTGATCATCTCCTCGGCGGAGCAGATCAGCGGGTTGTCGCCGCGCAGGTACTCCTTGATCTCCGGCAGGTGCGCGCCCAGCGAGGGGAGCGCGGCGGCCTGGGCGTCCGTCAGGCCGAGGGCCGGTCCCAGGTGCTGGTTGATGTCGGCGTCGACGGCGAGCACCGGGCGGCCGACGGCGGCCAGGTGGCGGATGAACAGGGCGGACAGGGTGGTCTTGCCACTGCCGCCCTTGCCGACGAAGGCGATCTTCATCTCTGAGTCTCCGGCTCTCTGGCTCTGTGGTGTCCGTGGGGCCCTGGCGGCCCCGGCGCTTGTTGGAAACCGTTATCGTCACCGATTAGTGGACATGCTAGCGGTGGTTTGGGGTAGCGCACATGAGGGAAGGGCGGATTGCCACGAAAGGGTGACCCGGGGGTTGCCTCCCGGCCGCCCGGTGGATTCATTACTCTCGGGTAGGTGACCACAGGAACTGACCCGCTCGCCCCGCTGGCCCAGCTCGCCGGGGTCCCCGAGGCCGTCGCCGAAGTGCGCAAGAACGTCGACCGCCTCTACGGGCACCGCGTGATGCGGCGCCGGGCGGGCGAGGTGACCTCCGAGTCCGCGCTGCGCGGCGCCCGCGCCTCGGCCGCCCTGGACGGCGCCGACTGGCCGCTGGAGGAGGTCCGCCGCCGCACCGACTTCGGCGCCGACCCCGAGGCCCGCACGGTCGGCGCCGCGCTCCGCCTGTCCGCCGAGGCCGGCCAGCTGCTCAGCGTCTGGCGCACCTCCCCGCTCCAGGTGCTGGCCCGGCTCCACCTGCTCGCCGTCGGCGACGGCGACCCCGCGGCCGGCCGCCCGCGCCGCGACGGCGAGGAGGCCGCGCCGCTGTTCCCGCGGGAGGTCGCCGCCACCGAGGGCGAGGCCCCGGCCGGCCCGGTCGGCGAACTCCCGCCGCCGCCCCCGCCCGCCGAGACGGCCGCCCGCCTCGACCAGCTCGCCGGGCTGCTCACCGCCCGCACCGAACGCCCCGCCGGCGGCGCGCCCGCCCTGGTGGTCGCCGCCGTCGTGCACGGCGAACTGCTCGCGCTGCGCCCGTTCGGCACCCACAACGGGCTGGTCGCCCGGGCCGCCCAGCGGATCGTGCTGACCGCCGAGGGCCTCGACCCGAAGGCGATCTGCCCCGCCGAGGTCGGCCTCGCCGAACTCGGCACCGCCGCCTACCGGCAGGCCCTGCTCGGCTACCTGGAGGGCACCCCCGAGGGCGTGTCCCGCTGGCTGGTGCACTGCGCCGCCGGACTCGGGCTGGGCGTGCGCGAGAGCACCGCGGTGTGCGAGGCGATGCAGCGCGGCATGGTCTGAGGGCCCCGCCCGGACGCGAGCCGGTCCTGCCCCGGCGCGGTCCTGCCCGGGTGCGGGCCGGCCCCGCGCGGTGCCGGAACCCGTGGGCTCCGGAACCCGCCGGTCCCGGAACGCAGTTGCGGCGACGCCGAGACTTCCGGGCGTCGCCGCTGGTACGGAGACCGGGTTACCAGTGCATGCACCGTTTCTATGCCCATCAGGCGGGGTCCTGTGCCCGTTCGCCTGGTGCGGCGGCCCGTCAGCGGGTCGGCTGCATGTGGGTGCCCGGTTGTCCGTACATCGGTCCGTGGGGCCTTAACTGCGTTGTCGGTTCGACCTCTTGGGGTCCTGACCGGGTCTCGCGGGCCGTACCCCATTTCTACCTCAGATCCGCCGAAAGAGGAACCCGAAAACAGGTTCTTTACGGGTTTGCGTAGAGGTTTGTCCGATTTTGCGAACCCGGCGGCGGTCGGACCCGCCGCCGCTCAGGCCGCCGCCGGACGCCGCCGCCGCGCGCTGTACCAGAGCACCCCGGCCGTCAGCACCGCCGTGCCGATCGCCACCGCGGCCACCACCGAGCGGCTCGGCGCGTGGAACTCCGGGAGCCGGCGGGTCAGTTCGACCGGCCGGCTGAACGCCAGCACCGGCCACTCGCGGGCCGCCGCCTCCTTGCGCAGCGCCCGGTCCGGGTTGACCGCGGCCGGGTGGCCGACGGCCTCCAGCATCGGCAGGTCGGTCGAGGAGTCGCTGTACGCGTAGCAGTTGGCCAGGTCGTAACCCTCCCGCTCGGCCAGCTCCCGGATCGCCGCCGCCTTGTTCTCGGCGTACGCGTAGTACTCGATCTCGCCGGTGTAGCGGCCCTCCTCGACGTGCAGCCGGGTGGCGATCACGTGGTCCGCGCCGAGCAGTTGGCCGATCGGCTCGACCACCTCGGAGCCCGAGCTGCTGACGATCACCACGTCCCGTCCGGCCGCGTGGTGCTGCTCGATCAGCGAGGCCGCCTCGTCGTAGATGAGCGGGTCGATCATGCCGTGCAGGGTCTCCGCGACGATCTCCCGGACCTGCTGGACGTTCCAGCCGCGGGTGAGCGAGGACAGGTAGGCCCGCATCTTCTCCATCTGGTCGTGGTCCGCGCCGCCGACCAGGAAGATGAACTGGGTGTAGGCGCTCTTCACCACCGAGCGGCGGTTGATCAGGCCGCCCTGGTAGAAGGGGCGGCTGAACGCGAGCGCGCTGGACTTGGCGATGATCGTCTTGTCGAGGTCGAAGAAGGCGGCGGTGCGGGGCGCGTCGTGGCCGCCCCGGTCCGCGCGGTGGCCGGTTCCGGCGCCCGCGTCGGGCCCGGCAGCGGCGTCGCGGTCGGCGAAGTCGGCGTTCTCGGTGGTGTCCACGGGAACCGAGGATAGAGGGGCGGGCAAAAGGGAGGGCCATTCGGTGGACCCGCGGGCGTGCGGGTTTGTGTTTCTGGCCGGTCGGGTACACCATGGAAGTCACGGATCGTTCGCGCGACCGTGCTAACCCGGTCCGGCTCCTCCCCCCCGAGCCGGGCCGTGGATAGACGACCCCCGCTCTCCCCCCCGGCGGGGGTCGTCGCATGTCCGGGCCCATTTCCCTTGGCAGTTGAGCCTGCAGGGAGTGGTGGTGCCGGTGGTTGCGGGGGGTGCTCCAGCGGCTCCGGAGCCGTTGTCGAGGTTTCTCCGCATCCCAAGTTTTTGTCACTCTGCGTAGTTGTGCGAGTGTCATATCGGCATACCCGAAGCGTCAATTCCGAACTGCTTTAGCCCCCGTCCGAGTGACCTCGGTTATCCACAGGGGCGAGTTATCCACAGGCAATCGGAAGTCGGCTGACGCATTCCGCGCCGTCCTGCACCGTGGTGTCCGCGCCGCCACGCGGAGCCCGTCCGGGCCACCGCGTCCGACGCGCCGTCAGACCGTCCCCGCACCACGGGAGGCCGCCTTGTCCGCTTCCGTCACCGACCCGCACGCCACCGCGCCCGAGCCCCCGCCCGGGCCGCTGGTCCTCACCGGCGACGCCGCGCTCGCCGAACAGCTCACCCGCCTGTGCGCCGCCGCCGGGGCCGAACCGCGGCTGCTCGGCGTCCCACCGCCCGCCCGGCTGTGGGCGGACGCCCCGCTGGTGCTGGTCGGCGACGACCTCGCCGACCAGTGCGCCGGCCTGGCCCGCCGGCCCGGCGTCCTGCTGCTCGGCCTCGACCTCGACGACGGGGAGGTCTGGGTCCGCGCCGTCCGGCTCGGCGCCGAGCACGTGCTCTTCCTGCCGGACGCGCAGCCCTGGCTGCTCGACCGGATCGCCGACGCCACCGAGGGCGTCGGGCCACCCGCCCTCACCGTCGCCGTGCTCGGCGGGCGCGGCGGCGCCGGCGCCTCCACCCTGGCCTGCGCCCTCGCGGTCTGCGCCGCCCGGGCCGGGCACCGCACCATGCTGATCGACGGCGACCCGCTCGGCGGCGGGCTCGACGTACTGCTCGGCGCCGAGCAGGCCGGCGGGCTGCGCTGGCCCGACCTGGCCGCCTCCCGCGGCCGGATCAGCGGCACCGAGCTGGCCAAGGCGCTGCCCGGGCCGCACCGGCTCAGCACCCTGTCCTGGGACAGGTCCGACACCCTGGCCATCCCCGCCGAGGCCATGCGCAGCGTGCTGGCGGCCGCCCGCAGACGCGGCGGGCTGGTCGTCCTCGACCTGCCCAGACAGCTCGACGCCGCCGCCGCCCAGGCCCTCGAACAGTCCGACACCGGGCTGCTCGTGGTCCCCGCCGAACTACGCGCCCTGGCGGCCGCCGACCGGGTCGCCGCGGCCGTCCGGATACGGCTCACCGACCTGCGGGCCGTCGTCCGCACCCCCGGCCCGTCCGGGCTCACCGCCGCCGACGTCGCCCGCGGCCTGCACCTGCGGCTCGCGGGGGAGCTGGCCCCCGAGCCCGGCCTCGCCCTGGACGTCGAACGGGGCACCCCGCCCGGCCTGCGGGAGCGCGGGCCGCTCGCCCGGTTCTGCGGGCGATTCCTGACCGAAGCGATGCCGCCCGTCGTGGCGGCCTGAGGAGCGACCATGACCAACCGCCTGCACGCCATCGACTCCCGCGCCGTGGACCCGCACGCCATCGACTCCCGGGTCGTCGACTCGGGTGCCGTCGGTCTGGACGCCGTGGGTGTCCGTGCCGAGGACGGCCGTGCCCCGGACGATCACCAGGGCGGCCGGCGGGCCGTTCGGCGGCCGATCGCCCGCACTCACCGCCGGATCGCCGTACCGCGGCCCCGCAGCCTCGTCAGCGCCCCGTCAGATCCCGTGGAGGACGTCCTCCCGGCCGGGGACGGCGGGTCCGCTCCCGAGGGCCGACCGGCCCCGCCGGTGCGCTACCTGGTGCGCCGGAAGCCGCCCGCCGCCCCGGCGGACGACGGGCCGCCGGCCGTTCCCGTCGCGGGGCCCGCCGGACCGGTCCAGGACGGGGCCGCCGATCTGGTGGACGCCGTCCGGATCCGGCTCGCCGAGGCGGGCGCGCCGCCCACCGCCGGGTCGGTCGCCGCCGCGCTGCGTGCGGCCGGGCCCCCGCTCGGCGGGGCTGACGTGCTGAACGCGGTGCGCAGCCTGCGCTCCGAGATCGTCGGCGCCGGCCCGCTCGACCCGCTGCTGGCCGAGAACGGAGTCACCGACGTCCTGGTCAACGGCCCCGACCAGGTCTGGGTCGACCGCGGCCACGGTCTGGAACGCGCCCCCCAGGTGCGCTTCCCGAACGCGGACGCCGTCCGTCGGCTCGCCCACCGCCTCGCCACCGCCGCCGGACGCCGCCTCGACGACGCCCGCCCCTGGGTGGACGCCAGGCTGCCCGACGGCACCCGGCTGCACGCCGTCCTCCCCCCGATCGCCGCCGACTGCACCCACATCTCGCTGCGCACCAGCCGCCGCGAGCCCTTCACCCTCCCCGGACTGGTCGCCGCCGGGGCCCTGCCCCCGTCCGGGGCCGACCTGCTCGCCGCCGTCCTGCGGGCCCGGCTCTCCCTGCTGGTCTCCGGCGGCACCGGCACCGGAAAGACCACCCTGCTCGCCGCCCTGCTCGGCCTCGTCCCCGGCAACGAGCGCATCGTGCTCGCCGAGGACTCCGCCGAACTGCGCCCGGACCACCCGCACGTGGTCCGGTTGCAGTCCCGCCCGCCCAACCAGGAGTCGCTGGGCGAGCTGACCCTGCGCGACCTGGTCCGGCAGGCGCTGCGGATGCGGCCCGACCGGCTGGTGGTGGGCGAGGTCCGCGGCGCCGAGGTGGTGGACCTGCTGTCCGCGCTGAACACCGGCCACGAGGGCGGCTGCGGCACCGTCCACGCCAACACCGCCGCCGACGTGCCCGCCCGGCTGGAGGCCCTCGGCTCGCTGGCCGGCCTCGACCGGCGCTCCCTGCACAGCCAGCTCCGGGCCGGACTGGACGCGGTCGTCCACCTCGGCCGGGACCGTGTCGACGGCCGCCGCCGGGTCACCGGGTTGCACCTGCTGGTCGGCGGGCCCGACGGCCTGACCGGCACCGCCGCCGCCGTCCACTTCGACCGCGACGGCCGGGCCCGCCCCGGCCCCGGCTGGCCCCGCCTGCGGGAGCTGTGCGCCGAACGCGGCCTCGACCTCCCGCCGCACCCGGAGGCCGCCGGGACCGGGGCCGGGGGCGGGGCGGGCCCGGAGGGTGTCGCCATCGAGCCTGCGGAGGAGGGGACATGACGGTGGGTCGGCTGGAGTGCGTCTGGGTGATCGCGCTGTGCGTGCTCGGAGTGGTGGCGTGGCGCCTGCTGCGCTCCGCGGTCAGGAGGCTGTGATGACCGTTTCGGTCGAGGTACTCGGGGCGTCCGGGGTGCTGGCTGGTGTGTTCCGGCCCGGTGGTGCGGCTCGTGCGGCGGCCCTGCTGGGGGTGGCCGCCGGGGCGATCGGCGGGGTGCTCGTGGCGGCCTGGCTGCTCGGAGTACGCCGCCGGATGTGCGGTGGCGGCCGGATGCGGCGGGTGCTGCACGGGCGTCGGGGCCGGGGTGGGCCGTCGGGCCGGTTGGGGCGGATGCGGGCGCTGTGGCGGCGTCGGCGACCGCGCTGGCTGGTGCCCGAACTGCTGCTGCTCCCGCTCGGGGCGGTGGTGGGGCACGGCACCTCCTCGGTGCTTCCGGTGATCGGGGCGGCCTGCGGGGTGGTCCCGCTCCGGCGCTGGCGGGCGGGGCGGCGCACGGCCCGGGCGGCCCGGCGGCGGGCCACGGCGGTGATCGACCTGTCCGCCGGGCTGGCGGCCGAGCTGCGCAGCGGTGCCACCCCCGAGCAGGCCATGCACGCCGTCCTCGCCCGGGCCGCCCCCGACTGGGGCCGCCGCCTCGGCGCCGAACCCGCGGCCCGGTTGGCGGCGGGCCGCTACGGAGCGGACCTGCCTGCGGCGCTCCGCCTGGTGGCCGAACTACCGGGCGGGGAGGGCGCGGCGGCCATGGCGGCCTGCTGGCAGGTCAGCACCGAGAGCGGCACCGGGCTGGCGGCCGGGCTGGAGCAGGTCGCGGACGCGCTGCGGGCCGAACGGGCCCTCAGCGAGGAGATCGCGGGCGAACTCGCCGGCCCGCGCACCACGATGGCCGTCCTCGCCGCCCTGCCCGCCGTCGGCCTCGGCCTGGGCGCGGCACTCGGGGCGGACCCCGTCCACGTCCTGCTGCACACCCCGGTGGGCCTGCTCGGCCTGCTGGTCGGGGCGGCCCTGGAGACGGCCGGGATCCTCTGGACGGCCCGGATCGTCCGCTCCGCCGAGGACGCCCCGGCCCGCCCCGGACCGGCCCGCCCCGCTACCGCCAGTTGCGGGATCTCCCGGACCCGCGGCGACCTCCGGCTCGCGACTCCGCGGTCGCCGACGGTGGGGCCGGTCGGGTGGTGACGGCCTTCGGGCAGGAGGCTCGGGCTCATCCGGAGGCTTCGACGGGCCACCGCGGCAAGGTGATTGACGGTTAGTCGGTGATGAGGACGGTGGGCGGCGGATGGCGCGGTACGGGCCCCGGGCCGCCGTGTCGGCACCGGGGCGGGGAGTCCTTCGGGCGGATCGGGAGGGGTGGGCGTGGCCAGGGAGCGAGGACGGCGCGGGGTGGTGCGGGCGCGGGGCGATCCAGGGGTTCGGTGCGGGTGGCGACGAGTGCGGGAGGCGAGGTGGACGTGACGGCGGTTCTGGTGCCGACGGCGGTTGCCGGGTTGGCCGGGGAGGTGCTGGCGGCGGTGCGGTGGCGGGCGGTCCGTCGGCGGGTCGAGCGGTGCGTTCCGGCGGTGTCGGCCGCTGCGGGGCGGGGTGGGCGACGCGGGCGGGTGGCGGCAGGGGTACGGCGGGCGGTCGGGTGGCTGGCGGGAGATCGGCCGCTGGCGGTGCTGCTGGGCATCTCGGTCGGGACGCTGGTCGGCGGCTGGGCGGGCCCGGTGGTGGGTCTGCTGGCCGGTGGGGCGGCCTGGCGGCTGCTGCCCCGGGTGCGGTCGCCGGACGGGCGTCGGCAGGCGGCGGAGCAGGACCGGCTGGTCCGTCAGCTCCCTTTGACCGCGGAGCTGTTGGCGGCCTGCTTCGGGTCGAGCGGTTCCCCGGCCGGGGCGGTCGCCGCCGTCGCGGACAGCGTGCCGGTCCCGATGCGGGATCGCCTGGCCGCGGTCGCCGCCCAACTCGCGCTCGGGGCGGGGCCGGAGCGCTGCTGGGAGCAACTGGCTTCGGACTGCCCGCCATTGGCACCGCTCGCCCGCTGCCTGGCCCGCACCAGCCTCAGCGGTACCCCGCCGGCCGCCACGCTGACCGGTCTGGCCCAGTCCCACCGGGCGGCGGCCGCCCGGGCGGCGCACGCGAGGGTCCGGCGGGCCGGAGTGCTGGCGACCGCACCGCTCGGGCTCTGCTTCCTGCCCGCGTTCGTGCTGATCGGGGTGGTGCCGGTGGTCACGGGGCTGACCGCCGCCTTCTCCCAGCGCCTGTGAGCAGCACCGCCCGGGTGCGCGGTCTCCCCGGGGCCCTCGCGGTGCCCTCCCGCCGCTCTCCATCGCGCTCTTGAGCCCTCTGCGGCTCTCCGGCCGGTTCGAACCAGGTCGTTCCTGCGGCCGATCCACTGTCAGAGAAAGGGATTTCACCATGAAGAAGCTCGTCAGGGTTGTCCGGCCCGCCGCCGTGGTGCTCGCCGTCCGCAGGTGCGGGGGCTGGTTCCGGCACCGCTATCGGAGGGTGGCGGACGGTCCGCCGGACGCCGGGATGAGCACCGCGGAGTACGCGATCGGCACCGTTGCCGCCTGTGCCTTCGCCGCCGTGCTCTACAAGGTGGTCACCAGCGGCACGGTCTCCGGAGCGCTGTCCGAGATCCTCGAACGGGCCCTGCATGCGGTCTGACCGGAGGCCGACTGACCAGAGACCGACTGACCAGAGACCGATTGACCGGAGGCCGACTGACCAGAGACCGATTGACCGCAGACCGATTGACCGCAGACCGGCGGACAGCGGGATGGTCACGGCGGAGACCGCGGTCGGGCTTCCGGCCCTGGTGCTGCTGGCGGCGATGCTGACCTGGGGCGTGGTGGCGGCCGGTGCCCAGATCCGCTGCGTGGACGCGGCCCGGGTCGGCGCCCGGGCCGCCGCCCGGGGCGACACCGACGCGCTGGCCCAGGCCGCCGCTGCGGCCCCGCGCGGAGCGAAGGTCGCCATCGACCTGGCCGCCACCACCGCCCGGGCCACCGTCGAGGCCCCCTGCCCGGGCCCGGGCCGCCTCGCCGCCCTGCTGTCGGTCCGGCTCACGGCCACGGCGATCGGCGCCCGGGAGGACGTGCCGGCCGACGGCTGAGGCCGACGGTGAAGGCAGCCGGCAACGAACGGAAGGAGACGGCTCATGCGGGTGAGGGTGCGGGTACGAGCGAGGGGGAGCGGCGCGCCGCCGGGAGCGGCGGGCGACCGCGGTTCGGCGACGGTGTGGCTGGTGGCGCTGGGGTCGCTCGGGGTGGTGGTGTTCTCGGCCTGCCTGATGCTGGGGACGGTGGTGGCCGCCCGTCACCGCGCCGAGTCGGCGGCCGATCTCGCGGCCCTGGCCGCCGCCGACCGGCTGCTGCTCGACGAGGACGGCGGCTGCGGACGGGCCGCGGCACTCACCCGGGCCCAGGAGCGGGCCGAACTGGTCTCCTGCCGGGTCCTCCCGGGGCAGGACGCGGTGGAGGTGGTGGTCCAGGTCCCGATCCACGGCGTCCCGGTACCGCTGCCCCCGGCCCGGGCCCGCGCCCGGGCGGGTCCGGTCTGGGCCTGGGGCGAGGGGGCCGACGCGGCGGCGTTCACCGCAGGACGGGAACCGTCGCGGCAACGAACGCGCCCGGGAAGCGCGGTGACGGGCGTTCAGGTAGGCATGCAGGTGGGCGTCCGGGCGGACGGCAGGTCAGCCGTTCTCGACCGGTCCCTCCTCGCCGACGCCGTCCGGGGCGGTGGCCCGGGTCGGGGCGCCGGCGAGGAGGACGGTGAGCAGGCGGATCGCGGCGGCCTTGTCGAGCGGCTCGTTGCCGTTGCCGCACTTCGGGGACTGGACGCAGGACGGGCAACCGCGTTCGCACTCGCAGGCGGCGATGGCGTCCCGGGTGGCGGTCAGCCACTCGACGGCGCGCCGGAAGCCGCGTTCGGCGAAGCCCGCGCCGCCGGAGTGGCCGTCGTACACGAAGACGGTCGGCAGGCCGGTGTCGGGGTGCAGCGGGACGGAGACGCCGCCGATGTCCCAGCGGTCGCAGGTGGCGAACAGCGGGAGGAGTCCGATGGAGGCGTGCTCGGCGGCGTGGGCCGCGCCGGGAAGCTGGTCGAACGGGACGAGTGCGTCCAGGAGCTGGTCCTCGGTGACGGTCCACCAGACGGCGCGGGTGCGCAGCGTGCGGGGCGGCAGGTCGAGCTTGCTCTCGCCGAGGACCTCGCCGGTGGAGATCCGCTTGCGGAGGTAGCCGACGACCTGGTTGGTGACCTCCACCGAGCCGAAGCCGAGCCGGGCCTCGCCCCACTCCTCGACGGTGTCGGTGGACAGGATCGAGATGGAGGTGACGTCCCGGGCGGAGGTGGTGTACGGCGGGTTCGCGGGGGAGACCAGGGCGACCGAGGACTCCAGGTCGAACTCGCGGACCAGGTAGGTGGCACCCCGGTGCAGGTGGACGGCCCCGGTGTGCACGGTGGTGTGCGCGGCCTCGGCGTCCACGGTGCCGAGCAGCCGCCCGGTGTCGGCCTCGACGATCTGCACGGGGCTGCCGCCGCTGCCGCGCAGGTCGACGCCGTCGGCGGCGCGCTCGCGGCGGGTCCAGTACCAGGAGCCGTCCGAGCGCCGCCGCAGCAGGCCGCGCCGCTCCAGCACCGGCAGCAGCGGTGCGGTGGACGGGCCGAACAGCTCCAGGTCGGCGTCGGTGAGCGGGAGTTCGGCGGCGGCCGCGCACAGGTGCGGGGCCAGCACGTGCGGGTTGTCCGGGTCGAGGACGGTGGCCTCCACCGGGGTGGCGAACAGCGCCTCGGGGTGGTGGACGAGGTACGTGTCCAGCGGGTCGTCCCGGGCGATCAGCACCGCCAGCGCCCCCTGGCCCTCCCGGCCCGCCCGCCCGGCCTGCTGCCACAGCGAGGCCCGGGTGCCGGGGTAGCCGGCCAGCAGGACGGCGTCCAGGCCGGAGACGTCCACGCCGAGTTCGAGGGCGGAGGTGGAGGCCAGGCCGAGCAGCCGACCGGTGTGCAGGTCGCGTTCCAGGGCCCGGCGCTCCTCGGCCAGGTAGCCGCCCCGGTAGGCGGCGACCCGGGCGGCGAGCGGCTGGCCGAGCTGCTCCTGGGCCTGCAGCGCGACCAGTTCGGCGGCCCGCCGGGAACGGACGAAGGCCACCGTGCGGGTGCCGCCGTGCACCAGGTCGGTCAGCAGGTACCCGGCCTCGGCGGTGGCGCTGCGGCGGACGGGCGCGCCGTGCTCGCCGACGTTCTCGGTCAGCGGCGGCTCCCACAGCGCGAACACCAGCGGGCCGCGCGGCGAGCAGTCCTCGGTGACGGCGGTGGCGGGCAGGCCGGTGAGCCGCTCGGCGGTGACGGCCGGTTCGGCGGTGGTCGCCGAGGCCAGCAGGAAGGTCGGCTCGGAGCCGTAGCGGGCGCACAGCCGCCGCAGTCGGCGCAGCACCTGGGCGACGTGCGAGCCGAACACGCCGCGGTAGGTGTGGCACTCGTCGACCACGACGTACCGCAGCGCCTTGAGGAAGGAGGACCAGCGCGGGTGGGCCGGGAGTATGCCGCGGTGCAGCATGTCGGGGTTGGTCAGCACGTAGGACGCGTACTGGCGGACCCACTCGCGCTCCTGCGGCGGGGTGTCGCCGTCGTACAGCGCCACCCGGACGCGGTCGGGGACGAGTTCGGCGGCGCGCCGGCGCTGGTCGGCGGCCAGCGCCTTGGTCGGTGCCAGGTACAGCGCGGTCGCGCCGCGCCCGTTGCGGGCCTCGGTACCGGTCAGCAGGTCGCTCAGCAGCGGGGCCAGATAGCCCAGCGACTTGCCCGAGGCGGTGCCGGTGGCGATCACCGTGGTCCGCCCGGCGGCGGCCAGGTCCATCGCCTCCGCCTGGTGCGCCCAGGGCAGCACCACGCCGAGCCCGGAGGCCGCCGCGACGACTTCCTGCCGGATTCCTTCCGGCCAAGGCGCATACCGGGCCGCTCGGGCGGGCAGGTGCTCCGTATGGGTGAGGCGGTCAGACCTGCCGCGCCCGTGGGAAAGGGCAGTGAGCAGGGCCTCGGGCTGGTGGTGACGGGGCGGCATGAAGACCCAGTGTGTCACCGGCG
This sequence comes from Kitasatospora sp. NPDC090308, assembly GCF_044769485.1. Taxonomy (NCBI): domain Bacteria; kingdom Bacillati; phylum Actinomycetota; class Actinomycetes; order Kitasatosporales; family Streptomycetaceae; genus Kitasatospora; species Kitasatospora sp. NPDC090308. The sequence goes on along the minus strand of NZ_JBIVXY010000012.1, from coordinate 201,820 downwards.
TGACGGAGAATCGCTGTTAACCATCGTGCGGCCGTAGCCGCAGGTGGTTGAATGAGGCCCGTGACGGCCGCATGGCCGAGGGCCGCAACGCTGAGGCTCCGACCTGCCGGTTCGTCGCGCCCTGGCCCTGCGACCCTGCGGTGGCAGCCGCTGGGTTGAAGATCGCAATGACGTAGCAAGGCAAGGTGCTGGAGGTTCCGTGGACCTGTCCCTGTCGACCCGTACTGTCGGCGATCGCACGGTCGTCGAGGTTGGCGGCGAGATCGATGTGTACACCGCGCCCAAGTTGCGCGAGCAGCTTGTCGAGCTCGTCAACGAGGGCAACTACCACTTGGTCGTGGACATGGAGGGCGTCGACTTCCTCGACTCCACCGGTCTCGGCGTGCTGGTCGGTGGCCTGAAGCGGGTCCGTGCGCACGAGGGTTCGCTGCGCCTGGTGTGCAACCAGGAGCGCATCCTGAAGATCTTCCGGATCACCGGTCTGACCAAGGTGTTCCCGATCCACAACTCGGTGGACGAGGCCGTCGCGGCGACCGACTGACGTCTCCCGTCGGTCGGCCGTTCCCATCGGTCGCTCCCACCGCATCACTTCGATCGACCGTCGCCGGTCGGCCGGGCCCGTCGCCCTGCCCGACCGGCGTGGTCGGTGTCCCCGCCTCCGCCGTGCGGGCCGGTGTGCCCGGCGGCGGTGGAGTAACCCCGGAGGGGAGACATGGCAACCGTCGAACTTCGATTCAGCGCGCTTCCCGAGCACGTGCGCACCGCCCGGCTGGTGGCCGCCGCGGTGGCCAGACGCGCGGGGGTGGACGAGTCGGTGCTCGACGAGTTGCGCCTCGCCGTCGGTGAGGCCTGCTCGCGCGCGGTGGCGCTGCACCAGCGCAACGGCATGGGCGGCGCGGTCCGGGTGGCGCTCACCGAGCAGGAGAAGCGGTTCCTCATCGAGGTCGCCGACGAGGCCGGACCGGCGCACGCCGCCGGTGCCGCCGCGGGCGGCGACCCGGAGGACGAGGACGCGCTCGGCCTCGCGGTGATCACCGGCCTGGTCGAGGACGTCGAGGTCGGCAACGGCTCCGACGGCGGCGTGATCCGGATGAGCTGGCCGGTCACCCCGGTGTCCGTCTCGGTCTGACTGGGGGGCGGGAGGCCGCTCCGCCGGCTCGTCCGCCCATCGCCTCGTCCGCCCATCGCCTCGTCCGCCCACCGGGTCCGTTCGGGCGGCCCGGTTCGTTCCGGCAGCGCTGTCCGTTCCGGTGGCGCTGCTCGGTCCGTCGTACGTACCGCCTCGGCAGGTCGAGCGAGGCGGTGCTTCGTCGTTCCCGGGCAGGTGCTGAGCTGCCCGGATGCCGTGGGTCGCGGCCTTCCCGCCGGGGCGGTCCGGGCGGGCGTGTAGGTTCGCTGGCGATGCCCGGAGCCGGGTGTCAGTGACCGAAAGGGCCCCGGTGAAGAAGCGACTGGTGACCGTCCCCGTGCTCGGCGTGCTGTTCGCGCTGGCGGCGGTCGGCTGCTCCGCCGACGATTCGTCGGCGAAACTCGACGGCTGGGCGAAGAGCGTCTGCGACGGCGCGAAGGACCCGATCACCCAGTCCAAGGCGGCCCTCGCGGACACCGCGGACGTCAAGCAGGGCGAGGCCCCCGTCGACCTGCAGAAACGGCTCTCGGCCGACCTCGCCTCGCTCGCCACCACCAACCAGCAGCTGGCCGACGCGGTCCAGAAGGCCGGGGCGCCGAAGATCGACGACGGGGCGAAGGTCCAGCAGGACGCCGTCAACGAGCTGAAGCAGGTCGCGCAGGGCTACCTGGACGCGCAGAAGAAGCTCGACGGGCTGACCAGCGCGGACCAGGCCAAGTTCGCGGACGGCCTGCGCAGCGTCGGGGACCAGGTGCAGCAGCTCTCCCAGGTGTCCACCTCCGCGCTGGCCACCCTGCAGAGCGGCGGCCTGGGCGAGGCGATGAAGAAGCAGCCCGGCTGCAAGGCCGGTACCGCCACCGCCGGAACGGGCGCGTCCGCCGCGCCGACCGGCGGCGCGGGCGCGACCGGCACCGCTGCCCCCGGCGACAGCGCCTCCCCGGCCGACCCGGCGGCCTCCGGCAGCCCGTCCGGGTCCGCCGCGTCCGGGTCGACCGCGTCCGGGTCCGCTGCCGCGTCCGGTTCGCCCTCGTCCGCCAAGAGCTGACACCCCGTCGGTCCGCACCCCTCCGAACCGACGCGCCCCGACCGACAGGCCCGGCCCGGTGGGCCCGGACCGGCGGGCGGGGCGATCCTCGCGTGGGACGGGGGAGAATGGCGGGGTGACGAACAGCCCCGTTCTTGATTCCGGCCGGATGGCGGAGTTCCGCGAGGCGCTGCTGAGCGCCTCCTTCACCGCCGACGGACTGCTGGACCTGCTCGGCCCGACCGCGTACGCGGCGCTGGCCCGCAGCGAGGCCGTCCCCGCGCTGCGGGCGACCCGCGGCGGCTCGCCGCTGGAGACCCTGGTGCGGCTGTTCCTGCTGCAACGGGCCGTGCCCAGGGCCGCGGCCGCCGCCGCGCTGCCGGTCGACGCCCTGCTGGCCGACGGCTGGCTGACCGCCGACGGCGACGAGCTGCGCGCCACCGTGGACGTGCGGCCGTACGCCGACGAGGTCGCCGGGCTGCCCAGCGCCGACGCCTGGGTGGTCTCCGACCTGGGCTGCGCCGTCGGCGGCGCGGGCGGGATCGGCTCGGGCCGGACGGCCACCGGGGTCGAGCGGCGCGACCTGGTGCTCGGGGTGGGCGGGGCGTCCACCACGCTGGCCAACCTGACGGTGCGCCGACCGGTCCGCGAGGTGCTCGACCTGGGCTCCGGCTCCGGCGTGCAGGCCCTGCACGCGGCCCGGCACGCCCAGCGGGTCACCGCCACCGACCTCAACCCGCGCGCCCTGCACTTCACCCGGCTGACCGCCGAGCTCTCCGGCTTCGACCAGGTCGAGACCGCCGGGGGCAGCCTGTACGAGCCGGTCGGCGAGCGCCGCTTCGACCTGATCGTCTCCAACCCGCCGTTCGTGATCTCCCCGGCCGGCCGGTTCACCTACCGGGACGGCGGGATGGCCGGCGACGAGCTGTGCCGCCGCGTGGTCCGCGGCGCGGCCGCCCACCTGGCGCCCGGCGGCTACTGCCAGCTGCTGGCGAACTGGCAGCACGTCAAGGGCGAGGACTGGCGCGAACGGTTGGCCGGCTGGGTGGCCGGCACCGGCCTGGACGCCTGGGTGGTGCAGCGCGAGGTGCAGGACGTCGCCCAGTACGCCGAGCTGTGGCTGCGCGACGGCGGCGACCACCGCGGCGAGGAGTACGCCGCCCGGTACGAGGAGTGGCTGGACGACTTCGAGGCGGCCGGCGTCGAGGGCATCGGCTTCGGCTGGATCACCCTGCGGGCCTCCGGCGCGACCGACCCCGTGGTGCGGATCGAGGAGTGGCCGCACCCCGTCGAGCAGCCGCTCGGCCCGCACATCGAGGAGTGGTTCGCCCGGCAGGACTTCCTGCGCGCCCACGACGACGCCGGGCTGCTGGCCGCCCGCTACCTGCTCGCCGACGAGGTGGTCCAGGAGCAGATCGGCGACCCCGGCTCGGAGGACCCGGAACACGTGGTGCTCCGGCACAACCGGGGCATGCGGCGGGCCACCAAGGTCGACACGGTCGGCGCGGGCTTCGTCGGCGTCTGCGACGGCACCCTGGCCGCCGGGGAGATCGTCGACGCGATCGCCCAACTGCTCGGCGAGGACCCGGCGCAGCTGCGCGAGCGGGTGCCCGAGTCACTGCGGCTGCTCACCGAGCAGGGGTTCGTCGAGCCGGTCCGCTGAGCCCGCGGGCCGCGACCCGCTGTCGCGCCGCCGCCCTGCGGAGTCCTGCGGAGTCCTGCGGAGGACCGGTCCCTCACCCGGGGCGGGTTCACCTCGCCGTTCCCCACCCGTGGCCGGGCGTACGCCGGGCGTCCGCCGCCGGTTGTCCACCGGGTGCCAGGGTGCTGTCCACAGGCTGTGGAAACGCGGGGGAGGGCCGGGGTGGAGACGCCGACGACGCTGGTGGGCGGGGCGGTCCTGACGGTCTTCGGGAGCGCGCTGCTGCTGTGGTGCGCCGTGGAACTGCGTCTTCGCCACCGCCTGCGGCGGTACGGGGTGCCCGCCACCGCGCAGGTGGTGGCCGATCCGGACCCCGCCGCGGCGATGGACGGCAGCCCGCTGCTGTCCTACCCGGTGGCGTCGCCCGGCGGCCGGACCGGTCTCGCCGCCGATTTCCCGGCCGACCTCCCGGCCGACCTCGCGGTCGTGGCCGACGCCGGTGCGGGTACGGTTCACGAACTGCGTCCGCTCGCCGCGCACCGCCTGGTGCTGGCCCGGCCGCGCGGCAACACGCCGCTGCGCCGCCCGGCCCGGCTGATCCCGGGCGCGGCCGTCCAGGTCGCCTACGACCCGCGCCGTCCGGACCGGGTGGTGCTGGCCGCCCACGAGGAACTGCCCTCGCTGCCGGCCGACCTGTTCTGGGCGCTGCTCGCCACGTCCGCGCTGGCCGGGGGCCTGACGCTGCTGGCCCTGGCACTGCGCTGACGCTGCCGGCAGGTCCCCGCTGAACGTCCCGACCGACGCCTGCGGAGCGCGTTCTTCCGCTTGGCGTCCGCGCACCGTCCGGGCGGTTCCCGACGGGTTCCCGACGGGTTCCCGGACGGTTCCCGAGCGGTTTCCGGACGGCGGGGGAGAGGCGGATCGGGCCGCTCCGGAGCGGGTTCCGGCCGTTCGGGGGCGGGCCGTTCGGACCCGGTGGAAGGCGTGGTTGCCGGGGAAAGACATGCCCCGGGGCCGGTCGCCGGGTTACCGTTCGAGTGGCGTCGGTCGGCCTTGCCGGTGAAAAAGCAGGTTCCGTCCGTTTGACAAGGGTGGCCGGGGTACGGTCACACTCCGCTGGTGGGGCCGTCGCGCTGCGGCAGCCCGGGAGCTGTCGCGCTGCGGCAGCCCAGGAGCTTTGGTAAACGACCGGGAGAGAAGAGCGAAGGTGTCCCCGAGCAGCGAGACCGCGCACGGCAAGCGACTCGTCATCGTCGAGTCGCCGGCCAAGGCCAAGACGATCAAGGGCTACCTCGGGCCCGGCTACATCGTCGAGGCCAGTGTCGGTCACATCCGTGACCTGCCCGGCACGGCCGCCGAGGTCCCGGACGAGTACACCGGCGAGGTGCGCCGCCTCGGCGTCGACGTGGACCACGACTTCGCCCCCATCTACGTGGTGAACCCGGACAAGAGGTCCCAGGTCACCAAGCTGAAGTCGTTGCTCAAGGAGTCCGACGAGCTCTTCCTCGCCACCGATGAGGACCGCGAGGGCGAGGCCATCGCGTGGCACCTGCAGGAAGTGCTCAAGCCCAAGGTGCCGGTGCACCGGATGGTCTTCCACGAGATCACCAAGGACGCCATCCAGGAGGCCGTGCGCAACCCGCGGCACCTGAACAAGCGCCTGGTCGACGCCCAGGAGACCCGCCGCATCCTGGACCGCCTCTACGGCTACGAGGTCTCCCCCGTGCTGTGGAAGAAGGTCATGCCGAAGCTCTCGGCGGGCCGCGTCCAGTCGGTGGCGACCCGCCTGGTGGTCGAGCGCGAGCGCGAGCGGATCGCCTTCACCTCGGCCTCGTACTGGGACCTGGTCGGTACCTTCGGCACCGGCCGCACCGCCGCCGACGCGGCGAACCCGGAGTCCTTCGGGGCCCGGCTGGTGGCGGTCGACGGCAAGCGGGTCGCCACCGGCCGCGACTTCGGCCCGGACGGGCGGCTGAAGAGCGCCGCGACCACCCTGCACCTGGACGAGCAGGCCGCCCGCACGCTGGCCGCCGCGCTCCAGCAGACCGCGTTCAGCGTCCGCAGCGTCGAGTCGAAGCCGTACCGCCGCTCCCCGTACGCGCCGTTCCGCACCACCACGCTGCAGCAGGAGGCCAGCCGCAAGCTGGGCTTCGGCGCGAAGCGGACCATGCAGGTGGCGCAGAAGCTGTACGAGAACGGCTTCATCACCTACATGCGCACCGACTCGACCACGCTGTCGGAGACCGCGATCACCGCGGCCCGCGCCCAGGTCACCCAGCTGTACGGGGCCGACTACCTGCCGTCCGCGCCGCGCACCTACGCCTCCAAGGTGAAGAACGCGCAGGAGGCGCACGAGGCGATCCGCCCGTCCGGGGACCGCTTCCGCACGCCCGCCGAGACCGGGCTGGGCGGCGACGACTTCCGGCTGTACGAGCTGATCTGGATGCGCACCGTCGCCTCCCAGATGAAGGACGCGGTCGGCCAGTCGGTCACCGTCAGGGTCGGTGGCCGCTCCGCCGACGGGCGGGACGCCGAGTTCTCCGCCTCCGGCAAGATCATCACCTTCCACGGCTTCCTGAAGGCGTACGTCGAGGGCGCCGACGACCCGAACGCCGAGCTGGACGACCGCGAGCGCCGGCTGCCGCAGGTCACCGAGGGCGACCCGCTGGCCGCCGAGAAGCTCACCCCCGAGGGCCACGCCACCAAGCCGCCGGCCCGCTACACCGAGGCCTCGCTGGTCAAGGAGCTGGAGGACCGGGAGATCGGCCGCCCGTCCACCTACGCCTCGATCATCGACACGATCATCAACCGCAAGTACGTGTTCAAGAAGGGCACCGCCCTGGTGCCGTCCTTCCTGTCCTTCGCGGTGGTCAACCTGCTGGAGAAGCACTTCGGCCGACTGGTCGACTACGACTTCACCGCGAAGATGGAGGACGACCTCGACCGGATCGCGGCCGGCCAGGCCGAGTCCGTGCCGTGGCTCAAGCGCTTCTACTTCGGCGCGGGCGCGGGCGCGGCCGTCGGTGCGGTCGGCGCCGCCGCCGACGCGGGCAACGGCGACGGCGACCACCTCGGCGGCCTCAAGGAGCTCGTCACCGACCTCGGCGCGATCGACGCCCGGGAGATCAGCTCCTTCCCGGTCGGCGACGGCGTCGTGCTCCGGGTCGGTCGCTACGGCCCGTACGTGGAGCGCCCCGCCGCCGTCGAGGGCGAGACCGGCCAGCGCGCCGACGTCCCCGAGGACCTGCCGCCGGACGAGCTGACCGTCGAGCTGGCCGAGGAGCTGTTCGCCAAGCCCAGCGGCGAGCGCGAGCTCGGCACCGACCCGGTCAGCGGCAACCCGCTGGTCGCCAAGGCCGGCCGGTACGGCCCGTACGTCACCGAGGTGCTGCCCGAGGGCACCCCGAAGACCGGCAAGAACGCCGTCAAGCCGCGCACCGCCTCGCTGTTCCAGTCGATGGACCTGGACACCGTCACGCTGGAGGACGCGCTGAAGCTGCTCTCGCTGCCGCGGGTGGTCGGCGCCGACGCCGAGGGCAACGAGATCACCGCGCAGAACGGCCGCTACGGCCCGTACCTCAAGCGCGGCACCGACTCGCGCTCGCTCACCAGCGAGGACCAGCTGTTCAGCATCACCCTCGACGAGGCGCTGGCCATCTACGCCCAGCCCAAGGCGCGCGGGCGGGCCGCCGCCGCGCCGCCGCTCAAGGAGCTCGGCAACGACCCGGTCAGCGAGAAGCCGGTGGTGGTCAAGGACGGCCGGTTCGGCCCGTACGTCACCGACGGCGAGACCAACGCGACGCTCCGCAAGGACGACGAGGTCGAGACCATCACCCCCGAGCGGGCGTACGAGCTGCTCGCCGAGAAGCGCGCCCGCGGGCCGGTGAAGAAGACCGCCAAGAAGGCCCCGGCGAAGAAGGCGACGACGGCGAAGAAGGCCACGGCCACCAAGACCGCGGCGGCCAGGACCGCGGCCAAGAAGACCGTCGCGAAGAAGACCGCGACGGTGAAGAAGACGGCGGCGAAGAAGACCACCGCCAAGGCCGCGGCGGGCGAGAAGTCCGCCGCTGCCGACGGCGGTTCCGAGGAGAGCTGACGGACACTCCGTAACGGGCCTGTTCGAATTCGGGCGGGCCCGTCAAGGACGGGCACCCGCACTCGCTACGCTGACCGTATGACGAGCGAGGAGCTGCCCCCCACCGCACGCACCGCCGCCCCCGGCCTCCCGGAGGTCGCCCCCGCCGGGACGCCCGGTGAACGGGCCCGTGCGCTGCTCCGGCTCCGGCCCTACCGGAAGCTGTGGACCACCCAGCTGCTCGGCGGTGCCGCCGACCGGCTGACCCTGCTGGTGCTGGTGCCGCTCACCGTGCTGGCCGCCGTGCTCGGCGGCCAGTTCGGGCACGGCTACCGGGCGCTCGCGCTCGCCGTCGCCGCGGTGTTCGCGGCCCGGCTGCTGGCCACCGGGCTGGTCGGCGCCGTCCTGCTCGGCCCGGTGCACGCCCTGGTCGGCGGGAAGCTCGACCGGCGCTGGAGCCTGCTCGGCGCCGACCTGGCCCGCGCCCTGCTGGTCGGACTCGCCCCCTGGTGGGCGGTCTGGACGCCCGGCTCGGCGATCTGGCCGCTGCTCGGCACCGCCTTCCTGGCCGGCGCCGCCGAACGGGTCTGGACGATCGGCAAGGCCGCCGCCGTCCCCGGCCTGCTGGCCGTCCCCGAACAGCCCGGACCGCCGTCCGCCGCCGCGCTGGACGCCGTCCGCACCCTCGACCTGCGCACCGGCTGGGCCGCCCTGCCGCTGGCCGCCGCCGGGCTGATCGGCTTCACGCTGCTCAACAACGTGCTGGCCGCGCTCGGCCTGGACTGGCTGCGCGACCACCAGCTCACCGTCGCCGCGCTCGGCACCACCGCCCTGTTCGTCGCCAACGCCGCGCTGCTGTACTTCCAGGAGCTCCCGGCCGGGGCCACCGCCGCGCCGCGCTCCCCGCTCCAGGGTCTGCGCGCGCCCGTGGACGCCCTCCCGTCGCCCACCACCACCCTTGCCGGAGACGCTTCGCGTCGCCCCTTCGCTCGCCCGTCCCTGAAGAAGGGCCGCACCGGCTCCGCCCCCTACTTCACCTTCTCGATCGCCGCCGCCTACGCCTCGATGGCGGGCGTCACCGCGCTCGGCCTGCTCACCGCGGGCGAGCACCTGGCCGGACCGATCGGCTACGGCCTGCTCGTCCTGGCCGCCGCCGGCACCCCCGCGCTCGGCATCCGGCTCAGCCGCGCCACCCTGCCCGGCCTCTCCCGCCGCCGGCTGCTCGCGCTCGGCCTGGTCACCTCCGGCGTGGCGCTGATCCTGGCCGGGCTGGTCCTCGACTTCGTCCTGGTGCTGCTGTTCACCGTGCTGGCCGGCCTGGCCGCCGGCGTGGTGATCGCCACCGGGCGCGGGCTGCTCGCCCAGGAGATCGAGGAGATCCGCCTCGGCCAGGTCACCGAGCACCTGTACGCCGTCCTGCGGGCCGTGATCGGCGCCGCGCTGGTCGGCATGCCGCTGCTGGCCGCCGCGTACGGGCAGGTCGCCCTCGGCGAGGTCGGCCGGGGCAGCTTCACCTTCATCCACGACGGCGCGGCGCTCGCGGTCTCCACCGCCGGGCTGCTGACCCTGGCGCTGGCCGCCGTCGTCCTGCTCAAGACCGACGACCAGCGCGGCGTCGTCCCGTTCGGCCGCGAGCTGGCCCAGGCCGTCCGCGGCCGGGCCGAGATCGCCCCGCACCGGGCCGCCGGCCAGGGCTACTTCATCGCGCTGGAGGGCGGCGACGGGGCGGGCAAGTCCACCCAGGCGCAGGCCCTCGCCGAGTGGATCCGGGCCAAGGGCCACGAGGTCGTCCTGACCCGCGAGCCCGGCGGCTCCCCGATCGGGCAGCGGCTGCGCGCCCTCGTCCTGGACGTCGGCAACACCGGCCTGTCGCACCGGGCCGAGGCGCTGATCTACGCCGCCGACCGGGCCGAGCACGTCGAGAACGTCATCCGCCCGGCGCTGGAGCGCGGCGCGGTCGTCCTCACCGACCGGTACATGGACTCCTCCATCGCCTACCAGGGCGCCGGCCGCGACCTGGCCGCCACCGAGGTCGCCCGGATCTCCCGCTGGGCCACCGGCGGGCTGGTGCCCGACCTGACCGTCGTCCTGGACGTCGACCCGACGGCCGCCCGGGAGCGCTTCACCGAGGCGCTCGACCGGCTGGAGTCCGAGCCCACCGAGTTCCACCAGCGGGTCCGCTCCGGCTTCCTGGCGCTGGCCGCCGCCGACCCGGCCCGCTACCTGGTCGTCGACGGCACCCAGCCCGCCGCCAACGTCACCACCGCGATCCGCCACCGGCTCGACCGCGAGCTGCCGCTCTCCGGCCAGGAGAAGGCCGCCAAGGCCGAGCAGGAGCGCAAGGCCCGCGAGGAGGCCGCCCGGCGCGCCGCCGAGGCCGAGGCCGCCCGCAAGGCCGCCGAGGAGGCCGAGCGCAAGCGCCTCGCCCTGCTGGAGCAGCTGCGCGCCGAGCAGGCCGAGAAGGACCGCCTGGCCGCCGAGGAAGCCGCCCGCGTCCAGGCCGAGGCCGCGCGCAAGGCGGCCGAGGACGCCCGGATCGCCGCCGAGGCGGAGTCCGCGCGACGGGCCCGGGAGGAGGCCGAGCGGCGCGCCGCGGAGGCCGCGCGGGCCGAGGCGGCGGAGGCGGCGGCGCGCGAGGCCGCGGCGGAGGAGGCCGCCCGGGCCGAGTTCGCGCGCCAGCGCGAGCTGCAGCGGGAGGAGCAGCGGCGGCGCGCCGAGGAGGCGTTGCAGCGGGCGGAGGACGCGCGGCGGGCCGCGGAGGCGGAGGCGGCTGCCGCGCTGGCGGCGGAGGCTCCGACGGCTCCGACCCCGGCTGCGCCCGCTCCGGCTGCTCCGGCTGCGCCCGCTCCGGCTGCGGCTCCGGCGGACGAGACGGCGGTGCTGCCGAAGGTGGAGTCCGACGTGGAGACCACCAGGGAGCTACCCAAGCCCGGGACACGGGGTGCCGGCCCGAAGGGTTCCCGGCCCGGGTCCGCTTCCGGGTCCGGCGCGGGGGCTGGGGCGGCCGGGCGGCCGGCGGTGGACGAGACCGCGGTGCTGCCGAAGGTCGGGGGCGTGGACGAGACCGCGGTGCTGCCGAAGGTCGGAGGCGTCGAGGAGACGGCGGTGCTGCCGGTGGCGGACCCGGCCCGGCAGGCGCCCCGGGCGCTGTTCCGGGACGAGCCCGACTCCGCGCAGACCCGCGAGCTGCGGCCCCGGCCGGAGTGGGCGGAGGAGACCCCGCTCGACGACCTGCCCAGCCTGACGGACAGCCTGCTCGGTTCCCGCGAGGAGTGGGCCCGCTGGGAGGTGGCCGAGCCCGAGCCCGGCCAGGACGAGCAGCAGCCCAAGAAGGGCGGCTGGCGCCGCCGCAAGGACTAGGTCCCGTCCGGGTGGACGGGACGGCGTGAGCAGGGGCGCGGGGAGCCGCGCGCGGGGTCCGTGCCCCGCGCGGTTCCCCGCGCCGCTGCGTTCCGGGCCCGGGTTCCAGGTCGGCGCGTCGGTGCTGTCCGCGGGCGGGGTTAGGCTCGGCGGGGCGGGATCGGCGAGGAGGAGCGCGGCGTGAGTGTGTGGGACGACCTGGTCGGCCAGGACCGGGTGGTCGAGCAGCTGCAGGCGGCGGCGCGGGCGGCCCGGGCGAGCGTGCTGGCGGGGCGGGGCGGGCCCGCGGAGGGCAACGCCTCGCTGATGACGCACGCCTGGCTGTTCACCGGCCCGCCGGGTGCGGGGCAGGTGACGGCGGCGCGGGCGTTCGCGGCGGCGCTGCAGTGCACCAGCCCGGACCTGGAGCTCGGCGGGACGCCCGGCTGCGGCTTCTGCGACGGCTGCCACACGGTGCTGTCGGGCAGCCACGCGGACGTGAAGCAGGTGCGGACGGACGGCCTGTCGATCGGCGTCGGCGACATGCGCGAGCTGGTGCTGCGGGCGGCGAGCTACCCGACCGGCGGCCGCTGGTCGGTGATCATGGTGGACGCCGCGCACCGGCTGACCGAGGCGGCCGCGAACGCGCTGCTCAAGGGCGTCGAGGAGCCCTCGCCGCGGACGGTGTGGCTGCTGTGCGCGCCGTCCGTGCAGGACGTGCTGCCGACGATCCGCTCGCGCTGCCGCCTGCTGGTGCTGCGCACGCCCGCCGCGGAGGCGGTCGCCGACATGCTGGTCCGGCGGGACGGGGTGGAGCCGGAGGCGGCCCGGCTGGCCGCGCTGGCCGGGCAGGGCGACATCGACCGGTCGCGGCGGCTCGCGGTGGACGAGCAGGCCCGCTCGCGGCGGGCCGAGGTGCTGCGCATCCCGCTGGAGGTCGCCGACCTGGGCGGGTGCCTGGCCGCCGCCCAGCGGCTGGTGGACACCGCGAAGGCGGACGCCGAGGCGCTGGCCGAGACCCAGGACACCCGGGAGAGCGAGGACCTGCGGGCCGCGTACGGCGCGGCGGAGGGCAGCCGGGCCCCGCGCGGCATGGCCGGGGCGGTCAAGGAGCTGGAGAAGCGGCAGAAGAGCCGGGCCACCCGGACCCGCCGCGAGACGCTGAACGTGGCGCTCGGCGACCTGCTGGGCTTCTACCGGGACGTGCTGGCCCTACAGTTCGGCGCGGTCGGCGAGCTGGCGAACGAGGACCAGCGCCCGGCGCTGCAGCGGGTCGCGGGGGCGGGCACGGCGGAGCACACGCTGCGCCGGATCGAGGCCGTGCTGGCCTGCCGACGGGCGCTGGACCGGAACGTGGACCCGCTGCTGGCGGTGGAGGCGATGACGGTGGCGCTGCGGGCGGGCTGAACCCGCGGGGGTGGCCTGGGCGCTGCGGGACGCCGAGGGAATGCTGTGGGGCCGTCCGGCCGTCGCTCGTTCGAGTGAACGTGCGGAGACGCCCGTACCGCCCTCGGGCGAGGGGGCGCGTGGTCTTGCACCCTGTGCACTGACCACGCGCTCGCGTCCGGCGGCCGGTCCTTCCCCGAGGTGGTGCGTCCCCATGCCCCGTTCGCTCCTGGTCCTGTTGTTGCTGGTGGCCGCGGTGGCGGGCAGTTGGCTGGCCCGTGCGGCGATGGTGCGCTGGCGGGACCTGCGGTCCGCGCAGACGTACGAGCTGGCGGCGGAGGTGCGGCCGGTGCTGGTGCGGGCGGGGGCGGCGGGGCTGTGCCTGATGTGCGTGAGCGCGCTCGGGGTGGCGGTGCTGCTGGGGGAGCGGGGCGGGGCGGGGCGGGCCGTGGCGGTGGTGGCGGCGGACCGGCCCGCGGGCAGTGCGGACCTGGTGGCGGCCGGGTCGTCCCCCGCGTCGGTGCCGTCGCCTGCGGCCTCGGCGACGGCCCCCGCGGCGGCGCCCGCGGTGGCGCCCGCGGTGGCGTTCGCGTCGGTGGGCAAGGTGGCGGGCGGGGAGCTGGTGCAGGGCGCGGTGCCCGGTCCGGACGGGCGGGCGCGGGCGGTGCGGGTGTGGCTGCCCGCCGAGTACGGGAAGAACCCGGCGGACCGGTTCCCGGTGATCGTGCTGCACTCCGGGACGCCGGGGCGCACCGCCGACGCCGACCTGCCGGACGTGTTCGACGGCGTGGCGTCGGCGGCGCAGCAGGGCAAGGCCCGCCCGTTCGTGGTGGTCGCCCCCGAGGCCCCCGGCGGCACCGGGCACCCCTGCGACCTGGTGGCCGCCGCCCCGCAGGCGGTCGCGGACGACGCGGCGCTGCGGGCGGCCGTCGGCGCGGCCTTCCGCACCCTGCCGGCCGGCCCCGCGACGTGGAGCGTGCTCGGCGTGGACGGCGGCGCGCCCTGCGCGGCGGCGGCCGGGCTGGCCCGTCCCGACCTGTACGGGGCGGCCGCGGCGGTCTCCGGCCGGTACGACGCCCGGGCGCTGGCCGGGGCGGCGGCGGAGGCCCCCGGGGCGGCGGGCGGGCGGCTGCTGCTGGCCGCGGCGAAGCGGGACGCGGCCGGGCTGGCGTCCGGACGGGCGGTGCAGGCGGCGCTGCGGGACGCCAGGTCGCGGGCCGAGGTGCGGACGTCCGAGGTGGTGCAGGACTACACGCCGGAGCGGGAGCGGCTGCGGCTGGTGCGGGTCGCGGTGCAGTACCTGGCGGAGCAGCTCGCCAAGTAGCGGCCGGCGGCGGGCGCGGGGTTACGCCGTCGGACGCGGGGCTGTGGTGCGATCGGCGGTGCGGCGATCGGCCGGCCGGGGTGGTGGGTGGGCGAGTCGCCGGGCCTGGCGGTGCCGCCAGCTAGGCTCGGCCTCCCGGTGCCGGCCCCGGCCGCCGCGCCGTTCCCAGGGGAGAGGACCCACCGTCATGAGAGTCGCCCGGACCCGCCGGCCGGTCGCCGCCGCCGCGCTGGCCGCCGCCGTGTCGCTGCTGCTGGCGGGCTGTACGTCCGGGCACCCGGCCGCGTCCGGCACGCCGTCCGGTGCCGGGGGCCGCTCGGCGGACAGCGTGGCGGGCGGAGCGACGGGTGGCGCGGCGGGCGGCGCCCCCACGCCCGGGGCCACCCCGCTGGAGCCGCTGCCGGTCGAGGTGCCGGCCGCGCTGGCCCCGTACTACGCGCAGCAGTTGAGCTGGAAGCCGTGCGACTCCGGGTTCGAGTGCACCGCCTTCAAGGTGCCGCTGGACTACGCGCACCCCGGCGACGGGCACGACGTGGAGCTGTCCGCGGTCCGCAAGCCCGCGGGCGGCACGGGGCACCGGATCGGCTCGCTGCTGCTCAACCCGGGCGGGCCGGGCGGCTCCGCGATCGACTACACCGAGCGGGTCGCGGGGCGCTACGACGCGGGCGTGCGCTCCAGCTTCGACCTGGTGGGCTTCGACCCGCGCGGGGTCGGCCGGTCCGCGCCGATCACCTGCCTGACCGGCCCGCGGATGGACGCGTACACCGCCACCGACCTCACCCCCGACGACCAGGGCGAGACCGACGCGCTGGTCGCCGCCGACAAGGAGTTCGCCGCCGGCTGCCGGGCGCAGGCGGGCGACCTGCTGGGCCACGTCTCCACCGTGGAGGCGGCCCGCGACATGGACGTGCTGCGGGCGCTGGTCGGCGACCGGAAGCTCAACTACGTCGGCAAGTCGTACGGCACCTTCCTGGGCGCGACGTACGCGGGCCTGTTCCCGAGCAAGGTCGGCAAGGTCGTCCTGGACGGCGCGATGGACCCCTCGCTGGACGCCGCCACCGGCAACCTCACCCAGGCCGGCGGCTTCGAGACCGCCTGGACGGCGTTCGCCGAGGACTGCGCCAAGCGCGACGACTGCCCGGTCGGCCGCAGCGCCGAGGAGGCCGGCCGGAAGCTGGACGCGCTGTTCGCGCAGCTCGACGCCGAGCCGCTGCCGACCGAGCAGAACCGCCCGCTGACCGAGGCCCAGGCGCTCACCGGCGTCGCCGAGGCGATGTACGCCGAATCGCTCTGGTCCTACCTGCGCGAGGCCCTGACCACCGCCCTGGCCGGCGACGGCAGCGCGCTGCTCAAGCTCGCCGACAGCTACTACGGGCGCGGCGACGACGGCAGCTACGAGAACCTGATGTACGCCAACATGGCCGTCAACTGCCTCGACCTGCCCGCCCCGTTCGCCGACCCGGCCGCGGTCACCGCCGCCCTCCCCGCCTTCCGGAAGGCCGCCCCGCACTTCGGCCGCGACATGGCCTGGATGGCGCTCGGCTGCGGCTACTGGCCGGACAGGGCCACCGGCGCCCCGCACACCGTCCGGGCCGCCGGGTCCGACCCGATCGTGGTCGTCGGCACCACCCGGGACCCGGCCACCCCGTACGCCTGGGCGCAGTCGCTGGCCGGGCAGCTGGAGGCGGGGCGGCTGCTCACCTACGAGGGCGACGGGCACACCGCGTACCAGCGGCAGAACGCCTGCGTCGACGACGCGGTCAACGGCTACCTGCTGGGCGGGGAGGCGCCGGCGAACGGGAAGGTCTGCAAGGACTGAGCGGGGCGCGGGGCGTTCTCCAGGCTGAAGCCTGTCAGGAGTGTCCACCTGTCAGGAGTGTCCACGCGTGAAGGGGCTGGCGGCTACCATGGCGCAGCCCCTTCGGCGTCCCGCCCCCGTCCGCTCCACCCGCCCCCTGGAGACCGCAGTGCTCGGAGTCCACGACCTGGCCACCTACGTCCTCGGCGCCCTGGCCATCGTCCTGCTGCCCGGCCCCAACTCCCTCTACGTGCTCTCCGTCGGCGCCCGCAAGGGCGTCCGCACCGGCTACCGGGCGGCCTGCGGCGTCTTCCTCGGCGACCTCGTCCTGATCAGCCTCACCGCCCTCGGCGCGGCCTCCCTGCTCCGGGCCAACCCCGCGGTCTTCGCGGTGGTCCGGTTCGGCGGCGCCGCCTACCTGCTGTGGATCGGCTACGGCATGCTCCGGGCCGCCCGCCAGATGTGGCGCGAGCGCGCCCTCGCCGCGGCCCCCGACCAGGACGGCGCCACCGAGGACACCGAGCGGCCGTTCCGCCGGGCGCTGATGGTCAGCCTGTTCAACCCGAAGGCCATCCTCTTCCTGCTCTCCTTCTTCACCCAGTTCGTCGACCCCTCCTACGGCGCCCCCGTCCTCTCCTTCGCCCTCCTCGGCGGCATCCTCCAGGCCTTCTCCTTCCTCTACCTCTCCCTCCTGATCTTCACCGGCACCACGCTCGCCAACGCCTTCCGCCGCCGCAAGCGCCTCTCCGCCGGCCTCACCTCCGCCGTCGCCGTCCTCTTCGCCGGCTTCGCCGCCAAACTCGCCGCCTCCTCCGCCTGACCCCGGCCCCGCCCCGCCGGGGCCGCAGGTCGAGGCCGCCCACCGGTCCGCCCGCCCGGTGGGCGCGTACGGATCACCTCCGGAAACTGTGTAGACTGGCGCGCGTTGCCGATGCGACCCTTGCCCTCACCGGGCCGGGTCACCGGCAGCGGTGCCGCCTTAGCTCAGTTGGCCAGAGCAACGCACTCGTAATGCGTAGGTCATGGGTTCGAATCCCATAGGCGGCTCTGCGAAACCCCAGGACTCACTCGCCGTGACCTGGGGTTTTGTGCTTTCTCGGCGTGCAGGCATGTCTCGGCGACGCGCTACAAGATCGCTTGCATGAGCGATGCGTGAGCGCGGGTGTTGATCTCGGGTCAGACCTTGGCCTTCTTGGTCTTCGCCTTCTTCGCGGCCCTCCGCTCGGCCCTCTCAACTTCGGCCGCAGCCTTGGTGCGGGCCTCGGCCTCGGTCTTCCGCTGGAGGGGGACGAGCCGCGCGGCGGCCTCGGCGGCGCCCTTGGCGATCTCGGGCAGGACGCTGGTGTAGGTGTCCGACGTGATCTTGATGGAGGAGTGGCCGAGCATCTCGGACACCACCTTCATGTCCACCCCGCCGGCGAGGGCGAGCGTGGCCGCGCCGTGGCGGAGGTCGTGCAGGCGGATCGGCGGCAGCCCGGACGCGGCGATCAGTCGCGCGAACATCTCGGTGACCTTGCCCGGGTGGAGCCAGGAGCCGTCCTCGTTGGTGAAGACCCGGCCAGTGTCCTTCCAGGCCGGTCCCCAGTCGTTCCGTTCCTTCCGCTGTTGCTCGCGGTGGCGCCGAAGGACGGCCACCGTGTCGTCGTCGAGTGCCACGGCCCGTTGTCCGAGCCGTCCCCCACCCCGGCGAACTCGACGCCCGCGGCATCCCCATCACCTGCGCCCACTGCCACGCCCGCCGCGACTGGTTCCTGCCAACGTCCTCCACCAGGTCTTCGTCCGCTGCCGCTGCACGCACGAGTGGGAGGAACTCGACCTCACCTGCGCCTACTTCGACCTGCACTTCACCGGACCCGAACACGAATGGGAGAACTACGACGACGCCATAACGGCACTGGGCTTCGACGGCCTGCTCGCCGGCACCATCTGGTCGTAACCCGCGCTGAGGTCCGCAGCACGGCGGGCCTCAGCCGCCGCTGCTCTTCAACGCAGGCTCAAGTCCCGGTGAGGTCCGCCGCCGAGCCGTCGGGCGGCGTTCACTCGTGCTCCAGGATCGAGTAGGTGATCGAGTCCCGCCAGGCACCGCGGACGAAGACGTGGTCGCGAATCCGACCGTCCTCGGTCATCCCGGCCCTCAGGAGGGTGCGGGCGGACGCCTCGTTGATGGGTGAGCGGGCGGCCCAGACGCGGTGCAGGCCGAGGACGTCGAAGCCGGGCGCGCAGAGCAGGTGGACGGTCTCCACGCCCAGTCCCCTTCCTCACTCGGCCGGGTGGAGGGCGAACTCGATCGTGGCCGCCTGCTGGGGCTCGGTCGCCAACCGCGCGTAGCCGACGAGTCGGTGGTCGCCATGGTGGGTGATGGCGAGGCAGTACTCGGTTCTCGGTGTTTCGGCTGCGGAGGCGATGGAGCGGTCGATGATCGCCTGGACCTGCTCGACGGTGCGGGGTTCAAAGCTGAGGTGCCGGGTGCCTCGGGATCGCCGTAGATGGCCAGGAGGGCGTCGGTGTCTCCGAGATCGACTTCGCGCAGAGCCAGGCGGGGGCTGACCAGACGGACCGGAGTCATGGCTGCGGAGCCTACCGGCGGAGCCACCGGGGCAGGGCCGATGCCGGAGGAGGCCGTCGAGGGCCCGATCACGTCAGATATCGCGGAGTCCGACCAGGACTCGGCCCATCAGGTTCGGGTTGTCAGCTGCCAACTGCTCGTCGGACATGGGCTTGAACGATCGAGGCCGGCCTGCGCGATTGGCCAACGGCGGTGTCTCCGCAGCCGCTGGTCGCCGGTGCGCCCTGGGGTCTGGGGACGTCTCCGCCCAGACGACCTTTCCTCCGGCCGGCGGGTGGTAGTAGCCCCACTGATCGCTCATGTGCTCGACCAGGAAGAGGCCGCGCCCGCTCTCCGCCTCGGTGTCCACCTCCTGCCGGACCGGTGGCCGTGCGTCCCGGTCGACCACCTGTACCAGCACCGCTCGGCCACGCAGTTGGAGGTCCAGGCCGATCAACTGCGCCTTGGCCAACTGGCTGGAGGTCAGCCGCTCGGGCTGCTTCGTGCCGGTCGGGTGGCGGACGGCGTTGCCGACGAGTTCCGACACCACCAGCAGCACGGTGTCGATCAGCCCGGAAGGTGCCTGCCAGCGCTCCAGCACGTCGCGGGTGTGGCGCCTGGCCCAGCCGGCCGCGTTGGGGGTGTCGGCCAGCAGCAGGTGGTCGTGGTGCGCGGTGGGGACTTGCGACATTGCGGACGCCTCCCGGCGGGGCGGTGGCCCGGGGTGACCGGGCCACCGCGCTGGTTGGGGCCGAGTGCCTACTTGGTGGCGATGACGTAGACGCTGGCCCACTCGCGCTTCGGGTTGGCCAGGGTGGCGTCGAAGGTCCAGGGTTTCACGGTGCTGAAGCCGGCCTCGGTGAACAGTTGGGCGAGCTTCTCGAAGTCGTAGGCCCACAGGTGCGGGGTGTAGTTCGGGTCGTCGTCCTGGTCGCGGAAGACGTAGTTGACCAGGTCGAGGTAGGTGTTGATGTCGTCGCGACACCTGCGCTTGGAGTACCAGCGCCGGATCGTCTCGTCGGCCTCGGCCGGTGCGGCCGGGTAGCGGTTGAGCACGTGTGCGGCGTCCGGCACTCCGGTGATGACCTGGCCGCCCGGGACGAGCACCCGGAAGTTCTCGGCGGCGAAGCCCTTGGCGGAGCGCGGGTAGTCGATGTGCTCCAGGAAGTGCTCGTTGAACAGCAGCTCGACGGTGCCGTCCGGCAGCGGGATGCCCTCGCGCACGTCCCAGAGGAAGTCGGCCGGCGGTACCCGGTCGATGTTGAAGAAGCCGTCCAGCTGGTGGCTGCCGCCGCCGATCTGGACCTTGGTCTGTCGTTCCTCCGGGCCGTCGGGGAAGGCGCGCTGGGTCGCCCGGTGGTAGCGGCTCAGCTCGACTTCCTTGGCGGCGGCCCGCAGCGCGCGGGCCAGGCCGTGGCCGGTGGTCGGCTCGGCTAGCACTCGCGCGATCTGCTTGCCGAGCAGGTCGATGGACGGTATGCCGGGAATGTCCGGTGACATGGCAGACGTCTCCTCGTCAGGGATGGGGTGGGACCGGGGGCAGGTCACCCGGTGCGACGGTGGGTTCAGGCGAGCGCGGGCGACGCGGCCCACTGGTTGTTGCGCATCAGGGTGGAGCGGAGGTCCACCAGGCGCGGGGTGACCGTCAGGTCGAGCTGTTCGGTCGGGTGGAGGTTGCCGGCCTCGTCGGCTTCGGCGCGCCAGACGCGGTACCGGAGGTCCGGGTAGGCCGGGTTGATGCCGATCTCGCCCTTGGGGATGGTGCCGTTGAAGGGCGCGGGGATGTCGAGGTGGTTCCAGTAGTTCCAGGCTTGGAGGGCCTTGACCTGGTCGAAGTAGAAGTAGAAGTCCGGCGAGCGGCCGAAGGTGCGCAGTTCGCGGTGGATCAGGTGGCCGAGCAACGGGCCGAGTTGAGCGGCGAGGCCGTCGAACTCCCACTTGGTGTGGCGCCAGCGGTCCGGGGTCTGCCCGGGGGTGAAGAGGCGGGCGGCCACTAGGTGGCTGATGCGGTCGGTGAGGTAGGCCGCGGCCGAGGCGGGGTCGAGGGTGCGGTCGACCTTCGCCAGGGTGACGGCCAGGTCGGGTACGTGGAACTTGGCGAGGTCGAACCGGCCGATCATGCCGGGGACGGCGAACAGCAACTCCTTGTAGAGCCAGTTGTTGAACTCGCCCAGTTCGGCCAGCCGCCGCGTGCGCGGGCTGGTCGAGTGCAGCATCACGTACTCGGACAGGGCCTCGAAGAACAGGTAGCCGAGGATCGGCAGGCGGGGGATCGTCGCGTCGAGCTGCCGCAGGAAGTCCGCGGGCTCGACGACTGCGCCCCGGTAGGCGATGGCGGCGGCCAATGCCAGGAAGGCGGTGGAGTTCTTCACCCGGCTGACCACCGTCTCGCGCAGCTGGTGACGCTCGCCCTTGGACAGCAGGTATTCGAGGTGGGTGTAGATGGCCAGGTGGATCGAGCCGAGCCGCAGGTAGTCCACCCCGGCGAGCCCCTGGTACGCCTGCGGCGGAAGGTCCAACTCGAAGACCAGCGGGGTGGGTTGGTGGTCCGCCCGCCCGATCTTCGCCAGGAAGGCCGGCGCTTCGCGGGTGAGCACGTAGGAGCCGAGGTTGTGCGGGCGGAAGCCACTGCCCGTCGCGGTGAGCGGCGCGCAGTAGATGCTGCCGACCAGGCAGCCCCCGGACGGGTAGAGCACGCCGTCCCGGCTGATCTTCTCCAGGGCGTGCGTGACGTGCAGCAGGTGGAGCTTGCCGCCCGCAGCGAGGGAGTCGAAGAGGGCGTTGCGGCGCAGCAGGTGACCGTTGGGGGTGCGGAGGGCGAGCCGATCGGTCCAGGCGGCCTTCTGAGCGCCGAGCGGGTCGTCCGGGTCGGGCAGCGCCGGGACGAGGCTGGCACCGAAGAACGTGTGCGCGTCCGCCCAGCTCTCGTACGCGTCCGTGAAGTCCACGGCCCTACACCAGCCCCTTCTCGGCCACCGCGAACCGGACCGCCTCGACGCTGGACGCACCGGCCAGGAAGGCGGCCTCCGAGGTGACGACGAGGTCGAAGGCCAGCGGCTTCAACTGCTCGAAGGCCGGCTCGCGGACGTGGCGGGCGTCCGGCCACCAGGAGAGCTTCGGCAGCCGGTAGCGGTCGAGGGCGTCCGCGGCCTTCACCAGGTCGCAGACGCGGGCGAACCGGGCGTGGTCGGCGTGGTCGTCGGCGCTGAACGCCTCGTACGGCACCTCGTGCAGCCGGGCCGCGGTGGCGGCCTTGACGACCTCGCCGGGGTTGGGCGTCCGGCCGAAGTGCGCCCAGACCAGGTCGGCGTTGGCGGCCAGCCAGATCGCGGCCCGGCCGCCGTGCCCCGGGTCGTCCTTGTCGTGGTGGCGCTGGCAGTCGTGCACGGCCGCCGCGATGACCGCAGCGGCGGTGTCGGACTCGTCCAGGCCGTGCCGGTCGGCCAGCAGCGCGGCGAGGACCGCCGTCCGCAGGCCGTGCCGATGCCCGTGGAGCGAGTCGGCGAGCCGGGGTTCGGCCAGCCACTGGACGGGGGCGGCGGCCGACTTGACCAGGGTCTTGGTGCCGGTCCGCAGCGGCGGCGGCCAGGCCGGCGGGAAGTCCGGCCGGTTGGCCTTGATCCACTCGACGGTGGCGGTGTCGGTGAACTGGTGGAGCGGCAGTTCCTTGCGGGCAGCCAGGGCGACCAGGCTGCCTGTGCGAGTCGTGCTCATAGTGCAGCCCACCCCTCCGGTGGTCGGGACGGCTGGGAGCGCTACCGGATCTCGGCGGACCGCGCGGCCTTGCGGGTGGCTTCCGCGGCCTCGAAGGCGGCGGTGAAGTCGGCCAGCTCCTCCTCACTCATCAGGGCTACGCCCAGCTCGGCGGCCGTGTCGATGATCCGGGCGGCGGCCTCGTCCTTGGCGGCGTCGGAGGCGCCGTCGGGCAGCAGCACCTCGAACTCGGCGTGGTGGCCCCACGCCTCGCTCCACTTGACCGCGATCTCCACGCCGCCGAAGCGGAAGTTGCGGCGGAAGTTGAACGCCTCGTGCCGGGTGTCCTCGAAGCCCAGGGCCGCGAAGAGCCGGACGGCCTTGGCCACGTCCGTCCGCGCGATCGGGAACTCGGTCTCGCCGAACGCCGCGCCCCGGCCGATCCTGCCGTCCTTGAGCGTGATCTTGGCGGTGTCGGCGGACTGGTTGTCGGTGACCTTCAGCAGCTGGTCCGGCAGCACGAAGAAGTGGATGTTCTTGTTGTCCTCGCCCAAGTCCTCGCCGTCCCGGAGCAGCCGCTCCACCAGCGACTCGTGGGTGTCCTTGTCGAACCGGGCGCGCATCTCGATCTCGACGGCCATCGCGGTCGTCCTCCCTGTTTCGGGCATGGCTGATGGGGCCGAGCCGGCACCAGGTACCCCCTGGCCGACCCGGATGGTCACGTGTTCAGTTGGTCGCCGGTGGTGCGGCCGGGCACTGCTCTCCCGGCCGCACCACCGGCCGTCCGCTACGTCAGGCCAGCTCGCCGAACCGCTCGCGGACCACGCCCGGGTGCAGGTAGTTCGGCAGCGGCACGCCACCGACGGCGGTGCGCCGGGTGGCCACCTGCTCCTCGGTGTCGGACGGGAAGCCCTCCAGCAGCTGGAGGCACTGCTTGACCCACTCCCGCGAGGTGTCCCACTCGCCGGCGTCGCGCAGCCGCAGCGCCAGGGCGTACGCCGTCTCGGCCGCGGCCCAGCGGTCGGTCGCCAGCTCCTGCTGGAAGGCGGCCTCCAGCTCGGCCGGGGAGGCCAGGCGGATCGTGCTCGTCATCGTTGCCCTCTCGTCGTGCCAGTCGTTCCGTGGTGGTGAACTTGGCCAGCGCCACCGGGGTGACGCCCGGACGGCCGTCGGGTCAGTAGATGTACGACTCGGCCAGCGTCTTGTAGTCGAACAGCTCGTCCTTGGCGAACCACAGCTCGACTTCCTGCGCGGCTTCCTCGCGGTTGCCGGAGGCGTGGATCAGGTTGGCGACGGCCTTGCCGACGGCCACGCTGGCACCCCGGCTCATGTGGGAGAAGTCGCCGCGGACGGTGCCGGCCGGGGCCTGGTCCGGGTAGGTGCTGCCGACGATCTTGCGGACCGTGGCGATCGCGTCGTAGCCCTCCAGCACCAGCGCGATGACCGGGCCCTGCTGCATGAAAGTGGCGGTCAGGTTGTAGACCTCGGCTCCGAGGCGCTCCTCCAGGTCCGCGTAGTGCCTGCGGGTGAACTCGGCGTCCATCCACTTCATCTTCGTGCCGACGATCTTGAGTGCGGCGTCCTCGAACCGCTGCAGAACCCGGCCGGACAGACCACGGGCCACCGCATCGGGCTTGAGAAGCACGAGCGTGCGCTCGACCTGGCCCTGGGTCTCCTCGGTCATTTGTTCCCTTTCCCCTTGCCAGAGTGGTGATTTGACGGTGCATCGGATGCATCTGGCACTGAGGTTACCCGCGCCGGTGAAGCGGTTTTCGATTAGTCGAGTCGGCCTGCCGAGAGGTCGGACAGCCCGTCCTCCCGATCGCTCGCTACGGTGATCGGCCCTGACCTAGACTCAGTCAGTACCGAACCCGCAACTGTCTGTGCAGAAGCGGGTCTTGGTCGCGAACCCCAGTCTGAAGCTGCCGCCGGCCCGGAGCCATGCCGTCGCAGTGCGGCCGCAGTGCACCCGCGGTGCAGCAGCCGAGCAGACCGGCCGCACCACGACCAGTGCGACCGAAGCACTCCGCTGCGCCCGAAGCGAAGACGCGAGGCATGGCCAGGTACCGCTTTCAGGGAGGGCAGCAGATGGACGTCGTCGTGAGCTGGACGGGCAAGTCCGCCTGTCAGCTCCAGGAGGCGCTGCGCGACACCAACGAAGCGTTCGCCGCCCGGCTGGGCATCGGACTGCGAACGGTAGCCAGCTGGCACAAGAGCCCCGAACTGGTCCCGCGCACCGAGATGCACCAGCTGCTCGACCAAGCGCTGGAGACCGCTCCGCCCACTGCGCAGAAGCGATTCGCGCTCCTGATCGCGGAGCCCGGCACCCAGGCCGCCCAGTCCCTGCGAGTTGCCGTCGCGGTGGTGGTCCGCGGCGCCGAGGTGCTGCTCGTCTGCCGCCACGACGACGAATCCGCCGGCATCCGCTGGCAGTTCCCGGCGGGCGTCATCAAGCCGGGCAGGAGTCCGGCGTCGACGGCCGTCCGCGAGACGCTGGCCGAGACGGGAATCCACTGCCTGGTGAGCGATGACCTCGGCGGGCGGCTTCACCCCGCCACCGGGGTGTGGTGCCAGTACTTCCTCGCCGAGTACCTGGCGGGCGTCGCCCAGAACCAGGACACGGCCGAGAACGCCGACGTGATGTGGGTTCCGCGAAACACGGTGACCCGGTTCATCCCCGCCGATACGATCTTCCAGCCCATCCTGGCCGCCCTGGAGGAGCCGCAGCATGACTGAGCAGACCGACAAGCCGGGCATCGCCGCCGCCATCATCGTGCAGGACGGCCGCGTCCTGATGGTTCAGCGTCGGGTGAAGGAAGGCGAGCTGTCATGGCAGTTCCCGGCCGGCGAGGTCGAGGCCGGCGAAACGCCGGAGGCTGCGGCCGTCCGTGAGACCGCAGAAGAAGTCGGCCTGACTGTGAAGGCCACCCGGCTCCTCGGCGAGCGCGTGCACCCGAAGACCGGGCGGCAGATGTCGTACACCGCCTGCGAGGTGGTGAGCGGCACCGCGACGGTGGTCGACACTGATGAGCTGGCCGAGCTGGCGTGGATCACCCACGAGCAGATCGCCGAGTTTGTGCCGTACGGCCTGTTCGAGCCGGTGCAGGTGTACCTGGACACCGAGATACGGCAGAAGACCAACTAACTTCATGCCAGGCAGCGGTCGTCTGCTAGAGGGACCTAGTAGTTGTTAACGCAGTACGCTTCTTCATGTCAGAGGGAGGGCTTGATGAGTGCGCATGTGGTGTCCTACCAGCTGGACACCGAGACCGTCGTCCAGTTCGAGGTCCAGGAAACCGATCAATACCACCAGGTAGGCGTTGAGGAAGTTGCGGGCCACGTCCGGACCGCCGTCGAGCCTGCGATCGATGCTGCGCGCATCGTTATGGAGCAGGCAAAGCGTATCTGCCCAGATGAGGTGGAGATGAAGTTCGGAATTAAGGTCAACGGGACTGCCAACTGGCTAGTCGCCAAGGCAGCAACCGAGGCAAACTTTGAGGTGACGTTGACGTGGCGCCGCCGTGATGCTGGCGACCAGGACCACCAGACTGGTGCTTAATGACCGAGCTTGGACCGATGAGACCACCATCAGGGTCCGATAGCTGGGTAGCTGCCGTCCATGACAGCGAAACCGGCACAGCAGTCCTGGGCTCCGGATTTCTTATTGACGACCGCCGAGTTGTCACATGTGCTCATGTCGTGAGCCCGTCAGGAAAGAGGCGAGATCCCCTATGGGTCGCCTTTCCAAAATCCGTTGAACTAATGCACCGGCGCATCCTTGTTGAGGATGTAATCACGCCGCACAACGGCGGTGACTCTGTCCAAGATGTTGCCCTCCTGGTCTTGAGCGAATCGGTCCCGAATGAACTTGCGGCGCGGCTCAGGCGACCCACTCCGGCAGACCTGGTCGGCAACGGCTGGTGGGCATTCGGATTTCCTGACGGCGATCTTCTTGGGAACTCCTCTGATGGCAGCATCGGGGAAGCTCTCGGATATGGCTGGGTACGACTAGATAAGAAATCCGACCATGTAGTCAAGAGGGGTTACAGCGGCGCAGCCCTTTGGTCTACCGAGTATCAGGCAGTAGTCGGAGTAATAGGGCAAGCGCGTACGTCCGGTGACGCCCGTGCGCTATCTCTATGGCAGGTCGACAGGCTAATCCCAGGAGCTGGCCTGAGCCAACTTGCAGATTGGTCCGCAGAGGCCGCTGGAGAAGGCGCAATGGCGGCCTGGGGCTGGCAGCTAGATACTGACCCTGAAGGAGTCAGGCACTGGCAGCCCCGAGCCAGGGGGGTGAGTATCGATGCCGAGCGCGGATTTCGATTCCGAGGCCGAGAAGCATCACTAAAGGAGATCATCTCCTGGATTACTGGAAAAGATCCGCGCCGCCAAGCTCTAGTGATTACCGGATCCCCCGGCGTTGGCAAGTCGGCGGTACTCGGGCGCATCGTTACGACTGCTGATAGATCCATTGCCGAATCCCTTCCGCCAGATGATACTGCGTTGCGTGCACCAATTGGCACCATATCGTGCGCAGTTCATGCGAAAGGGAAGACGGCAATTGAGGTAGCGCGAGAGATTGCGCGCGCCGCATCATCAAAAATGCCAGACAGCGCGATCGATTTGGCAGCATCTGTCCGCACCGCACTTCAAGATATCGGCAGGTCGGAATTTAATGTTGTCATCGATGCGCTCGATGAGGCCGCCTCGCCCAAAGAAGTTCGGGCAATCGTAAAGCAGATCATTCGGCCACTGGTCGAGAGCTGTGCCGATCTCGGTGTACGGGTAATAGTTGGCACACGCAGGCAAGATAACTCTGGAAGTATCCTTACGAGCTTTGAGCCTGCAGCGCGAGTGATCGACCTTGACGAGTCGAGGTTTTTCAAGGCTGATGACCTGACAGCATATGCTTTGGCATCCTTGCAGCTATCTGGCGACGAAAGAAATGACAGTCCATACGCAGATACAAGGTCCGCAGAGCCAGTAGCACGGAGGATCGCAGAGCTTTCCGGCCGAAACTTCCTAGTCGCTGGACTCGCTGCACGAACTCACGGACTACATGACCTAAATCCCGTCATGCCGAAAGAAGTGGACTTCCCGAAAACGGTAGACGAAGCACTCCGCAGCTATTTGGAGCTCCTCCCAAATGATGGAGAAGTCGACGTAATTTTGGCACTTACTGTACTCGCATACGCGGATCCCCCAGGGTTCACACTAGATCTCTGGCGAGATGCAATCATTGCCGTATCAGGGAGCGCCCCAAGCAGGGAGAGTATTCGCGCTTTCACCCATTCCTCGGCGGCAAATTTCCTTGTCGAAGAAAACCTCGGAGATTCAGGGAAGTCTACTTTTAGGCTATTTCATCAAGCCCTGAATGATGCTCTGCGAAATCGGGATTCCCAAGAGGTTCGAATTCAATATGAGTCTTCGATATCGAGGAGCTTCGTAGCGATCGGGCGGTCGGCCGGATGGGAGAACGCGCCGGAATACATCCTTCGGTCATTGCCTCGGCATGCGGCCGCTGGCCACGTTATTGATGACCTGCTTTCTGATGCCGACTATCTGCTTTATGCAGATCTGCGCCGGCTCATCGCAGCTGCGGACGCTGCAGTCACTCCTCTAGGACGCCAACGGGCCCGCCTACTTCGAAAGACTTCAAAGATAATCGGTACCGATGCTGCGGTCCGCGTTGCCCGACTCAGCGTCACCGAGGCACAGGAAAAGCTCGGATCTGTCTATAGCCGAATGGCGAGAGAGACACCTTATCGAGCCGCATGGGCTGCGGTTGCGCCTCGCGCCGAAGACGTTGTTCTGGAGGGACATGCGGGACGAGTACGCGATATCTGCAAATTCGAAGGTAGTGGGTCATTCCTCGTCAGCGTAAGCGATGATCGAACTATTAGGTTGTGGGATCCTGTCACTGCGGAAAATATTGAAACCCTGGCCGAGCATTCCAGCGGAGTCGCGTCCGTCTGTACTATGAACATCGACGGAGCACCGTCGATCGTGGCCGCTAGTAATGAGTCTATTTGTATCTGGAATCCGAGCACTTCGGAAAGGCGTAATATCTGGCAGGCCCAGAACGGCGCACCCACCGCAGTCTGCTCCGTGAGGATTGACGGCCTAGACTTCATCGCCAGCGCCCGCTACGAAACGGTACAGATCTGGGATCCGCGAGCAGAAATTGCGACAATGATCATTGAGCCGACAGATGGTTTCGTCCACTCTATACTCTTCATTGAGAGTGAAGAACGCACTTGGTTGGCGATTGCAGGGTCTCGCAATATTTTGATCTGGGATCTTTTGCATAACCGCACTGTTTATTCCTTCCGTGGATACGCCGGAAGGCTGACGGATATGTGTTACATAAGCGATCCTAGCGGCGACTTCCTTGCGGCAAGTGGAATCGGCGAGACAATCATTGGAAGCTTCACCGATGATGCACCGCTAAAGATTTGGGACCTCGCAACAGGGGGTTCCATTATGGTAGCCCAGGCCGCTCAAGAGGTGATTTATGCGCTATGCCCAATCGACATCGGATCTCGACGCCTTCTTGCGGCAGCTACCCACGGGGATGTAATTATATACGATCCCGTAACAATGAACATCTCTGCGAGGCAGTGGAAAGCAGGCCCGCAGGTACGTTCGATGTGCCAGGTGGACATCAACGGAAAGTCCCTTGTTGCGCTCGCGATAAATAACACAATTAGCCTCTGGGATCCGCTTGCGGCGACCCCAAGCGACCAGTCAACTGAGTACGCGGAGGAAATCTACGAAGTGCACACGGTGAGTGCCGGCGGTAAATCAGTAATCGCTGGCCTCGCCTCAGCGGGGATTACGGTATGGGATTCTTCTAGTGGTGTTGCGTTGAACGCCCACCAAGATGAATCGAGCCCCGCTCGAACTGCATGTCCAGTCAAAGTTAACGATGAAGTTGCCCTGGCCACGCTGCACTTCAATCGAACACTCCAAATCTGGGATCCAGTACGCGGATGGGCTTGGAGAAACTATATTTGCGATTATCGCGGATTGCCGGTAATGTGCTCATTTTCAATTGGAGAGAGGTCGGCGATCGCCATTGGCGGGAAGGGGAAAATTCTCATAATTGACGCCTTGTCTGGGTATGTCATTGTCCACCTCGATGCTCATGAGAATGACATCACGGCAGTGTGTTCGGCAATTTCTCAGGGAGCTGCCGCTCTGGTGAGTGCAAGCAGTGCCGATATCCGACTTTGGGATCTAAGTGATATCTGGCAACCAAAGTTGCGCAGACTCATGCCGGGCGGCGCACGGCGGTTGGTCGGCATGCAGATACCTGGAAGTGATGACGTCATCGTTAGTGCCTCCTTTAGTGCAGTGAGGACTTGGAATTCTAGATCCGGCGACATGCTCCGCGAATATGACGTTGGACATGACATTTCGGCCATCTGCTCTGCGGAATATCGGGGTCGCAGTGTTATTGCGGTCGCGAGTCAGGATCGCACTGTTCGCCTACTCGATGGAGAATTGCTCACTATCGTTTTGGAGATTCCGGTTCAGAATATGGCTCTCGCTCTCACGTCGGCTGATGGGAAGCTTATTATTGGCCTCTCTGATGGGGTGCTCGCCATCGATCTTTACTAAGACATCGGCAACGCTCCGCAATGCGAAACGGCGAAACTCGCGGCAGGATGAGAATTCATAACACGATCACGCTGCAGACTTGTTGAGTCTCCAGTTGATGAGGGCGCGCGAGCGAGATGAGTGCCTCGTCGGGGCGTCGAGGCGGAGTTCCCAGTGGGTGACTAGGCGTTTGAACCGATGGAGGAGGGCGAAGGTCTGCTTGATGACGTAGCGAAGCTCGTCGAGGCCGCAGATGTCGAGGTTGCCGCGTCGGGAGACGATGGCCAGGGTCCGGTGGGCTGAATTGCGCCTCACACGCCAGCTGGCGTACCCCTTGGCTCCGTGAGGGCACTTTGGCCGCTCGCGTGGTTGGCCCAGCTGGCCGCCGACGGATAGGACAGCGACGACCAGAGTGAGGGCCCCGGTGACGTCGGGGACGGTCCTGCCAGTTACGACGACCTTGAGCCGGGTGCCGTTGCCGCCGGAGATCAGGTGATGCTTGCGGCCCAGCTTTCGGTGGTAGACCGGCGATGGGCTGGCCTCATGCGGCACGATCGCAGAGGATGTTTTTGCGTGAGCGGTGCGTGAGCGGACCACATAACACGGGCTGGTGCGAGCGAGATCGCAGATCACAGACCAATACCTTGACCTGCAGCTTCGTCACGAAGTAGTCGATCCCGATGCCAGCCATCATGATCACTCTCGGGCTCGTAATGCGTAGGTCATGGGTTCGAATCCCATAGGCGGCTCAAGGAAACCCCAGGTCATAGCCTCTGACCTGGGGTTTTTGCGTTCCGTTGACCATGGAATGAGCGCCCGATTTGTCCGTCAAACCAATGCATGCCAGGTGCGCGGATTTTTGGTCGCAGTGAGTGAGTGTGACGGTGTCGGTCTCTCGCAAAATGGCCTTTGACCTGCGCATTTGTCAATCCTTTGATAGCAACGGATCGGCACTCTGCGTGACGATGCTCTTGAACTTGCCCGAAACTTGCCCGCACTGGCATTGATCATGAACGGCGCGGGGTGCAGCTGCCCCCGCAGAGGTCGAGACGTTCTTGATCATCTGTCGCTCTGGGTGACTTTTTCTGCAGGGGGCTGGGTCGTGACGCCTGATCCGCTGCCGCGCTGTGGCCCTGGTCTCGGAGCGTCGACCAGCCGCAGCAGATTCGAAAATATGTCTGATTATCCGCTTTTGTCAGTGCCTGGCTTTACGGTGGGCGCAGCCAGCCGGGTTCGATTCGGCGTGGTGCTGAACCGTTCTGGCGCTGGTAGGGATGCGTGGACTTCGACGATGTAAGTGGCCTGGTCAATCACCCGGCGTGGCAGTTGCTGCGTGCCGACAGCGCTCCGCTGGTTCTGACGTTCTGTGGCACGGTCTTCGTCGACGAGAACGAGCGGGGGGTGCCCGAGGGTGTCCTGATCTCGCGTCTGGACGACCAGCTGTACGACCTCAACGAGCGGGCGCTCGGGTCGTACCCGCGGGCTGCGTCTGAGTACTTGACGGAGTGGACCAACAAGGGCTGGTTGCGCAAGTACTACCCGCCTGGTGAGGACGAGCCGCACTTCGACGCGACCAGCGCTCTGGAGAAGGCCGTCGCCTGGGTTCGAGCCCTGCCTGCGCGTTCGTTCATAGGTACCGAGTCCCGCCTCGGAACCATCATCGACCTGCTGCGGCAGATGGCCTTCGGTACGGAGACGGATCCGCTGGCCCGCATCGACGAACTCAGCCGTGAACGGGATGAGATCGATGCGCAGATCGCGCGACTGCGGGCGGGTGAGCTCGAGGTCCTGACGCCGGTGGCCCTACTCGACCGCTACCAGCAGGTGGAGGGCATGGCGATCGATCTGCTGCGGGATTTCCGGGAGGTGGAGGGGAACCTTCGGGAGCTGGACCGGCGCTTCCGTCAGGACGTGGCGAGTGCCGAGGGTGGCAAGGGCGAGCTACTGGCCGCCTTCCTCATGGACCGCGAGATGATCGCCGAGTCGGACCAGGGCCAGAGCTTCCAGGCGTTCTTCGACTACCTCCTCTCGCCCCGACGCCAGGAGGAGCTGCTGGAGCTCCTGGAAGAGGTGAACCAGCTGCCGCAGCTCGACGGCAAGGCCAACAAGAACCTCCTCAAGATCCCGCGGGCGTGGCTCTATGCGGCCGAGAGCACCCAGGACACGGTGCGGCAGCTGACCGAGCAGCTGCGCCGGTTCCTCGCTGACCGGGGGCGGGAGGAGGACCGCCGGGTCCTGGCACTGGCGCGCTCCATCCAGCGGCACATCACCGCGCTGGACGGCCGGCGCGAGCTCCCGGGAATCGAGCTGGAAGTGCCCGAGGTGAACCTGGCTCTGCCGATGGAGCGGCGCCTGTACATGCCGCCCGAGCGCGCCGAACTGGACAGCGCGGTGGACGAAGCGACCGACGAGGCGGACGTGGACGTCTCGGAGCTGTTCGCCGGCCTGCACGTGGACGACGAGGCGCTGGCCGGACAGGTACTGGCGCTGCTCGCGGAGAGCCCGAGCGGTCAGACGAGCCTGGAGACCGTCCTCAACCGCTTCCCGCTGACGCTGGGGCTCGCAGAGCTGCTGACCTACTTCCAGTTGCAGCGGCCCGGGCTTGACGTGGTGATCGACCCTGAGCACAGCCACGAGTTGGTGTACGAGCGCGTCGACTCGCCGGAACGCACCGCGGCGACGGTGCCGAAGGTGACCTTCGTGCGCAACGAGGGCGGCCCGGCCGCCGGAGAGGTGGAACAGGCGTGAGCGACATCCTGTCGGTGCCCATCGTGCACCTGCTGAAGGCGGGCGTGCTGTACAAGAACGACGCGCCGGCGGTCTGGGAACAGATCACCGCGCACCAGACAGCGATCGGCGACTACCTCCGGGTGATCGGCCTGGACGTCGTGCTCGACCTCGCGGAGGGCTACGCCTACACCCGGCAGCTCGACCCGGAGACACGCGACGACGGCGTCACCGTGCCGAGGCTGGTGACGCGCCACCGTCTCTCCTTCGGGGTCAGCCTGATGCTGGTTCTCCTGCGCGGGCGCCTCGCGGAGAGCGACGCGACCTCCGGCGACACCCGCCTGCTGCTGTCCCGCGACGACCTCGTCGACATGGTCCGCGGCTTCCTGCCGCCGCGCAGCAACGAGGCGAAGCTGATCGACCAGATCGACAGCAACATCAAGAAGCTGTGCGACCTGAACGCCCTGCGCCAGACCAAGCAGCCCGGCCTGTACGAGGTGCGGCGCCACATCAAGGCCCTCGTCGACGCCCAGGTCCTCAGCGCCTACAACGACCTGCTTTCCACCTACCGCGACACCATCACGCCGGAGGGCGACGAATGAGCACCACCACCGCCCCGGCAGCCGCCCTCATCCCCCAGCAGACAGGGCCCACCGACGGCACTCTCGGCGTCGGCCCTGGCTTCCGCCTGTCCCGCCTGGAGGTGCTCAACTGGGGCACCTTCCACCGGACCATCTGGAGCTTCGGGATCGACGGCCGCAGCGCTCTGCTGACCGGCGGAGTCGGCTCCGGCAAATCCACACTGGTGGACGCGATGACCACCCTGCTGCTGCCGGCCAACAAGATCGCCTACAACAAGGCCGCGGGTGCCGACGCGAAGGAGCGGAACCTGCGCTCGTACGTGCTCGGTCACTACAAGACCGAGCGGGTCGAGGCGACGAACAGCACCCGCCCCATCCCTCTGCGCGGCTCCTCCTCCCACAGCGTGATCCTGGGCGTGTTCACCAACTACACCCTCGGCATCCACGTCACCCTCGCCCAGGTGTTCTGGGTTCCTGACGCCAACACAGGCCAGCCCGACCGGTTCTACGTCACCGCCGACGCCCCGCTGTCCATCGAGGCGCACTTCACCGACTTCGGCAGCGACATCAACGACCTGCGCCAGCGACTGCGGCGCAGCAAGGCGACGATCCACAACAACTACCCGCCCTACGCGAAGACCCTGCGCCGCAGCCTCGGCATCCCCAGCGACCAGGCGCTGGACCTGTTCCACCAGACGGTGTCGATGAAGGCCGTCGGCAGCCTCGACGAGTTCGTCCGCGAGCGGATGCTCGAACCGTTCGACGCCAAGACCGAGGTCGCCAAGATCGTCGCGCACTTCACCGCGTTGACCGCCAGCCACGACGAGGTCGTCCGGGCGAAGGCGATGATCAACACGCTCGGACCGATCGTGCAGGCGTGCGACAGGTGTGACGAGATCCAGCGCGACATCGACATGCTCAAGCAACGGCGCGACGTCCTCCCCGCCTTCTTCGCCCAGCACCGCCATGACGCTCTGGGCCGGCGCAGCACCGAACTGGAGCAGTGCATCGAGGACCTCGCCGCGCAGCAGGAACAGCGCGAGGCGGACCTCGAACAGCTCCGCCAGAGTGCCGACACCCTCCAGCGCCAGATCGACGGCGCCGGCGGGGAGAAGCTCGTCCGGCTGGACGCCAGGATCGGGGAAGTGAGCGGCGAGCGTGACCGGCGCCGCGGCCGAGCCGGCGACTACGCGGGCTGGCTCGGCACGGCCGGCCTGGAACCGGCCGGCGACAAGGTGTCGTTCCGTGAACGCGCCCACCAGATCGCCGAGGCCCGCGCGCACGCCGAGCAGCTCGAACGACAGGAACGCGACGAACTCGACGCCCTGGCCGTCGACCGCCACAACAACACCAAAGAGGCCGGCGAGGTCCAGCACGAGATCACCAGCCTGCAGAGCCAGCGCTCCAGCATCCCCGCCAAGCTCCTTGAACTGCGGCAGAACCTCGCCGCCGCCACCGAGGTCTCCATCGACGAACTTCCCTTCGCGGGAGAGCTGATCCAGGTCCGCGACGACGAAGCCGTGTGGGCCGGAGCGGCCGAACGAGTCCTGCGCGGCTTCGCACTGTCCCTCCTGGTACCTGAAGCCCACTACACCCGGGTCTCGGAGTGGGTGAACGGACGCCACCTCGGACTGCGCCTGGTCTACTACAAGGTGCCCGCCCACGTGCCGACCGCAGAGCTGCCGCAGGACCGGGACGCGCTGACGGGCAAGCTCGAACTCCGGCACGACACCTGGGCGTACGACTGGCTCGCCGCACAGCTGAAGACCCGCGCCGACTACGTCTGCGCGGCCGACCTCGACGCCTTCACCCGCTCCGCCCGGCCTGCGGTGACGAAGCAAGGCCTGATCAAGGGCGGCGGCGGCCGACACGAGAAGAACGACGCCTCCCGCATCGACGACCGCAGCTCTTGGGTGCTCGGCTGGACCAACCAGGCCAAGCTGGACGCGCTCCTCGCCAAGGCGACCAAGCTCACCAAGGACAGTGCGACCATCACCGCGCGAACCCGCGAGATCACGAAGCAGCAGAAGAAGCGCGCCGGCGTCGGTGAGGCACTGACCCTCCTTGGAACCGTCTCCTCCTACAGCGACATCGACTGGCACGCCTCTGTCGCCGAGCTGGAACAGGTCGAGCGGCAGAAGAAGGACCTCGTCGCCGAGGTCGGCCTCGACAAGCTCACCGCGGACCTCGCCCGTACGAACACCGAGATCGAGAGCGGCCGAGCTGCCGTCCGTACCGGCGGCGAGGAGCTCGGCGGCCTCCGCCACGAGCGAGTCAAGGTCACGGCCCAGCTCGCCGCGACCTCCGCGGTCCTCGAACAGTCCGACCTCGCCGCCCTGGCCGGCCACACCGACGCCCTGGCGGCCTTCCTGCCGGCTACAGCTACGGGAGAGCGGTACCTGGAGCAGCTGCAGACGGCGGAGACCCAGGCCGTCGCCAAGCTCAGCCGCACCGTTGACACCCAGCAGCGGGCCCTGCAGAGCGCCGCCAGCGACGCCACCGCCAAGATGACGTCCTTCCGCGCTAGCTATCCGCAGGACGCGACCGACCTCGACAACACCCTCGGCTCGGCCAGGAACTACCGTGCGCTCCACAACCAGCTGGTCAGCGACGACCTGCCCAGGTTCGAGGCGAAGTTCCAGAAGTACCTGCGCACCAACGTCATCCGCGACATCGCCTCCTTCCAGGCCCGCCTGCGCGCCCAGGAGCAGGAGATCCGGGAACGCATCGGCGTCATCAACAAGTCGCTGAAGGAGATCGACTACGCCCTGGGCCGCTACGTCCGCCTCAACGACGTGCCCACCGCCAACGTCGAGGTCCGGGACTTCCGCCGCAAGCTGCTCGAATGCACCTCCGACACGCTCGCCACCGAGACTGACGGCGCCTACACGGAGGAGAAGTTCCTGCAGGTCAAGCGCCTCATCGATCGGTTCAAGGGCCGCTCCGGTGAGGCCGAGAGGGACGCAGAGTGGACCGCCCGCGTCACCGATGTCCGCCGATGGTTCACCTTCTCCGCCAGCGAGTGCAGCCGCGCCGACGACACCGAACATGAGGTCTACTCGGACTCCAGCGGTAAGTCCGGCGGTCAGAAGGAGAAGCTCGCCTACACCATCCTGGCCGCCTCCCTGGCCTACCAGTTCCGCATCAACCCCGAGGCGAAGAACGACAAGACGTTCCGCTTCGTCGTCATCGACGAAGCCTTCGGACGCGGCGACGACGGCGCCGCACACTTCGGCCTCGGACTGTTCCACCGGCTCGGACTCCAACTCCTCGTCGTCACCCCGCTGCAGAAACTCCACGTGATCGAACCCCACGTCAGCCGCGTCGGCTACGTCTACAAGCCCGACGAGATCCACTCCCGGATGACCACCCTCACCATCGAGGAGTACCGCGAGCACAAGGCAGCGCTCCACCAGGCCGCCCAGCCGGAGGCCCACTCGTGACCCCGCAGCAGTGGACCTCCCCCGACCAGGTCGCCGCAACGCTCCACCGTAGGTGGAGCAGCGGGCTCTACCTCACCGCAGCGGCGCAGAACCTTCCCTTCGACCCCATCGGCATCCCGCTCAAGGGCCCCATAGCGGCCGACGCCACCCGGCACTACGAACAGGCCCGGAAGTGGGCGGAATCCTGGGCACCCGGCCGGCATCCCCATCTGCGCATCCAGATGAAGACCATCGGGGGCCGCAACAACACCCCCTCGAACACCATCCCCGAGCGGGTCTGGATCGACACCCGCGAAAACCTCTGGGCCGTCCTCGGCGTCGGGACACAGGTCGACCTGTTCCACGACCTCCACACCTGGACCGCACAGCTGGACCCGGACCTGGCCCGGTGGATGACCGCCCACCCCATGAAGACGCTCCAAGCCCACGCCCAGTGGCAGCAGCTCGTCGACACCGTGCACTGGATTCGGACCAACGACACCGGCCCGATCTACCTCCGACAGGTCGACGTCCCGGGCGTCGACACCAAGTTCATCGAGACCAACAAGGGCATCCTCGGCGAACTCATCGACCACACCCTGCCCGCCGACCGCATCCACGCCGGCGTCCCGAAGAGCGACTTCGCCGCCAGGTACGGCTTCCTCACCAAGCCGCCTTACGTACGCCTGCGCTACCTCGGCAACCAGCCAGGCCCCTTCAGCGAGATCACCGTCCGCGCGAACGAGCTCACCGCACCGCCCCTGGGCGTCCGCACCGTCTTCGTCCTCGAAAACGAAATCACCTACCTGTCCTTGCCCGACGTCCCCAGCGCCATCGCCATCCTCGGCGCCGGCTACGCCGCCGCCCTCCTGCGCTACCTGCCCTGGCTCGCCAACGTCGACCTCCGCTACTGGGGCGACATAGACACCCACGGCTTCGCCATCCTCAGCCAGGTCCGCCGCCACTTCCCCCACACCCGGTCCTTCCTCATGGACCGCGAAACCCTCCTCGCCCACAGGGCACACTGGGGCGAGGAGAAGGCCCAGAGCGTCGAGACACCAGTTCACCTCTCCTCGGACGAAGCCGAGCTGAACCGTGAGCTACGCCTGGGCTTCTACAGGCCGCACCTGCGCCTGGAGCAGGAACGCATCCCTATCCGAACAGTCACAGGTGCGCTGCTCGGATTGTGATTTACGCAACGCGTATGGCTCGACACGCCGCACGGGCC
Source organism: Kitasatospora sp. NPDC090308 (assembly GCF_044769485.1). Taxonomy (NCBI): domain Bacteria; kingdom Bacillati; phylum Actinomycetota; class Actinomycetes; order Kitasatosporales; family Streptomycetaceae; genus Kitasatospora; species Kitasatospora sp. NPDC090308. Next base: position 164,305 of record NZ_JBIVXY010000012.1, on the reverse strand, counting down.
TGCAGGCGATCTTCACGAGTGCTCAGTCGGCAGTTCGACCACCGGCAGACTGCGCGAACATGCTCTGCCTGTCCCGGACGCGCTGCTCGCTCACATATCTCTCTAGTGTCGGCCCTGGTCTGATCGACGTGTCAGGTGTTGATCAGCCGGCTGCGGGCCCTGTCGGTTGCTGTGAGTGAGCGGTCCTGCCCCTGTCGAGTCGTTTCTGGGCAACCCCATCAGCGAGACATCGGCTCTGACACGGCAGCTGTAGATCGTGATCTGTGGCGCGTCGTCGCTGTTCAGTACGGCGGGGGTGGCTGCGGGTACGGGAACGACCGCCGCGATCGTGATCGTTTGTGACGACGAATCAGAACGCGGCGGCCGTACAGGCCACGGTAACGCACGAGGTGTGGCGGGACGGTTCCGGGGAGGTGATGGGCCTGGTGGCGGGGTGCTTTCCGCGCCGGGAGACGCGGCGGACCTTCGCCGAGATGACCGAGGCCCTGCTCATGGGCGTGGAGCGGGCGAACTGCTGGACGCTCGCGGAAGCGGCCGGTCACCCGGGCCCGCACCGCCTGCAGCACTTCCTGGCCCGCGCGGTGTGGGACCACGACGCTACCCGGGACCGCATCGCCCGCTGGACGGCAGACCAACTCGCGCACCAGAACGCCGTGTTGGTAATGGATGAGACCGGGGAAGAGAAGTCGTCCACGGACGCGGTCGCCGCCGCCCGCCAGTACTCCGGCGCGCTCGGCGGGATCGGCCTGTGCCAGGTCGCGGTCCACCTCACCTACGCCACCCCGGCCGGACACGCGCTCATCGACCGGGCCCTGTACCTGACCAGGGACTGGGCGGCGGATGACGAACGCCGTGAGCTGACCGGTGTCCCGGACGAGCTGGCCTTCGCCACCAAGCCCCAGCTGGCCGCCGCGATGCTCCAACGCGCCCGCGAGGCGGGACTTGAGGCCCGGTGGGTGACGGCCGACGAGGTCTACGGCGGACGAGAACTTCGCCAGAGAGTAAGGCAGTTGGGCTACGGCTACGCGATCGCCGTCCCCGCCGCCCACCGGGTGGACACCCCGGCTGGGCGTTTCCCGGCCACCGCCCTGCTCGCCAGGCTACCCCGCCAGGCCTGGCAGCGGCTGCGGACCGGGCACGGCACCAAGGGTGACCGCCACTACGACTGGGCAATGATCAGTATCGACCCGGACGACACCCCACCCGGCCACGGTGGCGGGCACAGCCTTCTGCTGGTCCGCCGCCACCGCTACATCCGCGAACTGTCTTTCTACCGCTGCCACTTCGCCACCTCCGTCGCCCTGGCCGACCTGGTGGCCGTGGTCTGCACGAGGTGGCGGATCGAGGAAGACTTCGCCGCCGCCAAGTCCCTCACCGGCCTCGACCAGGGCCAGGTGACCTGCTGGAACTCCTGGACGCGTTGGAGTCTGGTCAGCCTGGTCGCCGCCGCCCTGCTGGCCGTCGCCCTCGCCCGCACCCGTCCCGCGAGCCCGGGGGCCGAGGCCGGCCTGATCCCGCTGACCCGCCCCGAACTCCTCAACCTCCTGCGGGCCGTCGCGCTGCCCACGCCCCGCCGCGACCTGGGCCACGTCCTGCACCGGTCACAGTGGCGACGCCGCCACCAACACCGCGCCGCGGCCTGTCACCGCCGCTGGAACAAGACCACCGCAGCCGCCATCACATGACCACCGACAGAGAAGATCACGATCTACCGCTGCCGTGTCTGAGCTCATCCTTTACCAATCCGGTAAAGGATGAGCTACTCTGATGGGTATGAGGGTGGACTTCGCCGATGCGCGGCTGCGCGACACCTGCGCCTCGGACAAGGCGATGGTCCGGGCGTTTGGGGCGGTGCGTGCTCGCCGCCTGCAACTTCGGCTGCAGCATCTGCGTGTGGCCGAGACGCTCGCTGAATTACGTGATCTGGGAGGGCGTCCTCACGAGCTGACTGGCGACTTCAAGGGGTCGATCGCGGTCAGTCTGGACGGTCCGTACCGGCTGGTCATGCGCCCTCTGGATGCCAATGGCGATGTGATCGAACCTCCAATTGACTGGGGCTCGGTCAAGGCCGTCGTGATCGACGGTGTGGTCGACTACCACTAGCAGCGACTGGAAAAGATGAGGAGGTGTCGACGATGACGCACAGCAACGGGCCTGCCCGCCACGGCTTCGTGGCCGCTTTGGAGCCTGACTACGCCGTTCCACCGGGTGAAACGCTCAGGGAGCGGCTGGAGGAGCTGGGGATGACCCAGGCCGAACTGGCCACCCGGACAGGACTGACACCGAAGCACATCAACCAGGTTTTGCAAGGCGTGGTGCCACTCAGCGGTGAGGTCGCTCAACGTCTGGAGCTCGCCGTGGGGATCCCTGCTCGGTTGTGGAACCGCCTCGAGGCGGACTACCGCACTCAGCAGATGCGCTTGGCGCAGGATCGGGCCCAAGCGGAGGATCCCGAGGTGGCTCCCTGGCTGGCGAGCTTGCCAGTAGCCGCGCTCGCTGCCGAAGGAGCGATTCCCGCGCATCCGGCGGACACGGCAAGCAGGGTTCACCAACTGCTGGAGTTCTTCGGAGTGGCCAACATCGCAGCTTGGCAAGAGGTGTGGCGCAAGCCTGCTGCGGCGTTCCGGCAGTCCTACGCCTACGAGGCCCTACCAGGAGCGCTCGCCGCGTGGCTGCGTATGGGCGAGCTCGCCGCACGCCAGGAGACCCACGGTCCCTTCAGCTCTGCGGGCGTTCGGCGGCTGTTGCCTGAGCTGGTCCGGCTGACGAGGCGGTCGCCCGCCGAGGCCCTGGCCGTGGCACGACGGGAACTGGCTGCGGTGGGAGTCCTGGTCGTCCTGGTCCCTGACGTTCCCGGAGCCCGTGCCTATGGCGCTACCCGTTGGCTCGGCCCGATTGCTCTGATCCAGCTCAGTCTGCGGGGTAAAACGGAAGACGTTCTATGGGTGACGTTGTTCCACGAGCTCGGACATGTCTTGCTGCACGGGCGTAAAGGTCTGTTCATTGAGCAGGACGACGCCGATACTCCCGATGGCCAGCCCCAGGTCGCCTCTGGATCCGACGAGACAATCACGCAGGAACGCGAAGCCCAGCAGTTTGCTCTAGATACACTCTTCGGCGAGACGGGTCTGACGCGCCTGAATCAAGTCTCCACTACCACGGAGGCGTTGGACTTGGCTGATGAGTTGGGCATCGGCGCCGCAATCGTGGCAAGCCAACTCCAGGCACGGGGAGTCTGGGCCCACGCCCACGGCGCTCGTCACCGGCGGTCGCTGCCAAGCCTTGAGCAGTTGCGGAATCCGGCGCCTGCTCCGCGCCCCAGGTTGAGTAAGCAGGAGCGAGGAGGCGGAGCTCCGCGCCGGCGATGAACCAGAGCGTGCAACGTCACGGTAGACGAAGCGGTCCGTCACCATCTGATCGAGAGGGAGAACGATCATGACCATGTACGGGGGAGGGGCGTCGGAGGACGACTACGCGCGGCTTCCGGAGGATCTGCTGGCCGAATTGCTGTCGGTGGCACCCGATGTGGCGGAGACGGTTGACAACCTCCTTGGCCCCGCGCTGGAGATGCGCGACCAGCTCCGCGAGGCAGCCCTCGACCTGGGCTGTATCGACTGGTGGCACGGTGGGAGACCTCTAACGTTGGCAGCAGTGGACGGCGGATTCGCTGTCGAACGCACCATCGCCGTTGACATCGCATTGTCGGTCGCTGTGGGCGTTGAGGGGTTTGCACCCGAGGGGCGAAGTTGGCAATGGGACGACAATCAACACTCCTTCGCTCAGCACGTCCTCGTGCACGACGGGCATAACGAGCGCCTAGCCAGGGCTGGAATGGTGATCCAGGAACTAGACGTGATCGCCGACGCCCCGCACGAGTTGCGGATCTTCGATGGAAGTCATCTCACGCCCATCATCCAGCTCAACTCTGCGCTCGCCTCGCGCAGTTCAGATGTTCGCTCCCGGGTCCTCGAACTCGCCAACAGGCACTCCCTGCTCGACGCATTTGCAGCCTTCGCCAGCGACCCCAAGATCGTGGCGATGCCGAAGTATAATTCGTCCCGTACCCTCTGCGAGGTCTTGGAAGGTGAAGTCGGCAAGCCTGTACCCGGCGACGACAGATATTTGACCTCCCTCATTCTGGAGGGAGGAGAATTCACCGTGCCAGAGCGTGTCCCGGCTGACCCGTGGCGCCAGCTTCATATTAAGCAGCACGACGACGCCACTGACGAGGAGACGGCTTTGGCGAGCCAGCTCCAGGAGGCTCTTCAGCCGCTCCGGTCTCGCCAGCTTTACGTTACGTACTTCCGCCCCACGGACGCGTCCACCGCGTACCGGGTCGAGGTCAAGCCCGGTTGCGCAGAAGACGCGGGTCGTGTGAGTGATCTCCTTGCCAGCATCGCGTTCCAGCTGACGGCGCCGTTCGGGCGGGAGCCTTACCCGCAGTATCTCGCGGACGTGATGGCCAAGTCCGTTGGGCTGGGTGTCAAGGCACTTCAGAACGCCGCCCAGCTGTACTTGGCCCGCCAGTCTCCGCAGTTGGCCCAGTCTGTCGTCCACTCCTACCGTACGGAGGGCAAGTGACGCCCGTCCCCGACCCATCGATTCCGCCACTCGCATCAGGCCAGGTCGCGCAGACCCTCGCGGGGCAGATCATTGGCACCGTTGGCTCCCCCAGCACGACCAGTGAGGTCACCGTTGACATCCTCGAAGATGCCACCGCGACCATGCTTTTGGGTGATCTAGTTGCTCTCACCCACCAACTGGAGCCTCAACGCCATCTGCTAGCGGTGGGCACCGTCGCCGAGATCGAGACCCGCAACCGGTGGCACGAAGATCTGAATATGCGCGGCGTCGTGAAAATGCACGGCCGGCTCCCCCATCTGTCCACGGTCGGCGACACCCGCACCGCGAAAGTTGTGATCCAGGCCGTTTACGAGACCGACAGCCCGCACCCCCCGTTCCAAACGCCGCCTCACGAGTCCAGCGGCGCACTGGGTATGAGCCCCAGCACTGGCATGCCCGTCCGTCGTGTCGACGACGAGACCGTAGGAGCACTCATTTCTCGTCACGAGTCCGAGGTGGTCAACCTCGGGCACATCTACCGCTCTCATGTGAAACTCCCCATGTACGTAAGGGACTTCTCGGGAGAGCAGACCGACGGGGCATTCCACGTTGGGGTGTTCGGGCGCAACGGTTCCGGGAAGACCGCGCTTGCGGTGTACTGGCTCGCTGCGCAGATGCGCCACCTGTCCCTCGGCGTTCTGGCGTTCGATCCCCAGGGCCAGTTCTCCTCCCAGAACGGCTTCCCGTTCGACCTAAAGTCCTGGGCCCGGAGCCTGGGCAGGGAGGTCTTGGGCCTGTCAATCGCCGAGGACGTGCGGCTGCCCGCATGGGCCACAACGTTTGTCGAACTCCTTGATGGGGCACGGTTCTTCCACCAGCTCACCATCAAGCAATCCGCGAACCGGGAAACCGCGCTGGATGAGTTCGTTCGGCTGCTCCACAACGAGGCTGGCTGGGACGATCGCCAGCCCGACGAGGTGCTGCGGGCGCTGCTGACCGCACTACAGGGTGATGTGCCCGCCCTCACCCGCATCTATAACTCCAAAGGCCCGCGTGACCGCATCGTCGGCACCCTCGACCGGATCCTCACCAGCGCGTCAGAGTTCGAGCAAATCGCCAGAATCTTCCGGCCTGTCCATAACCTCTTCGCGCCCAACAACCTTGCTGGTCGTTCCCGGACTAACCTTCTACGGCTGATCCATAAGGTCGTGGACGGGCGCAGTGGCGGACATGCCGCCCCGTACGTGATCATCGACCTCTCGGCGCGGTCGGGATTGACATGGCTGGATGACCCGGAGACGAAGGCCCGACTCATCAAGGACATCGCGAGCAATCTGCGACGGGTGGCGGAGGAGCGATGGCATGCGACCGAACGCCCCATCAACTGCTGTGTGGTATTTGATGAGGCACACCGATTCGCCTCGTCGCAGCCCGCCGGCGAGCAGACTGCCCAGCTAGCTGCCAGCCTCACCGAGTACGTACGCACCACGCGAAAGTACGGGCTCGGCTGGATGTTCATCACCCAGGAAGTCTCCGCCCTCTCCCCGGGGATCTACACCCAGTTGCGGGTCAAGGCATTTGGGTATGGGCTGACGACGGGCAGTGACCTGAACCGCCTCACCGACGAGGTAGGACGTGGACCAGCTCTCGAGCTGTACAAGTCGTTCTCCGACCCGCGTGCGGTGACTCGGAAGACCTACCCGTTCATGTTGATCGGTCCGGTTAGCCCGCTGTCGTTTACGTCTGCTCCAATCTTCTTGGAGGTACACACCGACGTCGCCGACTTCCTGAACGCTAACCAGCATTTGTTCGCCACCTTGCCAGTACCGACGCTGCCCCAACAGCGTCAGTGACCCCGCGTCACGTGTACAGGCGCCAAGAGTCAGGGTCAAAGGAACGCCAGTGTGTCGTGGACTGCGCGCGGGTAAGCGCCCACCGGTCCTTCCACCACTGCCCCAGCTCTGCCGTCGAGCGCGTGGCCCACTGAAGCTGTTGGTCTTCCTGGCGTAGCCAAGAGTCGAAATTGGTGGCAAGCGGAGCGAGGAAGATCTGCCGCTGCACTCCGTGCAGTCGCATCTTCTTGGGGTTCAGCCCAAGCTCCACGAAAGCACGGCTGAGGACTTCTCGCCTATTTCGGAACGATGTGCTACCGCCCCATTTGGCGTGCCGGTGCGTTATGCCGTCTGGAGCGTTGGCAGCGGCGAATGCGACGAGGTCTTCGTAGATCGCCCCAGAGAAGTGGAAATCGCCGCTGCCTGCTGTGTAGCCGACAGGACGGAATGCGAGCGAGCCGCTGGGTGTGCGCAGCCGGTTGTATAGCGAAGAACGGCCCAGGGCGGATGCTGTAGTGACGAGCGCCAGTTGGGCATCCGGGTCACGTCCGGCGATGCGGGTTGTCTTATGCCCGTACCGCTTGGCGAACACGTCTCGCACTTCCCGGCTCGTAGCCAGCAACGCTGCAAGCTTCCCCGCCAGTAGATGGCTGTATGGCGGCACGGCTCCCAGCACGAAGGCGTCCATCACGCATGCGAGTCGCTCATGGCGCTGCTGGGCCGACCAGCCGATGACAGAGTCCCGGGCCTTGAGAGCGAAGACTGGGTCCGCGAGCCCGATCAACCCCATGACCCGATCGTCGTGCCCTTCGTCGACGACGAGGAAACGGAGCCGGCGCCCGTATCCGCTCGACACGGGAATAGACCAGTGCAGTGCACACCACCGCCACATGGCGCTGTCCTGGCTACGGTAGTCCTCGATATGCACCAGGGCGGGGCAGATCTTCTGCGGATCGATTTCTCGTCCCGCCGCGAGACGAGCCACTAGACGGCTCTCCCGTCCAGCTAGTGCCTTTCTTGCCTGCTCGCGGCTGACCGTGACGGCTTGACCATGCAGGCGCCGCAAGTGGTCCTTATCGCTCTGCGCTGGAGCCAGGACGGCTCCGTCCCTTACATGGAACCCCTGACTCTGCAAGTGCGCGAAGACTCGCTCGCGCAACTCTGCAGCGTGTTGTTCGGGGCCGTCAACCGTGCCTGATTCGTCCGCGCCCATGATATGCAGCAGGCGAAGCATTGTGTCCGCGCGCGGAATTCGCTGCCCACACTCGTACTTGCAGATTGAGCTCTGCGGGACCCCGGACTCCTCAGCCAGTTTTGACTGAGTCCAGCCCACAGTAGCGCGTGCACGGCGCAGCACAGCAGCGGGCGATTCCGGGTCAGCGGCAAGAGCGGGGGGCGCATCGGTCACCGTCCTACTATGGCGGACTCGACATAGAGCCGGCCACCCCTTGACGGAATCGAGATGATCGTCAAGCGCTGGTGGCCAGCGTGCATCTCCTTGGCGATGTTCGGCTGGCTGTAGTCGATCACCTTGACGCCGGGCGCGGCGGCGCTGCCGACACCGATCTGGGCGTCCGCCGTGCGCGCGCCCAGCCGCTCCGGGATCGCGGGGGCGAGAGCGAGTACGCCATACCTGCCCCAGCTGCCGGCGCTGCTACTCCGCGCGTGCGATCGGTGCCAGCGCCCGGGTCTCTGGCCCGCCGTTGGCATGGTGCCGAGACGACGTCGTCCCGAGGCGACGGGATGATCAAGCGGCGATGCCTGCGCCGGGGTGCGCCATCTTGCGGGGAACCAGCTTCACGACGGCCTCGGCCGCCTCGCGCGCGATGTCCTCCAGCACGGTCTGGTAGATGTCGCGCGTGATGGCGGTGTCGCTGTAGCCGAGCATCTCCGAGACGACCTTGGGGTCGATGCGTGCCAGCAGCGCGAGGGTTGCCGCGAGGTGGCGGAGGTCGTGGAGCCGGACCGGGGGAAGCCCGGCTTCTTCGACCAGGCGGGTGAACATGTCGGTGACCTTGCCGGGGTGCAGCCAGGTCCCGTCCTCCGCCACGAAGATCCGTCCGGTGTCGACCCAGCCTGGCCCGAAGCGGAGCCGCTCCTCTTGCTGGGCCTTCTCGTGGCGGAGGAGGGCGTCGGTGGTGTCGTGGTCGAGCGCGACGAGCCGCACGCCGCTTGTCGTCTTCGGTGCGCCTTCGTAGACGTCCCAGCCGAGTTGGACGAGCTGGGTCTCCACTGCCAGGGTGCGGCCGTCCCGGTCGAAGTCGACCCATCGGGCGCCCAGGGCCTCGCCGCGGCGAGGGCCGCGGAAGGCGAGCAGGTGCCACAGGGCGTACAGGCGGTGGTCGGCGACGTGGTCGAGGAAGGTGCCCGCCTGGTCGGGCGTCCAGACCATGACCGGCGACGGTCTGATTCCGGTCCGCTGCCACTCGGCGACCCGGGCGGCGGTCCACACCAGGGCCTTGGGCTTCGGCGCGGTTTCCAGCTCCACGTGGGCTGCGGGGTTGAAGGTGATCAGCTGCCGGGCGATGGCGGTGTTGAGCGACGCGCGCAAGGTCGCCTTGATGTGGTGCTGCGAGCTCAGGCCGGTGACTCGCCGGAACGGCGGCATCGCGGCGATGGCCTCGCGGGCGGTTCGCAGAGCGGCCCGGCCGTGGATCGACTCAAGGTCTGCCACGGCCTGCCGTCGTTGGGTGTTCTGCTCGACGATCTCCTGGTTGGTTGCGGCGATGCCCTCGAACATCTCGTCGAGGTGCTCTACGCGCAGCTTGCCGAGGCGGATGTGGCCTATGCGCGGTCGGAGGTGGCAGCGGATGTCGACCTCGTAGCGCATAGCGCCGGTGGCCCGCAGCTTCTTCTTGGCCTTGAGCCAGGCATCCAGCCACTCGCCGACCGTTACCCGGCTGGTCAGGCAATGGCCGGCCTTCAGCAGACGAGCCGTGGTCTCGACGCTGGGGAGGGGAGACCGCTCCTTGACGCTGAGCATGATCATGTCGCTGATGAGGCGGCGATCCTCGGGTTCCTCCTCGTCGGCGAGAGCGAGCAGCGAGCGAACCCGGTCCAGATCCCTTCGCGCGTCCTTCAACGAGTCGAACCCGGACCGCCGGAACTGCCGGCGCCTGCCGTCGCCGCTCGGGGAGACCTCTTGACGCACGGACCACTTGCCGTGCTTCGGGCTGCTCAGCAGTGGACAGGGCGATCCGGCGCGGTACCGGTCGCCGGTCTGCGCGTCGCGGCAGTAGCAGGTCCTGGAGATCGAACCCCTCATGGGGATCACGTCCTCGTGCTGTGGCACACGCGAGTCCACCGGCAGGGCTGCGGCCGTGCGGGAGGGAGAACGGGACTCGCTGGCCCAGCCCGTTGATCTTCCTGACGCTGAGGTAAACGCCTTCCGGCGCCGGGACGATGCCCGCGTGCCCATCGGCCGAGTCTGGAGGGAGCTGCTTCGCGGCACCATCGGCTACGCAGCGTGACTGGAGTGATCCTGCTGTGACAGCTGGAGTCCAGGAATCCCGTAGCGCGCAACTTGCCCGCAACTTGCCCGGGAGTATCCATAACCGATTGGGACCAGCCGACCCGTATGGGACGGACCGTCACGCAGAAACGTACTCTGACCAGGCAAAACTGGGACGCGGAGCCGCCGACTGGGACTCGTTGGCGGATGATCAAGTGTCCTCGTAATGCGTAGGTCATGGGTTCGAATCCCATAGGCGGCTCCACGAAGCCCGGATCGCAGTTCGCTGCGGTCCGGGCTTTTCCCGTTGCGGGCCGGGGTGTCAGGGGGCGGTCGTGTCGAAGGCGGTGCGGGCGCGTTCGACTTCGGGGAGGTGGTGGTGGGACCAGTCGGTGAGGGCGGCGAAGAGGGGGGCCAGGCTGCGGCCGAGTTCGCTGATCTCGTATTCGACTCGGGGCGGGACTTCCGGGTGGTAGGTGCGGGTGACCAGGCCGTCGCGTTCCAGTTGGCGTAGGCGTTGGGTGAGGACCTTCGCGGTGATGGGGCCGATGTTCCGGTTCAGTTGGACGAAGCGTTGGCGGCCGAAGTGGTGGAGTGTCCAGAGGATCGGCGTGGTCCAGCGGCTGAAGACGATGTCGAGCACCGGGGTGATCGGGCAGGGCTGGGCGCTGCCGTGGTCGGTGGCGGGTCGGTCCGTCGTGGGTTCGTTCCGGGTGGCCACCGTGTGCGCCCTCTCGTCGGTCGCTCTGCTGCGGGTACCCACTGTAGGGCGGGGGTGGGTGCGGGGGGTCGGTTTCCTCTAGGTACCTAGTATCTTTCCGGTGCTAGCTTCGGGTCGTGGCCGAAAAGGCCGCTCAGGCAAGGGACTTGGGCCCTGACGGACCGAGGAGCACGTTCATGATCGTTGTCACTGGGGCCACCGGGAACGTCGGCCGTCCGCTGGTCGGCCTGCTCGCCGCGGCGGGGGAGCGGGTCACCGCGGTCTCCCGGCGGGTGCCGGACGGCGGGTTCCCGGCCGGGGTCGTCCACCGGGCCGCCGACCTGGCCGACTTCGGGAGCCTGGCCCCCGCGTTGGAGGGGGCGGACGCACTGTTCCTGCTGCTGGCCGGCGAGCTCAACGGCCCCGGTGCGCCGGCCGCCGAGCTGTTGGAGCTGGTGCGGGCGGCGGGGGTGCGGCGGGTGGTGCTGCTCTCCTCGCAGGTCACCGGGACCCGGCCGGCGGCGGTCTCGCACGCCCGGCTCCGCGAGTTCGAACTCGCGGTCCGGGAGAGCGGGTTGGCGTACACGATCCTGCGGGCCGGGGGGTTCGCCTCCAACGCGTACGCCTGGGCCGACGGCGTCCGCGCCCGGCGCACGGTGCACGCCCCGTTCGCGGACGTCGCGCTGCCGGTCGTCGACCCCGCGGACCTGGCGGCGGTCGCGGCGGCCGCCCTGCGGGAGGACGGGCACCAGGGGCGGGTGTACGTCCTCACCGGACCCGAGGCGGTCACGCCCCGGCAGCAGGTGGCGGCGCTCGGCGAAGTCCTCGGCGAGGAGGTCGCGTTCGTCGAGCTCACCCGGCAGCAGGCCCGCGCGCACCTGGCCCGCTTCATGCCCGAGGAGGTGCTCGACGGCACCCTCGACGTCCTCGGCTCGCCGCTCGCCGAGGAGCAGCGGGTCAGCCCGGACGTCGAGCGGGTGCTCGGCCGCCCCGCGCGGAGCTTCGCCGCCTGGGCCGCGGACGCCCGCCCCGCTTTCCGGTGACGGAGGAGGGGGGAGGGGTGAGGGCTGGCCGGGGCGGGGGCTAGCGTTCGGCCAGGTACTCGGCCCAGGTGCGGGTGCCGCAGGCGTGCCCGGGGGAGGTGAGGGCGCCCTCGCGCAGCAGGCGGCCGGCCCGACCGGGGAGGTGCAGGGGCAGGACGCGGCGGCGGCTGCCGCGGGCGCGGAGCCAGTCGGCGGCGAGGTCGGTGGCGGGGTGGATCTCGGGTCCGGCGAAGTCGGCGGCCGAGCCGACCGGGTCGCCGAGGGCGAGTTCGACGAGGCGGGCGGCGACCTCGGCGGGGTGGACGGGCTGGACGGGGGTGCGGGAGAGCATCGGGAGGACGGGGAGCTTGGCGAGCGGGCGGAGCATGCCGTCCAGGAGCTGCGGGAACTGGGTGGCGCGCAGGTTGGTCCAGCCGAGGCCGGACCCGGCGAGGAGCTGCTCGCCCTGGAGCTTGATCCGGTAGTAGGCCATCGGAACCCGGTCGACGCCGACGATCGAGATGTTGACGACGTGCCGGACGCCGGCCCGCCGGGCGGCCGCCAGCAGGTGGCGGAAGGCGGGCAGGTCGTTCTTCGGGTGCCGCGGGTCGCTGGCGCAGTGGATCACCGCGTCGACGCCGGCGAACGCCTCGTCCAGGCCGGTGCCGGCGGTCAGGTCGCCGGTGTGCCAGCGGGTGTCGGCGTCGGCGGGCAGGGCGGTGCGCCGGGTGAGGGCGCGGACGGGACGGCCGGTGGCGAGGGCGTGGCGCAGCACCTCGCGGCCGAGGACGCCGGTCGCGCCGGTCACCAGCAGCGGCCGGTCGGGGGTGGAGGGGAGGGCGGAGGGGGTGGCGAGGTCGGCGAGGTCGGTGCGGTCGTTCATGGTCCGGGTTCCTTCCGGGGCGGGGCCAGCAGTGGGGCTCTCCCCGGTAGGAACCGGGCGGTCAGCCGTTCTGTGACAGTGCGCGGTGCCGCCGCGCGTAGTGGGCGAGCTTGTCCGGGTTGCGCAGGATCCGGATGCCGGTCACGCCGTCGGGCCCGGCGTCCAGCACGCCGACGGAGGTGAGGTCCCCGCCCTCCCAGCCGAGCAGGACGGGGCTGCCGTTGGCCTCGGCGAGTTCGAACCGGACGCCGTCGGTGAACCGTTCGAACAGGCCGGCCAGGAAGCGGGCCGCGTTGGTGCGGCCGTGCACCGGCCGGAGCGCGGCGCGGACCTTGCCGCCGCCGTCCGACCAGACCACGACCTGGGCGGCGAGAAGCTGTTCGAGCTGGTCCAGGGCGCCGTCCGAGGCGGCGCGCAGGAAGCGGCCGAGCAGGGCGGCGTTCTGTTCGGCGTCGACGGGGCCGGGGTCCGGGGCCTCGTCGGCGAGGTGCTTGCGGCCGCGGTGGTAGAGCTGGCGGGCGGCGGCCTCGGTGCAGTCCAGGACGCCGGCGATCTCCCGGTGGCTGTAGGCGAAGGCGTCGCGCAGCACGACGGCGGCGCGTTCGGGCGGGGAGAGCCGCTCCATCATGGTGAGCACCGCGAAGGAGACGGCTTCGCGCTGCTCGGCCCGCTCCATCGGCCCGAGCGCCCCGCTCGCCACCGGCTCCGGCAGCCAGGTGCCCGGGTACTCCTCGCGCCGGGACCGGGCCGAGGTGAGCCGGTTCAGGCAGAGGTTGGCGACCACCTTGTTGAGCCACGGCCCGGGCGCCGCGACCTGCCCGGGTTCGGCGCCGTGCCAGCGCAGGTACGCGTCCTGCACGGTGTCCTCGGCCTCGGCGGCCGACCCGAGCATCCGGTAGGCCAGCGAGAACAGCCGCTGCCGGTGGCGCTCGAACTCCCGTACCGCGTCGTCGGGTTCCGCGTTCATGGGGCCACGTTAGGGGATGGCGGGCGGCGGAGGGGACGGGGGAAGGGCGGGGGAGGGGCCACGTGAGGGGACGGCGGAGGGGAAGGAGGGAAGCGCGGGGAGGGCTCAGGCGGGGATCCGGAGGCCGATCCAGTCGGCGAGGCCGGTGGTGCCGGACGGGGTGAGGTGGACGACGCGGGGGCTGGCGCCGTGGCGGAGCCAGCCCAGGGTGAGCAGGCGGGCGGTGAGGGCGGCTCCGGCGGCGCCGGCCAGGTGGTGCTGCTGTTCGCTCCAGTCGACGCAGTAGCGGACCAGCGGGCGGCGGGGCGGCAGGGCGTCCAGGTCGATGCCGAGCCGGTGCAGGGCGGTCCGGCCGGACGCGGTGAGCCGGTAGTGGTGGTCGTGGCCGTAGCCGGAGGCGCGGTCGTGGACGGCGGTGGCCGGGTGGTGGGTGCCGTCGTGGCCGGTGAGCAGGCGCTGTTCGAGCAGGGCGCCCATCAGGGCGACGCCGAGCCGGCCGGCCAGGTGGTCGTAGCAGGTGCGGGCGCGGCGCAGCGCGTTGGTGGTGCCGCTGTCGCGCAGCGAGGTGATCGGCAGCGGGGGCGCGATCAGGGCGAGTGCTTCCAGGGCGTGACCGACCTCGGGGCCGGCCAGCCGGTAGAAGCGGTTGCGGCCGTGGCTGCGGACGGTGACCAGTCCGGCGTCGACGAGCCTGGCCAGGTGGGCGCTGGCGGTGGGCGCGCCGATGCCCGCCTCGGCGGCGAGGACGGCGCCGGACAGGTCGCGCCCGTCACTGAGCGCCTTGAGCATCCGGGCCCGGGACGGGTCGGCGAACAGGGCGGCGGCCCGGGCGACGTCGGGCTGGCCGGCGGAGGGCAACGAGGGCGCAGGGGGCGCAGGGGACGAAGAGGGAGCGGGCACGCTTCCAGCCTAGGACGGCCCGGGGCGGGCACGGTTCGTCAGGTGGCGAAGTGTTCCGCGCGGAGACTGCCGTCATGACTTTCGTACGGATGACGCGGACGCCCGTCCGGCCGCCGGCGCGGCTCGCCCTGCCACCGCTGGTCGCGCTGAGCCTGGGCCACTTCCTGGTGATGCTCGACGTCACGGTGGTCAACGTGGCGGTGTCGGACGTCCGGGCCTCGCTGGGGGTGGGGGCGGCGGGGCTCCAGTGGGTGGTGGACGGGTACAGCACGGTGTTCGCCGGGCTGCTGCTGCTCGGCGGTGGGTTGGGCGACCGGTTCGGGCACCGGCGGCTGTACCTGGCGGGGCTGGGGCTGTTCGCGGCGGCTTCGGCGCTCTGCGCGGCGGCCGGGTCGGGGGCGGTGCTGGTCGGGGCCAGGTTCGCGCAGGGGGCGGGGGCGGCGCTGCTGGTGCCGGCCTCGTTCGCGCTGCTGCGCGCGGCGTACCCGGACGGTGCGCTGCGGGCCCGGGCGGTCGGGGTGTGGGGGCTGGTCTCGGCGGTGGCGTTCGGCGCGGGGCCGGCGGTGGGCGGGCTGCTGGTGGCCGGGCTGGGCTGGCGGTGGGTGTTCTGGGTGAACCTGCCCGTCGCGGCGCTGGCCGCGCTGCTGACGTACCGGTACGTCGGTCCGGCGGCGGCGGCGACGGAGGGACGGTCGGCGGGGCGGTCGGCGCGGCGCGGCGATCCGGCGGGCCAACTGCTGGGCGTGCTGGGCCTGGTGGCGCTGGTCGGGGGCGTGAACGAGGCGGGCGCGCGGGGCTGGGGCTCGCCGTGGGTGGCGGCGGCGTTCGTGGTGGGGGTGGCGGCGCTGGCCGGGTTCGCCCGGGTGGAGCTGCGCCTGGAGCGGCGGTCGCGGCGGGACCCGGACGGCCGGGTGCCGCTGCTGCCGCCCGCGCTGCTGCGCGACGGCCGGCTCGCGGCGGTCGACACGGTCGGCCTGCTGCTCAGCCTCGGGTACTACGGGATGCTGTACGTCCTGACGCTGCACTTCCAGCAGGAGCGCCACTACGGCTCGTGGGCGACGGGGCTGGCGCTGCTGCCGTCGGTGGGCATGGGGCTGCTCGCGGCGCCGCTGTCCAGCCGGCTGGCGGCCCGGCGCGGGCCGTACCCGACGATGGCCGGGGCGCTGCTGCTGGGGTCGGCGGGGTTCCTGGGCTGGCTGGCGGTCGGGCCGCACACCCCGTACCCGGTGCTGCTGTTCGCCTTGGCGGCGACCGGTCTGGCGACGCCGCTGACCGTGGTGGCGGCGACCGTCGCGGTGCTGGAGGCGGCTCCGGCGGGGGCGGCGGGGACGGCCTCGGCCGTGTTCAACGTCGCCCGCCAGGCGGGTGGTTCGCTCGGCGTGGCGCTGTTCGGGACCCTGACGGGCACGCTGGGCCCGGTGCGCGGACTGCACGCCGCGGCGCTGGTCGCGGCGGCGGCCTTCCTGGGCGCGGCCGCGCTGGCCGGGCGGGCCCCGCGGCGGCCGGGCCGGGCCTGAGGGTGGCCGGGCCTGCGGGTGGCCGGGCGGCGGGGGGAGCCGTCCGCCCGGCCGTCGGGGGTCAGCCCTGGGTGGCGGCGTAGCGGGCGCTGACGTCCTGCCAGTTGACGACGTCCCAGAGGCGGGTGACGTAGTCGGGGCGGACGTTCTTGTACTGGAGGTAGTAGGCGTGCTCCCAGGCGTCGAAGGCGAGCAGCGGGGTGGTGCCCTGGCCGACGTTGCCGTGGTGGTCGTAGACCTGCTCGACGATCAGGCGCCGGCCGAGCGGCTCCCAGGAGAGGATGCCCCAGCCGGAGCCCTGGACGCCGACGGTGGCGGTGGTGAGCTGCTTCCGGAACGCCTCGAAGGAGCCGAAGTGCTCGGTGATGGCGTCGGCCAGCGGGCCCTCGGGGCGGTCGCCGCCCTCGGGGGAGAGGTTCTGCCAGAACAGCGAGTGCAGGACGTGGCCGGAGAGGTTGAAGGCCAGCGTCTTCTGGAGGCCGACCAGGCCGCCGAGCTGGTCCTTGTCGCGGGCCTCGGCGAGCTGTTCCAGCGTCGAGTTGGCGCCGTTGACGTACGCCTGGTGGTGCTTGGAGTGGTGCAGTTCCAGGATCTCGGCGGACATCGCGCGCTCGAGGGCGGAGTAGTCGTACGGGAGGTCAGGCAGCGTGTAGGCACCCATGGCTGAGCAGCCCTTCTCGGTCGACGGAGGGTCAGTTGCGAGTGCCACCTTATTGCAACTTGATTGCAAGAACACTGAGGGGGCATTAAGCCGCCGTGGCGGAACGCCGAAGGCCCGCCCGGGGGTGCCGGGCGGGCCTTCGGGGAGCAGCGGGTCGGGGCGGGCCGGACCGGCCCGCGGTGAGGAGCGGGTCAGGACGGCTCGGCGTACGCCTCCTCGCGCAGCCGGTCCTCGGAGGCGCCGCGCCGCCAGTAGCCGGAGAAGGTCACCGCGCGCTTGTCGACGCCGCGTTCGCGCACCAGGTGGCGGCGCAGCTCCTTGACGGTGCCGGACTCGCCGGCGATCCAGGCGTACGGGGCGCCGTCGGGCAGGTCGGCCGCGCGCAGGGCGTCGAGCAGCCCGGAGGGCGCGCCGGGCGGGCGCACCAGCCAGCTGATCTCCACGCCGTCCGGGGCGGGCAGGTCCTGGACGTCGGCGGCGTCCGGGACCTCGATCCAGACCAGGGCGCGGGTGCCGGCCGGCAGCCGGTCCAGGATGCCGCCGGCCGCGGGCAGCGCCGTCTCGTCGGCCAGCAGCAGCACGAAGCCGGTGCCCGCGGGCGGCCGGAAGGCCACCGAGCGGTTGTCGGCGACGGCCGGCCCGAGCAGCACCACCCGCGCGCCCGGCCCCGCCGTCGCGGCCCAGCCGGCGGCCGGCCCGGAGGGCGTCCCGCCCGCGCCGTCCCCGGTGCCGTGCAGGGCGAAGTCGACGTCCACCTCGGGCGGTTCGGTCCGCTGCGCGCGGACGGTGTACGAGCGCATCACGGCCCGCTCGTCCGCCGGGAGCGCCCGCCACGCCTGGAACCAGCCCTCGCCCTCCCAGTACGGGAGGAGGGGTTCGTCCTGGCCGGGCCGCGGCAGGAAGAGCGAGAAGGACTGGTCGCGTCCGCCGCTCGCGAAGCCGCGCAGCGCCCCGCCGCCGAAGGTGACCCGCAGCATGGTCGGGCCGAGCCGCCGGGTGCGCACCACGTGCGCCGGGAAGAAGTCGTACTCCTGGGCCTGGCCGGTCATCCGATGGTCCTTCAGCTCAGCTTGCGGGACTTCTGGATCGCGGCGGTCAGGCGCTCGATCAGCGGGGCGAACCCGGCGTACGAGAACCGCGGCACCGCGTCCCACGGGGTGATCTGCCCGGCCTGGACGGCGGGCAGCTGGCCCCAGGAGGGCTTGGCGGTCAGGTCCTTGGGCTGGAGGGCGGTGGAGCGCTGGTCGAGCAGCAGCAGGTCGGCCGGGTACTTGCCGGCGTTCTCCCAGCTCAGGCCCTCGTAGTAGTCACCGCCGTCGGTCTTCTCCGGCTGGATGAACTCCACGCCCAGCTCGGCGAAGTAGATCAGGTCGCAGGAGACCTTCGGGTTGGAGACGTAGAACAGGTCGGCGCTGCCGGAGCAGGCCATCACCTTGACGCCGCCGGCCGCCTTGACCGCCTGCCGCAGCTCCTCGGACGCCTTCTCGAACCGGGCCTTGGCGTCCACGACCTGCTGCGCCCCGAGGTCCGCGCCCAGCGACTCGGCGAGCTTGGCGTAGTGCTCGATCGGCTGGGTGATGGTCACCCGGCCGGTGGAGATCAGCGCCTGCGGGGCGAGCGCCAGGATCTTGTCCTTGGACTCGTCCGGCACGTACCAGTACGCGCCCGGGTCGTACATGTGGGTCACCAGCAGCTCGGGGCGCAGCGCCGCGTACTTCTCGATCGAGAACTCGCCCCAGGCGTTGCCGATGATCTCGACCTTGTCCACGTCCAGGCTGCCGGCCTGCGGGTCGGCCTTGCCGTCGGCGGTCCTGGTCTCGCCGAAGACGCCGACCAGCTGCTTGTCCAGGCCGAAGTCGGCGAGCGCGGCGGCGGCGCCGGTGAAGGCCACCACCCGGCTCGGGACGGTCTTCGCGGTGACGGCCTGCGGGCGGTCGTCGGTGAAGGTCCACGGGCCGCCGGCCGCCGTCGAGCCGGACCCGGCCCCGCCGGACGCCTTCCCGTCGCCGGAGGAGCCGCAGGCGGCGAGCACCGCGCCCAGGGCGGTGGCTCCACCCGCGGCGAGCAGGCCGCGGCGGGTCAGGCGGGGGGAAGACGACATGGCGGTACCTCGGTTCGGGCGGTTCGGAGCAGGGCGGAGCGGCACGTCGGTGGGGGCGCCGAGGTGCGGGCACCCGGCGGCAGCCGCCGGACGTACGCAGGTTAACCTAACCTAAGTACCGGTACGGAGGGTCCCCCGGGGGGCCCGCCGGCCCGTCCCCGACCGATCCGGAGCACCCTTGAGCACCACCGGCTCCCTCCCGATACCCGGCGCCGCCACCCCCGCCCGCCGCGGCTCGCCCCGCGCGCTCGGCCTGGCCGCCGGGCTGCTCGTGCTGCTGGCCGTCCTGGTGCTCAGCCTCGGCCTCGGCGCCCGGCAGCTGAGCCCCGCCGGGGTCTGGCACGGCCTGCTCGACCCGAACGCCCCCGAGTACACCGTCGTCCACCGGATGCGCCTGCCCCGCACCCTGCTCGGGCTGCTCACCGGCACCGCGCTCGGCCTGGCCGGCGGCGTCATGCAGGCCCTCACCCGCAACCCGCTCGCCGACCCCGGCCTGCTCGGCATCAACGCCGGCGCCGCCGCCGCCGTCGCCACCGCCGCCGCCGTGCTCGGCGTCACCTCCTTCACCGGGTACGTCTGGTGGGCGCTGGCCGGGGCCGCCCTGGTCTCCGTCCTGGTGTACGCGGTCGGCGGCGGACGCGGCGCCACCCCCGCCCGGCTCGCGCTGGCCGGAGCCGCACTCAACGCCACCCTGTACTCGTACGTCAGCGCCGTGATGCTGCTGGACACCGCCTCGCTCGACAAGATGCGCTTCTGGACGGTCGGCTCGCTGGCCAGCGCCCAGACCTCCACCGTGCTCGGCATCCTGCCGTTCGTCGCCCTCGGCGCGCTGCTCGCGCTCGGCCTGGCCCGCCCGCTCAACGCGCTCGCGCTCGGCGACGACGCGGCCCGGGCCCTCGGGGCCAGGCCGGCCGCGATCCGGGCCGCCGCGATCGTCGCCGTCACCCTGCTGTGCGGGGCGGCCACCGCCGCGTGCGGCCCGATCGTCTTCGTCGGCCTGATGGTCCCCCACCTGGTCCGCGCCCTCACCGGCCCCGACCTGCGCTGGCTGCTCCCCTACTGCGCCGTCCTGGCCCCCGTCCTGCTGCTCGGCGCGGACGTCCTCGGCCGCGTCCTGGGCCGCCCCGGCGAGCTCCAGGTCGGCATCGTCACGGCCGTCCTCGGCGGACCGTTCTTCCTGTACTTCGCACGACGGGGGAAGGCCCGCGCATGACACCCACTCGGATTCGGATTCGGACCCGGCGGCCGGCGGTCGGCGGCACCCGGGCGGCGGCTGTGCGTGCGCGGGGCGGGGAGGCCGGGGCGTGAGGACGTTGCGGGTCGGCGGGTGGTCGGTGCGGTACCGGCCGCGGGCGTTGGCGGTCTGCGCGGGGGCCGTGCTGGTGGCGCTGGTGGTGGGGGTGCTGGCGCTCGGGCGCGGGGACTACCCGATCGCGCCCGGCGAGGTGGTGCGGACGCTGTTCGGCGGCGGGAGCGTCGCCGAGGACTTCATCGTCAACCGGCTGCGGCTGCCCCGGGTGGCCACCGCGCTGCTGGTCGGCGCGGCGCTGGCGCTGGCCGGGGCGCTGTTCCAGACGCTGGTGCGCAACCCGCTGGGCAGCCCGGACATCCTCGGGTTCACCCAGGGCGCGGCCACCGGCGCGCTGCTGGTCGTGGTGGCGGGCGGCTCCAGTGCCGCGCTGGCCGGCGGCGCGGTGGCGGGCGGCCTGGTCACCGGCGTGCTGATCTACGCGCTGGCCTGGCGCGGCGGCGTGCAGGGCGCCCGGCTGGTGCTGGTCGGCATCGGGACGGCGGCGATCCTCACCGGCGTCAACGGCTACCTGCTGACCCGCACCCAGCTGATGGACGCCGCCCGCGCGGTGCTCTGGCTGACCGGCAGCCTGGACGGACGGGGCTGGGAGCAGGCCCGGCCGCTGGCGGTCGCGCTGGCCGTGCTCGTCCCGCTGGTGCTGCTGGTCTGCGGCCCCGCGCTGCGCGCCCTGGAGCTCGGCGACGACGCCGCGAGCGGGCTGGGCGTGCGCCCCGAGCGGCTGCGGATCGCGCTGCTGGGCGCCGCCGTGCTGCTCGCCTCGCTGGCCGCCGCGGCGGCCGGGCCGGTCAACTTCCTGGCCCTGACCGCCCCTCAGCTGGCCCGCCGGATCACCCGCTCGCCGG
The DNA here is from genome assembly GCF_044769485.1 of Kitasatospora sp. NPDC090308. Lineage (NCBI taxonomy): Bacteria > Bacillati > Actinomycetota > Actinomycetes > Kitasatosporales > Streptomycetaceae > Kitasatospora > Kitasatospora sp. NPDC090308. The sequence continues at coordinate 143,554 of NZ_JBIVXY010000012.1, read as the reverse complement.
GCCCCAACCTGGCCGCCTCGATGTGCACCGGCGCCGCGCTGCTGGTCACCGCCGACTTCGCCGCGCAGCACCTGTTCGGCGACCGCCAGCTGCCGGTCGGCGTGGTCACCGGCGTGCTCGGCGGCGGCTACCTGGTCTGGCTGCTCGCCACCCAGCGCCGGGCCGGACGCCTGTGACCGACCGCCCGTCCCCGCCGGTCCCGGCCGCCCGAGTACCGTCCACCCCGTCGTCCCCGTCGTCCCGAACGGAGCCCTTGATGGCCCAGCCCGAGCCGCGCCTGGCCGGCCGCGACCTGACCCTCGCCTACGACAAGCGCACCATCGCCGAGGGCCTGACCGTCGACATCCCCGACCACTCCTTCACCGTGGTGGTCGGCCCGAACGCCTGCGGCAAGTCCACCCTGCTGCGCGCGCTGTCCCGCACGCTCAAGCCGGTCGCCGGGCAGGTGCTGCTGGACGGGCGGTCGATCGCCACGCTGCCCGCCAAGCAGGTCGCCCGGACCCTGGGCCTGCTGCCGCAGTCGTCCATCGCCCCGGACGGCATCACCGTCGCCGAGCTGGTCTCCCGCGGCCGCTACCCGCACCAGGGCGTGCTGCGCCAGTGGTCGACCGAGGACGAGCGGGTGGTGGCCGAGGCGATGGCCGACACCGGCGTCGCCGAACTCGCCGACCGGCCGGTGGACGAGCTCTCCGGCGGCCAGCGCCAGCGGGTCTGGATCGCGATGGCGCTGGCCCAGCAGACCCCGCTGCTGCTGCTCGACGAGCCCACCACCTACCTGGACATCGCGCACCAGATGGAGGTCCTCGACCTGTGCGCCCGCCTGCACCAGGAGCAGGGCCGCACCCTGGTCGCCGTCCTGCACGACCTCAACCAGGCCGCCCGCTACGCCACCCACCTGGTCGCCCTGCGCGACGGCCGGCTGGTGGCGGCCGGCCCGCCGCAGGAGGTGGTCACCGCCGAGCTGGTCGAGGAGGTCTTCCGGCTGCCCTGCCGGGTCATCCCCGACCCGGAGACCGGCACCCCGCTGGTCGTCCCGTCCGCCAAGCGCCGGGCCCCCGCCCAGTCCTGAGGCCGCTCCGCGCCGGGTCCTGAGCCCGCCCGTACGGGTTCCCGCACGGGCCCCCGGCCGGTCGGCGGCCCGGCGGCGGCCCCGGCGGCGGATTCGGGACCCGCCGCCGGAAAGGCTCGGGTTCCCCGGGGTTCGGCCGGATACTGGCGGTATGCGTGTCAATGCGGAGAACCCGGAGTATCCCGAGGACGAGCAGGACGAGCAGTCCCCGACCGTGCTGGAGGCCGCCGACCAGGAACGGGCGGCGGCCGAGCCGGAGGTGGACGACCTGGAGGTGTTGCGGCAGCGGCGCGAGCGGGGCGCGGAGCCCGCGGACGAGGGCGACGCGGTGGAGCAGGTCCGCGAGGTCGCGCTGGAGGACGAGGACTACCGGGAGTAGCGGCCCGCCGCTCCCGTCGGCCGCCGCTGCCCTCGGCCCGCCGCTCCCCTCGCCCCCCGTGCCGCCGGGCTCGGCTCAGATCGCCCGGCGGTGCTTGAGCCAGGCGAAGGCGGCCCAGCCCGGCAGCACCGGCAGCATGAAGGTGAGCAGCCGGAACAGCACGACGGAGGCCATCGCACCGGCGTGGTCGATGTGCCCGGTGAACGTCAGCATGGTGGGCATCAGGGCCTCGACCCCGCCCACGCCGCCCGGCGTCGGGATCACGTTGCCCGCCGCGTTCCCGGCCAGGAAGCTCACCGCGACGGCGTTGAAGGCCGGGTCCTGGCCGACCGCCCGGGTGCAGCAGTACAGGCACAGCACGAAGCACATCGACACCAGCAGCTGCCCGGCCACCCCGGTGGCCAGCCGTCCGGGCTGCTGGGCCAGGTCGAGCAGGCGCGGCAGCACCTCGGCGCGCAGCGGCCGCAGCAGGGTCTGGGCGCGCCGCCGCAGCGAGGGCACCGCGGCGACCGACACCGCGACCACCGCGCCGGCCGCCCCGGCCAGCCAGAGCACCCAGCCGCCGGCCGACGGGGCGGACTCGGCCCCGGGCGGGGCGCCGTCCACGCCGACCAGGGCGCTGAACACGGCGAGCTGGAGCATGTGCAGCACCAGGCCGAACAGCTGGCTGACGCCGATGCTGGACATCGCCTGCGCGGTGGGGATGCCCGCGCACTGCAGGTAGCGGGTGTTCAGGGCGAGGCCGCCGACGCCGCCGGGCGCGACCACCTTCACGAACGAGCCGGCCGTCTGGGCGGCCAGCGTGGCGCGGAACGACAGCTGCTCGGGGACGAAGCCGCTGAACGCGAAGGTCGCCACGGGGTAGCTGGCCGCCGCCCAGAGCGCCGCGCCGGCCAGCCACAGCGGGTCGGACTGGGCGACCAGGGCGATCGGGTTGCCGTCGCTGCCGAACAGGAACTGCAGCAGCGCGTACCCGACCGCGACGCAGGCGGCGACGGTGAGCAGGGTGCGCGGGCGCAGCCGCTCCAGCCGGACGGGCACGGCGGTGGCCTGCGGCATCCGGCGCTGCACCTCGGCGCGCAGGTCGGCGGTCAGGTTCCGGTGCCGGGCCAGCGCGGCCCGGGTGTCGCGGGCCAGCGCGATCGGTTGCAGCAGCGGCAGCGCGGTGCCGACCGGGCCGGGGCCGAGCACCTCGATCGCGGCCCGCACCGCCCGTTCCGGCCCGGCGTGCACGGCCAGCACGGCGAGCAGCCCGGCGACGTCCAGCCGCAGCAGCAGTTCGCTCGCGGCGATCTCGCCGCGGGCCAGCCCGACCAGGTGGACCCTGCCCTCGGCGTCCAGCAGCACGGTGGTCGGGGAGAGCGAACGGTGGGCGATCCGGCGCCGCTGGAGCAGCGCCAACTGCTGCCAGGCGTCGCGTAGTTCGGCGTCGGTGGGGCCGTCGGGGAGGTCGCCGTACGGGTCGTCGGCGGACGGGACGCCGTCGGAGGGGCCGCCGTACCGGACGCCGTCGGACGGGTCGTCGCCGGGCGCGGTCGGCTCGGCGAAGAGTTCGGCGAACGGCCGGGCGTCGATCCGCCGGTAGGCCACCAGGGCGGCGTCCGGGCCGAGTTCGACCACCGCGACGGGCAGCCGGGTGCGGGCCCCGGCGGCGGACGCGGCGTGGCCGAGCAGGGTCTGGTGCTCCAGCCCGGCGCGCAGCGGGCGCAGGCCGAGCGGGCGGGGCGCGGTGCGCAGCCGCAGCGCCAGCCACAGGTGGCCGAGCAGCCCGCTGGCCTGCGCGTACCGGTCGAGCAGGTGGACGTCCAGGTCGGGGCGGCCGTCGTGCTGGGTGACCAGGTAGCGGCCGGTCCCCAGGGTGAGCACGGTGTCCGGGCGGACGCCGGAGCCGGCCAGGGCGGTGGCGATCTGGCCCTCGGTGGGCGAGGCGACCGGCTCGCCGACGGCGTACCGGGCGGCGTGCGCGGTGGTCCAGCCCAGCAGCAGGGCCAGCGCCAGCGACAGCGGGGTGGCGTACCCGGTGATCAGCCCGGACAGCCCGGACAGGCCGAGCGTGACGCCCAGCGCGGTGCGCCAGCGCCGCCGCCCGGCGGTGCCCAGGGCGGTCATGAAGGCCAGCACCGGCGCGAGGTGCCCGTACACCGGGTCGGTGCGGCCGGGGCCGACGGGCAGCGGGTGGGTGAGGGTGGCGAGGTCGCCGACCAGCAGGTCCAGGCCGAGCGAGAGGCCGTAGGCGAGGACGGCGGCCAGCACGGCGTCGGCGACCCGGCGGCCGTCGGCGCGCAGCACCCGGTCGACGGCGAAGCCGAGCGGGACGGTGAGCAGCGCGGCGCCGCACAGCGCGGCGGTGAGCTTGGCGGGCGGCCAGGGCAGCAGGTCGAGGCCGCGGGCCACGTCGCTGTCCAGGCCGAAGACGGAGGACCGGGCGTAGCCGGCCAGCAGCAGCACCAGCAGGATCCAGCAGACCCCGGCGACCAGCCGGATCAGCGCGGCGGGGTGGCGGACGCGGTCCGCGCGCCCGGCCCGCGCCGGGGGCGGGGGTGGGGTCGTCCGGGACTCCTCGGATTCGTCGGCTTGTATCACCGTGGCCACGCGGCATGGTCCCACACCGCTCCGACCCGATCCGGCCGTTCCGCCAAGGGGACCGGTGCGCCCGGGTGTACACGCGTCGATAACGGGCATGTCGGACTGATGGGGGAATGAAGGGAGATCGACGATGACCGAGCGATCGACCGATCGGACGGCGATGCTCCGCCGGGGCGCCCGGGAACTGCTGGAGCAGCGCGGCATGGCCGCCGATCCGGCGCCCCTCGCCCCGCCGCCGCAGGCCGGTGGCGCCCTCGCCGCCCGCACCGGCCCCCACCACGGCGACGAGCCGTTCGGCCACGGCGGCCACCGGGTGCCCGCCGGTGTCGGCCCGGCCGACGGGCCCGCCCCCCACCCCGACCTGCCGGGCCACCGGCACCGCGGCGCGGAACGGCACTCGGCGCACTGAGACGCCCCGGCGGACACCCCGGCGGGGGTGGGAGAGTGGGGCCGCAGATTCACGCCCCCGCCGAAGGAGCGCCATGGCCGACACCCCCGAGTTCGCCTCCCGCGAGGAGTGGCTCGCCTCCCTGCACCGCGTCTACGCCGCCGCGGGCTGCCTGATCACCGACCCCGACGGCCGGGTCCTGATCGTCAAGCCGGGCTACCGCCCCGGCTGGCAGTTCGTCGGCGGCACCGTCGACCTCGGCGAGGACCCGCGGCAGTGCGCGACCCGCGAACTCCACGAGGAGACCGGGCTGCACCGCGAGGCCGGCGACCTGCTGACCGTCGCCTGGACCAACCCGAGCGGCGAACTCGACCACCCCGCCTGCCACTTCCTCTTCGACCTGGGCGTCTTCCCGGCCGACACCCCGATCACCCTCCCGCCGGGCGAACTCGACGCCTACCGCTGGGCCCCCGTCCCCGAGGCGCTCGCCCTGGTCGGCCCGGCCCGCGCCCTGCGCCTCGAAGCGGCCCTCGCCGCCCGTGCGGACGGCCGCACCCGGGTCGTGACCGCCCCGAACTCCGGCTGGTGACGGGCCGCGAGGCCGGGACGCCCCCGCCCGCGCCCCCGCCCGCGCTCCTGCTAGGGCTGCTCGCTCCGCCAGACGTACGCCGCCGAGACCGGCCGGCCGCGGTGGCGCTCCCACGTGGGCTTGAGGGCCGTCCACCGGTCGCCGACCACCTCCTCGCGCATCTCGGCGAGCCGCCAGCCCGCCGCCAGCCCGGCCGTGAGGTGGTCGCTGACCAGGTGGACGTGGGTGGTGATGGCGATCGGGCCGTCCGGGCCGTCGTAGTGGGTGGGCATGCCCGCGGCCATGATGAAGGCGGGGTGCAGGCCGACCAGCACGAACAGGCCGCCGGGACGGACCAGCCGGTGGGCCTCGCGGTAGAGCGGGCCGAGGTCGGGGAGGTGCTCGTCGACGAGGGAGCAGGCGGCCAGGTCGTAGCCGCCGGCGGCCAGGCCGGTCGCGGCGAGGTCGCCCTCGACCAGCCGCCGGTGCGCGCCGCGCTCGCGGGCGCGGGCGAGCATCTCGGGGGTGAGGTCGACCCCGTCCACCGCGCCGACGCCGCGCCCGCGCAGCCAGGCGCCGGTGCGGCCGGTGCCGCAGCCGAGGTCGACGGCGGTGGCGGCGTCGGCCCAGCGCGGGACGGCGAGCGCCGCCAGCACGTCGAGGTCCATCGCGTCCGGCACGGTGCTCTCGTAGCTGTCGACCCACCCGGCGTAGCCGGTGCGGACGTCGACGGTGGGGTAGCCGCGGGTGTCGAACAGCGAGAAGTCCGTCATGCCGGGCAGTATCCTGCGCCGCCCGGCCGCGCCGCGAGCGATTAAGCCGCTGCCCGGCCGGTCCGGGGCTCAGCCCAGCAGCCGGGCCCGGACGGCGGCGACGTCCCCGGCGGGCAGCCACTGCTCGGCGTCGAACTCGGCGAGGACCTCGTGCAGCGCCCGCTCGGGGGTGGTGTCGGCGTCGGCGAGGACGCGGGCGATGCCGGCCTCCTCCTCGGGGCGGTCGAGGAGCGCCCACATCGGCCGCAGGTTGGCGGCGGAGAGCAGGTAGTCCTCGGCGATCGCGGCGGGCGTGGCCCCGGCCAGGGCGAGCAGGACCAGGGCGGCCAGGCCGGTGCGGTCGCGGCCGGCCCCGCAGTGCACCACGACGGCGCCGGGGCGGGCCCGGGCGACGGCGGCGACCAGCTCGGCGACGGCCGGCCGGCAGTGGTCGAGGTAGGGGCGGAACGAGAGCGGGGTGCCGTCCAGGGCGCCGAACCGGGCCCACCAGCCGGGCCCGGCCAGCGCGTCGAGCGGGACGCGGACCAGGTCGACGCCGTCGGGGGCGGGCAGCAGCGGCCGGTACTCGGCGGCGTCGCGCAGGTCGACGACGGTGCGCACGCCGTACTCGAACAGTGCGTGCTGGCCCTCGGCGGTGAGCCGGTCGAGGTTGTCGGCGCGGACCACCGCGCCGGCGCGGGTGCGCCGCCCGTCCCGGGTGGGCAGCAGGCCGAGGTCGCGGACGTTCAGGCAGCCGTCCCAGTCGAGCCGCCGTTCCTCGTGCGCTGCCACCGTCGTCCCCGTCATGTCCGCCCCCCGCGGTTCGTCCCGTGCGCCGCACCGGTGCTCCGGCGCACCGCCACTGACAGGGACTCAGCTCGCACCGGGATGGTTCCCGTCCTCGGGGCGGCGGAACTCCCAGAGCGTCCGGCCGAGCGTGTCGAGCGCCCGGACGGTGTGGAAGCGGGCGTCCCGGACGGAGAGGAAGCCGCGGGCGGCGCCCGCCAGGACGGCCTGCGCGGCCGGGTCGTGCCGACTCCACGCGCCGTGCAACTCCAGCGCACCGCCGGTCAGTTCGGCGCGCTGGATGCGGGCCAGGTGGGCGGCGGCGAGGGCGCCGTTGACGCCGTCGAGCTCGGCCTGGCCCAGGTACCGCTCGCGGTCGTCGGCGGCCAGCCGGCGACGCAGTTCGGGCAGCGCGTAGCCGCGGACGGCGGCCACCGAGTCCTCGACGGCGATCAGCCAGCGCGGCCCGGGCGCCACCTCCCACCAGACCTCGCCGCCGACCGGCAGCAGCTCGCCGATGTGCGAGTGCCAACGCTCCAGCCCGGTGGGGGAGTTGGCGTCGGGACGGATGCTGCGCCGGTCCCAGGCGGCCTTGTCGGTGACGGACAGGTTGACGGTGTACCGGACCCGCCCGTCGCCGACCACCGCGTGCACGCCGAGCACCGCCCAGCGCTCGCGGTCGGGCAGCGAGAAGGAGTGCCGCCAGCCCTGGAAGCCGAGCCCGCGCAGGGCGGGCGCGAAGTGGTCGCGGATCCCCGTCGTGTACAGCTCCTGGGCGGTGCGCATGCCGGTTCCCGGCCTCCTCGTCCACGGGTGGAATCGGGGTGGATTGCCCCGTATTTGCACGGTATGGCGGGCGGGCGGGGGCGGACCGCGGGCGAAGGACAGCGGCCGGCGGGACGAAGGTCGGTCCGGTTCGGGCCCTGCGGCCCGGGACACGGGGCCGGGCTGACGGCCCGTCGGGCCGGTTCGGCCCCGCGCCGGGCGGGCCGGGTTCCGCCACCGGTCCGTCACCGGCCGGGCCGCGCCCCGGCGGTGGGAGCGTTCCCCCGGATGGCGCATGATGTGGCGGGTGCACAGAGCTGAACACCACGGGGCGGACGACGGGGAGCGGCTCGACCGCCCCTCCGGACCGGACCGTCCGCCCGCCCGGCGGGCCGACCTCGCCGCGGCCGTCCGCGCCGCCCAGGCGGGCGACGAGGAGGCGTTCCGGGTCCTGTTCCGGGCCGTCCAGCCGGGGCTGCTGCGCTACCTGCGGGTGCTGGTCGGCGGGCGGGCCGAGGACGCCGAGGACATCGCGTCCGAGGCGTGGCTGCAGATCGCCCGCGACCTGCCGGGCTTCCGCGGCGACGCGGACGGGTTCCGCGGCTGGGCCGCGACGGTGGCCCGCAACCGGGCAATGGACCACCTGCGCCGGGTGCGCCGCCGACCGGTCGCCGACCTGCCGGTGGAGTACCTGGCCGAACTGGCCGCCGCCGAGGACACCGCGGGCCAGGCGATGGCCACCGTCGCCACCTCCGACGCGCTCGCGCTGATCGCCTCGCTGCCGCCCGACCAGGCCGAGGCGGTGCTGCTGCGGGTGGTGCTCGGACTGGACGCGGAGAGCGCCGCGAAGGTGCTCGGCAAGCGCTCCGGCAGCGTCCGGATGGCCGCCCACCGCGGGCTCAAGCGGCTGGCCCGGGTGCTGGAGCAGAGCGGGGGAGCGGCGGCCGGGGTGCCCCGCCGGGCGGCCGGTGGAGCAGCGGGTGGAGTCGCAGGTGGGACGGCAGGTGGGACGACTGCCGGGACGGCCGGGGGAACGGCCGGGGAAAAAGTTTCCGCGCGGGGTGTGACACCGGCGCAGGTGCCGACGCTGAAGGACATGAGATGAGCACCAACCGATCCCGCCGGATCGATCGCGCCGCCGCCGAGCAACTGCTCGGCGGCGCCACGGTCGACCCGGAGGCCGGTCAGGACCCCTCCGCCGGACGGCGGTCCGCGCCCGGACGGCCGGAGCTCGCCGCCCTGCTCGCCGCCGCCGCGACGGGCGGGGCGGCCGGCGACGGCCCGCTGCCCGGCGAGGAGGAGGCCGTGGCCGCGTTCCGGCAGGCTCGTCACCAGTCGGCCCCGACGCAGCACCGGAGACGGAAGATGGCGGACACCGCGCTCGCACGGGCGCTCAGCGCGAAGGCCGTGGCCGTCGCGCTGGGGGTGACCGCCGTGGGCGGCGTCGCGGTCGCGGCCGGACACGGCCGGCTGCCGGAGGCCCTGGGCGGCCCCGCCCCGTCCCCGTCCCCGACGGCCACCGGCACCGCACCCGCGCCCGCGCCGTCCACCCCCGCGCCCGCCACCGCGTCCGGGAGCCCCGGTGCCGAGCGCACCGGCCGGCCGCCGACGGGCACCCCCCGCCCGGGCGGCAGTCCGACCCGGCCCCCCGCGCCGTCCGCCACCGGCCCGGCCGACCTGCCGGACCTGGTGCGGCTGTGCGAGGGCTTCGCCGGGCGGGTCGCGTCCGGCAGCCGGCCCCGGGAGGCGGCCGTCGTCCCGGAGCTGGCCGAGCTGCTGAAGGCGGCCGGCGCCCCGGAGAAGGTGGCCGGCTTCTGCGCGCTGCTCGCCGCGCACGGCTGGGACCAGCCGGGCGGGGAGGGTCGCGGCAGGCCCTCGACCGCCCCGGGCCGGTCGAGCGCCCCGGGCCCGTCCGCCCCGTCCTGGCCGTCGTTCCCGACCGGCCGGTGGGGGCGCACCGGATCCGACCGGCCGTCCGACGGGGGGAGCGGCCAGGACTGACACCGAGACTCCGGACGGACGACGGGCTCCCCCGGGCCCCGTCCGTCCGGGACAGCTCCGACCGGCCGAAGACTCCCCCGGGTCCGCCGCCGGTCGGGGAACCGCTCCGGACGGGCGGCCGGGCTCCCCCGGGTCCACCGTCCGTCCGGAGCCCGGCCCGCCCGTACCGCCCGAACACCCTGGAGCCACGGTGACCCACCGACCGCACCTCCGGGCGAGCTCGCGATGACCTTCCCCCGCACCTCGCCCGCCGCCGAACGCGCCGCCGCCCGCGCCGCCCGCCGCACCCTGGGCAGCGGCCCGCCGCGCGGGGCCCGCGCGCTGCTCGCCGCCGCCCTGGCCGCCCTGACCGCCGCCCTGCTCGTCCAGCGCCCCTGAACCGGCCCCGGCCGGGCCCGCTATGGTTCACGGGTTGCCGGACCGAGGTGGAGGGAACATCCGATGATCGGACGCGCACTGAACGGGCGCTACGAGCTCGGCGAGATCCTCGGCGTCGGGGGCATGGCCACGGTGTACCGCGCCCTGGACCACCAGCTGGGCCGCCCGGTGGCGGTCAAGGTGCTCAACGGCGGCCTGGCCGACGACCCGCGGTTCGCCGAGCGGTTCGCCCGCGAGGCCCGGTCGGCCGCGCTGCTGGCGCACCCGCGGATCGTCACGGTCTTCGACTCCGGCGTCGACCAGGGCTCCCCGTACCTGGTGATGGAGCTGGTGCACGGCGCGACCCTGGGCCGGGTGATCGCCGAGCAGGGCGTCCTGCCGGTGGAGCGCGCCGTGGGCACCGCCGCCGCGGTGCTGGACGCGCTGGCCGCCGCGCACGCCCAGGGCCTGGTGCACCGGGACATCAAGCCCGGCAACATCATGATCACCCGGGACGGCGGGGTGAAGGTCGTCGACTTCGGCATCGCCCGGGCCGGCTCCTCGGCCGGCCAGCAGCTCACCCAGACCGCCTCGGTGCTGGGCACCGCCGCCTACCTCTCCCCGGAACAGGCCACCGCCGGCCAGGTCGACGGCCGCGCCGACCTGTACGCGGTGGGCTGCGTGCTGTACGAGATGCTGGCCGGCACCCCGCCGTTCACCGCCGACACCCCGGTCGCGGTGACCTTCAAGCACGTCACCGAGTACCCGCTCCCGGTCTCCGCGCACCGCCCCGACGTGCCGCCCGCGCTGGACGCCGCGATCCTCCGGCTGCTGGCCAAGCACCCGGACGAGCGCCCCGCCGACGCGCGGTCCGCCGCCGCCGAACTGCTGGCCGCCGTCCCGGCCGGGCCGGTCGACCGGGCCGCCGAGCTGCTCGGCGGCGCGACCCAGGTGCTGCCGCCCGTCCCCGCGACCGCCTTCCCCGCCGCCCCGCCGCCGTTCCCGGCCCCGCCGCAGCAGCCGTACCCGCCGCAGCCGCAGCCGCAGCCGCAGCCGCAGCAGCCGTGGGCCGAGCCGCAGCGCACCTCGGTGCTGCCGCCGGTGGCGGCCCCGCTGCTCTCCCCGTCCCGCTTCGCGGAGGAGGAGCCCGCGCCCCGGCACGGCCGCAACCCGCTGGTGTACGCGGGCATCGGCGCGGCGGTGTTCGTCTGCGTGGCGGGCATCGTCGCGTTCTCGCTCAGCGGCGGCGGCGACCCGGCCCCGGCGGCCGCGTCCACCCCCGCGCCGACGGCCGCCGCCGCCACCACCGCGGCCCCGCCCCCGTCGCGGTCCCCGTCGCCGTCGGCCTCCCCGTCCCCGTCGGCATCCGCGTCCGGGAAGCCCAGCACCTCGCCCAAGCCCTCCACGTCGCCCAAGGGCGGCGCCCTGGTCGGCCAGCTCGCCCAGCTGCGGGCCGACGTGGCGCAGGCCGAGTTCAGCAGGGACCGGGACAAGCAGGACGACCTGACCGGGCTGCTGGACGAGGCGACCCGGGCCGTCAACGACCGGCACCCGTCCGACGCCGAGGACTCCCTCAAGGACGCCCAGAAGCTGGTCCGCGACCTCCAGCGCCACAAGGCCGCGGCGGCCCCGCTGCTGGCGGGCTGGCAGGTCCGGCTCGGCGCCCTGGTCGCCGCGGTGCACGCCCAGGCTTCCCAGCAGGACGACTGACCCGCGCTACTCCTCGTGCCGGGCCCGCCGTACCGCCCGGGTCTTCACCTGCCGGGTCAGCGCGGTCACCCCGGTGGTCAGGAAGACGAAGGTGTACAGCAGTTGGAGCATCACCACGATCCGGGCGGCCTGCCCGGACGGGTGGATGTCGCCGTACCCGACGGTCGCCATGGTGATCACCGTGAAGTACAGCGCGTCGACCTTGGTGATCAGCCCGTCCAGTTCGCCGGGCTGCCGGGACATCCCCAGGTAGGCGGCGGCGAACACCACCAGCGCGCCGCACAGCAGGGTCAGGATCCGCGGCGCCGGGTGCCGGGACCGCCCGAGCACCTGCATCCGCGCCTCGCGCAGCAGCCCGACGCCGAGCACGGCCAGCAGCGTGCCGAACACCGCCCAGCTGACCGCCGCGTGGTGCGGCCCGAACCAGCCCAGCGGCACCGTGAAGTAGGCCGTCAGCAGCAGCACCGGGCCGCCCAGCAGGGCGAGGTACGTCCGGGCCGCCTCCCTCACGCCGGTGCGGCCTTCTCGTCGGCGGGCGGACCGGCCGCCGGTCCGGCCGGTCCCGGCGGTCCCGGCGGTCCGGCGGGCGGCCGGGCCGAGCCGTCGGCGGGGGCGTCGGCGGGTGCGTCCAGGAACTCCAGCACGGCCAGGAAGGCCAGCAGCACCAGCGCCATCCACAGCACCACGGCCGCGGTCGGGTAGCTCCAGGTCAGCAGCACGACGGCGGCGACGACGACCGCCCCCCAGCCCAGCCAGGACTTCCAGCGGTGCGCGAACCGGCCGACCGGGCCCAGCCGCAGGCCGAGCCCCTCGGCGGCCTGCCGCACCGCGCCCAGGCCGGAGCCCCACAGCCGCCGCACCCGGCCGGCCCGCCGCCCGGGCCCGGTCAGCCAGGCGGCCAGCGCGATCACCACGCCCAGCGCCAGCACCATCCGGATGCCCGCCCGCAGGTAGCGCACCAGGGTGTCGTACACCGCCATCGCGGCGGCCTGGTCGACGTCGGCGGGCAGCTTGTCCAGGTAGACCGTCCGGAACACGCTCAGCCCGGCGCCCAGCAGCACCGCCCCGGCGGCCATCCCGAGCGCCGCCCCGACGGTGGCCGGGCGGGGCCGCACCGCGAGCAGGACCCCGCCGACCGCGCACAGCACCGCCAGCACCGGCACCCAGAACCCGGCCAGGTCGAGCACCCGCAGCCCGGTCTGCGCCTTCCGCACCGCGTCCGACTGCACCAGCGTGTAGTCGGTGTGCACCTCCGGGATCTTCGAGGCCAGCCCCAGCCCGTTGGCCACCAGCCGGTCCTTCACCGCGGCGATCACCGGCGCCAGGTCCAGGCTGACGGTGTCGCCCCGCACCTGCACCGCCCCGCCGCCCTGTCCGGTCAGCACCTTGTCGAACGCGGCGTGCGCGTTGCGCAGCACGCCGGTCCAGAGGGTGGCGAAGGCGTCGGACCGCACGAACCGCAGCACCTGGTCGTGGACGAACCCGGTCAGCCCGCTGGTCAGCGCGGGGCCCAGCCGGCCCAGCGCGGCGTCCAGCAGCGGCCGGTCGGCGGGGGCGACGTCGTTCAGCAGGTCGGTGATCGGCAGCTGCTGCATCACCGCGGTGGTCACCCGGTCGGCGAGCGCGTTCTGCACCGACGGGTCGGAGGCCAGCGGCGCCATCGTCGACACGAACCGGCCGGTGTCGGTCACCTGCGACTTGCTCCACGCGGCGACCACCCCGAGCGGGGTGAGCACCGCGGCCAGCACGATCAGCAGCACCGCGAAGAAGGACCGCACCCGGTGGTGCTCCCGCCGGGGCGGCCCCTGCTCCCGGTGCTCCCGGTGCTCCAGGACGGCGATCCGTTCGCGCAGCTCCGCGAGTTCCCGATCGCCCGACGGGTCCGCCGCCATCCGGTGCCTCCCAGGTGATCCGCCGTCAGGTGAATACCAGGAGATACCAGAACAAAACGGTCAGCCACCCGGGTGCGGCGACACGCCGGAGCCCCCGGTCCGTCGGGGCGACGGGCCGGGGGCTCCGGTACGGCGGGCGGGTCGGCCGGGGGCCGACGCGGCGTCAGGCCGTGGTCGACTTCGTGGTCGTCTCGGTCGTCTTGGTGACGACGACCGGCTCGACGGCCGGGCGGACCTGCTCGGCCTGCGAGGCGGCGGTGCCGTTCTGGGCCTCGACGGGGGCGTCGTCCTCGCGCAGGGCCTTGGTCTCGGCCTTCAGGATGCGCATCGACTTGCCGAGACCGCGGGCCATCTCGGGGAGCTTCTTCGAGCCGAACAGCAGGACCAGCACCACCAGGACGATGATGATGTGCCAGGGCTCAAGACCGTTACGGAACATCCCTGACCACCGGTCCTTTCATGGAAGTTCTCGCTGTGACGTCTGGGTCGGACGGAACGCCCGACTCGGCCAGTATGCCTGGCCTTGTCGGCGAACGTATACACCGGTCGGCAAACAGCCGCCGAAAAACAGGTGATCCGAGTCATGTGGTCTGCACCACCCGTCCGGCCCCGGAAACCGCCCCCGGGGCCTCATCTACCCGTGTTCACCAGCACCGACCAGGCGGCCCCGCCCGCCGCCAGCACCACCGTCGCGGTCAGCCCGCGCATCCACCACCGGCCCGCCGAAATGTGCGGATCGTGTTCCACCGCACCGCGCCGCCGCACCCCGTGCGCGTACAGCCCGGCCGCCGCCAGCGCCAACACCCCGCCCAGCGCCGCCAGTCCGGGCGACCCCCGGAGGTAGCCGGTCCGCAGCACCAGCAGCGCGTCCGCGGCCAGCACCAGCGCGGTGCGGCTCCAGGCCAGCAGGGTCCGCTCCGGCTGGAGGCCCGGATCGCGCGGGGCGGCGCTCACCGCGACCAGCCGACGATCAGCACCGAGAACACCGCCGCCGCGAGCGCCACGCACACCGTCAGCACCGGCATGATCCGGGTCGCCGGCAGCGGACCGCCCGCCCGCATCGCCCGTTCCACCCGCACCCACCGCCGGTAGGCCGCCACCCCCAGCCCGGCCCCGCCCACCGCCAGCAGCACCGAGAGCACCACCCGCACCGGCACCGGCGCCAGGTCCGGCGTCAACTGGTCCAGCCCCACCGCCCCCGCGAGCAGCGCCAGCGCCGTCCTGATCCAGGCCAGGAAGGTCCGCTCGTTGGCCAGGGTGAACCGGTAGTCCAGCTCCTCCGGCTGCTCCTCCGGCCCCGCGTCCTCCGCCGCCATACCGCGACCCTAGGCCGAGCGGGAGCGGCACGCACGGACGGACCGGAAGCGCGAGGGGCCGCGCGCGGCGGCGGGTGGACGCCGGTGAGGCCGCGGGAAGGGCAGTGGCCTGCCGTTCCGTCGCGGCCCCGCGGTCCGTTCGGGCCCGCTCGCGCGGTTCCCCGCGCCCGGTCGGGCGCGACCGCGCGCCTACGCGGCGAGCGCCTTCTCCGCCGGCTCCGCGTCCGCCGTGCCGGGCACCGGCAGGTGGCGCATCAGCAGGTGGGCGGCCAGCGCGGCGCCGAGCATCACCAGGACCCCGACCACCGCGGCGACGTGCATGCCGTCGGCGAAGGCGTCGCGGGCGGTGGTCAGCAGCCGGTCGGCGGCGTCGCCGGACAGCCGGGCGGCGCTGGTGACGGCCCCGCCGAGGGTGTCGCGGGCCGCGTCGGGGGCCGCGTCCGCCATCCGGGAGCGGTAGATCGCCGCGCCGACCGCGCCGAGGAGGGCGATGCCGAGCGAGCTGCCGAGCTCCTGGGCGGTCTCGGAGGTGGCGCCGGCCGCGCCGGCCCGGTCGGCGGGGGCGGCGGAGAGCACCATCTCGCCGGTGATGCTGATGGTGCCGACCGAGCCCGCCGCGATCACGCCGGCGGCGACCAGCGGGAGGGCGAGCGAGGAGCCGGGGCCGACCAGGGCCATCGCGACGAACCCGGCGGCGGCGGCCAGGAACCCGGCGACCAGCAGGACGGCCGGCCGCACCCGGCCGGCCAGCGCGCCGAACCCGCCGACGGCCGCGCCGACGCCGACGCTGGGCAGCAGCGCCCAGAGCGAGGCGGCGAGCGGGCTGTAGCCCTTGACCAGCTGGAGGTACTGGGAGGTGAAGAGGGTGAAGCCCATCATGGCGAACATCGCGATGGTGTTGACGGTGATCGCGCCGGTGTAGGTGCGGATCCGGAACAGGGTGACGTCGATCAGCGGGTCCGCGGCCGTCCGCAGCCGGACCACCAGGGCGGCGCCGACCAGCAGCCCGAGGGCCAGCACCAGCGCGGGCCGCGGGCTCCAGCCGTCCACCGCGAGCGTCTTGATCCCGTAGACGACGGGCAGCACGGCGGCCATCGAGAGGGCCACGCCGAGCAGGTCGAAGCGGCCCCGCCGCGGGGCGCGGTACTCGGGGAGCAGCACCGGGGCCAGGACCATCACCAGCAGCATCGCGGGCACCGCGATCAGGAAGGCCGAGCCCCACCAGAAGTGGTCGAGCAGCAGTCCGCCGATCACCGGCCCCAGGGTGGCGCCGGCCATCATCACGCCGCTCCAGGCGCCGATCGCGGCCTGCCGCTGCTTGGGGTCGGGGAACATGTTGCGGATCAGGGCCAGCGTGGAGGGCCCGAAGACCGCCCCCGCGATGCCGAGCAGCGCCCGGGCGGCGATCAGCCGGCCCGCCCCGTCCGACCAGGCGGCGACCAGCGAGGCGGCCGCGAAGGCGGCGGTGCCGCCGATCAGCAGCCTGCGCCGGCCGATCCGGTCGCCCAGCGCGCCCATCGGGATCAGCAGCCCGGCGAGCAGGAACGAGTACATGTCCATGATCCACAGCTGCTGGGTGCCGCTGGGGTGCAGGTCGGTGGCGATGAAGGGGACGGCGAAGAACAGCACGCCCATGTCCATGGCGAGGACCAGGGTCGGGAGCAGCAGGAGGGCCAGGCCCAGCCAGGCGCGGCGGCCGGCGCGGTGGGTGGTGCGGTCGTCGGTGGTCATGACGGCGACTGTACGGACGTCTTGCACGCATGTCTAGTACAACCGTCTAATTCAATCGTTTCAGACGTGCGCGCAAGACATCCGTCTTGGACGGGCTAGCATCGGGGCATGGGAAATCGTGAGGACCTGCTGGCCAGTGCCGCCCGCTGCCTGCAAGAGAAGGGCTACGGGCGCACCACCGCCCGGGACATCGCCACCGGTGCGGGCGTCAGCCTGGCTGCGATCGGCTACCACTACGGCTCCAAGGACGCCCTGCTGATCGAGGCGCTGATCGGCGCGATGGAGACGTGGGGCGATTCGATCGGCGCGGCCCTGACCACCGCCGCGGAGGTCGACGACCCGCAGGAGCGCTTCGTCCGGGCCTGGAACGCGGTGCGCGACAGCTTCGCCGAGCACCGCGGGCTGTGGACGGTGCAGTTCGAGCTGCTCGGGCAGCTCGACCACCTGCCGGGGCTGCCCGAGCGGCTGGCCGCGGCGCAGAAGGACGGCCGGCTCGGCCTGGCCGCGCTGTTCCAGGGCCGGAGCGAGGTGGCGGACACCCCGGAGGAGCTGGCCCGGGGCGTCTTCTACCAGTCGCTGCTGCTCGGGCAGGCCGCCCAGTGGATGATCGGCCCCGAACTGGCGCCGAGCGGCGAGGACTACCTGCGCGGCCTGTCCCTGGTCTCCGGCGACGTGCTGGGCCGGGCCGGGGGCTGACGGGGGCCGGAGAGCGGACGGGGCCGGAGGCGGGCGCGGCTCGAAGGCGGACGGGACCGGAGGCGGGCGGGGGCGAGGGGCGCCGGGCGTCAGGCGGTGACGGCGGTGAGCAGCACCACCGCGTCGGTGTGGGCGACCAGGCCGTGCCGCTCCTGCGGGACGGTGTGCAGCTCGCCCGGACCGGCCTCCTGGCGGCGGCCCGCCACCGTCAGCGCGACCCGGCCGCGCAGCACCTGCAGGCTGGCGGCGACCGGGGCGTTGTGCTCGTCCAGGACCGCGCCCGCCCGCAGCGCGATCACGGTCTGCCGCAGCACGCCGTCGTGCAGCAGCAGGTGGGCGCTGCGGCCGTGCGGGCTGGCGGCGGCCTTGGCGGCGTGCTCCTCGGCCAGGGCGTTCAGGTCGATCCGGGTCGGCTGCTCGGTCATCGCGTTCTCCTCCGTCGGGCCCCCGCACCACCGGGCCCGCCGACCGGGCCCCGCGGCCGACCCTAGGCGGGGGCCCGCGCGTGTCGCGCGCTGGATCACGCGCAGGGGTTAAGGGACGGCCCGCTCGGCGTGCGGGGCCGGGGGAGCGGGCCGATGGTGGCCCTATGGCGACCAAACAGAAATTCACCGTCGGCGGTTTCCAGGTGAACCGCGGCATGCTCACCGTCGGCGCGGGCCTCACCGGGATCGGCGCCGTCGTCGCACTGGCCGGGACGGCGCTGGTCTGCGCCGCCCTGGTGAGCGCGGGCCGGGGCTGGGTGCGGACCCTGGAGACCCACCCCGCCGAGATGGCGCAGCGCACCTTCCACCAGGCGAGGGCCGCCTCGGCGGCCGGACGGGAGGCCTGGCGCAGCAGCGTCAACTGACGTCGACCGACCGAGCGGGTGGTGGAACGGCCCGGAGGCGGGCACCCGGCCGGGTGCCCGCCTCCGCCGTGCCCGCGGTTACAGGCCGAGCGACTTGGCGATGATCGTCCGCATGACCTCGCTGGTGCCGCCGTAGATCCGGAACACCCGGTTGTCGGTGTAGAGCCGGGCGATCGGGTACTCCAGGATGTAGCCGTAGCCGCCGTGCAGCTGGAGGCACCTGTCGATCACCTCGGAGGCCGACTCGGTGCAGAACAGCTTGGCCGCGGCGGCGTCCGCCACCGTCAGCTCGCCGTTCTGGTAGAGCTCCAGCGCCTGGTCGACCATCGCCTGCTGGGCGAGCACCTGGGCCTGGCAGTCGGCCAGCGAGAACTTGGTGTTCTGGAACTCGGCGACGGCCTTGCCGAACACCTTGCGCTCCTTGACGTACTTCACCGCGAACTGCACCGCGGCCGCCGCGGAGGCGTACGCGCCGACGGCGATCGCCAGGCGCTCCTGCACCAGGTTGTGGGTCAGGTAGGAGAACGCCCGGCCCTCCTCGCCGAGCAGGTTCTCCACCGGGACCTTGACGTCGGAGAAGGACAGCTCCGCGGTGTCCGAGGTGCGCAGGCCGATCTTCTGCAGCTTGCGGCCGACCGCGTAGCCCTCGGACGCGGTGTCCACGCACAGGATGGACAGGCCGGCGCGGCGGTCCGCCGGGTCGTACGGGGCGGTGCGGCAGACCACCAGCACCAGGTCGGCCAGCACGCCGCCGGTGATGAAGGTCTTCGCGCCGTTGAGGACGTAGTGGGTGCCGTCCGCGGACAGCTTCGCCGTGGTGGCGATGCCCGCCAGGTCGGAGCCCGCGCCCGGCTCGGTCATCGCGATCGCGGTCATGATCTCGCCCGAGACGAAGCCCGGCAGCCAGCGCCGCTTCTGCTCCTCGGAGGCGTACTCCATCAGGTACGGCAGCACCAGGCCGGTGTGCACGCCCGAGGAGCCGAAGGTGACGCCCGCGCGGGCGGTCTCCTCGTAGATCACCGCCTGGTACTTGAAGCCGGTCTCGCCCGCGCCGCCGTACTCCTCCGGGACCTCGATGCCGTACACGCCGAGCTCGCCGAGCTTGCGGTAGAAGTCGCGCGGCGGGTGGCCGGCCTCCTCCCAGCTCTCGTAGACCGGGACGACCTCGTTGGCGATGAAGTCCCGGATGGTCTCCCGGAACGCTTCGTGGTCCTCGTTGTACACGGTGCGGCGCACGGTGCGCTCCCTTCGGCGGCGGCTGGTCGCGCAGCCAAGTTAATCGCCGGTAGCTTCCGGTGTCCATGGCTGCCGGGACCGGGCGCGAGCAGGCCGGGCGGACGCGCGGCCGCCCCGGGCGCGGTGCCCGGGGCGGCCGTGGGAGCGCTGTCGCGGTCGGCAAGATCCGAAAAGGGGGGCCTAGTAGAGGACGAACGGGTAGTACACGGTGTGCGCCAGGTTGGCGTTGGACTGGAGGGCGCCGACGCCGCCGGCGTTGTCGGTCACGCCGAGGGTGTTGTTCTGGTTGCTCGCGCCGGAGCCGGTCGCGGTCTGCTGGGTGGCGTTGGCGTTGCCGTGGACGGGGCCGACGATGTTGCCGGAACCGATGGTGCTGACCACGCCGCTGTTGGAGGCGTGGTCGGCGCCGGCGCCGTTGTCGGCGGCGGCGGTGCCGACGCCCGCGAGGAGGAACGCCCCGAGGGCGGTGACGACGGCGGCTGCGCGAATACGGGACACGGTGGTCTCCCTGCTAACTGGTGCGAATGTGACGCTGCGGGGTGGCCGCCCCGTTCGCGTCGGTTCCTGGCGTCGCGTCATCAGGATTGCCCACTGGGCCGTTCGGGTTCCAGTGCGGGCACGCGGGTTCGCTCGAAGGTGTCACTCCCGGGGAATAGTCCGGGAACCCGCGGTGACCGGCCGGATGCGTGGAACACCGTCCTGACAAGGGAGTTCACCGTCCGGCGCGGGCCGTCGGCGAGTTCCGCGCGTCAACGGCGAGTTGACCGAGGATCGACAGGAGCCGGACATCGGAAAACAGTGGTCGCCCGATTGTCGTACTGGCACACTGTGGCCTCATGTCTGATGGCCTTCCCCCCGCTTCCGGTGCCGACGGAAGTGGCGCCGAATTCCCCGCCGCCGAGAACTCGGCGAATCTCCGCACCACCGAGGTCGACCTCGGCGGCCTGGTCGGCGTGCTCGCCACCCACCTCTACTCCACCCCGCTGGTGGCGCTGCGCGAACTGGTGCAGAACGCCCACGACTCGCACACCCGGCGGAAGCTGGAGGACCCGGAGGGGGAGTACCGCCCGCTGATCCGGGTCAGCGGGGACACCGCGGCGCGGACGGTGGCGATCGAGGACAACGGGGCGGGGCTGACCGAGCCGGAGATCCACGCGTACCTGGCGACCGTCGGCACCGGCTACACCCGGATGCTGCGCGACCTGACCGGCAACCAGGAGCTGATCGGCGCCTTCGGCCTGGGCTTCCTCTCGGCGTTCTCGGTCGCCGAGGAGGTGGCCGTCACCACCGCCTCGCACCGCGAGCCGTCGGCCGCGCACACCTACCGCAGCCGGGGCGGCGAGCAGTACAGCGTGGAGCCGGCCCCGGCGCGGTCCGGGCCGGGGACGGTGGTCCGGCTGCGGCTGAAGGCCGAGCACGCGCACCTCGCGGACGAGCAGGCGCTGCGGGAGGTGCTGGCCCGGTACTGCGTGCTGCTGCCGATCCCGGTCTACGTCGGGGCGGACGAGGAGCCGGTCAACGACGTGGTGGTGCCCTGGCGGCAGGACGTGCCGGGCTCGCCGCACCTGCACCGGATGCGGTTCGCCGCCGCGTTCTCCCGCAGCTTCGAGCCGCTGACCGCCTTCCCGGTGGCGCCCGTCGAGGGCCGCACCGACGCGGTCGGGCTGCTCTGGGTGCAGGACGGCGGCACCTACGGGTCCAGCGACAACCGGGACCTCGCGGTCTACCTGCGCGGCATGCTGCTCGCCGACGACGCCCGCGACCTGCTGCCCAGCTGGGCCGGGTTCATCGGCGGCGTGGTCGAGTCGACCCGGCTCACCCCCACCGCCAGCCGCGAGGACCTCCAGCGCGACGAGCACTACCGGGCGCTCCAGCAGGCGCTCGCCGACGCCATCGTGGACGGCCTGTACGAGACCGCCCGGCTGCACCCGGCCGCCTGGCGGCGCATCCTGGCCCGGCACGGCCAGGACCTGCTGGGCGCCGCGCTCTGCGACGACCGGCTGTTCACCCTGCTCGCCGACGACGTCCCGGTCCCGACCTCGCAGGGCGAGCTGACCGCCGGCGCGCTGCGGGCCGCCGGCTCCGGCGCGGTGCACGTGGCGCTGGGCAGCGGCGGCGGCTTCGAGGAGATGCTCTACCGGGCGATGCAGGTGCCGATCGCCCGCGGCGACCGGTACGCGGTGCTGCCGTTCCTGCGCCGCTACGCCCGGCTGCGGGACTGCCGGATCGTCGAGCTGGGCAGCGAGAGCGGCAACCGGGAGCTGTTCCGGGCCCCGGACGTGCCGCTGCCCGCCGAGCAGCAGGCGTGGCTGACCGCCGCGCTGACCGAGGACGGCGAGCAGCTGGTGCCCGCCAGGTTCGACCCGCCCGGCCTGCCGCTGGTGCTGGTGCCGGACCGCGAGGCCGAGCTCAAGGCGCGGATCGAGGACGACCGGGCGGACGCCCGGATCCCGTCCGCCGCCCTCCAGTTGGCGCGGGCGTTCACCGCCCGCACCGACGGCGCGGTCAGGGCCCGGCTCTACCTGAACCTGGCCTCGCCCGCCGTCCGCGACCTGCTGGCCGCCTACCGGGACGGGCACACCGGGGCGGCCACCGCCGCCGCGCTGCTGCGCTCGCTGAAGGTCATCATGGCGGCGGCCTCCGGCTCCGCGGCCGGCGACCTGGGGGCCGCGCTGTCCGGGATCTCCACCGCGGTGGCCGCGCTCACCGCCGCCGTCCCGGCCGCCGGCCTGTCGGCGGTGCCCGACACCATCTCCACCGACATCGCGGACACCGCAGACCTTCCGCAGGGGGACGAGGAACAATGACCACCGACATCTGGTCCTGGGTGCACGACACCCACCGGCAGCTCGCCGAGTCCGGCCAGCACCGGCTGGCCGACGCGATCGCCGAGATCGCCGGGCACGCGGTGGACGGCCGCAACGAGCAGCTGGACGCGGTGTTCCCGGAGGCGCTGGCCTCCGCGCGGGCGCTGGGACTGCCCTGGGTGGAGGTGTTCCTGCGGCACTGGCGGCTGCAGAACCTGCTCAACAAGCGCCACCAGGGCGAGGCCGCGATGTCCGAGGCGGTGTCGCTGCTGGAGTTCGCGCACCGCGAGGAGACCGCGTCCTGCCCGCAGTCGGTCTGCGCCGTCCAGGACTTCACCATCTGCCACGCCAACATCGACGGCCCCGGCTACGTCCCGGAGCGGCTCGCCGTGCTGGAGGAGGCGCTCCAGCGGGTCGAACCGGCCCGGGCCTGCTTCGACTGCCTGTCCCGCGAGTACGCCGACACCCTGGAGGACGACGGCCGCCCCGCGGACGCGCTGACCCACCTCGACCGGGCCGAGACCCGGATCACGGCGGCCGGCGAGCGGATCTCGCTCTCCTTCGTGCACAGCCGCGCCTCCGCGCTGCACCGGCTCGGCCGCCACCAGGACGCGCTGGACGCCTACGACACCGCCGAGCGCGCCCACGTCGCCGCCGGGAACCGGCTGGACGACGACGACCGGCGCAAGCTCGCCTCCGGCCGGGCCCTCCAGCTCGCCGCGCTCGGCCGCACCGGCCCCGCGCTGGAGCTGCTGCCGGACGCCGAGGAGGCCGACCGCTACCCCGACATCCGGCACCGCTGGTCCGCCGCCGTCGAACTGCTGGCCGACGCCGGGGAGTTCGACAACGACGCCGCGCTCGGCGCCCGACTCGCCTCCTGGGCGGGCGAACTGGACGCGGCCGGCTCGCACCGCCCCTGCCTCGACCTGGTGCTGCGGGCCGGCCGGCTGGCCCTCGCCCGGGGCGCCCGCGAAGTCGCCCTGACGCTGGCCGGCACCGGCGCGCGCAAGCTCGGACAGCTCCGCAGCACCGCGGGCGTCGCCGAGCAGGTGGCCGCGCTGCGGGCCGCCGCCGAGGCCCTGCCCCGGCCCGAACTGCCGGTACCGGTCGAGGAGTTGCCGCAGTGGCTGGCCGAGCACCGGCCCGACCCGGAGACCGGCGCCGACCTGCTGGCCGCCGCGCTGGCCCGCGGCGAGCGGCCCGACACCGTCCTGGTGGTCAACCTGGCCGGCGCCCTCGGCGCGCTCGGCCACACCCGGGCCGTCACCGAACTCGCCTGGGCCCAGCTGGAGCTGGACCCCGGCCACGAGTACCTCACCGGCATGCTCGGCCAGTTGCTGATCGACGCCGAGGACGGCGAGGGCGTCGACCGGCTGGCCACCCGGCTGGTCGCCGCCGGCGAACCGGCCGACGGACACTGGCTGCGGGCCCGCTGGGCCGCCGCCCAGGGCCGCTGGGCCGAGGTCGGCGAACAGTGCGCCGCCGTCCTCGTCCACTCGCCCGAGGCGCTCAACACCCGCCGGCTCGCCGCCACCGCCGCCACCCGGCGCGGCGACCACGCCGAGGCCCAGCGGCTGTACGAGGACCTGCTCGCGCACGCCCTCGACCCGGCCGAGGCCGGCGAGGACCAGGTGCACCGCACCGTCCAGGAACCCGACCTGTGGCACCTGGCCACCGCCGCCACCGCCAACCGCGACTGGGCGGCCGTCCGCGCCGCCGGAGCCCGGATCGGCATCGAGTTCGACACCGACAGCGGCCCCGTCGACGAGGAGTGGCAGCTGATCGAACTGCGCGTCCCCCGCGCCAACGGCACCACCACCGACCTGCCCGCCCTGCGCACCGGCCCGGCCACCGCCCGGGTGCTGCCGGTGCTCGGCGAGGACCTCGACCTCAACCACGGCGACGTCGCGGTCTTCTCCCCGGCCGTCCTCAACGACCGCCCGGAGCCCGGCTCCCCGGACGCCGCGGACTGGCACCCGGTCTTCGAGTTCCTCACCCTGCTCGACCCGGCCGGCTACACCACCTACTGGATCGACGGCGGCCGCCCCGCGGACGACGACTGGTACGCCCTGCGCGACGCCCTCCGGGCCGCCGGGTACGCGGTCTGGGTCTACAGCGGCGACCAGTACCGGATCGCCGACCCGGCCGGCGGCGAGAACGGCCTCCCCGGCATCTACGCCGCCCTCGGCGTCCCGCCCACCGGCACCGCCGCCCGGGCCGACACCCTGCTCACCGAACTCACCGCCCACCTGCCCCACCCCCTGGCCTGGCCCGCCCTCGCCGAAGCGGCGGGCGCCGATCCGGCCCGCCACCGGGAGATCGCCGAGACCTACCAGCTCTGACCCCGGGGCACCCACCCGGTCCGGACGGCGGATGCCGCTGCTCCGGACCGGGTACGGTGGGAGGCGGGGCGTCCGTGGTGGGGACCGCACGCGAGCGAGGGAGCCGGCCATGACTGCGCAGCCGATCCCTTACGGCGACGTGGACCACGAGGCGGCGCTGAAGTACGCCGTGCAGCTCATCGACCACCGGTGGGCCCAGGTCGTCGAAGGGCGGATCGTCCTGGTGTCACCGATGTGGGACCACGAGCGCGTCGTCGCGCGGATCCGGCGGCAACTCGACGCGCGGATCGACGAACTCGGCTGCGTCAGCGGCTCCGGCAACCTCGACCTGCCCGGCTCCCCGAACTGGTACCTGGCCGACATCGCCGTCGTCCCCGACGACCTCGCGCTCGGCGCCGCCGCCCTCACCCCCGACCAGACCCTGCTGGTCGTCGAGGTCACCTCCGAGTCCAACGGCGACACCGACCGCGTCACCAAGCGCAAGCGCTACGCCCAGTACGGCGCGCCGCTCCACCTGCTCGTCGACCGGCAGGCCCGTGAGTGCACCCTGTTCTCCGAACCGCACGACCTCGGCTACGCCGCGGTGGACGGCCCGCACCCGTTCGGCGCGGCGATCCGGCTCCCGGAGCCGTTCGGCCTCGTCCTGGACACCGCCGCCCTCTGAGCGTCAGCCGCGGGGCGGGGTGGGGTCGAGGTAGACCCGGGTGACGGACGGGACGGCCCGGCGGACGGCGCGTTCGGCGCGGTCGCAGGCGGTCTCGATGTCGGTGGCGGTGGCGAGGTCGGCGAAGTCGACCTTGGCGGCGACCAGGACGTCGTCGGGGCCGTGCACGCTGGTGACCAGGTCGAGGACCCGGACGACCTGGGGCTGGGCGGTCAGGGCCTCGGTGATGGCGCGTTCGTAGCGTTCGGGGAGCGAGCGGCCGATCAGCAGGGAGGCGTTGTCCCGGGCCAGGACGTAGGCCACCCAGGCGAGCAGGGCGCCGATCAGGACGGAGGCCAGGCCGTCCCACAGGGCGTCGCCGGTGAGCTGGGCGCCGAGCAGGCCGCCGAAGGCGAACAGCAGGCCGACCAGGGCGGCGCAGTCCTCCAGGAAGACGGCCTTCACGGCGGTGTCGGAGGTGTGCCGCAGGTAGCGGTAGCCGCCGACGTCGAGCCGCCGGGTCTCGTCGCGCAGCTGACGCACCGTCCGGGAGAGCGAGACGGACTCCAGGACGAAGGCGACGGCCAGGATCAGGTAGGAGAGGGCCGGGCTGCCCAGCTCCTCGCCGTACTGGAAGGTGTGGATGCCGTCGTGGATCGAGAACACCGCGCCGCCGACGAAGGTGGCGAAGGAGGCGAGCAGCGCCCACAGGTAGCGCTCGCGGCCGTAGCCGAGCGGGTGCTTGTCGTCGGCGGGGCGGGTGCTGCGCTTGAGGGAGAGGAAGAGCAGCACCTCGGTGACGGTGTCGGCGAAGGAGTGCGCGGCCTCGGAGAGCATCGCGCTGGAGCCGCTGATCGCGCCCGCCACGGCCTTGGCCAGGGCGATGCCGAGGTTGCACAGGCCCGCGACGACCACCGTGGTGACGCTCTCGCCGCCGCCCTCCCCGGGGTCCCCGGTCGCCGTCGGGCCGTCGGCCGCCGTCCGCTGCTCGCTCATAACCGGTCATTGTGTCCGGTTCGCGGGTTTTCATCCCGGAAGGGGGCGAGGCATGTCCCCGGGCGGTCGCCGACCGGCGCGACGGCGGCGGGGAGGCGGTGCGGCGGCCCGGCCGGGGTGGCGGGTCCCACGCGGCCGGTTGTTCGCACCGTCGCCGCTGATCGGGCAAGGTGGAGGCCAGGAGGCGGCCCCGACCGGGCGGGCGGCCGGGGTGGTGGAGGAAGCGCCGTGTCCGATCGCGAGCCGGAGGGCGTGCCGGCACCGGAAGCGCCGCCCACCGAGGGGCTGCTCGGGCCGGACGCGCCGCCGATCGAACGGACCGTCAGCGTGCCGCACGCGCCGGAGCCGGTGCAGACCGAGGGCCTGCTCGGGCGCCAGTCGGCGCCCGAGGCCGCGGAGCCGGTCCGGGCCCGCCGCAACCCGCTCCTCCAGGACACCCTGACGCCCGAGGAGTGGAACGCGGCCGGCTACACCCCGTCGCACGGCCTCGACCTGGCCGAGCTGCACAAGGGCGCCCCCGGCGACGCCCCCTGGCCGGACCGGATGCGCACCCTGCTGCGGACGCCGATGGCCGAGCGCCCGGCGTTCGAGCGCACCCCCCGCGAACTCCACCCCGCCGCCGGGGCGCAGGCCCAGCGCAACGTGCCGCGGGTGCTCGACCTGTCGCTGCGGATCGGCGAACTGCTGCTCGCCAGCGGCGAGGCGGCCGAGGACGTGGAGGCCGCGATGCTCGGCATCGCGCACGCGTACCGGCTCGACCACTGCGAACCGCAGGTCACCTTCACGCTGATCTCGATCTCCCACCAGCCCTCGCTGATCGACCCGCCGGTCACCGCGGACCGGGTGGTGCGCCGCCGCACCTCCGACTACACCCGGCTGGCCGCCGTGTACGAGCTGGTCGCCGACATCACCGCCGAGCAGGTCACCGTCAACGACGCGTACCGGCGGCTGGCCGGCATCCGC
The DNA here is from genome assembly GCF_044769485.1 of Kitasatospora sp. NPDC090308. NCBI lineage: Bacteria > Bacillati > Actinomycetota > Actinomycetes > Kitasatosporales > Streptomycetaceae > Kitasatospora > Kitasatospora sp. NPDC090308. The sequence continues at coordinate 116,721 of NZ_JBIVXY010000012.1, read as the reverse complement.
CGCAACCGGCACCCGTACCCGGGGTGGCTGATGGCGGTGGCCACCGGGCTGCTGGCCGGGGCGGCGTCCTTCCTGGTCGGCGGGCAGATCGACTCCACGGCCTGGCTGGTGTTCGTCTCCGCGTTCACCACCGCCGTGGTCGGCGACCGGCTGGCCTCCGCGATCGCCCGCCGCGGGCTGCCGGAGTTCTACCAGTTCGTGATCGCGGCGATGCCCGCCGCGCTCTGCGGCATCCTGCTGTCCTTCAACGAACTGCACCTGCGCGGCTCGGTGGTGATCACCGGCGGGCTGTTCGCGCTGCTGCCCGGCCGGGCCATGGTCGCCGCCGTCCAGGACGGCCTCACCGGCTTCTACATCACCGCCGCCGCCCGGCTGCTGGAGGTGATGTACCTGATCGCGGGCATCGTCATCGGCGTGATGCTGGTGCTGTACGTCGGCGTCAACTACAACGCCCGGCTCAAGCCGGACGAGAGCCTGGGCGGCACCGCCAACCCGCCGGTCCAGCTGGTCGCCGCGGTGGTGCTGGCGCTGGCCTTCGCGATGCTGCTGCAGACCGACCGGCGCGCGCTGCCGATGGTGGTGACGAACGCCGCGATCGGCTGGACCACGTACGGCGTGCTCACCCGCAACGCGGGCGTCTCGGCGATCGTCGCCACCGGCCTGGCGGCGGGCCTGGTCGGCCTGTTCGGCCAGCTGCTGGCCCGCTACCGGTCGGCCTCCGCGCTGCCGTACGTGACCGCCGCGATAGGACCGCTGATGCCCGGTTCGGCGCTCTACCTCGGCATGCTGGCGTTCGCCCAGGGCCACGCCGGGACGGGGCTGGTCTCCGCCTCCCGGGCGGTCGCGCTGGCGCTGGCGCTGGCCATCGGCGTCAACCTCGGCGGCGAGGTGGCCCGGCTGTTCCTGAAGAACCCCGGCGCGAGCGACCGGGACACCCCGCACGTGCTGCTCCCGCGCCGGGCGGCGAAGCGCACCCGCGGCTTCTGACCCCGCGCCCCGCCCGCGCGCCGACCCCCCCGCGCCGCCCCCGCCCGCCGACCCCCGCGCCCCGCTCCCGCGTCGATCCGCGCGCCGACCCCCCGCCGGAAGAGGCACCACCCGATGACCAGTGCACTGCTGGACGGCTACCGCCACCACATCGTGGACGCCCACAAGCAGCCGCTGTTCCTGCTGCTGGTCGGGTTCATCACCTCGTTCGCGTTCATCCGGTTCAGCACCCGGATGATCCGCGCCCAGGTCCGCTGGTGGCCCGGCAACATCACCCCCGGCGGGCTGCACATCCACCACATGGTGTTCGGCCTCGGCTTCCTGCTGCTCGGCGGCACCGGCACCTTCGCCACCGACGGCGGGCACCCCTGGATCGACTGGTTCGGCCTCTCCTTCGGCATCGGCTGCGGGCTGGTGCTGGACGAGTTCGCGCTGATCCTGCACCTGGACGACGTGTACTGGAGCGAGCAGGGCCGCAAGTCGGTGGACGCGGTGATCCTCGGCATCCTGCTCACCGCGCTGCTGCTCACCGGCTACGTGCCGCTCGGCGTCGTCCCCGGGCAGGACACCCGCTGGGGGCTGGTCGCGGTGATCGGGGTCAACGCGCTGGTCTGCCTGGCCGCGCTGCTCAAGGGCAAGGTCTGGACCGGGCTGCTCGGCATCATGGTGCCCGGCCTGTCCTGGATCGGCGCGATCCGGCTGGCCCGCCCCTCCAGCCCCTGGGCGCGCTGGCGGTACGCCGGGCGCCCCCGCCGGATGGCCCGCGCGGTCCGGCGCGAACGGCGGCTGCACGCCCGGACGGACCGGGCCCGCACCTGGCTGTTCGACCTGATCGCCGGGGCGCCCGACAAGGTCCCGGCCGGGCACCCGAAGGCGCAGGCGGTGGCCGAGCGGATGGCCGCCCGGGCGCTCGCCCACCGGCGCCGCCCGGGCCGGGGCGTCCCGGGCGGCGGGCACCCGGACGGCGCGGCGGCGCTCGGCGGCGACCCGGCGCGGCGGGCCCGGGCCCAGCGCCGCCGCCGCACCGTCCGGGCCGGGCGGGTGCGGACCACCGCGACCGGGCCGGGGCGGACCTGGGGGCGGGGGAGTCGTTGAAGGGTGTTGAAAACCGGAGTGGTGCGTCGGCGAACCGGTAAGGTTCGTGGACATCCATCCCGGTGCGGCACAGTTGCCCGTTCACACAATCCGACATCTCACCCGCACGGCCGTATGGCGATGGCGCTGAGCCACCGTCAGGTCTGAGAATCTTGCGGTGCGTGACCGGAGTGACCGGATTGTCACGTCATGGGATATCCGGCTGATCGTCGGAATCCCGCCGCCACCCGTCGAGAGGGGACCACGTCGTGCCGCGCAGGTTCCTCCCCGCCCTCCTCCTCGCCGGCGCCGCCCTGCTCGCGCTGCTGCCCGCCGCGAACGCCCCCGCCGCCCCCGCCGCCGCGCCCGCGGCCCTGCCGGAAGCACCGCCGGAAGCCCCGTCCGCGGCCCTGCCGGGCGCCCTGTCGGCCGCCGCGCCCGCGGACGACCCGGAGCCCGGCTTCCCCAGCGCGGACGACGTCGCCCGGGCCCGGGCCGAGGCCGACGCCAAGGCCGCCGACGCCACCGCCGTGGAGGCCCGGCTGGCCGCCGCCCGGGGCGAGCTCGACCGGGCCGGGCAGGCCGCCGAACAGGCCGTCGAGGCGTACAACGGCGCACTCGTCCGGCTCGGCCGGGCCCAGGACGCCTCCCGGGCCGCCGCCGAGCGCTCCACCGCCGCCGAGGCCGCCCACACCGAGGCCGTCGACCGGGCCGCCGGGCTGCTCGCCGAGATGTACCGGCAGGGCGCCTCGCCCCAACTCTCGGCCATCAACGCCCTGTTGGGTGCCAGCGGCACGGCCTCGATGTCCAGCCGGGCCGCCGCCGTCGGCACCGCCGGCGCCCAGACCCGGCAGATCCTCGACGACGCCACCCGCACCGCGAAGGCCGCCGCCCGGGCCGCCGACGAGGCCCGCACCGCCGAGGCCGCCGCCCGCACCGCCGCCGAGACCGTCCGCACCGCCAAGGAGCAGGCCCAGCGCCGGGTCGCCGACCAGCAGCAGCAGGTCGCCGAGATCGGCCGCCGCCGGGAGGCCCTGCTCGCCGAACTCGCCACCGCCCGCGACACCACCGTCGAACTCGAACGGCAGCGCCAGGAGGCCCTCGACGCCCTCGCCGCCCGCGAGGCCGAGGAGGCCGCCCGCCGGGCCCAGGCCGAGGCCGAGGCGGCCGCCGCCGCCCAGGCCGCCCGGCACCACGCCGCCCCGCAGCGCGAGAGCGCCTGGTCGGCGGGCGGCTCCGAGGCCGCGCTCGCCTTCGCCCGGTCCGTCGTCGGCCTGCCCTACATCTGGGGCGGCGAGGGCCCGCAGGGCTACGACTGCTCCGGCCTGACCATGATGGCCTGGCGGCGCGGCGGCAAGCAGCTCACCCACTTCGCCGCCGACCAGTACGCCGAGTCCACCCCCGTCAGCTACGCCCAGCTCCGGCCCGGCGACCTGGTCTTCTGGACCAGGACCGGCCGTGCCGCCGACATCTACCACGTCGCCCTCTACCTCGGCGGCGACCAGATGATCGAGGCCCCCCGGCCCGGCGCCGCGATCAAGCAGGCCAGCCTCTGGATCATGGGCCGCCCGGACTTCTACGCCCGCCCCTGACCCGGGACCGGCCCCGGTCGACCGCCGGTGTGGCGCGGGGTGCGAGGGCGGGGAAAACCGGGTGCCCGGTCCGGGAGGGGCGTCGTACGGTGGGCCGATGGGCAACGACGCGCAGCAGGGCCCCCACCGGGGCATCGAGATCCGGCCGATCACCCACGAGGAGCTGGCCGACTGGGACCGGGCGGTCTCGCTCGGGTTCATGCGCCCGCACGTCGCCCCGGCGACGGAGTGGCGCGAGCTGCTGTTCGAGCCGGGGCGGATGCTGGCGGCCTTCGACCACGAGGTTCCGGAGGCGGACCGGCCGCGCTGCGTCGCGACCTTCCGCAGCTTCGACACCGGGCTGACGGTGCCCGGCGGGGAGCTGCTGCCGGTCGACGCGATCACCGGCGTCACGGTCAACTCCACCCACCGCCGGCGCGGCCTGCTCAGCGGCATGATGCGGCACGACCTGGCCGCCGCCCGCGAGCGCGGTTCGGCCGCCGCCATCCTGATCGCCGCCGAGCACAACATCTACGGCCGGTTCGGCTTCGGCTCGGCCGTCCCGCTGGCGGGCTGGCGGGTCGACGTGCTGCGCTCCGGCGGCGTCCGGTCCGGTCTGCCGGTGCACGAGGGCCACCGGATCGACTTCGCCACCCTGGAGGAGTTCGGCAAGTTCGGCCCCGACCTGCACGAGCGCTGGCGCCCCACCCAGCCCGGCGCGATCGGCCGCCCCGACGCGTGGTGGCGGCTGCGGACGGGTGAGGTCGACCTGCCCGGCTTCGACTGGAAGCAGGGCTTCACCGCCTTCCACCGCACCGCCGACGGCACCCTCACCGGCATGATCAACTACACCGTCGAGGACAAGTGGGACGGCGCGTACCCCGACTGCCCGCTGACCGTCCGGGACTTCGTCGCGCTGGACCGGAAGACCGCCAACGCGCTCTGGGCGTACGCCTTCTCCGTCGACTGGGTGCGCCAGGTGATCGCCCCCCACCTCGGCCCCGGGGACGTGCTGCCGCTGCTGCTCAACGACCCGCGCGGCGCCAAGCCGCACGAGGAGACCGCCGACTTCACCTGGCTGCGGCTGCTCGACCTGCCCGCCGCGTTCGCCGCCCGCCGCTACGAGGCCCCCGGCCGCCTGGTGCTGGACGTCGCCGACCGCGAGGGCTGGACGGCCGGGCGCTGGGCGCTGGAGACCGCCGCCGACGGCACCGGCCGGATCGCCCGCACCGAGGACCCCGCCGACCTCGCGCTCGACGTCTCCCAGCTCGGCGGCCTCTACCTCGGCGGCGGCAACGCGGCCCGGCTCGCCGACGCCGCGCTGCTCACCGAGCACACCCCGGGCGCGGCCGTCCGGGCCGACACCCTGCTGCGCACCGCCCGCGCCCCGTGGAACCCGGACGGCTTCTGACCCCCGCTCCCGTCCTCGCCCGTTCCCGTCGCGCGGCGGAACGTCAACCCGGGTACTCCGCAGTTCACCCTCGGAGGTGTCGAAAACCTTTGCGGTGGCGGGGGATCGGCGCGCGACGGGCGCACCCCTGGCGAACGGCGGGTGAGCTGCGGGAAGCCGGTCGGCGGAGATTCCCGCAGGGGTGAACGCGAGTGCGGCCCGGAGGTGCGCGTTCGAATCCGGCGGGTCGACAACTGCCGCCGCCCTTCCTAGCGTTCGGGGCGTTCGGGCCGAACGAGAGGCCCCGGGGGCGCGTTCGCGCCCCCGGGGCGCGGCCGAAGTCCTCCAGGAGACTCCGACATGTCCCCTTTCAGCGTCTGGGCGGGCGCCCTCGTGGTCCTCGTCGCCCTGCTCCTCGTCCTCGCCTGCGCGTGGCTGCTCTTCGCCGGGTCCGCCCCGGCCGGCGGCCGCCACCGCTCCGGCGGCGCACCGCCCGTCGTCCGGCTGGCCCGTCCGAGCGACCCCGTCACCCCCGTGCGGCCGGTGCGGCGGTCGCGCCCCGCCCGGCCGGACCGGCTTGTCCTCTCGGTGCGGCCCGTCCCGGTGCGGCGGCCGAACACCCTCCCGCTCTGCTCCAGGCACCGGGGGCCGGTGTCCGTCCGCACCCTGCACCGGACGATCATGCCGAGGTTCCCGGTCTTCCACGGCCCCGCCGTCCGGATCGCCGTCCGCAAGGCCCCCCGCCCGGTCCCGCCCCCGCGCGTCCTGCCGCTCTGGGCCGCCCGCACCGCCCCGGGCCCGGCCGGCCGGGCCACTTGACAGTCCCGGGCTACTTGACAGTCCCGGGCTACTTGACGAGGCCCTTCCCGATGCTGGGCAGCACGAAGTCCTGGATCAGGCCCTTGGCGTCGCGGACCAGGGGGCGGAAGACGCGGTAGCGGGAGAGGTTGATGAGGCGGGCGACCAGGGGGGTGGAGCGGCGGACGAACTCGCGGGTGCGCTCGGTGTCGGGGGTGCGGTCGAAGACCCAGTAGAGGACGACGACCATCAGGTGCAGCCAGAGCACGTCGGGCAGCAGGTCGACGAGTTCGGCGTCCAGCTTGGGGGCGAGTTCGGAGCCCTGGAGCACCTCGCGGAAGAGCTCGACGGCGGTGGCCCGGGCGGGGTGGGACTCGTTGGAGAACGGGCTGAGCGAGCTGGTCGGGTCGGCCGCGGTGCGGAAGAACTGGGCGGCGAACTCGTGGTAGGGCGCGGCGGTGTCGACCCAGGACTCGATGGCGATCTGCAGGCGTTCCGCGAAGTCGCGGGTGTGCGCCGTCCGGACCCGGGTGTCGGCGGCGTGGTCGTGGGTCATCCGGTCGTAGAAGCCCTGGATCAGGAACTCCTTGGCCGAGAAGTAGTAGTAGGCGCTGCCGACCGAGACGCCCGCCTCGGTGGCGATCGCCCGCATGGTGGTCTTCTCGTAGCCGCGTTCCTGGAACAGCCGCATCGCGGTCTCCAGGATCAGCGCGCGGGTGGCCTCGCTCTTGTCGGTCTTCGGCTGGGCCCGCCCGCCCGCCAGCTCGCCGGACGGCAGGCCGGCCGCCTGTTCGTCCCTGTCGCTCGCGTCGTCCACGCCGCCCGACCCTACCGGGACCTGCCGGTCCCGTTCCTGGCCGTTTCCTGCCACCTCGCCCCGCCTGATTCGCTTTCGTCGCGGTCTCCTACCGGCCCGAGCCTAGCCCGGACCGGGACAACTCGGGACCGGGAGGGCGAATCGGAAGCCGGACGACGTGCCCGGTGCTCCCCGGCACCGGGTCGGTCGTACGGGCTCGATCGGACGGACGCCTTCGCGTGGACGCCGCCGCGCGGGCCGGTGCCTGGTCGTCCGGCGCGGCGGGCACGGCGGACGGCTCCCCTCCGGCAGCCGGGAGCGCGTTTTCGAACGCGTTCAAAATGATGCGTGAGCGACTCTAGGGCATCGGTTCGGGCACGCTCAAGCCCCGGCCGGCGAAATGCCTCCGGCGGCGGCCCGCCGGAGGGAAAGCAGGTGTGCGAAGCTGGCCGGATGCCCGCCGCCGACCGCCCGCCAGCCCCGCCCGTCCTGCGCGAGGGCGGTGCCCCGGACGCCGCCGCCGTCGCCGCGCTGTACGCCGCGAGCCGCCGCAGCGCGTACGCCGGGCTGCTGCCCGCCGGCCTGCTGGACGCCGAGGCCGACACCGCCGAACAGGAACTGCTCTGGACGCTGCGGCTGGAGGCCGACTACGGGACGCCCGCCGACACGCCCGTCCTGCTGCTCGCCGAGGACCGGGACGGCGCCGCGCTCGGCTTCGCCTACCTGGTGCCGGACGGCGGCGTGGTGCGGCTGGAACAACTGCACGTCCGCCCCGGCCGGACCGGCGGCGGGATCGGCACCGGCCTGCTGCGCGCCGCGCTGGCCCGCTTCCCGGCGGCGCCCGTCCGGCTGGACGTGCTGGCCGCCAACCGGCGGGCGGTCGCGTTCTACGAGCGGCACGGCGCCCGCCGCCTGGGCCGCAGCATCGCGCGCTTCCCGGACGGGACGGAGCTGCCCGAGTACGCGTACGGCTGGCGCTGACGGAGCGTCAGCCGTTCCGGTGCGTCAGTCGGACCGGTGCGTCAGTCGGTCCGTTGCGTCAGCCGTCCCGGCGCGACAGCCGTCCCGGCGCGACAGCCGGGTGGCGGCGAGCAGGGCGAGGGCGGCGGCGCCGGCCGGCAGCAGGTAGCCGGTGCCGGGGGTGGTGTGCTGGGCGAGCGCGCCGCCGAGGGTCGCGCCGGTGGAGATGCCGACCAGGATCGCGGAGACCGCCAGCGCCATCCCCTCGGTCAACCGGTGCGCGGGCAGCAGGCGTTGGGCCAGCGTCATGCCGCTGACCATGGTCGGCGCGGTGCCCGATCCGGCCGCCAGCAGGGCCGCGCCCAGTAGCGGCACGCCCGCCCCGGACAGGCCCGCGGCCAGCGGCAGCAGCATCAGGGCGGTCATCGCGCCGGTGCCCAGCGCCAGCCGCCGGGCCGCCGGGCGGCGCGGCCGGAGCGCGCCGAACACCAGCCCCGACACGCAGGACCCGGCCGCCACCAGGGCCAGCAGCCCGCCGCCCGCCGCCTGCCGGCCGAGCGCGTCGGTGTACGCGAGCGTGGTGACCTCCAGCGAGCCGAACAGCACCCCGGCGGCCAGGAACACCGCGAGCAGCGGCGGGAGGCCCGGCGTCCGGACCAGCCCCCCGGCCGGGTGCCGGACCAGCCCCCCGGCCCGGTGCCGGTGCGGGGCCCGGCCCGGCGGCGGTTCGGTGGCCCGCTGGGCGGCGAACAGCAGGGTGCCGGCGGTGCCCAGCACCCGGGCGGCGAGCAGCCCGGCCTCGGGGGCGAGGGCGGTGCACAGGGCCATGCCGAGCACCGGCCCGGCCATGAAGCACAGTTCGTCCAGCGACTGCTCCAGCGCGTTGGCCCGGTGCAGCACGGCCGGGTCCGCGCGGTGCAGGTGCGCCCAGCGGGCCCGGGCCATGCCGCCCAGGTCGGGGCTGCCGCCGGACAGCGCCCAGCACAGGAAGAGCGTCCAGGCGGGTGCGCCGGAGCGGACGCACAGCAGCAGCGCCCCCGTCGGCAGCGCGGCGGCCAGCACCGCGGGCACCGCGACCCGGGCCTGTCCGAGGCGGTCGACCAGTCGGCCCAGCAGCGGCAGCAGCACCGCCCCCGCCAGCACCCCGACCGCGGAGACCGCCCCGGCCAGCGCGTACGAGCCGCGCCGGTCGGCGATCAGCACCACGGTGGAGACGCCGTTCATCGCCAGGGCGAGCCGGCCGAGCAGCCCGGACAGCGTGAAGGCCAGGGCGCCGGGGGCGGCGAACACCGGGCGGTAGCGGGCGAGCGCCAGGGACGGCAGTGACGCCAGTGACGGAAGCGACGGCAGCGACAAGGGGGGCTCCGAGGAATGGGGGGACGGCTCCAGCCTCGGGGCGGGGGAGCGGGGGCGTCCAACACCCGCTCCGCCGGATTCACCGCCTCCTGTTGTTAATCTTCCGCCCGTGCCCCGCGACCTCCACCCCCGCCTGCTGCGCAGCTTCGCCGCCGTCGCCGAGTCCCTGCACTTCGGCCGCGCCGCCGAGCGGCTGCACCTGGCCCAGCAGGCCGTCAGCCGCGACGTCCAGGCGCTGGAGCGGGAGTTGGGATGCGTGCTGCTGCACCGCTCCACCCGCAGCGTCGAGTTGACCGAGGCGGGCGCGGCGCTGCTGCCGAAGGCGCGCCAACTGCTGGAACTCCAGGCCGAGATCACCGCGCTGGGCGACACCCGGGCGCTGCTGGTGGACGTCAACAGCCCCGGCGGGGAACGGGAGTTCACCGCCGAACGGGTGCTGGCCGCGGCCCGCCGGCGCTGCCCGGAGGCCGAACTGCTGGCCCGCTACCACGGCGGACTCACCGCCGCCGCGCGGGAGTTGGCCGCGCACCGGCTGGACGCCTCGTTCGGCCGGTACGCCGGGCTGCCTGCCGCCGACCGGGTCCGGCTGGTGCACGCGCCGGTCCGGCTGGTGCCGATGGCGGTCTTCCTGCCGCTCGGGCACCCGCTGGCCGCGCTGCCCGCCGTTCCGCTGGCGGCGCTCGCCGGGCACCCGGTGGACGTGTTCGCCGGGCAGCCCGCCACCGCCGAGTGGACCGACCTCGGCGGGCGGCTGCTCGCCGAGCACGGCCTGGCCGCCGCGCCCGGGCGCACCCCGCCGGTCGGGCCGGCCGAGTTCGCCCGCTACCTGGCCCGGCACGGCAGCCCGGTGCTCACCACCGTCGAGGCGCACGACATCCCCGGCGGGGTGGCCCGTCCGCTGGTCGACCCGGTGCCGCTCAGCCTGCTCGGCCTGGTGCACCGCGCGGGGTCGCGCCACCCCGGGCTGGCCGCGCTGCGCGCCTGCGCGGCCGAACTCGCCGCCGCCGAGGGCTGGTTGCGCCGCCCGCCGGGCAGCTGGCTGCCGGCCGAGGACGCGGCGCTGCTGCCCGGCTGAGCGCTCCGGGAGCGGCGGCGCGGGAGCGGTGTTCCTTCCGCGGGAGACGGCGGCGCCCCCGCCGAGGGGGACGGCGGGGGCGGGACCGGGGCGGCCGGACGCGCGGCCGGGGCGGGCGGGTTCAGGAGGCCCGGACGGCGGAGACGTCCAGGGTCAGCTTGACCTTCTCGCCGATCAGCACGCCGCCGGTCTCCAGCGCGGCGTTGTAGGTCAGGCCCCAGGAGGTGCGGTCGACGGTGGTGCCGCCCTCGAAGCCGACCCGCTCGGCGCCGTACACGTCGGTGGCCGCGCCGGTGAACTCCAGGTCGAGGGCGACCGGGCGGGTGGTGCCCTTGATGGTCAGGTCGCCGTGCAGGCGGTAGGTGTCGCCGTCGACCCGCTCGGCGGAGGTCGAGGTGAAGGTGATCTCCGGGTGCGCGGCGGCGTCGAAGAAGTCGCCGGTGCGCAGGTGCTCGTCGCGCTGGGCCTGGCCGGTGCTGATCGAGGCGACCTTGATGACCAGTTCGGCGGTGGACGCGGCCGGGTTCGAGCCGTCCAGGTGCAGCTTGCCCTCGTACTCGGCGAACTCGCCGCGGACGTTGGTGACCATGGCGTGTCGGACCGCGAAGCCGATCTTGGAGTGCGCGGTGTCGATGGCGTAGTCACCGGTCAGGTGGGCCAGGTCCGGGCCCTGGACGGCCGGGACGGTGGCGGTGGCGGTGGCGGTGGCGGCGGTGTTCTTGCTGCGGTTGAAGATGCCCATGGCTGCTCTCCTCGGGATGGGGATCGAAGCCTTTTGTTGAGGCTTCAACTTGTTCACGCGGTTCACCGTACGCCGATGTGGTTCAAGTTTCAACCATGATGGTGAAAGTTGAACCATCTCGCCGGAAAACCGGGTGCGCCCGCCCGCGCCGCCGTCCAGACTGGCCGCCGGAACCCCGAACCCCCCCTCCCTCAGGAGAGCTGTGCAGTCCGCCGTCACCGTCTCGCCGTCCCAGGTCCCCGAGCTGCTGCTCGGACTCGCCACCGTGCGGCCGGTGTTCCTCTGGGGCGCACCGGGCATCGGCAAGTCCTCGCTGGTCAACCGGTTCGCCGAGTCGCTCGGCCTGGAGTGCGTCTCGCTGCTCGGCACCCAGCTCGCCCCCGAGGACCTGATCGGCGTCCCGCAGATCACCCCCGAGGGCCGCTCCCGGTTCTGCCCGCCCGAGTCGATCGCCCGCGAGCAGCCGTACTGCCTGTTCCTGGACGAGCTGAACGCCGCCACCCCCGACGTGCAGAAGGCGTTCTACTCGCTGATCCTCGACCGCCGGATCGGGACCTACGAGCTGCCGCCCGGCTCGATCGTGATCGGCGCGGGCAACCGGGCCACCGACGGCGCGCTCGCCCGTCCGATGCCGTCCGCGCTGCTCAACCGCCTGGTCCACGTCCACCTGCGGGCCAGCTCCGACGACTGGCTCGGCTGGGCCGCCGGGCACGGCATCCACCCGTGGATCACCGACCACCTGACCGACCGGCCCGACCACCTGTGGTCCGCCCCGCCGAAGACCGAGGAGCCGTTCTCCACCCCGCGCGCCTGGCACATGCTCTCCGACGCGCTGCACTCCTTCGGCCCCGGCCTCGACGAGGGCACCCTCAAGGTGCTCGCCCACGGCCTGCTCACCCCCGCCCACGCCGTCGCCTTCTGCGGCTACGCCAAGATCGTCCGCAACGCGTACGGACTGGACGCGATCATGAAGGGCGACGCCTCCTGGCCGCACCGGATCGAGGACCGCGACCTGCTCTACTACCTCGCCGACTCCTTCCGCGGCCGCCTGGTCAAGGAGCTGCCCGCCCGCAAGGAGCACGCCTCGCCGACCGTCCGGCAGCACGCGTACCGCTCCAAGTCGCTGCTGGTGCAGCTCGCCGAGATCTCCGTCGAGGTCGCCCAGACCGTGATCGCCGACGGGCCCGACGGCAACCCCGTGCTGCCGTCCTGGTTCCTGATCGAGGCCGCCCGCGACCTGCCCCGCCTGGTCGAGGCCCGCCGGTGAGCCGCGCCCGCCGCCCCGCCGCCGAGCCCGCGAAGGTCGACCCCGTCGAGGCCGCGTTCCTCGCCGGCCGGGCCAGGGTCGCCGGCAACCCCGCGCTCGCCGCCGTCCCCGCCGCACTCTGCCGGCTGGACGAGCGGGACTGCCCGCTGCACCCCGCCACCGGCTGGGTCACCGCCGACTCGCACGGCAACCTGCACCACAACCGGCGCCGCCGCGCCGAACCCGAGGAGTGGGCCTGGGCCCTCGCCCACGCCCTGCTCCACCTCGGCTTCGGCCACCTCCCCGCCGAACTCGGCCCACGCGTCCAGCCCGACGCCGCCGGCCTCGCCGCCCGCTGCGCCGTCGTCAACCGCTTCCTCGCCACCTTCCCGATCGGCCGCGCCCCCGACGACCTGCCCGCCGGCTGGCCCGGCGGCGACGAGGAGGAACTCGCCGCCCGCTGGCGCCGCGACGGCGTCCCCGCCGAGTACCGGGCCTGCGGCACCGGCGGCGACCGCCCCGACCAGCACCTGGAACGCTGGGTCGCGCACCAGGACCCGCCGGACTGGACCCTCGCCTTCGCCCACGCCCTCACCCGCACCGTCTCCGCCGCCATGGACGTCGCCGGGGGCCGCCGCGAGACCCACGACGGCGCCCGCCTGCCGCAGCGCCCCTGGGAACGCGCCCTCGGCTGGTTCGTCTCCAGCTACCCGCTGCTCGGCGGCCTCGCCGCCGGACTCACCCTGGTCGCCGACGCCGAACTCGCCCGCGCCCACGGCATCACCATCGCCGCCGTCAACGCCGAAGCCGGCGAGATCTACCTCAACCCGCTGCGCCACCACACCGACGAGGAGTGGCGCTTCGTCCTCGCCCACGAGATGCTGCACGCCGCCCTCCGCCACGGCGACCGGGCCGGCGGCCGCGACCCGTACCTGTTCAACGTCGCCGCCGACTACGTCATCAACGGCTGGCTGCTGGAGATGGACATCGGCGAGATGCCCGAAGGGCTGCTCCACGACCCGGAGTTGAGGGGGCTCTCGGCCGAGGAGGTCTACGACCGGATCGCCCGCGACCAGCGCCGCCTGCGCCGCCTCGCCACCCTGCGCGGCAAGGGCCTCGGCGACATCCTCGGCGAACCCCTGCCCCGCACCGGCGGACGCGGCTACGTCGACCTGGACGACTTCTACCGGCGCGGCCTCCAGCAGGGCTTCGACCTGCACACCCGCGACCGCGGCCTGCTGCCCGCCGGGCTGGTCGACGAGATCCGCGCCCTGGCCCAGCCGCCGCTGCCCTGGGACGCCCGACTCGCCCGCTGGTTCGACGAGTTCGTCCCCCGCCCCGAACCGCTGCGCTCCTACGCCCGCCCCTCCCGCCGGCAGTCCGCCAGCCCCGACATCCCGCGCGCCGGACGCCACCACCCGGACGAGGAGACCCCGCGCTGCACCTTCGGCGTCCTGCTCGACACCTCCGGCTCGATGGACCGCGTCCTGCTCGGCAAGGCGCTCGGCGCGATCGCCTCCTACGCCGCCGCCCGCGACGTCCCCGCCGCCCGGGTCGTCTTCTGCGACGCCGCCCCCCACGACGCGGGCTACCTGCCGGTGGCCGAACTCGCCGGCCGGGTCCGGGTCCGCGGCCGCGGCGGCACCGTCCTGCAACCCGGCGTCGACCTGCTCGCCCGCGCCCCCGACTTCCCCGCCACCGCCCCGCTGCTGATCATCACCGACACCGACTGCGACACCCTGCGCGTCCCGCGCCGCGAACACGCCTACCTCGTCCCGCGCGGCGCGACGCTGCCGTTCACCCCGCGGGGGCCGGTGTTCCACCTGCGCTGAAACGCGAGGGCGACGGGGGGCGAAACCAGGGGCGCGAGGTCACCTGCGCATCAGCGCGCGGACGGGGGCGCGGGGAACCGCGCGCAGCGGGAGCCGCACGCCGGCGGGGTCGCGGTGGGAGCGGTCGGTTGCCGTTTCGCCGCGATCTCGCGGTGCGTGCCCGGTCGCTCGCGCAGTTCCCCGCGCCCCCAGGTGCCGCGGCTCGGTCGCGCAGCGGTTCTCCCCGCGCCCCCGCCCGTGCGTTCCGGGGCGTGTCGGCGGGTCGACCTAAGCTGGAGGGTCCGCGCCCGATCCCCCGGAGGTCCCGATGTACGTCCTGCACGCCCAGTGGCGGGCCGACGGGCGGCTCGGGGTGTGGGCGGAGGACGCCGCGGCGTTCCGGGGGCGGGCGGTGGAGGGGGCGCGGCACCCGTTCGCGTGTGCGGCGGGGGAGGTCGCGGAGCTGCTCGCGGCGGTCGGGCCGGGCCCGGCCTGGCTGGCGGAGCGCGGGGACGAGCGCTGGCTGACACTGCGACTGCCGACGCTCGGCTCGCGGCCGACGCCCTCGCCCGACCTTCCGGTGGGTTCCACCGCCAGGGGCCTGGAGCTGCGGCCGTGGCGGGTCCCGGCGCTGCTGTTCGACCGGCCGGAGGCGGCGCAGCTGCTCGGCGAGCTGTTCGACCCGTACTGGCCCGGCAGCACCGTCGAGCTGCCCGGCGGCCGGGCGGCGGAGCTCGCGTACGGGGCGTCGCTGCGCTGGCTGACGGGCGTGCACGACCTGGCCTGGCGGCTGGCCGGGCGGGGGCGGGTGCTGCCCGCGCTGGTGGCGGAGTCCGGCGGGTGGGCGGCCCGCTGGCGGCCCGCGTTCGACCCGGCGGCCCGCCGGGAGGCCCGCGCGCTGGCGGCCGGGTGCCCGCCGGTCGCCCGCGCCGAGGACGGCCACGAGCCCACCGGCGGCGCCCTGTTCGACACCGTGCTGGACGCGCTCACCGACCACGAGACCCGGGTCGCGCTCGGGCCCGACGCACCGGCGCCCCCCGGCGGGCCCGCCTGGGTCGCCGCCCTGCGCGGCCCGGACGCCCGGCTGCCCGCCCCGCCCGACCCGGCGCAGGTCGCCCGCCTCGCCGCCGCCGCGGCCGGCACCGGGCCGGAAGGCCGCCTCCGGCTGGCCTTCCGGCTCGCCGAGCCGCTCGGCACCGCCGCCGACGACCCGGACGCCACCGTGGTGGACGAGACCTGGCGGCTGGACGTGCTGCTCGGCCCGGTCGACCGGCCCTCGCTGCTGCTGCCCGCCGCCGAACTCTGGTCCGACGGGCCGGGCGCGGCGGCGCTGGCCCGGGCGGTGGACGACCCGGTCGAGGCGTACCGCGCCGAACTCGACCGCGCCGCACGGGCGTTCCCCGCGCTGCGGGCCGCCCTGCACCGCACCCGCCCCACCGGCCTCGACCTCGACCGGGCCGGGGCACTGGCCTTCCTGCGCGACACCGCCCCCGCGCTCGCCGCCGCCGGGCACGGCGTGCTGCTGCCCGCCTGGTGGCACCGCCGCCCCCGCCTCGGCCTGGCCGCCACCGCGCAGGCCGCCCCCGTCCCCGGCTCCGTCCGGCGCGCCGCCCAGGCCGACCGGGACGCCGTACTGGACTTCCGCTGGCAGCTCGCCGTCGGGCAACAGCCGCTCACCCGGCAGGAGTTGGACGAGATCGCGGCCGCCCAGGCGGGCCTGGTCCGGTTCCGCGGCCGGTGGATCGAGGTGGACGCCGCCCAACTCGCCGCCGTCCTGCGCTTCCTCGCCGCCCGCCGCGACGACCCCCGGCTCGACGCCGCCGCCCTGCTCCGCCTCGCCCACGAGGACGGCGCCGTGGTCGACGGCCTCCCGGTCACCGCCGTGCACGCCGAGGGCCCGCTCGGCGACCTGCTGGCCGGCCGCCTCGGCCGCCTCCCCGGCGCGCACCGCACCCCGGCCCCGCCCGGCTTCACCGGCACCCTCCGCCCGTACCAGGAGCGCGGGTTGGCCTGGCTGGACGCCCTCGGGCGGCTCGGCCTCGGCGCCGTGCTCGCCGACGACATGGGCCTCGGCAAGACCGTCCAGACCCTCGCCCTGCTCGCCCTCGAACACGCCCGCGGCGCCCGCGGCCCCGTCCTGCTGGTCTGCCCCACCTCGCTGGTCGGCAACTGGCGGCGCGAGGCCGCCCGGTTCGCCCCCCGGCTGCGGGTCCAGCTCCACCACGGCCCCGACCGGACCCGGCCCGACCCCGCCGCCGACCTGGTGGTCACCAGCTACGGCGTCCTCCAGCGCGACGCCGCCGCGCTGCGCGCCGTGCACTGGCGCCGGGTCGTCGCCGACGAGGCCCAGCACGTCAAGAACCGGGCCGCCCGGCAGTCCCGCGCGCTGCGCGCGCTGCGCTCCGGCCCCCGGATCGCGCTCACCGGCACCCCGGTCGAGAACCGCCTCGCCGAGCTGCACACCGTCCTCGACTTCGCCAACCCCGGCCTGTTCGGCACCCCCGAAGCCTTCCGCGAGCACTACGCCGTCCCCATCGAGCAGTCCGGCAACCGGGACGCCGCGGCCCGGCTCCAGCGGCTCACCGCGCCGTTCCTGCTGCGCCGCCTCAAGAGCGACCCCGAGATCGGCGGCCAGCTCCCCGCCAAGCAGGAGTTCACCGTCCGCTGCACCCTCACCCCCGAGCAGGCCGGCCTCTACCAGGCCGTCGTCGCCGACCTGCTCGACCGCCTCGGCGGCATCCGCGGCGTCGAACGCAAGGGCGCGGTGCTGGCCGCCCTCGGCCGGCTCAAGCAGGTCTGCAACCACCCCGCCCAACTGCTGCGCGACAAGTCGCCGTTGGGCGGCCGCTCCGGCAAGGTCGAACGGCTGGTCGAGCTGCTCCGGGAGGCCCTGGCGGCGGGCGACCGGGCGCTGGTCTTCACCCAGTACGCCGAGTTCGGCGCGCTGCTCCAGCCCCACCTGCGCCGCCGCCTCGGCACCCCCGTCCCCTACCTGCACGGCGGGCTCACCGCGCCGCGCCGCCAGGAACTCGTCGACCGCTTCCAGGACCCGGACGGGCCGGGGGTGTTCCTGCTCTCGCTGAAGGCCGGCGGCACCGGGCTCAACCTCACCGCCGCGAACCAGGTCGTCCACCTCGACCGCTGGTGGAACCCGGCCACCGAGGACCAGGCCACCGACCGCGCCCACCGGATCGGGCAGCGCCGCGACGTCCAGGTCCGCAAGCTGGTGTGCACCGGCACCATCGAGGAGCGCATCGCCGAACTCATCGACAGCAAAAGGGAGTTGGCCGAGTCGGTGGTCGGCGCCGGGGAGAGCTGGCTGACCGAGCTCCCCACCGACCGGCTCCGCGAACTGCTCACCCTCTCCGCCGACGCCACCGGGGACTGACCGCCATGGACCTCCCGCTCGACCAGTGCCTCGACACCTTCTGGCACGGCGACTTCACCCTCCACGACCCGCCCCCCGCCCCGCCCGACCCGGCCCCCGCCGCCCTCGCCGACCTCGACCCCGACCTGGCGGCGCTCCTCGCCCCGCTCTACCGACGGCTGATCGGATGAGGGCCGCCCCGCGCTGCCGCGCCTTCACGGCTGGTCGAGGAACTCCCTTACCAGGGCGGTGAATTCGACCGGTGCCTCCACCCAGGGCCGGTGGCCGACCTCGGGGAGGACAGCGAGGCGGGCGCGGGGGTGGAGGGCGGCGGCCAGCCTCGCCGGGGCGGTGCCGATCATCCCGTCCCGGCCACCGGCGACCACCAGGACCGGCGCCGGCACCGGTCGGCCCCCGGCCTCGTCCGAGCCCGCGTAGAACGCGTCCCGCATCCAGGGCGCGGCCGGCACCGGCTCCGGGTCGAACGCCGCGGCGCGGGCCGTCCCGTCCCAACGGCCCCAGAAGAACGGCGTGATCCGCCGGACCAGCTCCGCCGGGTCGCCCGCGCCACCGGCCAGCAGGACGTCCGCCTCGGCCGCGTCCGGGTACCAGGGCTCCGCCGAGCGCGCGGCCCGGATGGCGGCGAGTTCCGCCCGGTCCGGCTCCCGGGCCGCCCGGCCGACCGGGGTGACCAGCACCAGCGACCTTACGCGGTGCGGGAATTCGGCGGCGTAGCGCTGCGCGGTGAGCGCCCCCGCCGAGTGCCCGAGCAGGTCGACGCGTTCCGCCCCGAGGTGTTCCCTGAGGGCCTCCACGTCCGCGGCCTGGGCACCGAACGCGCAGCTCGCCCGGTCGACGGGCGCCGCCGACCGGCCGCAGCCTCGGGGGTCGAGCCGGATCAGCCGCCGGTGGGCGTCCAGCCCGCCGAGGGTGCCGAGGTAGCGGGAGTCCATGCCGGGACCGCCGGGGACCGCCACCAGCGGCGCGCCGTCGCCGAACCGCTCGTAGTGGAGGGCGGTCCCGTCGTACCCGTGGAAGATCGTCATGACCCCGGATGGTGACACGCCCCGCCCGGACGCGGCAGGCGGTTCCACGGTGCGGTCAGCGCAGGCCATGACCGTCGAGCACCGCGCGCAGGCCGTCCGCACCGCGGTGGTGGTGGACGCGCATGCCGAGGTCGCGGGCGGCGGCGAGGTGGCCGGCGGTGTCGTCGACGAACAGGCAGCGGTGCGGCGGGACACCGGCCCGTCCGGCCACTGAGCGGCGCGCTCGCTGGCGCTAGCAGCTTGCTTGCAATTGCAAGCGGAGCGGTGCACACTGCCCGTATGGCGTCACTGAACGTGGGCTCGCTGGGCGAGTACATCCGGGAGCAGCGGCGGAGCGCGCAGTACTCGTTGCGGCAGCTGGCCGAGGTGGCCGGGGTGTCCAACCCGTACCTGAGCCAGATCGAGCGCGGGCTGCGCAAGCCCAGCGCGGAGATCCTCCAGCAGATCGCCAAGGCGTTGCGGATCTCGGCGGAGACGCTGTACGTGCAGGCCGGGATCCTGGAGGAGCGGGACGGGGCGGGGCCGGGGCTGCGGTCCGCGATCCTGGACGATCCGCTGATCAACGAGCGGCAGAAGCAGGCCCTGCTGTCGGTGTACGAGGCGTTCCTGAAGGAGAACCAGGCCGCCCGTCCGCCGGACCCCGCCCCCGCCCCCGCGTGACCAGAGCCGACCGAACGACCAGACCTGCGTGACCGACGCCCCGCGCGACCCGACCGCGCGGCGGCACCCCGACCGGGAGGAACCGACATGCCGATCAGCGACGAGTTCAAGAAGACCCTCACCGACCCGACCCCGCTGTACGCCCTGGCCGGCGCCGGCGACCTCGCGTACGAGAAGCTCCGCGAGGTGCCCGCCCAGCTGGAGGCGCTCGCCGCCGACCGCAAGGGCACCCAGGAGCGGGCCGCCGCCGCCTTCCAGGACGCGGGCGCCGCGCTGGCCGGCGCGCAGGCGAAGGTCACCGAAGCGGTCAACGCGCTGCCCACCGACGTGAAGGAACTCCAGGCCAAGGCACAGGAGTTCGCGATGCAGCAGGTCGGCCGGGCGCTGGAGTTCGCGGTGAAGGCCAAGGAGGTCTACGACGAGCTGGCCGTCCGCGGCCGCACCGTGGTGGACACCGCCAACGCCCCGAAGGACGGCGAGCCGAAGGCGTCGGCCGAGGCGGACGCGCCGGTCGAGGAGGTCGTGGTGGAGGAGGTCGTGATCGCCGAGGTCGTGGTGGACGAGGAGCCCGCCGCGCCGAAGCCCGCCGCCAAGAAGGCCCCCCGGGCCCGCAAGGGCGCCGCCGCCGACCAGGAGTGACCGGCGCGCGGCGGGAACGCCGCGCCGTCGGGGGCCGTTGACTCGGCCGGTGGCCGTGCCAGGATGGAAGAAAGAGTGAGGAGCCCCTCGGTGCAGATCCTGTACGTCAACCTCCTGAACCCGTTGTGGTGGGTCGCCACGGCGATCATCTGTTTCAAGGTGTTCGCGCTCGGCGACGCGGTGTTCCGCCGGGAGGACGCGTACCGGGCGGCCGACAAGAAGACCAAGGGCTTCTGGGTGGTCCTGCTGAGCGTCGTCCTGCTCTGGGACCTGCTGTTCGGCGCCAACCCGATCACCGGCCTGCTGACGCTGGCCGGCCTGGTCGCCGCGATCGTCTACGTGGTGGACGTCCGCCCCGCGATCAAGCTGATCACCGACGGCCGCGGCGGCGGTCGCGGCAACCAGGGCCCGTACGGCCCCTGGTGACGCGGCGCCGGCGCCCGGACGAGGGCGCGGACGCGGGCCTGCGGAGTACGACGGAGAAGCGTGCCGAGCGCGACGGAGAAGAGGGCGGCCCCGGGTGGGGCCGCCCTCCGGCGTCTCCGGGCGCGGACGGGCCGTTCGGCTCCGCCGCTGGACGGACGGGCGCGGGCGGGCCGCGCTCAGCCCATGATCACCGGCACCGGGTTGCGCTCCAGCAGCAGCACCGCGACGTCGTCGGTGAGCGCCCCGCCGTTCAGCTCCTCGACCTCGGCGATCGCGGAGTCGACCAGTCGGCCGCGCGTCAGACCGGCGGCCTGGTGGTCGGCGATCAGCTCGATCAGGCCCTCCTGGCCCAGGCGCGGCGAACCGGCCCCGACCTTGCCCTCGACCAGGCCGTCGGTGTACATCAGCAGCCGCCAGCCGGGCGGCAGTTCGACCTGGAGGGCGGGCCAGACCGAGTGCGTCGCGTCGCAGGGCAGCAGGCCCAGCGCCGGACCGGCCTGGTCGAGCGGGAGCAGGACGGGCGGGCCGTCGGGGCCGAGCAGCAGCGGCGCGGGGTGCCCGGCCAGGTACAGCTCGGCGGTCTCGGGGCCGCCGTCCGCGGTGGGGGCGTCCAGCACGACCATGCAGAGGGTCGCGAAGATCTCGTCGCTGCGGCGCTCGTGCTCCAGCACGTGCTGGAGGGTGGTCAGCAGGGGCTGGCCGGTCAGCCCGGCGAACACCAGCGTCCGCCACGCTATCCGCAGCGCGACGCCGAGCGCGGCCTCGTCGGGGCCGTGGCCGCAGACGTCGCCGATCACCACGTGCACCCGGCCGTCCTTGGTGCGGACGGCGTCGTAGAAGTCGCCGCCGAGCAGGGCGCGGCGGCGGCCCGGGCGGTAGCGGCGGGTGAAGGACAGGTTCGCGCCGTCCAGCAGCGGGGTGGGCAGCAGGTGGCGCTGGAGCCGGGCGTTCTCCTGGCCGCGGATCTCGGCCTCGACCAGGCGGCGCTGCGACTCGTCGGCGCGCTTGCGCTCCACCGCGTAGCGCAGCGCGCGGGCCAGCAGCGGGCCGCCGGTATCCTGCCGGAGCAGGAAGTCTTGGGCGCCCGCGGCGACCGCGGCGGCGCCCAGCTCGGCTCCGGCGGCGTCGGTGAGCACCACCACGGCGGTGTGCGGGGCGCGCAGCAGCAACTCCCGCAGGCCGTCCAGCCGGTCGTCGGCACCGGCCGCCGGGCCGACGCCCTCGGCGAAGCCGTCGGGGAGGCCGTCCGGGAGGCCGGTGGAGAAGCCGTCGGCGAACCCCGGGGCGAAGTCCTCGGCGAAGCCGCCGCCGGGGGCCGGGGCGCCATCGGGACCGGAAGCGGAAGCGGAACCGGGGCCCGGGTCGGCGGAGGTGCCGGTGGTGGCGGGCTCGCCGAGGTCGAGCAGGACGCACTGGAAGTCGGTGCCGCGCGGCCCGCGGCGACCGCTGCCGGGCAGCGGCGGCAGGGCGGCGAGGGCCTCCCGGATGCCGTCCACCCGGTGGAGTTCGGCGTGCTGCCCCAGCTCGGCGGCCAGCGAGTCGAACAGGGTGTGCTCGGGCCCGTCGGCCTCCACCACCAGGACGCGGAAGTCGGCGGCGGGCCGGGACGGCTCGGCGGCCCCCGGGGTGCTGCGCGGATGCGGTATCGGCGCCGGGCCGGCGTTCCGGGCCGGGGGCTGACCGGCGGTCTGGCCGGTCGGGCCGGTGCGCTGCGCGCTGTGGGCGCGGCGGCCGCGGCTGCGTTCGGCGGTTCCGGCGCTGCTGGTCGCGTCGGGTGCCCGCCCGTCTCCCGTAGCGGGCATCGGTCGGTCCTTCCTTTCCCCGACGGACCAACGGCTGGTGTCCGTCCGCAGTGCCCGGGTGGCACCGGGCATCGGGGGGCTTCCCGCGACCATAACGTGATCTCCGAGGATTTCTTCGACTGAGCGGCGCGGATGTGGTTATTGCCACGCGTGTGGTGGCGGCTTTGCCTAGGGTTTCCGTGGCTTTCCGCCACGGCGGGACCGGAACTGACTGGAGGTGAGCAGCGGTGACACAGATCACGCTGGTGCAGGGTGACATCACGGAACAGCAGGTGGACGTGGTGGTGAACGCCGCCAACAGCTCGCTGTTGGGCGGCGGCGGGGTGGACGGGGCGATCCACCGCCGGGGCGGGCCGGAGATCCTCGCCGAGTGCCGCGAACTGCGGGCCTCGCACTACGCCGAGGGACTCCCGACCGGTCAGGCCGTGGCCACCACGGCGGGGCGGCTGCCGGCCCGCTGGGTGGTGCACACCGTCGGCCCGGTGTACCGGGCGGAGGACTACCGGCAGCGCGCGGAGCTGCTGGCCTCGTGCTATCGGGAGTCCCTTCGGGTCGCGGTCGGGCTGGGGGCGCGGACGGTGGCCTTCCCGGCGGTCTCGGCCGGGATCTTCGGCTGGCCGCTGGACGATGCCGCTCGGATCGCGCTGACGGCCGTGGCCGAGGAGGGCCCGGACCTGGACGAGGTGCGCTTCGTGCTGTTCGGCGCCGACGCGTACGAGTCGTTCGAACGAGTCCGGCGGGAGCTGGCGGGCTGACGGGCGGGCTGGCGGGCGGGCTGACGGGCGAGCTGGCGCGCCGACCGTCTGACGGTCACTCAGGGGCCGCTGGAACGGCCGCCCGAGCGGTTCCATGGTGGCGTGACGGGGCGTCAACACGCCAGAGAAAATCGATAACTCGTTCGAGTGAACTGTCGAACGGGTGCTCGGATCGCCCCGCGGCGGGGTCCGGCGGGCGGTCGGCCGGTCCCGGGGTGCCGCCGCCGTTCCTGCGCCGACCGGGTGACCGCCCGCCCGCGCCGGGTGAGGCGGTGCCCCCGGCCTCCCCCCGCTGCCTACCGTGAGACGGCCGCTGCCCACCTCCCGGGATGGTGATCCGTGTACGTACGCGCAACCCGTCTTGTCGCTCTCGTCTCCACCGCGCTGCTGGCCCTGTGCCTGCTCCCGGGGACGGCCTCCGCCCGGTGGGAACCGCCGGCCGGAGCGGCCGCCCCGGCCGCGAACCCCCCGGCCGCGATGGTGATCACGGCCGCCACGGGGCCGGGCCAGACCTACGGCGGCTTCGAGGCCCCCGCCTCCTTCGACCCGCTGTCCGGGTACCCCGCACCCGGCTACAGCACGGTCGGGTACACCCCGGTCGACCCGGGCTTCGGCGGGATCATCTACGGCACCGCCACCACCGGCGCCCGCCTGGAGCTGTACTGCGTGGACCTCAACACCTCGACCGGGACGGGCATCCCCTACGACCCGGGCACCTGGTCGCTGACCGACGTGCCCAACCTCGGCCTCGTGATGCGCGTCCTCACCCAGTACTACCCGGTGACGGGCGAGCCCGCCGCCGCGAGCGGCGACGCCCAGCGGGCCGCCGCCGTCCAGGCCGCCGTCTGGTTCTTCACCGACCGGTTCGTCCTCGCCACCGGCGACCCCAGGTTCGCGCTGACCTCGGCGATCGTCACCCGGGTGATCGGCCAGGGCCCGCTGTCCGAACCGGCCGCCCCCCTCGCGATCGACGGCCCCGGTACGGCGGTGACCGGCGGGATCACCGGCCCGTACACCGTCCGGGGCGGTGCGGGTGACGCCGTGCTCACCGCCACCGGCGGGGACCTGTTCGCCGACGCCGACGGCACCCGGCCGATCGCCGACGGCGCCACCCTCCCGGCCGGGGACCCGTTCTGGTTCCGCCCGTCCGCGCCGGGCTCCGCCCGGATCCGGGCCGCCGCCACCGCACAGAGCCCGGTCGGCCAGGCGTTCGTCTACGCCCCCGTCGATCCGGCCGATCCCGACCCGGCCGACGCCCAGCGGCTCGTCCTCGCCCGGGCCGCCGCCGTCGCCAACCAGGCCGAACTGACCGTCACCGTCAACGCCCCGTCCCCCAGCCCCTCCCCGTCTCCGAGCCCGAGCCCGAGCCCTTCCCCGAGCCCCAGTCCCAGCCCCAGCCCCTCGCCCTCGTCCAGCACCCCGGCGCCCAGCCCCACCCACTCCCACAGCCACGGCCCGCACCCCGCCCTTCCCGACACCGGTGCGAGCGCCCCGGTCCTGTCGATCGCCTCGGCCGCGCTGGCCCTGTGCGCGCTCGGCGCGACCGTCCTGGTGCTCTCCCGCAGGCGCCGGCGCCACTGAGCCCCCGGCCGGGGCGCCGCTGAGGCCGCCGCCGGACCCGCGCCCCGCCGTGTGACGGGCCGCCGCTCGACCACCGGGCGGCGGCCCGTTCCGCGTGCCCGGCGGGGCGCACGACCCGTGCGGACCGCCCCGGACCAGGCCGGGCTCAGCGCGGGGCCAGGGCGGCCCAGTCCACCGTCAGCTCGCCCTGCCGCCGCCGGGCCGGGGCGTCCCGCAGCGGCCAGTCCGCGGCCAGCGCCGCGCAGGTCGCCGCCCAGCGCTGCCGGGCCCCGAACGCCCCCAGCGGCGCGGCCGCCGCCCAGGCCCGGTCGAAGTCGCGCAGGAAGGAGTGCACCGGGCGCCCCGGCACGTTGTGGTGGATCAGCGCCTTCGGCAGCCGCTCGGCCAGGTCGGACGGCCGCTCCAGGTCGGCCAGCCGGGCCGCGAAGGTCACCGTGCGCGGCCCCTCCGGGCCGAGCGCCACCCAGACGTGCCGCCGCCCGATCTCGTCGCAGGTGCCCTCCACCAGCAGCCCGTCCGGGGCCAGCCGCCCGCACAGCCGGGCCCAGACCTCGGCCACCCGGTCCTCGTCGTACTGCCGCAGCACGTTCGCCGCCCGGATCAGCTGGGCCCGCGCCCCGCCGTCCAGCGGCACCTCGAAGCCGCCCCGGCGGAACTCCAGCAGCGGCGGCTCGGCCATCGGCAGCGCCGCCGCGACCCGGGCCGGGTCGATCTCGATCCCGACCACCCGGACGTCCGCCCGCACCGCCCGCAGCCGCGCGGACAGCTCCACCGCCGTCCACGGCGCCGCGCCGTACCCCAGGTCCACCGCGACCGGCGGGGCCGCCGACGCCCGCAGCGCCCGGCCCGCGGTGTACGCGATCCACCGGTCCATCCGCCGCAGCCGGTTGGTGTTCGTGGTGCCCCGGGTGATCGTCCCCACCGGCCGGCTCGACCGGCCCCGGGACAGCGGCGTGTCGCGTGCGGCCATGGGCACCAAGCGTACGCAGCCGGTCCGCCCGCACCGGCACCCGCACCCGCCCCGGCGCCCGTCCCGCGTCCGCTGGCGGGAATACGACGACGCGTTCCCCGGTTGCCCTGGCTGACGTCCCTCCGCCCGCTGCCGCCGGCCGCGGGCGGCGGCACGAGAAGAGCAGACCAGACGGCCGGCGCACAGGGAGGCTTCCGCAGGTGACCCAGCACCTCGTCCGCACGTCCCGCCGGGAGCCGCGCCGCACCGCACCCGCGGCACCCGCCGCGACCGCGCCCCCCGCCCCGGCCCGCGCCCGCCGGCCGCGCCGGATCGCGATGCTGAGCGTCCACACCTCGCCGCTGCACCAGCCCGGCACGGGGGACGCCGGCGGGATGAACGTGTACATCGTGGAGCTGGCCAAGCGCCTCGCCGAGCTGGACATCGAGGTCGAGGTGTTCACCCGCGCCGTCAGCTCGGACGACCCGCCCGCCGTCGAGCTCGCCCCCGGCGTGCTGGTCCGGCACGTCACGGCCGGGCCGTACGAGGGCCTGTTCAAGGAGGACCTGCCGGCCCAGCTGTGCGCTTTCACGCACGGCGTGCTGCGCACCGAGGCCGGCCACCGCCCCGGCTACTACGACCTGGTGCACTCGCACTACTGGCTCTCCGGCCAGGTCGGCTGGCTGGCCGCCGAGCGCTGGGGCGTCCCGCTGGTGCACACCATGCACACCATGGCCAAGGTGAAGAACGCGGCGCTCGCCGAGGGCGACACCCCGGAGCCCGCCGCCCGGGTGATCGGCGAGACCCAGGTGGTCGGCGCCGCCGACCGGCTGATCGCCAACACCGCGGAGGAGGCCGCCGAGCTGGCCCACCACTACGCCGCCCGCCCCGACCAGCTGGCCGTCGTCCACCCCGGCGTGAACCTGGACGTCTTCCGCCCCGACGGCCCCGACTCCCGGGCCGCCGCCCGGGCCCGGCTCGGCCTGCCGCAGGGCGCGGCGGTGCTGCTGTTCGCGGGCCGGATACAGCCCCTCAAGGCGCCCGACGTCCTGCTCAAGGCCGTCGCCCGGCTGCTGGACCGGCACCCCCGGCTGCGCGAGCGCCTGGTCGTCCCGGTGGTCGGCGGCCCCTCCGGCACCGGCCTGGCCCGCCCCGAGAGCCTGCACAAGCTGGCCGCCCAGCTCGGCATCGGCGACGTGGTCCGCTTCCACCCGCCGGTCGACCAGCCCCGCCTGGCCGACTGGTACCGGGCCGCCACCGCCCTGGTGATGCCCTCCCACAGCGAGTCCTTCGGCCTGGTCGCCCTGGAGGCCCAGGCCTGCGGCACCCCCGTGGTCGCCGCCGCCGTCGGCGGCCTCCCGGTCGCCGTCCGCGACGGCCGCACCGGCACCCTCGTCCCCGGCCACGACCCGGAAGCCTGGGCCCGCGCCCTGCACCCCTACGTCGCCGACCCCTCCCTCACCCCCGTCCGGGGCGCCGCCGCCGCCCGCCACGCCGCCGCCTTCGGCTGGCTCACCGCGGCCGGTGCCACCGCGGAGGTCTACACGGGGGCGATGTCCGCGGCCCGGGTCTGACGCGACGGCCCGGGGCCCGAGCGGCGGCGCGGGTCCGCTGTGACGGCGCGCACGCGGGCCCCGCGGGCGCGGGCCGGGCGGCCGGGGGGCTAGCGTGGGGCCATGGCTGCCAAGGACGACGCACTCACCCTCCTGCGCGCCGCGCTCGACCAGGCCGGGGTGGCCTGGGAGCCGGCCGCCGCCGATCCGTACACCGTGGTCGCCGCGCTGCCGGGGACGCGCAAGCTCTCCACGGCGTGCGCGCTGCGGATCGGGGACCACACGCTGTCGGTGAACGCGTTCGTGATCCGGCGGCCGGACGAGAACCACGAGGCGTTCCACCGCTGGCTGCTGGAGCGCAACACCAGGATGTTCGGCGTCGCGTACGCGGTCGACCCGCTCGGCGACGTCTACCTGGTCGGCCGGCTGCCGCTGGAGGCGCTGACCCCGGACGCGGTGGACCGGCTGCTGGGCAGCGTGCTGGAGAACGCCGACGAGCCGTTCAACACCCTGCTGGAGCTGGGCTTCGCGACCGCGATCCGGCGCGAGTGGGAGTGGCGCACCAAGCGCGGCGAATCCACCCGCAACCTCGCGGAGTTCGCGCACCTGGCGAGCGGGAACCCGCCCGCCGGGGACTGAGCCCGGTATCCTCCCGGCCGGGGAGGAAACCATGGACACCGAATTCGCCGGACCCGCCGAATCCGCCGCCGCACAACGGAAGTTGGCCTGGCTGGAGGCCGAGCTCGACGCCGAGCTGAAGGAGCGCCGCCGCCGCCGCGACTGGGACCGGCGGCGGGCCCTGACCCTGCAACTGGCCACCGTCAGCCTGTCCGCGCTGGTCACCGTGCTGCTCGGCCTGAAGGTCGGCGAGCCCGCCGCCAGCCGGCTCTCCGACATCGCGCTGGTCACCGGCGCGCTGGTCACCGTGCTGGCCGCCTGGGCGGCGTTCTTCGGCTACCGCACGCTCTGGATCCAGCGCGCCGACACCGTGCACCGGCTGAACTCGCTGCGCCGCCGACTCGGCCTGCTGAAGGCCGAGTACGGTGACGCGGTGCCGGAGCCGGTCCGGCTGCTGCCGCTGATCGACGAGTACCAGGCGATCCTGGAGGACGACCACGACTCCTGGGTCCGGCTGCGGCAGAGCGAGGCCGGCGGCGCGACCGGCTGAGGACCTGCCGGGGCCTGTTCAGCCGCTGACCGGTCCGGCCGGGTCCCGGGCGGCCCGCGCGTGGACTTCGCTCCAGACGGTTTCGTGGGCGGTGCCGTTGTTGCGGGCGGGCGGGGAGTACTTGTGCCCCCAGCGGTCGCCGAGGGCGAGTGCCCTGAGGACGGCCTGCTGGTCGTCGGGTCCGTCGGGACGGATGACGGCGAGTTCGATCCGGTAGCCGTCGGCGATCGCGGTCAGCCGGGCCTCCCCGCCGCCGCCGACCCGGGAGAGCTGTTCGGCGATCTCCCAGGCCCGCTGCCGCAGCGCGTCGTTCACGAGGCGGCGTCCGGGGCCGGGCGGGACAGCTCGCCGGGGAGCACCGGTGTCCTCCAACGGCCTTCCGGTGTACAGCACTTCTTCCTCAATTCGGTGTCGATGCGGACGGTTCGGGGCGGACGGGATCGGCCTGGACCAGGTCCGCGCGGGTGGGGTGGCGCACCGCGCACCGGCCGACCGACCAGGGCTCGCCCCCGTCGGCCGGGACAAGTACCAGGTCGCCCCGCTCGTCCGCGTGGGAGAACTCGCCGAGCCGTCCGGTCGCCGCGTCGATCAACAACTCGCCGCGCTCCGGCGACCAGAGCATCGAGACGTCCCCGCCGAGCCCCCCGCTCCGTACGGCGCGCACGTAGGGGGCGCCCGTCCAGATCAGGGTCGCCAACTCGCCCGCCACGTCCGGGGTGACGCCACCGAGCTGCACCAGGTACATCCCGGTGGCCGCCCGCTCCACCGCCAGCGAGGGCAACTTGACCCCGGCCGAATCGAGTGCCTCCCGGAGGCCGTCGCACACCTTGCGCCCGAAGGCGCGGTCCTGCCGATCCAACCGGTCGAGCAAGGAGTTGGCCACGGCGGTCACCACCCTTTCCTCATGCCACGAACGTCACGTTCCGTGCTACGAGCGTCGCGGAACGGCACTAGCCTGGGAAGTGGAGAAATCTTGACAAGCACTCTGCACAGAGGTGAGCCATGGTCAGCCCTTCGCCGCTCGACCCGACCCGGTCACCGGCCACGTTCTACGGAGCGGAACTGCGGCGGCTGCGCGAGAAGGCCGGGCTCTCCCAGCAGGAACTCGCGGACCTGGTCTTCATCTCGCCGACGTACGTCAGCCAGTTGGAGAAGGCCACCCGGCGCCCGCAGGAAGACCTGTCGCGCCAACTGGACACGGTGCTTTCGGCCGACGGCCACCTCGAACGGCTGCACTCCCTGGTGCGGACCATGCGCAGCAGGCAGTTCGCCGACTATTTCGTCGAGGCCGCGGAGCACGAACTCCGGGCGAAGACGATCCTGGAGTACGCGCCCCTCGTGGTGCCGGGGCTGCTCCAGACGCGGAGGTACACAGAAGCGATGATCCTGGCTGCTAATCCGCTGCTCGATGAGGAGAAGTTGGAGGAGCGCCTCACGGGTCGACTGGAACGGCAGGTGATCATCGGTGACCCGACAAGGCTCTTGTTCTGGGCGGTCCTTGATGAGGCGGTGCTCAGGCGGGTGGTCGGCAGCAGGGAGATCATGGCCGAGCAGCTCCGGCACATTGCCGAGTTGATTGCCGAGCGGCAGATCATCGTTCAGGTCGTGGAGTTCGGCGCGGGAGCACATGCACTACTTGGAGGCATGGTCAGCCTGATGGCCTTCGATGACGCACCGCCCCTGGCATACATGGAGAGCGTGCACGTCGGCCACTTGGTTGACGAAACCGCCTTGGTCGAAAAATGCCGCCTAGCCTACGATTTGGTGCGGACTGCTGCGTTGTCGCAGGAGGATTCCCTGGTCCGGATCATGAAGGCTGCGGAGGAACACGAGCATGCAAGCCACCCTCAATGAGTCCGTCTCGCCGCGACAGTGGCGGAAGAGCAGTTACTCCGATGGCAACGGTGGCTCGTGCGTCGAGGTGGACGACGCCAACTTCGGTCACGTCCGGGACTCCAAGGACCCGCACGGCCCGCACCTGGAGTTCGCCCCCACCGTCTGGGCGGCCTTCGTGACCGCCGCCGCGACCGGCGAGTTCGGCGAGGTCTGACCGTCCGCCATCCACCCGTCCACAGAGGCCCCTCCTGTTCGGGAGGGGCCTCTGCACAATCTGTCTGTGCCGCCGCCGGCGGGCGTCAGGCCGCCGTCTTCACCGGGGTCGGCAGGGCCGTCCCGTCGACCACCGGCGGGCGGGGGCGGCGGCGGCCGATCGCCACGAAGGCGACGGCGGCCAGGGTGCCGGCCGCCGCGCAGCCGCCCCACAGGGCCCAGCTGCCCGCGTACTGGAGCAGCAGGCCGCCGCCGAGCGGGCCGGCGAACGAGGCCAGTGACCAGGAGAGCGAGTAGACGCCCTGGTAGCGGCCGCGGGCCCGGGCGGGGGAGTGTTCGGCGACCAGCGCCATCATGGTGGGTGCGGTGACGATCTCGCCGATCGTCCAGATCGCCACCGTCAGCGCGTACAGCGCGGCGGAGGACCCGGCCAGCGCGGTCAGGCCGAAGCCCCAGCCGGTCAGCAGGGCGCCCGCCACCAGCAGGGCGGTGCGGTCGCGGCCCTCCATCAGCCGGGTCAGCGGCAGTTGGAGCAGCACGATCAGCACCCCGTTCAGGCTGATCACCAGGCCGAACCGGGCCGCCGAGAGGCCGTGCGCGCCCATGTCCACCGGCAGCGTGGTGGAGCCCTGCTGGACGACCAGGGCCAGCAGCAGGTTCACCGCGACCACGGCCATGAACGGCCCGTCCCGGAAGACCGTGCCCAGCCCGACCTGCGGGGCCTGCGCGGCGGCACCGGCCGGGGCGGCGGCCTCCGGCCGGGTCTCCGGGACCTTCACGAAGACCACCACCGCGCACAGCAGGGTGGTCGCCGCGTCCAGCAGGAACAGCGTCAGGTAGCCGTGCACGGCGATCAGCCCGGCCACCGCGGCGGACGCGCCGAAGCCGATGTTGATCGCCCAGTAGTTCAGCGCGTACGCCCGCACCCGGTCCGCGGCCGGCACCAGGTCGGCGATCATCGCGCTCACCGCCGGGCGGGACGCGTTGCTCGCCAGGCCGACCAGGAAGGCCACCGCGGCGATCGCCACCGGCCCGTCGGTGAACCCGAGCACCGCCGTGAACAGCGCCGTCGCCACCTGCGCGGCCAGCAGCGTCGGCCGCCGCCCCAGCCGGTCGGTCAGCACCCCCGCGCCGATCGCGGCCACCGCCGAGCCGAGCCCGAACAGCGAGGCCACCAGGCCCGCGTACGCCGCCGAGTAGCCGCGCTCGTGCGTCAGGTACATCGCCAGGAAGGTGACCACGAAGCCGCCGAGGCGGTTCACCAGGGTGGACGTCCACAGCCACCAGAACCGGCGGGGGAGCCCGCCGCCCGCTCTGCGTGCTTCGGAGGCCAGACGGGCGAGGAGGGGCATGGGGGGAGCTCCCGGGCGGTACAGGCCCCGGCGGCCGCGGGCAGGGTGGTGCGGCCGCCCGCGGGCGGGGTGGAACGGTGGGGACGGCCCGATCGGTAAGAGTCGAAACCGCTGGGCGAACGTTACCCCCGATTCGGACGACCGAGCGATCGGATTTCGCCCTCCACTAGGCTTGGCCCCATGGCTGACACGACCTATCGCTTGATCCTGCTCCGCCACGGCGAGAGCCAGTGGAACCAGAAGAACCTGTTCACCGGTTGGGTCGACGTCGACCTCAACGAGAAGGGCGAGAAGGAGGCCGCCCGCGGCGGCGAGCTCCTGCTGGCCGAGGGCCTGCTGCCGGACGTGCTGCACACCTCGCTGCTGCGCCGCGCGATCCGCACCTCGCAGATCGCCCTCGACAAGGCCGACCGCCACTGGATCCCGGTCCGCCGCAGCTGGCGCCTGAACGAGCGCCACTACGGTGCCCTCCAGGGCAAGGACAAGGCCCAGACGCTCGCCGAGTTCGGCGAGGAGCAGTTCCAGCTCTGGCGCCGCTCCTACGACACCCCGCCGCCGGCCCTCGCCGACGACGCCGAGTACTCGCAGGCCGGCGACGCCCGCTACGCCGAGATCCCGTCCGAGCTGCGCCCGAACACCGAGTGCCTCAAGGACGTCGTCGAGCGGATGCTCCCCTACTGGTACGACGCCATCGTGCCGGACCTGGCCGCGGGCAACACCGTCCTGGTCACCGCGCACGGCAACAGCCTGCGCGCCCTGGTCAAGCACCTCGACGGCATCTCCGACGAGGCCATCGCGGGCCTCAACATCCCCACCGGCATCCCGCTCCTCTACGAACTGGACGCCGACTTCAAGCCGGTCGCCGCCGGTGGCCGCTACCTCGACCCCGAGGCCGCCACGGCCGCGATCGAGGCCGTGAAGAACCAGGGCAAGAAGTAAGTACTCCTTCCCGCCCTCACCCACCTCTCAGCCCCCTGTCCGGCGCAACGACGCCCCGGCCCAGGGGGCTGTTCCGTGTCCGCCGCAGGGGGCGGGGCGGCCCGGCCGGTCCGGCGGGGAGAGGGCTGACTGATCGTCAACAAGCCTGCGGTAAAGCCTCGTTAAGGTTCTCGAATGGTTCAGACCATTGACGGTGGGAAGGCGCGCTCCTAGCGTGGAACCACTGTCGGCGCGGGCATGACAATCTTGGTCGCCCCCCACGCGGCCCTGCTTCGCGTGTCCGCGGTCGTGCACTCCATCCACCCCCACGGAGGAGCACCATGCGCAAGCGCAACATCCTGGCGGTCGGCTTCGCCGCCGCCGCAGCGGTCCTGGCCACCGCCCTCCCGGCCAGCTCGCACGGGTACATCACGACGCCGCCCAGCCGGGCGGGGCTGTGCGGTGCCGGTGTGGTGAAGAAGTGCGGCGACATCCAGTGGGAGCCGCAGAGCGTCGAGGGACCCAAGGGCTTCCCGGCCACCGGGCCCGCCGACGGCAAGCTGTGCGCGGGCGCGGACGCGCGCTGGGCGCAGCTGGACGACCCGCGGGGCGGCGGCTGGCCGACCACCAAGGTGACCGCCGGGCAGCAGCTGACGCTGACCTGGAGCATCGAGGCGCGGCACGCCACCACCTCGTTCCGGTACTTCCTCACCAAGCCGGGCTACGACGCCACCACCAAGCTGACCAGGTCGAACCTGAACCTGACCCCGTTCCTGACCGTGCCGATGGGCGGCAAGCAGCCCCCGGCCACGCTCACCCACACCGCGACCCTGCCCGCCGGGCTGACCGGCCACCAGGTGATCCTGGCGGTCTGGGACATCGCGGACACCGGCAACGCCTTCTACCAGTGCATGGACGTCAACTTCTCCTGACGCCAGGAAGGGCCCCTCCCGGCACCCGGGAGGGGCTCGTGAGAACGGCAGGGAGAACGGCAGGGCGGCCGGGCACCCCCTCGGGAGGGGCGCCCGGCCGTCCGTCGCGCGCGGGCTCAGTGGCCGCCGCAGCAGCCGCCGGTCACGCCGCCGCACTGGCAGGGCGAGCCGGACTGGCAGCCGCAGCCGCAACCCGGGCCGCAGCCGCAGCCGGCGGCCAGCACCGGCAGCAGCCGCGCGGCGGCCGGGGCCACCGGGTGCGGCGGGGGAGTGGTCGGGGTGCCGGTGGTCTTCATCGGGCTGCCTCCTCGTCCGGGCGGAGCCGGGCGAGCCGAAGCAGCCGCCCGTCCCTTCGAGTGAAACCCCACGGTTGACGACACGTCAACGGGCGCGCGGAGGCTGGTGGTCCGGCCGCCGTGCGCCCCCTCGCCGGACCCGGCGGACGGTTACTCGGCGGACTCCGCGGTGGCCACGAAGTCGTCCACGTGCTCGCCGGTGACCAGGTACACCACGCGCTTGGCGACCGAGACGGCGTGGTCCGCGAAGCGCTCGTAGTAGCGGCCGACCAGGGTGACGTCCACCGCGGTCTCGATGCCGTGGTGCCAGCGGTCGTCCAGCAGGTGCGAGAACAGCTCGCGGTGCAGGGCGTCGATCGCGTCGTCGTCCGCCTCCAGCTCCAGCGCCTTGTCGACGTCCTTGGTGGCGATCACCAGGCCGGCCTTGGCGACCAGCCGCTGGGCGAGCTGCCCCATCTCCAGCACGATCGGGTGCAGGTCGATCGGGACGGCGGTCTCCGGGTAGCGCAGCCGCGCGACCTTGGCGACGTGCCGGGCCAGGTCGCCGCAGCGCTCCAGGTCGGCGCTCATCCGCAGCGAGGTGACCACGATCCGCAGGTCGGTGGCGACCGGCTGCTGGCGGGCCAGCAGGTCGATCGCGCGGTTCTCCAGACCGTGGTGCAGCTGGTTGATCTTCTCGTCGGCGGCGATCACGCCCTCCGCCAGGGCGAGGTCCGCGTCCAGCAGGGCCGTGGTGGCCCGTCCCATCGCCGAGCCGACCAGGCGGGCCATCTCGACCAGGCTGTCGCTGATCGAGTCGAGTTCCTCGTGGTACGCGTCGCGCATGCGCTCTTCTCCTCCAGTACCGGTGTCGGTGGCGGTGCCGACCGGACGCCCCGGACCGACCCGCCGGAGGGGCGGGCGGCGCGGGCGGCCGCTGCTGGTGGCGCGAATGGTAGCCGCGTCACCGCCCACACGGGCTTGCCCGGCCCAGACTGAGCCGTTCGGGCGACCTGCCACGGCCGCTGCGGTGAATCGGCGGCAGCGTGAAGGTGAATTCTCGGCAACGTCAGGCCGATGCCTTGATCGCACCCTTACGGAGCCCGCCCGAGCACCATTTACGCTGACAGGCATGGACGTGAACGTGGCCGCCGCCGCTGCCTGCGCCATAGCCGGGCTCGGCGTCGGCCTCACCGCCTCCGTCGCCTTCCGTTGGAGCGAGCGCGACCAGGGCAGGGGCAAGGGCGGCAGGACCAGCAGGAACACAACGCCGGAACCGCACCAGGAACCGGCCCTCCCCCCGGGAGTGGACACCGTGCTCTCGGTGCTCCGCTCCTGCGCGATCGTGCTCGGCGAGGGCGACGAGGTGGTCAAGGCCTCCTCCGCCGCCTACTCGATGGGCCTGGTCCGCGGCGGCCGGGTGGCCGTCGACCGGATGCTGTCGCTGGCCCGCTCCACCCGGCGGGACGGCGAGATCCGGCAGATCGAGCTGGAACTGACCCGCCCCGGCGCGGCGGCCCGCACCGCCGAGCCGCTCGCGGTCTCGGTCCGGGTCGCCCCGCTGGGCTCCCGACTGGTGCTGGTGCTGGTCGAGGACCGCACCGAGCGCCGCCGGATCGAGGCGATCCGCCGCGACTTCGTGGCGAACGTCTCGCACGAGCTGAAGACCCCGGTCGGCGCGCTCTCGCTGCTGTCCGAGGCCGTCGCGGACGCCTCCGACGACCCGGAGGCGGTGCAGCGCTTCGCCGGCCGGATGCAGGTGGAGGCCACCCGGCTGGCCAGCCTGGTGCAGGAGATCATCGACCTGTCCCGGGTCCAGGACGACCAGCTCAAGGTCGACCCGGAGCCGGTCGCGGTGGACGAGCTGATCGCCGAGGCGATCGACCGCTGCCGGCAGACCGCCGCCGCCAAGCAGATCGTCATCGCGGCGGGCGGCACCACCGGCCTCTACCTGGTCGGCAACCGCGGCCAACTGGCCGCCGCCCTCGGCAACCTGGTGGAGAACGCGGTCAACTACAGCCCGCCGCGCACCAGGGTCGCCCTCGCCACCCGCCGGATCTCCAGCGCCGCGGCACTGGGCGAGGCGGACGGCGAACTGATCGAGATCTCGGTGACCGACCAGGGCATCGGCATCTCGGAGAAGGACCGCGAGCGGATCTTCGAACGCTTCTACCGGGTGGACCCCGCCCGCTCCCGCCTCACCGGTGGCACCGGCCTCGGCCTGTCCATCGTCAAGCACGTCGCCGCCTCGCACCGCGGCACCGTGTCGGTCTGGAGCGTCGAGGGCCAGGGTTCCACCTTCACTCTGCGGCTCCCCGCCGGGCAGGCCCCGGTCGAGGACCCCGAAAACCACGCAGCAACCACACTTCCTGCCCCGGAGGCCCGATCGTGACCCGAGTACTGGTGGTCGAGGACGAGGAGTCGTTCAGCGACGCCCTGTCGTACATGCTCCGCAAGGAGGGCTTCGAGGTGGCGGTCGCCGCCACCGGCCCCGACGCGCTGGAGCAGTTCGAGCGCAACGGAGCCGACCTCGTCCTGCTCGACCTGATGCTGCCCGGCCTGCCCGGCACCGAGGTCTGCCGCCAGCTGCGGGTCCGCTCCAACGTCCCGGTGATCATGGTCACCGCGAAGGACAGCGAGATCGACAAGGTGGTCGGCCTGGAGATAGGAGCCGACGACTACGTCACCAAGCCGTACTCCACCCGCGAGCTGGTCGCCCGCATCCGCGCGGTGCTCCGCCGCCGCGGCGAGGACGGCGGCGGCGACGGCGCGGCCGCCCCGGGCGCGCTGGAGGCCGGGCCGGTCCGGATGGACGTCGACCGGCACGTGGTGACGGTGGACGGCGCCAAGGTCGACCTGCCGCTCAAGGAGTTCGACCTGCTGGAGATGCTGCTGCGCAACGCGGGCCGGGTGCTGACCCGGATGCAGCTGATCGACCGGGTCTGGGGCGCGGACTACGTCGGCGACACCAAGACCCTGGACGTCCACGTCAAGCGCCTGCGGGCGAAGATCGAGCCGGACCCGGGCGCCCCGCGCTACCTGGTCACGGTCCGCGGCCTGGGCTACAAGTTCGAGCCGTAAACCGCGACGCACCGGCACAGCACGCAGGAGGGGCCCCGCCGCGCGGCGGGGCCCCTCCTGCGTGCTGCGCCGGTGCCGTCCGTGCGCCGCCGGGTCAGCCGGCCGTGGCCGAGCCGGACGGGGCGGCCGGGGCGCTCGCCGAACCGGTGGCCCCGGCGGAGGGCGAGGTCGAGGCGCCCGCGGAGGGCGAGGTGGAGGCGCCCGCGGAGACGGAGGCGGAGGCACCCGTGGACGGGGAGGCCGGGGCGGAGGGGGACGCCTTCGCCGGGCCGTAGCCCTCGTACAGGCCGTCGGCCGGCTGCACGTTGGCGTTGGCGGAGACCTCGCCGGCGTTCTTGAAGGTGAAGGTCGTCCTGACGTAGCCGCCGACCGACACGTCCGCGTTCGGCACCGCGGCGAGCGGGCCGCCCTCGGCCCCGAGCAGCACCGACTCGCCGGGCGCGAGCGCGATGCTGTCGACCGCGGCGCCGCTCTTGTCGGTCAGCTTGGCGGCGGTGTCGCCGACCTTCAGGGAGGTCAGCACCTCCGGGCTGTCACCGGTGTTGGCGACGTTGACCGTGACGTTCGCCGGGCCGGTGTACTCGCCGGCCGTCCCCCCGGGGGTGACCACGACGATGTTGTTGAGCTTGACGTCGCTCCCGATGGCCGTCGCCGCGTTGTCCGGCTTGATCTGCAGCGTGCTCGCGTCGTTGCCCGCGGCGCAGGCCGCCAGCGGGACGATCGCGGCGAGGACGATGGCGGCGACAGCGCCGCGTCGAAGGCTCCGGCTCACGGCGGCGACTTCTCCTTGATGGGGGGACGATCCAGCGGAAAACGGATCACGGTCGGTGGTCGAGGGTCAGACTACCGACCACACATATCCGCCTCTCACGGGGTGGCCCCGTGTCGCGGTCCGATCACGATCCGGGGTGCCCGGCGCGTCGGGGGCAAAAACTCAAGATCCAACCATGGTTTCGGAGTCGTGACCAGAGGTTTCGCCGCGCGGTCAGACCGCCTCCGACCTGCGGGAAGCCCTGATCGAACACCGGTCGCAGCATGCGACCGGGGTGGTTGTCAAGCCCTGGGACCGGCCCTGACCTGCGAAAACGCCCTTCGAGTCAGCAGAAAAGCGTGTTATTCTGGAAAGCCACGGAAGGGGTCCTGTCACATGACGTTCAAGGTTGGCGACACGGTGGTCTACCCCCATCACGGGGCTGCGCTGATCGAGGCCATCGAAACTCGCCAGATCAAAGGTGTGGACAAGACCTACCTGGTGCTGAAGGTGCAGCAGGGAGATCTGACGCTTCGCGTGCCCGCGGAGAACGCCGAGTTCGTCGGCGTCCGCGACGTGGTGGGCCAAGAGGGCCTGGACCGCGTCTTCGAGGTGCTCCGGGCACCGTACACCGAAGAACCCACCAACTGGTCGCGCCGGTACAAGGCGAACCTCGAGAAGCTCGCGTCCGGCGATGTGATCAAGGTCGCAGAGGTCGTCCGCGACCTGTGGCGCCGGGAGCGCGAGCGCGGCCTGTCCGCCGGTGAGAAGCGGATGCTGGCCAAGGCCCGGCAGATCCTGGTGAGCGAGCTGGCGCTCGCCGAGAACACCAACGAGGACAAGGCCGAGACGCTGCTCGACGAGGTCCTCGCCTCCTGAGCAGTGCGACGCAGCGCCCGGTGGTGCCCGAACGGCACCTCGGGCGCTTCGCCATGCCCGGAAGGGGTCGGTGGCATAGCGGGGCCACGGGCGCGGTTCCACTAACGTGCAGTCAGGAAGGGGGCCTGCCCGCTCGCGGTATCCGCGCTCGGCACGGGCCATACCCATCACACCCGAGGAGCCAAACCTGAACGCCTCAGCACAGCTCGCGGCAGCGGTCGTCCCGGCCGCCGGGCGCGGCGAGCGACTCGGCCCCGGCGCCCCCAAGGCGCTGCGCGAACTCGGCGGCGTACCGCTGCTGGTGCACGCCGTCCGGGCGCTGGCCCGCAGCCGGGCGGTCGGCCTGGTGGTGGTGTGCGCCCCGCCGGACGGGGTGGCCGAGGTCGTCTCGCTGCTGGACAGCCACGGCCTGGACGGCAAGGACGTCCGGGTGGTGCCCGGCGGCGCCAGCCGGCAGGAGTCGGTGCGGCTCGGCCTGGCCGCCGTCCCGGCCGGGACCCGGGTGGTGCTGGTGCACGACGCGGCCCGCCCGCTGGTGCCGGTCGAGGTGGTGGACGCGGTGGCCGCCGCCGTCCGCGCCGGGGCCGGGGCGGTGGTGCCCGCGGTGCCGCTGGCCGACACCGTCAAGCGGGTCGAGCCGCAGCCGTCCGGCCCCGAGCCGGTGCTGGACACGCCCGACCGCTCCACCCTGCGCGCGGTGCAGACCCCGCAGGGCTTCGACCTGCCCGGGCTGGTCGCCGCGCACGAGCGGGCGCTCGCCGAAGGCGCCGAGGTGACCGACGACGCCGGGCTGATCGAGCGCTTCGGCGGCCGGGTGGTCGTGGTGCCCGGCCACGAGGAGGCGTTCAAGGTCACCCGCCCGCTGGACCTCGTGCTCGCCGAGGCCGTGCTCGCCCGCCGGAGGGCCACCGATGGCTACTGACCCGATCCTCCCCCGCGTCGGCATCGGCACCGACGTGCACGCCTTCGAGGAGGGCCGCCCGCTGCGGGTGGCCGGCCTGGACTGGCCCGGCGAGACCGGCCTGGCCGGGCACTCGGACGCCGACGTGGCCGCGCACGCCGCCTGCGACGCGCTGTTCTCCGCCGCCGGCATCGGCGACCTGGGCGCGCACTTCGGCACCTCCCGCCCCGAGTGGGCGGGCGCGGCCGGGGTCGCGCTGCTGGCCGAGGCGGCCCGCCTCGTCCGGGCGGCGGGCTTCGAGATCGGCAACGTCTCCGTCCAGGTGATCGGCGTCCGCCCCAAGGTCGGCAGGCGCCGGGCCGAGGCCCAGGCCGCGCTGTCCGCCGCGGTCGGCGCCCCGGTCTCGGTCTCCGGCACCACCACCGACGGCCTCGGCCTGACCGGCCGCGCGGAGGGACTCGCCGCGATCGCCACGGCACTGGTCTACGAACGGCCCGCCGCATAGCCTGAGTTCCGACAAGCCGTCAAGAACCAGGCACAGGAGGAGACATGGGCGTCGAACTCGGCGACAAGGTCAGGGCGCTGCTGGACGCGAAGAGCTACGCGGTGGTCTCCACCGTGCAGCCCGACGGCAGCCCGCAGTCCTCCGTGGTCTGGGTGAAGCGGGACGGCGACGACATCCTGTTCTCCACCGTGCAGGGCCGCCGCAAGCACCTCAACCTGGTGCGCGACCCGCGGGTCAGCCTGCTGGTCAACCCGGCGGACGACCCGTACACCTACTTCGAGGCGCGCGGCGAGGTCACCCTGACCACCGAGGGCGGCCGGGAGCTGATCGACGAGCTGTCGCACAAGTACCGGGGCGAGGACTACGGCTTCGACGGACCGGACGACGTCCGGGTGGTGATCCGGCTCAGCCCGCGCAAGATCGTCGGCAACCTCGGCTGAACGAGGGCACGCCAAAGGGGCCGGAAGGTGGCGGGGCACCCCCCGCCGCCCACTACCCTGGTCGCTGTGAGCCTTCGCCTGTACGACACCATGACCCGCCAGGTACGCGACTTCGTCCCGCTGGTGCCGGGCTGTGTCTCGATCTACCTGTGCGGCGCCACGGTCCAGGCACCGCCGCACATCGGGCACATCCGGTCCGGCCTCAACTTCGACGTGATGCAGCGGTGGTTCCGCTACCGCGGCTACGACGTCACCTTCGTCCGCAACGTCACCGACATCGACGACAAGGTGATCGCCAAGGGGCGCGAGCAGTCCACCGACTGGTGGAAGATCGCGTACGCCAACGAGCGCGCCTTCAACGAGGGTTACACCGTCCTCGGGTGCCTGCCGCCGAGCGCCGAACCGCGCGCCACCGGGCACGTCCCGGAGATGATCGAGATGATGCGCGGCCTGATCGAGCGGGGCCACGCGTACGCCGCCGACGGCAACGTGTACTTCGCGGTGACCACCTTCCCGGAGTACCTGGCACTCTCCAACCAGGAGTTGGAGAACCTGCGGCAGCCCTCCGGCGACAACGAGACCGGCAAGCGCGACCCGCGCGACTTCGCGATGTGGAAGGCCGCCAAGCCCGGCGAGCCGAGCTGGGAGACGCCCTGGGGCCGCGGCCGCCCGGGCTGGCACCTGGAGTGCTCGGCGATGGCGCACAAGTACCTGGGCCGCGCCTTCGACATCCACGGCGGCGGGCTCGACCTGATCTTCCCGCACCACGAGAACGAGATCGCCCAGTCCCGGGCCTTCGGCGACGAGTTCGCCAACTTCTGGGTGCACAACGCCTGGGTGACGCTGGCCGGCGAGAAGATGTCCAAGTCGCTGGGCAACTCGGTGCTGGTCTCCGAGATGGTCCGGCGCTGGCGGCCGATCGTGCTGCGCTACTACCTGGCCGGCCCGCACTACCGCTCGATGATCGAGTACAGCGAGGAGTCGCTGCGCGAGGCCGAGACCGGGTTCGCCCGGATCGAGGGCTTCATCGAGCGGGCCGTGGAGCGCTGCGGCCCGGTCGACGCCGCCCCCGAGGTGCCGCTCTCCTTCGCCGAGGCGATGGACGACGACCTGGGCGTCCCGCAGGCGCTCGCCGCCGTGCACATGGCCGTCCGGCAGGGCAACAGCGCGCTCGGCGCGGACGACAAGGAGTCCACCGCGGCCCGGCTGGCGGAGGTCCGGGCGATGCTCGGCGTGCTCGGCCTCGACCCGCTCGACGAGCAGTGGGCCGGCGGCGCCGAGCAGGGCGAGGAGCTCGGCGGCGTGGTCGACGCCCTGGTCCGGCTGGTCCTCGACCAGCGCCAGGCCGCCCGCGCCCGCAAGGACTTCGCCACCGCGGACACCATCCGCGACCAGCTCGGCGCCGCCGGGCTGGCGATCGAGGACACCCCGTCCGGCCCGCGCTGGACGATCGGGCAGTGACACCGGGCCGGACCACCGGCCGCCGGTAGTACCAGTAGCCCTCCGGGGCGCGCCGGGGCCGTACCTTTGTAGGGGTGCGGCCCCGACGCACGAAGCAGACGCAGAGACAGGAAGTACAACCATGGCCGGCAACAGCCAGCGCAGGAACCGCCGCAACCCCGGATCGAAGAAGGGTGCCAGCGTCGGTACCGGCGGCCACAGCCGGAAGGGACTGCAGGGCAAGGGCCCGACCCCGCCCGGCGAGGCCCGCAAGGGCCACCCCAAGCAGCGCGCCGCCAACGCGGCGCTCAAGCGCGAGCGCGACGCCAAGTCCCGCGCGGGCATGCGCCGCGCCGGCGGCGGCTCCCGCAGCGGCCGCGGCGGCGCGGGCGCGGCCGAGCTGGTGGTGGGCCGCAACTCGGTGGTCGAGGCGCTCCAGGGCGGCGTCCCGGCGACCGCGCTCTACGTGCAGCAGTTCCTCGACACCGACGACCGGGTCCGGGACGCCTTCCAGGCCGCCAACGAGCGCGGCGTCCCGCTGATGGAGGCCCCGCGGGCCCAGCTGGACCAGATGACCGGCGGCCTCAACCACCAGGGCCTGGTGCTGCAGGTCCCGCCGTACGAGTACGCGCACCCCGACGACCTGCTGGAGGGCGCCGCCGACAGCGGGCAGGACGCGCTGATCGTCGCGCTGGACGGCGTCACCGACTCCCGCAACCTCGGCGCCGTGGTCCGCTCCGCCGCCGCGTTCGGCGCGCACGGCGTGGTGATCCCGGAGCGCCGGGCGGCCGGCATGACCGCGGGCGCCTGGAAGACCTCCTCCGGCGCGGCGGCGCGGCTGCCCGTGGCGCGCGCCACCAACCTGACCCGGGCGCTGGAGGCGTACCAGAAGGCCGGCGTGATGGTGGTCGGCCTGGCCGCCGATGGCGAGGCCGAGATCGGCGACCTGGACGTGCTGACCGGCCCCGTGGTGATCGTGGCCGGCTCCGAGGGCAAGGGCCTGTCCCGGCTGGTCTCGGAGACCTGCGACCTGCTGGTGCGCATCCCGATGCCGGGCCGGACCGAGTCGCTGAACGCCGGTGTGGCGGCGGGCATCGTGCTGTACGAGGCCGCCCGGCTGCGC
This sequence comes from Kitasatospora sp. NPDC090308, assembly GCF_044769485.1. Classification (NCBI taxonomy): domain Bacteria; kingdom Bacillati; phylum Actinomycetota; class Actinomycetes; order Kitasatosporales; family Streptomycetaceae; genus Kitasatospora; species Kitasatospora sp. NPDC090308. Next base: position 74,323 of record NZ_JBIVXY010000012.1, on the reverse strand, counting down.
GCCAAGCGCTGACGCGGCGGTGCGCGGTGCGCGGTGCGCGGTGGCGCTGCGGCGTCGCGGTACCGCGTCGTTTTCGTGGGGGAACCGGTCGGGTCCGGTCGGGCCCGATCGGTTTTCTCATGATCACTTCAAATCCTCGCCCGGAATCCACCCGGGAGAGTGTCCTCGGGGCCCGTCACCCGGTTAGAGGGGTGTGGACACCAGAACACCTCTGCGCCTCGGGCAGCGCCCCGCGGGGATAGACGACGGTCCGGGCCTCAACACGGTCCGGGTGCCGTCCGACCCGTCGAGGCTCAGCAGCACCCAGGCCAGTTTCCGGGTCAGGCTCTCCGCCCCGGTGGCCCCGATGATCGACGCCCCGGCCGGTGCCGCCTTCGGTGACCCGTACGGCCTGCGCAGCGGCGTCACCCCGCAGATCGTGGTGCCCGCGGCGTCGGTGCCCGCGCTGGCCGGGATCACCGCCGCCTCGGTCACCGGCGGGGCCCCCCGCCGCAAGGCCCGGGTGGTCACCGCCTGGAGCGGCCGGACCGGGCCCGGCGACACCGCCGCCACCCAGCTGCTGGAAGCCGTCCGGCTGACCACCGTGCCCGCCCCCGCCAAGGGCTTCGAGGACGACACCCAGCAGCTCCAGGGCGTCCCGCGCCAGTACGGCCCCGACGGCACCCCGGGCGAGACCCCGCACGTCGGCGTCCCCGAACTGCTGGACGAGTCGGTCCGGATCGGCGCCGGGCGCAGCTGGCAGCCCGAGGGCGAGCTGCCGGAGGTGCCGTCGCTCAGCGAGGGCTCCAAGCACGCCTGGTACCCCGGCCGCCGGGTCGACCTGGGCCTGGTGCTGCTGCCGCTGCGGGTGCTGCTCGGCTCGCTGTCGGTGTACGCCGGGTTCAGCAAGCTGTGCGACCCGGTGTACTTCGACGGCGGCGAGCGCGGCTCGATGATGCGCTGGCTGTCCTCGCTGCACCCGTGGAAGGTCGCCCAGCCGCTGCTGGACTTCGCGATGGCCCACCCGGTGGGCGCCGGGCTCGCGGTCTCCTTCCTGGAGATCGTGGTCGGCGTGCTGTCCATCCTGGGCCTGTGGCAGCGGCTCGCGGCCGGCACCGCGATGGCGCTGTCCGCGGCGCTGCTGTTCACCGTGAGCTGGAAGGCGGTGCCGGTCTACGACACCCCCGACCTGATCTTCCTCGCGGCCTGGAGCCCGCTGCTGATCGCCGGGGCCCCGTTCGCCTCGCTGGACGGCCGGATCGCCCTGGAGGCGTTCCGCCGGCACGGACCCGGCGAACCCGGCGCGGTCCGGCGGCGGATGCTGCGCCGGCGCGGCGTGGTCACCGCCGTGGTGGTCGGCCTCACCCTGCTCTCCGGCTCGCTGCTCGGCGCGGCGGTCCGCACCGGCGGCAGCACGGCGCCGGTCGAGCCGCCCACCGACTTCGGCTCCCCGGTCTGGCCGAGCAACAGCCCCTCGCCGACCCCCACCCCGTCGCCCACCCCCACCCCCACGCCGAGCCCCACCCAGGGCCAGGGCAAGGCCCCGGCCGCGCCCTCGCCCTCGTCCAGCCGCAGCGGCGGCAAGGCCAAGCCGTCCGGCGGCGCCCCCTCCGGGGGCTCCACGCCGACCGCCCGCAACGGCGCCGGCTCGGGCACCTCCGGCACCGGTGGTGGCGGCGGCAGCACCGGCAACGGCGGCTCGGCCGGCGGCACCGGCACGGGCGGCGCCCCCGCCGGGACGCCGCGCACCGCGCAGCCCTCGCACGGCGTGATCGGCGGCCTGCTGGGCAGCGGACCGCCGCTGCTCGAACTCGGCATGAGCCCGCAGCGCCCCGCGCCCGCCGCCTGACGGCCGACCCCGCGCGGAACGACACACCGTAGGGCCCCTCCCGGACGTCCGGGAGGGGCCCTACGGTTCTGCTCCGGTGTCTCCGGTCTACTTCGGTGTCTTCTCGGTGCCTTCGGTGTCTCTGTGCGGCCTCTGGCGCCGTCGGCGGTCGTGCCGGGCCCCCGGGCAGCGGGACGCCCCGGAGCGCGTTCCGCGGCCTCCGGGGCGTCGTGGCGGGCCCGTGCGGGGCGCGCGGGGCGCGCGGGGGGGCCTCGGGGACTTCGGGGGACTATCGCCGGGACGCGGAGAGCTCCTTGGCGGCCTCGGTGAGGTCCTTGGCGGTGTCGATGGCGCGCCAGTAGCAGCCCTGCGGGAGCTGGTAGCCGGCCAGCCGGCGGTCGCGGGCCAGCTGCGGGAAGGTGGTGCGCTCGTGGTCGCCGACCTCGGGGAGCAGCTCGCGAAAGCCCGGGGCGAAGACGTACAGGCCCGCGTTGATCAGGAACGGGGACGGCGGGGCCTCGATGAAGTCCAGCACGTTGCCGAAGCGGTCGGTCTCCACCGCGCCCCACGGGATGCGCGGGCGGGCCAGCGCGAGGGTGGCGGTGGCGGCGCGCTCGTGGTGGAAGGCGGCCATCTCGCGCAGGCTGAACCTGGTCCAGATGTCGCCGTTGGTGGCGTACCAGGGCTCGGCGGGGCGCGGCAGGGAGGCGGCGGCGTAGCGCAACCCGCCGCCGCGGCCGAGGGGTTCGGCCTCCACCACGGTCCGGGTGCGCAGCGGCAGGTCGGCCCGTTCCAGCCACTCCTGGAGCACCTCGGCGAGGTGGCCGCAGGAGATCACCACGTCGGTGACGCCCTCGGCGGCCAGCCACTCCAGCTGGTGCCCGATGATCGGCTTCCCGGTGCCGGGGATCTCCACCAGCGGCTTGGGCCGGTCGTCGGTGTACGGCCGCAGCCGGGAGCCCTGCCCGCCCGCCAGGATCACCGCCTGGGTGACGGCGGGGGCGGTGGCACCCGGGGCGGTGCCGGTGTCTGCTGTCATGCGCGCCACGATAGCGGGCCCGCCCCGGCCGGCCCGGGCCGCGTCGGGGGAGGGCACCTCCGGTGCGCGGTCGGCCGGTTGACCCCGGGACCCGGGCCGGTGCCGCCGTCGGGGCCGCTGCCGGGGCCGCTCCTCCCGTGCGCGGTCGGTCAGTTGACCACGCCGGCGGCGAACGAGCCGTCGCAGACCGGGCGGGCGAAGGAGCGGGCGCGCTTCGCGTCGCCCTGGTACTTCTTCACCGCGGCGCGACCGAGCTCGCCGGCCAGCGCGGTGCAGTACGGGGTCAGCGACGGGTTCTCGCGCATGGTGCGCTCGAGCAGGTCGAGGGCGGTGCCCGGGTTGTGGTTCCTCAGCTCCTCCATCAGGTCCACCCGGAGGGCGTCCTGCGGGGCGAGGCCCTGGGTGTTGGGGGCCGTGGCGGTGCGGCCGATGGTGCCGTCGCCGCTGGAGGCCGCCACCACCTGCTGGTCCAGGCCCGTCGGTGGGGCCCACGGGACGCGGGTGACGGCGAGCGTGCCGGTGGTCACCAGGACCACCGGCAGGGTGAGGGCAACGGTCTGGGCGATGCGGCGCACGAGCTGTTTCACGCACAGGAGAGTAGCGTTGCGTGGCGGGGCGGGCGCGCCGCGTTACACCATCGGGTGACCACTGTCCCGTTTTGTTCCGCCATCGGGTTGACGCCGCGTCCGCAGGAGTGACGGAAGCGTCCGGGGAGCGTCGCTATCGCGGCCGGAAGTGTCCGGGGAGCGCCGGACCGTCGGGAGCACCGGGAACGCCGGAACCCCCTGCCGACCGCCGTGGGCAGGGGGTTCCGTGGAAGAAGCGGAGAGCGGGGGGCGGGCGCCGCCGTCAGGTACGGCGCCCCTCCTCCCGTGCTCTCGTCTGCGTCTGCGTCTGCGTCAGCGGCTGAGGCGCTTGCCGCCCTCGGCCTCGGTGGTGAACACGTGCGGCTCGTTGCCGACCGGCACGATGTGGATGGTCTCGCCGCGCTGCGGGATCTCGCGGCTGTGCACGCGGACCACGATGTCCTTGTCCTCGCCGGACACCTGGGTGGTGCCGTACACGTAGCCGTCGGCGCCGAGCTCCTCGACCACGTTGACGGTGACCGCGACGCCCTCGAGGCCGCCGGCCGGGACGACCTGGAAGTGCTCGGGGCGGATGCCGACCACGACGCTCTTCGCGTCGCCGGCCTTGGCCAGGTCCTCGCGGGCGATGTTGATGATCGAGCCGCCGAACTTCACGCCACCGTCGACCAGCGGGACCTCGATGAGGTTCATCGCGGGGGAGCCGATGAAGCCGGCCACGAACAGGTTGCCCGGGCGGTCGTACATGGCGCGCGGGGCGTCGACCTGCTGCAGCAGACCGTCCTTGAGGACCGCGACGCGGTCGCCCATGGTCATGGCCTCGGTCTGGTCGTGGGTGACGTAGACCGTGGTGATGCCCAGGCGGCGCTGGAGCGAGGCGATCTGGGTACGGGTGGACACGCGGAGCTTGGCGTCCAGGTTCGACAGCGGCTCGTCCATCAGGAAGACCTGCGGCTGGCGGACGATCGCGCGGCCCATCGCGACACGCTGGCGCTGACCGCCGGAGAGCGCCTTCGGCTTGCGGTCCAGGTACTGGGTCAGGTCGAGGATCTTGGCGGCCTCTTCGACCTTGGTGCGGATCTCGGCCTTGTTCACGCCGGCGATCTTCAGGGCGAAGCCCATGTTCTCGGCGACGGTCATGTGCGGGTACAGCGCGTAGTTCTGGAACACCATGGCGATGTCCCGGTCCTTCGGCGGCAGGTGGGTCACGTCGCGGTCGCCGATGCGGATGGCGCCCTCGTTCACGTCCTCCAGGCCGGCCAGCATGCGCAGCGAGGTCGACTTGCCGCAGCCGGAGGGACCGACCAGGACGAGGAACTCGCCGTCCGCGATCTCCAGGTCGAGCTGGTCGACGGAGGGCTTGTCGGCACCCGGGTACACACGGGTGGCCTTGTCGTACGTCACAGAAGCCATGGTGCTTCGCTCCTTCACCGGCAGGAACGTGCCGGACGATCCGAGTAAAGGTGGATGTTCTCGCCGCCGCCCCGGCAACTCCCCACTGGTCTGAACCACTGGTACCGGGCCCGGCTCCCCGCGACGCTACCTGGCAGTTCATCCTTTTGTCAGCCCTCTGCCGCCCCCGAGTTGGCATCGATCCGGTCACACCCCCTCCCACCCGCCCCCGCACGCCCCGCACAACCACCCCACCCCCCGCGCCCCCGCCCGGTACACTGCCCACTGGTGCCGCCGTGGATCTCCGCGGACGGCCACCGCGCCTCCTTAGCTCAGCTGGCCAGAGCACCGCTCTTGTAAAGCGGGGGTCGTCGGTTCGAACCCGACAGGGGGCTCCGCGCTAGAGGAGCCGAAAGGGCCAGCTCACGAGGGGAATCCTCTGAGGCTGGCCCTTCTCTGTCGTCGCGGTGGTGTGACCTGTCGACTCAGCCGTGCCACGCCTGTGCCAGAAGGTGTTCCTGCTTGCGGGGCGGCATCGAGTGGATTTGCCGGACGGTAGAGCAAGGTTGCTCATAGCGTGCCGCCATGGATGACGCCCTCCTCCATGAGCTTCACAGCGAGCTCATGCGGATCAAGAAGCAGCACATTGAGTTGCGGCGCGCAGAGTACGCCCTTGCCAAACAAGCCCGGGAAGCTGCTAAGCGTGCTCTGCGGGCTGGAATGACCGTTGAGCGGATCGCTGCCACTACTGGCTATAGCGATCAAACAGTCGAGCGGTGGAAGAGGTCGCTTCAGTCGGTTCAGCGGCATCAAGCGGCTCAGGAAGCGCGGCGAGTGCGTGCGGCGGCGCGTAGGGGACAGCGTGACGCTTCACGTGGCCGGGCGCGCATTCGTCGCATTCGCGCTATCGGAACGGAGGCCGATAGGGAGGCCCAGGTCGCTCTATGGAAGAAGGGCAAGAAGCGTAGGTAGTGTGATCTGCGCCACTTTGATCTTATGGTATACGCGCGCGCCCGCCCGGGCGCGCGGAAGGCAGAAGGAAGACGGAAACGGACGATCAAAGTCCTTTTTTGGCGCATCGGTTGGCGGCAGATCTGGTGCTTAGATGCTGCTCAAAGCCAAGGGCTCCCGCCGACCAGCGCCTCCTACAGCAGATGGTCGAGGGAGCCCTCCAGTAAGTCCCAAGGAGACTCACATGACTGGCAAGCCTAAGCGATCGAGGGGTACTCGTAGGTATGCGGGCGCTAGGGGCAGCAGCAACCGGATGCCCGTCTTCTTCAAGACGGCAGTTCGTGCTTTGGCGGTCAGCTTTCTGACCGGTGCGGGAGGAGCGCTCGGAGCCCTCTGCGTTCAACTGCTTGCGCAGTAGCGATCTGTAAGTTGTCTCGCCTGGTGGCTAGCCGGGCGAGACAACTCATTCTTCTTGTGGTGCGGCTGTGCCCAAAGCCCTACGGACGGCCTCGCCCATCTTGTCGGCAATCTCCCGGTCACGGTCACTGTTCATGTGCTGGTAGATCAATGCGGCCCGTGTGGTGCTGTGGCCCATGCGCGTCATCAGTTCGCGGGTGCTCGCGCCGCTCCGGGCGGCCAGATTGTTGCCGGTGTGTCGGAGGTCGTGGAAGTGTGCTTCCGGGGAGACGCCAGCGGCGGCCTTGGCGGCGATCCAGTCGTCCCGGAAGTTGCTGCGCCGGAGCCGCCCACCACGGGGCCCGATGAAGAAGTGCCCGTCCTGCCCCTTGGCGGCGTGCTGGTCGAGGTGGTGCGCGAGGACGGGGACGATGTCGGCGGGGAAGGCCACCGGGCGGTACCCGGCCTTGCTCTTGGGCGCCTTCTCGATCAGGGTGCCGTCGCTCAGCTCGGCCTGATTGCGCCGGACCCAGAGGAGCCGCGCGTCCAGGTCGACGTGCCGCCGGCGGAGAGCGGCCAACTCGCCGAGCCGCAGCGTGGTGAACGCGGTCAGCAGGACCAGGGCGCGCCACTGCGGCTGGATGGTGTCGGCGACGGCGTACACCTCCCGGACGGAGAGCGTGGGCCGCTCCGGAACGTCGTAGCTGTCGGCGCCCTTGATCCGGCACGGGTTCCGCTTGATCATCTCGTCGTCCACGGCGGTGGTCATGATGGCGCGTAGCATCTGGTACGCCTTGACCACGGTCGGCTCACCGACTCCGTTCTCCAGGAGGGCCGTTCGCCAGGACCGGACCCGGGCCGGAGTGATCTCCGAGACGAACCGGCCGCCGAGGGCCGGCTTGATGTGCAGGCGGAGCACACCCTCGTAGCGCTCGCGGGTGGTCGCTTCGAGCTTGCGCTCCTTGAGCCACTTGTCGGCGAACTCGCCGAACTTGACCTTCCCGGCGTCCGGGTCGGTCCAACGGTCCTCCACGATGGCCGCCTCAAGCACGGACAGCGCGATCTCGGCATCGGTCCTGGTGTCGTAGGTCTTCTCGCCGGGGCGGAGCTGCCCGGTCACCGGGTCCGGGTAGCGGATCTGCCAGCGGCCGGAGGGCAGCCGGCGGACCGAGCCGAAGCGGCGCCGGTTGTTCTTGCTGTTGGCCATCAGGCGGCCCGCCTCTGGCCGGCGCGGCGAGCGGTGATCGGCTGGACGGTGCGCGCGGCAATGTAGGCGGTGACGGCGGACTCGGGGATGCGGACGTGGCGGCCGATCTTGACGAACGCGATCCGGCGTTCGGCGATGAGGCGGCGGGGGAACCGCTCGCCGCTGGTCTCCCAGGTCCCGAGCAGCCGGGCGACCTTCTCGACCGTGAGGAGCTGTTCAGCCACGGGTGGGTTCTCCTTCCGTTCCGGGGGCGGGGGTGAGCGCTTCGGCGAGCCAGCGTTCGCCGGGGGTGAGCCCGACGCCGGCGAAGGTCCAGTGGGCGAGGACGAGGGTGGTCGGCTCGTCGGCCGGAGCCGCGGTTCCCGTGGGCGCGGGCATTTCGACGCCGAGGGCTTCGGTACGGCGCCAGGCGGCGCGGGCGTCACGGAGGGCACCGAGGGTGGTCGAGTAGCGGCGGGTCTTGGTGGAGAAGTGGCCCCGGAAGCCGAGCATGTGGGCCCAGGGGCGGAGGCGGAGGTCTTCCAGCTCGGGGCGGGCGCCCAGCGTCCAGCAGGTGCGGATCAGGCGGCGGGCGTGTTCGGAGACGTCCAGGTGGGCGAGTTCGGCGAGGAGCTTGACGGGCCGGTCCAGGGTGCCGGTGGCGCTCTCGGCGCCCTTGGTCGCGTACTTGGCGATGTAGGCCGCGACGGCGCGTTCGGTGAGGGCCGAGCCGGCAGCGAAGTCGGCGGACTTGATGGTGCGAATGTCTAGCTGTTTGCCGAAGGCGAAGGTGTAGGCCGTGCCGTCGAGGACGGGCCCGGGGATCTCGGCGGCACCGGCGGCGGCCCGGATCGCATCGGCCAGGAGATCGGGGGTGGCCCAGGCCGGGGGAGGGGTGGCGCCGCCCTCGGGTCCGTCGAGGCGGATCACGGCGTGGAAGTGGACGGCGCCGCGCTTCTGGTACTCGGCAACCTTGGCGAAGGAGATCCGGGCGTACTCGCGGAACTTCCGCTGGGACAGGCCCGCGCGCTTGGCGACTTCGCGGCGCAGGTAGATCGAGAACCGGGCCCAGATCTTCCCGGCGTGCGCGTTCCAGAGCACGGCGGACCGGTAGTCGTAGGTGTCCGGGTTGATCGGGGTACCCAACTCGGCCGCGCCGTCCGAGTGCTGGGCGCCGCAGCGGCACCGGCCGGTGGAGGGCCGGTTGTGGACGGCGCCGAAGCCCGGGGCGGTGAAGGTGGCGAAGACGCGGGGGTGCGCGGTGACCGCGGCGGGGGTGCCCTTGCCGCCGGTGAGTCCGGCGGTGATCAGGTGGTAGGTGTCGCGCCGGTAGGTCTCCGCGCAGGCGGGGCAGCGGGTGGTGCGGCGGTTGTTGCAGCGCACGAGCAGGTGGCCGGCGGCGAGGGCGGTCGAGTCGAGGTGGTGCAGGATCTCGCCGGTGCCGGTGTGGACCTCGGTGCGGTGGCCGTCGAGGCGGATGGGCCGTCCGCAGCCACCGAGCCCGGCGAGCTGCCGCATCAGGGCGGGCATGGTGCCGAGGGAGGCTAAGGCGGTCAGGTCGGCGATCGGCGGCGGTGCTGTGGCGGTCATGTGGATCACCTCCGGTGCGGCACGGCCGGGAGCCTGAGGGCTGGATGGCTCCGGGCCGTGCGGTCAGGACTGCTGGGCAGGCTTGGCGTGCTGATCGGTCCAGGTCTCCGCGCAGACCTTGTGGGCGGGCTTGCCGCGGTCGGAGCGGAGGTTGGTCGGCTTCTCGCAGATGCCGCAGGGTTCGGCGCGTGGGGACCAGTGCTTCTTGTCGGACCAGTCGAAGCGGGTGCCCACGGCGGTCAGCGCCGGGTGGTGGTGAGGGCGCGTCGGGCCGGGGTCGGGACCGTGCCGGTGCCCTGGCAGGTCGGGCAGGTGACCGGGGCGGTGTCGCGGGAGCCGTCGGGCCGGCGCAGGCCGGTGGCGATGGCGACACTGGCGAAGCCGGAGCAGTTGCCGCAGAGGCGGGCCGAGGCGGGGCTGTGCTGGGGCATGATGAAGCTCTCCTTCTGGTCGTGGTCTTGGGCTGCGGGTTGGAAGGGCGTCGGCTTCCGGGGCGGTGCGATGCTTGGCGGCTTGTGACCGCCCCGGAAGCCGCTCAGATACCGAGGGACAGGGCGCGGGCGCTGGCCCGGTCGAGCAGGTGGTGCACGTCCGCCTGGCGGGTCGTCCGGGCGTCGTTGAACACGTCCGGGGAGGCGACGGGCCGACCGGTGGCGTGCAGGACTTCCATCACCTGGTGGCGGGCGCGGTGGACGGTGGTCGGGGTGCCGTAACCATGGGCCAGGACAGCGGCCTGTGCACCCAGGAGGCAGACCCGGCCGGCGGAGTCCCACAGGGCGCCCTGCACCCAGCCGAACGCGTTGAGGTAGCGAGAGGTCAACCGCAGGTGATCGGCGACGGTCACCGGGGTCGGCCGGGCCGGGCGGTGGGCGATCCGGTCGAGGAGCGTCGGACGGAGCAGCGGGAAGCCGGCGTTCCAGGGCTGCACGGCGCTGCCGAGCGGGCAGACGTACGGGGCGAGGACCCGGGCCGGGGCGGGGAAGGTGGCCAGGTACGCCTCGATCTCGGCGACCAGGCCGGAGGCGTCCGGGGTGAGGACCAGCGGGCCGGGGGTGAAGACGGTGGTGGGCATGGCGGAGCCTCCTGTCACTTCTGGGTGACGGCGTTGACGCCGGAGCGGGTGGTCTGGTCGATCACGGGGGCGAGGAAGGTCCCGGCCAGGTAGAAGCCGAAGAGGGCGATGAGGGCGGCGACCCACAGACGGATGCCGAGGAGCTTGACGGCGGTCCAGACGCCGGCGCCGAGGACGACGACCAGGGGAAGGGTGATGTTCATGGCGGGTCTCCTGTCAGCGGACGGTGCAGCGGTGGGTGCGGGCGGCGATCTCGGCGGCGGCGCGGGAGTCGTAGTCGGCGGAGAAGCCGCAGCGCGGGGCGGTGCAGGCGGCGGTGTGCTTCTCGCGGCCGCGGTTGTCGAAGTAGGTGCCGACCTGGACGGGGCCGATGCGGAACACGTTGCGCAGGCGGATCGGGCGGGACATGGCTGATCTCCCTTCCTTCTCAGGCGAGTTGGGCGGTGATGGCGTCGGCGAAGTGCGGCGGGACGCCGAGGCGGACGCGAAGGGTGTCCGAGTCGATCGGGGCACCGGTTCGGGTCCGGTGGTCGTCGGCGATCTTTCGGGCGTGCTCCACCAGCGCGGCGGGAACTGCCACGGGCGGAGCCGCCGGAGGCGCGGCGGGCAGGAGCGCGGGCACCGGTTCGGCCGCTTCAACAGGTTCGGGACCCGGGTCGGCCGTAGGGGCGGGCGGTGCGATCTCGGTTTCGTAGAGCGGGAGTTCGGATTCTTCCTCGGGTTCGGCCGAGTGACCGGCATCGGCGGAGCCGTGGGCGAGCAGGGTGCCGCCGAAGAACGCGAGGGCGGGCCAGCCGGCGACCAGGATGCGCAGCCAGGCCGGGACCTGGTCGAGGTCGAGGAGCCCGGCGGTGGCGACGTTGGCCCCGAGCGAAGCGGTCAGGGCGGTGCCGAACCAGGTCCAGGCGGCCGGGGCCGGGGCGCCGACGGCCCGCAGGACGCGCATGCGGTGCCAGGCGGCGACCAGGAGCAGGTCAACCGAGACGGGGTAGGCCCATGCCTTCCAGCCGTGCTGTCCGGCGGCCTGGGCGAGGTCGTGGAGGTGGGCGAAGGACAGGGCGCCGGCGATGGCGGCTTGGACGAGTACCGGGTCCGTGCGGGGCAGTCGCATCGGTCGGTCCTCCTTCCGGTGGTTGGGCCGGGGCCGGGCGGGGCGCTGCGGCCGGCCGCCCGGTCTCGGCGGTTCGGGCAGCTACGCGGCGGTGCCGGAGCCGAGGCAGGTCGGGCACAGGACCTCGACCTCACCGGCCGGGCGGGATTTCCGGCCCCGGCCGACGGTGTGGGTCTCGCGGACCCAGCCGTCACCGGCGCAGGCAGAGCACTTGGGCAGTGCGGGCTTGGTGCGGGCGGTCTTCCTGGCGGCCATGGGGCACGGTCCTTCCGGATTCGGGCATGGCGGGGTAGGGAAGTGGCGCGGGTGCGGTCGCACCGACCGGACGAGAGGAGGAGTTCAGCCGGTGACGGGACGGGGCTTGACCAGCGAGGGACCGTCGGCCGGGGTGTTCACCGGCGGGACGTAGGGGCGGAACGCGGCCAGCGAGGGCAGTTCGGGCGCCAGACGAGCAGTCTCCCGGCAGATCCGGGCAGCGTCCGCGAGGGACATGTGCGGGGTACGGATGCGGGACCAGCCGCCGGAGGAGTCACCGGCCACCGCGACACCGGGCATCTCCGGGACGATCTGCGTAGCGGCGAGCACCGCCTCGGGCGAGATGTCCGCCAGGCCCATCCGCGCGGTCTCCACGTCGTTGACCCGGTGCACCACCCGGCCGGTGAGTTGAGCGCGCAGCATGGTGGCGCCCTTGCCCAGCTCGGAGCCGAAACGCTGACCGCAGGCTTCCACGAACATTCCTGCGGCGCGGCCGAGTTGGGCGAGGCGGATCAACTGGGTGACCATGTGGTCGCGCCGCTCTTCGTCCTTGCGGGTGGCGACGAGAAACAGCTCGGCGATCTCGTCCACGATGAGCACCAGCGGAACGGGCCGGATCTCGGCGGGCAGGCCCCAGATATCCGACGTGATCTCGTCGTCCGGCACCGAGCCCGGAATGCCCTGGTGGCTGCGGATCAGGCCGTAACGCGCTTCCATCTCGTCAACAAGCTTGTCGAGCAGGGAACTTGCCTGACATGAGTCCGTGGCCAGAGCCGACAGGCGGGGCGCGAACGGGGCCAGCTCGACACCGAACTTGCAGTCGATCCCGACGAGCGCCACGCCTAGCCGGGCCAGCCTGGTGATCAGGTTGCGCTGGTACACCGACTTGCCGGTGAGCGTCGCACCCAGGGTCAGGCAGTGCGGCACCGCCCGATAGTTCCGGACGAAGGCAGTGCCGTCCTCCCGCAGAGCCACCGGGACCAGCAGCTCACCGGTCGGCAGCCGTCGCGGCATCCGCACCCTGCGGAGCACGTCGAAGCCCGTCATCCGCAGCTCGATCACACCGGGCTTCACCACCGAGACGTGCACGGCGTGAACACCCCAGGCGTGCCGCAGACGCTCCGCCGAGGCCGCCACGTCCGCCGGTTCCTGTCCGGGAGCCAGCCGCAGCCGGACCCGCAGGCCCGTCGAAGTCGGCCGAACCCGCCGGATCTTCGGCGGAACGGGACGGATCTCCCGCCGGGTAGTCGCCCGGGTGATCAGCACCCGCAGCCGGGACGGCTCGACCGTCAGGCCGCAGGCGTCCATCGTGCTGCCGTAGGTGGCGGAGAACCGGGCCGCCGTGACCGGCAGACCGATCGCCGACCAGTAGAGGGCCGGAGCCTTGGCCCGCGCGTACCCCACACCGCCGGCGACAGCAGCCAGCGGGCCACCCACCTCGGCCAGCGTCAGCAGCTCGGACATTGCGCTCACGCCTTCACGGGAGCCGGGGCGAGGGACGTGATCGCCATCGCGCGGAACGAGATCCCGTGCCGCTTCTGGCCGTTGAACTCGTTTTCCCAGTCGCGCGCCTTGAGCCCGGTCACCGCGACCGGCATGCCGACCGCCAGCCCCTCGGAGATGCCGGTCTCCGGCACGGTCACGTTGTAGAGGTTCGCCTCGCCGTCGTCGGCGATCGTCAGCCCCACCGTCAGGAGCTTCGCGCCGGTCTCCCGGTCGATCGCCACCTCACCGGTCTGCTTGCTCACCAGCTTGAGCGCCGGCGGGATGACCACGAACACGAACGCGGTCGAGAGGTCGATCTTGAAAGTGGCCATGGGCCTACTCCTTGAGTCAGCTCCGGCGCCCGTGCGCCGAGTAGCAGCTTCTCTATGAAAGTAGGCGCAGTTTTTCTGTGAGTCAAGAAGTTCTGCGAGTAGCTGTGAAGCGCAACTTCTGCGAGCCTGGGGTTCGCGCGAACTTCGCGCGAAGACAGAAGCAGGAGGAGGGAACATGACCAGCGGTTTCGGTCTGGTGGTCCGCTTCGAGCTGCGTGACGATGCGGCTGCTGCGGCCTTCGACGACTTGGTCGAGCAGACGCTCGCGGGCATCAAGGCTCTGGAGCCCGGGACGCTCGCCTACGTCGTCCACGCGGTTCCGGAGGAGCCGAACGTCCGGGTGTTCTATGAGCTGTACGCGGACCGGGATGCCTTCGACCAGCACGAGCAGCAGCCCCACACCAAGCACTTCCTTGCCCAGCGCGAGCAGTACCTGTCCGGCGTAGACGTGACGTTCCTGTCCGCCACGGCAGGGAAGGGGCCGGTGGCGGAATGACGCCCGAGGAGCGACGCGCCTTCGGGGTGCGGGTGGCCGAGCTGCGCGAGGCACGCGGGCTGACGCAGAAGCAGCTCGCTGCCGAGATCGGCAGGACGGCTAGTTGGCTCTCGCAGGTCGAGCGCGGCATTCAGCCGGTGAACCGGCTAGACGTCCTCCGCATGCTCGCTGACGGCCTGGGCGTGTCGCTCCAAGTCCTTCGTCCGGATGCGCCGGCGCCCGTCGCTGCTGTGGCTGTGCCCGCCACGGAGGAGCCGAACGACCTCGACCAGGCCCGTCTCCTGATCTCGGGTCATCCGGTGCCCGAGGTGCTGCTGGTGACGGACCCCACCGAGGCCCCGGTCACCGCGGCAGAGCTGCAAGCTGCGGTTGACCGAGTGTGGGAACTGACCCACAGCAACCAGTTCGCTGAACTCAGCAAGGCCCTTGGTTCGTTGCTGCCGAGGATCGAGCGCGCCGCTCGGACGGCACCCGTTGACCAACGCCCCCGGATGTGGGAGCAGCTCAGCCGGACCTACCAGGCGTTGTCGGCGGCCTTCGTGCGGCAGGACGAGGGAGACGCCGCCTGGATCGCTGCGGACCGTTCGATTCGTGCGGCCGAAGAGTCCGGCCGGCCCTTGGAGGTGTTCGCCGGCGTCTTCCGGCTCGCGCAGGCATTCGTGCGGCTGAAGCACTACGACCAGGCGGACCACTCGGCTACGACCGCTCTCCACGCGCTGGAGCAGCACCTCCGTGAGGGCGACCCGTCCCCCGAGGCTCTGTCGGTCACGGGCTCCCTACACTTGGTGCTGGCACTGTCCAACGCGCGCTCCGGTGACCGCCCGAGGGCCCGCCAAGAACTCGACCGTGCCAGGAAGATCGCTCGCAGGTTGGGCGAGGACCGCAACGACTTCAACTTGGAGTTCGGCCCCACCAACGTCGAGATCCAAACTGTTTCGATCGCCGTTGACCTTGGCGACGCGGGCGAAGCCCTCGATGTCGGCACGCGGATCGACGCATCGGGACTCTCTGCCGAGCGGCAGGCACGGCTCCTTCTCGATCTTGGCCGGGCCTACACGCAGCGCCGGCAACTCGGTGAAGCCCTGGGTGCCTTGCTCCGGGCGGAGGAGCTGTCGCCGGACCTGATCCACACCCATGTCACGGCACGGGCCACGATTCGTGAACTGCTGATGGTCGCAGGCCGGTCGGCGACGCCGGAACTTCGCGATCTCGCTGAACGAGCTGACGCCCGGGTGTGAGTGAGTAAAAACCTTCTCTACGGGTTCAAGGCGGCTCGCTACCGCTCGCCGCGCGCGTCCCGGCTCACCGCCGGGCCGGACGCTCCTGTCTCCGCCCCGCTCCCGGCCCGGCTCCGCCGGGCGCGCAACTGTAGCGATCGCGCAGTGAAGCCCTTGGGGCTCTGCCCCAAACCCCGGCCCTCCTCGGAGGGGGAAGCCGGCGGGATCGAAGGTGCACCTTCGTCGTGGTGATCGGTGTGGGGCGCGGGACGGTCCCCTCCTCGACCGGACACCCAAGGGCGTACCCGGAACCTCCAGGGGCCGCCAAGGCCGAGCGCAAGCGTCACGGACGTGAGCCTTGGCGGCCCCTGGAGAACCCGGGTGCGGCGAAGCTGCCCGATCGAGGAGGGGACCATCCCGCTCGGCAAGAAGCCTGCTGGCGGCAGCTTTGAACGCAAAATGGCCCCGAAGCGCGAACTTCGGGGCCACCTGTTCGTCAGCTCAGGCGGGGAGCAGCATGCCAGCTGCAGAGCCTTCTACGATCGTCCCGGTCATCTCAAGCAGACTCTTAAGTACGACCTTAAACTTTCGCGTGTTACTCATAGTGACCTCTTCTCTGTCGAAGGTGATGTTTCCGGCCTCTCGCGTGTTACCTAGGGCGAGTCCTGCGAACCGAATGACCAGCGCGACCGAGACGAGTACGAGGAAGGTTGCTATGGGATTTGAACCCACAACTCCTGCCCCTAGCCTCAACTGACGACAATCCGAGCGTAGCACCGCTCTGTTGGGCGCGGAGGCTGCGTGCCACAGCCGTGCCAGATCGAGCGGTCTCTGACGGTCAGTCGCGGCACCTACGAGGCACGGGCTTGGGAGGTTGGCCAGAGGACAGGTGCCGATGTCAGACGGCTTGCAGCACGCCAATCCTTGTAAAGCGGGGGTCGTCGGTTCGAACCCGACAGGGGGCTCCGCGAGCAAAGCCGCAAGACGTGCGACAAGGGCCAGGTCACCGGGGTTGTCCCGGGGCCTGGCCCTTGATCGTGATGTGGATCGGGCGGGTGGTCAGGGAGTGGGGGGTGACCAGTGGGCGGCCAGGCGGTAGCCGAGACCGCCGGTGGTGACGAGGGTGGCGAGGAGGGTCCAGAAGACGGCGGGGTGGTGCTCGATCAGGGTGCCCACCAGGAGAGGGCCGGTGATGGCGGAGAGGGCCCAGGTGAGGTTGAAGAGGGAGAGGTAGCGGCCGCGGGCTTCGGGTGGGGCGGCAGTGGCCGAGATGGCGGTGGTGGCCGGGCCGGCCAGGATCTGGCCGGCGGTGAAGAGTAGGACCGCGGTGTAGACCACCGCCACGGTGGCTGGGCCGCGACCGGCGGCGCCGAAGGCCAGGAGGGCGATCGAGCCGAGCATCAGGACGGCTGCCCAGGAGATCACTCTGGCCCGGGGGTACGCCACCACCCTGGCCGTCACCAGGGACTGGGCCAGCACGATCACGACGGCGTTCACCGTCAGGGCGGTCGACGGCAGCCAGGCGGGTAGCCGGTCCACCTCGACCAGGTAGACGGGCAGGACCACGGTCGGGATCAGCCAGCCGAACGCGAAGGCGGTCTGCGCCGCCATCAGGGCCAGCAGCACCCGGTCCCGGAAGAGGGTCCGCCAGCTGTCCCACCATCCCGTCCGGTCCGGTGGGAGTGGGCTGTCGGAGGCCGTCGCCGCGGCCGGCGGTCGTGCGGTCGGAGCCGCCGTCGTTCTCGTGCCGCGCGGGGCCAGAAGCAGGAACGCCGCGATCACGCTGGTCGCGGCGTTCACGGCGACGATGAACACGGCCGCACCGGACCAGCCGCTGCCCAGCAGCAGCCCTCCGGCCGCGCCGCCAATGCCCACGCTGGCGTTGGTGCCCGCGGTGGTGAAGGCGTACCAGCGGTCGAGTTCCGCGCCCTCGGCCAGGTCCGCGACGAAGGCGGGCCAGGAGGCGAAGTACAGGCGTTCGGCGCAGAGCACCACCAGCATGCTGCCAACCAGGGAGGGCAGCGAGTCCACCAGCAGATAGCAGAGGTAACCGGCCGCGGCCAGGAGGTTGTTGGCGATCAGCGAGGTGCGGGGGCCCCAGCGGTCGACGATCGTGCCGGCCACCGGGGCGGCGGGCAGGGAGAGCACGGTGGCGATGCTGGTGCCCAGGCCGACCTGGGCGATCGTCAGGTCGGTGGTCAGGATGAAGAACAGGAAGGACAGCGGGACGAACATCCCGACGCCGAACGCGTCGAGCACGGTGGCGGCGACGATCCGCCCCTGGCCGGCGAGCGCGGGAAGGCCGAGGCGCCGCCGCAGCCGGGCGGCCCGGGTGTCCGGCGCGTCACCGACCGCCCCGGGGTGCTGCGGGTCGGTCACGTCGGCGGGGGACAGGCTCACCGGCCGCCGCCGTTCCGTGCTCCGGCCGACGAGGCGCCCGCTGGCGCTAGTGCGGGTGCGGACGCGGCCAGGTCCGACAGCGCCGCCCGGGCTCCGTGCAGCGGCCACCAGTACTCCAGCTCCAGGTTCGAGGGGTTCAGCAGTTGGCCGCGCACTTGGCGGTCCATCACGTCGACCTGGGTGGCGTGGGTGCGGATCGCCGCCGCCTTGGCGACGGCGGTGCTCTCCGGGAGCCGGGTCTCCCCGGCCCGGTGCCGCCCCGCGGTGGCCCGGGGGAACTGCTCGGCGGCCCAGGCGGCGAGCGGTTCCGGGCGGTCGTTGGTCCAGGCGAACCCGTCCCGGGTGCCGGCCGCCCGCAGGTGGTTGCTGATCTGGAACAGCTGGTACGGGTACTCGGCGTACAGCACCACCCGGGGCGACGGCCCCTCGTCCGCGAGTTCCGCGCACGCCGCCAGGCCGGCGTCCCGGACCAGTACGTGGTCGGGGTGGCCGAGCAGCCCGGCGGGCAGCCAGACCTCCCGGGCCGGGTCCGCGTCCGCTCCGACCGGTGACCCGGCCCGGACGCGGGCCGCCAGGTCGGCCGACAGCTGCCGGGGGGTCTCGCCCGGCCGGTACTGCCCGTCCAGGTAGGGCCACTGTTCCGGGACGAGGCCGAGCGGGGCGAAGGACCGGAGGTCCTCCGCACGGCGTTCCAGGGCCAGTTCGCGCGAGCCGGCGGCACCGAGCGCGCGGTCCCAGTCGGTGAGCAGCCCCGGGTCCTCGGGCACCCCGGCGAACACGGTCACCACCGCGCTCCCCGGACCGAGGGCGCCGTAGCAGGACAGCACGGCGTCATCGGCGTGCGGGGAGAACACCAGGCGTCGGATCGTCACGTGAGGTCCTCCGCGTCGGGCCTGCGGAGCCAGATCCGTTCGGCCGGTGCCGGGATCGGGCCGGACGGGTCGAGGGCGGCCGGCGGGCCGTACCGGCGCCTGCGGGTGCGGCCGGCCTCGACGCCGTCCGCGACCAGGTCGGTCAGCCGGTCGGCGTGGCGGACCGCCCAGCGGTGCACCGGCCCGAGGCTGTTGGTGCCGCCGAGGGCCAGGGTGCGCAGGCCGGCCCGGACGAGCGGGTCGTCCGCGGTCGGGCCGTCCGGGGGCGCGGACACCCCCAACAGGTAGCCCGCGTACCAGAGTTCGGTGCGCAGGCTGGGGTACTCGACGGGCTGTCCGGGGAGTCGTCCGGCCTGTTCGCGGCGGGCCGCGGCGTCGTGCGCCAGCCCCGTGCCGCGCAGGTACTCCCGCACCGGCAGGTGGCGCGGCCCGTCGGGGTGGGGGAGCACCGCGTGCGCCTCGCCGCGGTGCAGGTGCACCAGCAGGGCGGCGGGGTACGGCGAGGACTCCCACGGCTGCCACGCCGGGGGCCGGGCCGAGGCAGGGGGCGAGGCCGCCGTTCCGGCTCCCGCGGGTTCGGCGTGGTCCGCGAAGCAGGCCGAGTGGCGGGGGCCGTGGGTGTCGTTGCCGACCAGGCTCCGGTCGCCGAGGTGCTCCACCAGGTGGGGCACCGAGATCAGCACCCGGCGGCCCCGGAAGGCGAGTTCGCGCTGCAGTACGACATCGTCCGGGGCGGTCTCGGCACTGTCGGCAGGAACCGCCGCGAGCAGGGCGAGCACGTCGGCGCGCGGCAGGAGCAGGGCCAGCGAGGGGGTCCACTCACCCGGGACGGCCGGTGCCCAGCCGGCTCCGGCCAGGGCGGCGGCCCGGGTCGCCGCACCGTTCCAGGCGTTCCAGTTGGCGTAGAGGGCGAGCGGGCGGTCCGGGTGGGCGGCCACGGCGGCGTCGAGGCGGGCGGCGAAGTCGCGGCAGAGGGCGACGTCGTCCTGGAGGACCAGGTGGTGGGTGGCGTCGGCGGGCATCGCCGCCCAGGCCGCGCGGGCGGCGCGCAACGTGGTGGGCGGCCCGTCGGGGTGCGGGTCGACGGCGACCGCGGCGGGCCATCGCGGGAGCGCGGCGGCGAGGGCGCGGGCGTGTCCGAGGCGTTCCGGGTGGGTCATCACGGCGACGCTGATGACGACCGGACGACGGCCGGCGGCCGGTGCGATCGGTGACCCGAGGGCCGAGCCGGTCGGCGGGGCGGTGGTCGGTGTCATCGTCCGGCCGCCCCGGTGGGGCGGCCGGGCGGTCGGTGGCGGTGCGTCATGGGGTTCCCCGCTTCAGAGTTCGATGCCGTCGCGTTCGATTCGGGTGCCCGTCGGCCAGGCGGTGAGGGCGGCGGTGACCGGGAGGACCATCGGCCGGGCGGTGGTGACCAGGGCGGTGAGTTCGTCGTCCGGCTCGTAGTGCCGGGTGTCGGTGCCGTCGAGTGCCGTCCAGCCCACCGAGAGGTAGTAACCGAGCACGCTGGTGTGGCAGTTGAGGTAGCCGAACGGAATCCGGAGGGCGGCCAGGGCGGCCTGGGTGCGGTCGGCCATCTCCCGGCCGACGCCGGTGCCCTGGAGTGCGGGGTGGACGGCCACCAGGCCGACCTCGCCGACCAGTTGGTCCGTTCCGCCGACGCGCAGGAAGCGGCGCAGCAGGCCGGTGTGGGCGACCGGGCGGCCGTCGATCCGGCCGATCAGCCGGCGCTCCGGCCGGGCACCCGCCCAACTGCGGCCGTCGCGGAACTGCTCGGTGGTGTACGGGAAGGACTCCCGCAGCAGGGCGTTCATCTGGTGGTGCAGCTCCGGGGGGACGTCGTTCTCGGGGGTCAGTTCCCAGGTGACGGTGCGGAGTCCGGCGGGTGCGGTGGTGGTCATGAGGGGCTCCGGAAGGCGGTGGGAGCGGGACGGGGCCGGTCGGGGACCGGGACGATCGACGGGCGGCGGACAGCAGCGGCGGACGGGAGGCAGGCGGCGGCCGCCGGTCAGCGGGCGGCCCGGGCGCGGCGGCGGCACACCAGGCCGACGCTGCCGCGCTTGCGCTGGTACATCAGGCCGTCGACCAGGAAGTCCAGACGGGCGCCGAGCAGTTCGTGCTCGGACTCGATCCGCCAGCAGGCAGCGCCGGGGCCCTCGAAGTAGGGGCGCAGTTTGGTTTCGAGGAGTTCGCGCGGTGCGGTGACCAGCAGCAGGTCGGTGGCCAGCGACTCGGTCACGGCGGGGTCGTCGAGGTAGTAGAGAACTTCGGCGAGCAGGTAGGCGTCGGCGGGTGTCCGGGTGGTCCGGGCGAGGTCCTCGACGGTGTCGGCGGTCACCGTGGCTCGTCCGGCGAGCCGGTGGGCGGCCCGTTCGCGGAAGTCGTCGGCGGGTTCGGTGGCGGTGACGTTCAGGCCGGCCTCGCAGAGCAGTTCGCTCAGCGCACCCTCGCACGCGCCGGCCTCCACCACGCTGGCCCCGGGGTGCGGCAGCGCGGCGCGCACCCAGTCGCGGGTGGCGGTCATCCGCTCCCGCTCGTAGGGGGAGCGGGCGAAGTCCCAGGGGTCGCGGGGCACCTCGACCAGCGGATCGGGGCTGTAGACGAGGTAGTAGAGGTGCTCGGCGCGCTCGCGGTCGAGATGCAGGAAGCTCTCGCAGGACGGCGCGGATTGGGTGAGGTGGTCGCGTCCGGCAGTGGCGGACGGCAGCGCTCCGGATTTGAGGTCCGCCAACAGGGCTAGTTTTGACCGCAGTTGGCGCTCGGTCAGCGGGTGCGCCTCGTCGATCAGGAACTGCGAGTGCCCGGCGTGGCCGAGGCTGTGGCGGACCGGTCCGGCAGCGGCAGCGGCCGCGGCCTGGGCGGCGGCGAGTCCCGAACGGGCCTGCTCCGCGCGCCAGTCGGCGGGGTTGTGGGCCCAGTGGGTGTCGTCGGACGAGACCTGTCCGGGCGACCAGGTCGCGGCCGGTCCGGGCCGGGTGCAGGCCCGGGCGAGGTGGCGGACGCGGGTGGCCGCGTCGGCGGCGGGCAGTT
Source organism: Kitasatospora sp. NPDC090308 (assembly GCF_044769485.1). Taxonomy (NCBI): domain Bacteria; kingdom Bacillati; phylum Actinomycetota; class Actinomycetes; order Kitasatosporales; family Streptomycetaceae; genus Kitasatospora; species Kitasatospora sp. NPDC090308. The sequence continues at coordinate 53,108 of NZ_JBIVXY010000012.1, read as the reverse complement.
CGACGTACCGCCACCCGTCCCCGGTGAGGACGACCGCTGCCGGTTCGTCGGCCCGGTCCAGTACGGAGAGGAACTCCGCTGCCGCGTCGGGCACCTGGTGGGCGAAGACGATGTTGGCCATGGCTTCCTCTCCGTCGCTGGGGCGGTGGGCGGTGGGCGTGCGGGCCCGTCCGGGCGGCGGCGCGGACGGGCCGGTTCGCCGACCGCCTCACTCTCGCCGGTCCGTCCCCCGGGCCGCCACGGTCCGGGCTGGCCGGACCCGGCCGTGCCTGATCCGGCCAGCGGCCCGGGGTCGGTTCGACCGCGGACGGTTGCGATCACCGCAGGTGGGAGGTGTCGTTGTAGAGGTGCATGGCGGTGCGCGGACCGGTGTGCACCAGGGCGGAGAAGGACGCCGGGGACAGGTACATCGCGTGCACCGCCCCGGCGGGGGCGCCCAGCGCCCCCGCCATCAGGGTCTTGATCGGTGTGACGTGGCTGACCAGCAGCAGGCGGCGGCCCGGGTGGCGGGCCAGCAGGGCGTCGCGGGTCGCGGCGGTCCGCTCGGCGACCTGGGCGAGCGACTCGACGGCACCGGTGGGTGCCGCCCCCGACTCCTGCCAGGCCCGCAGGTCCGCGGGGTGGCGGGCCCGGACCTCGTCCAGGGTGAGGCCCTCCCAGTCCCCGAAGTCGGCCTCCCGCAGCCCGTCCTCGATCCGCACGCCCAGCCCGAGCCGTTCGGCCGCGGCCTGCGCGGTCTGCCGGCAGCGCCGCAGCGGGGAGCTGATCACGGCGTGCACGGGGGCCTCGGTGAGCAGGGCGGAGGCGCCCGCCCGCGCGGCCTGGTCGAGGCCGGCGGCGGAGAGCGCGGGGTCGGTACCGCCGCTGCCGGAGAACCTCCGGTCCGGGGTCAGTGCGGTCTCGCCGTGGCGCAGCAGGAGCAGGGTGGTCGGCGGGTCGGACAGGGCGGGAGCGGCTACTCGGCCGTTCGGTGCGCTGGTCATTTCCTCACCCTAGCCGGGCCCATTGAGCGCAATGCGCGGCCGGAAATTCCCGGCCGTCGGAAAATCGTGCGGAAACGGCGGACCGTGCGGCCTATCCGGCCATCCTGTCCGGTTCCGGCACGAGCTGCGCGGACCGCGACAACTCCGGCGGACCGGGTTTCCCGGGGCATGTCGACGCCCGCCCGGCCTGCTCCTGTCCGGATCAGGCATGGCAGGGTCCGGCCACCGGCTTCGGTGGCGGAAGCCTTTCCCTCCGAGGGACAGTTAGCCGTCGAGCGAATCCGGAACTTCCCCGGAGCGTGGAACCGCCGGAATTTCCGGACATCCTTTCCGAACGCTCAAGAATTCCTTGGAGAATTTCATGCCGAAGACCAGAACGCCCTCCTGGACCGCCGGGATTCTCGCCGCGGCCGCGGCCGCGGTCCTCTTCCTCGGCGGCCCCGTGCAGGCGGCCGACGACCTGCCGAACAGCGCGGCGGCCTGCCCGGCGAGCCTGATGTGGGACGCCGTCACCTCCACCTGCCGTTGACCGAAACCCTGCCGGAGCATCCGCCGCTGGCCGGCGGGAGAGAGGACGAGCGATGTCCGTAGTCGAGACGATGCCCGAAACCGGGACGGGAGCCGCGGCCGGGGCAGGCACCGGGACGGTGCCCGCGCGGATCCGGGCGACCGTGCCCGTGCCGATCCACCTGAACGGCGGCGACACGGTCGCCGCCCGGCTGCACACCTTCCACGGCCTGAGCGACCCCGGTGAGCACCTCGCGATCACCCTCGGCGAGGACCGCCCCGACCCGGATCCCGTGCCGCTGGTGCGGCTGCACTCCGAGTGCCTGACCGGCGACGTGCTGGGCTCGGCGCGCTGCGACTGCGGCCCGCAGTTGCACGAGGCGGTGCGCCGGATCGGCGCGGTCGGCGGCTGCGTGCTGTATCTGCGGCAGGAGGGCCGCGGCATCGGCCTGTACAACAAGCTGGACGCCTACCTGCTGCAGGACGCCGGGTTCGACACCTACGCGGCCAACGAGGAACTGCAGCTCGCCCCGGACTCCCGGGACTACCGGGCCGCCGCCGAGATGCTCCGGCTGCTCGGCCTGACGCGGGTGCGGCTGCTGACCAACAACCCGGAGAAGGCCGCCCAACTCGCCCGCTACGGGATCGAGGTGGCCGCGGTGGTGCCGACCGGGGTGTTCGTCACCGAGGACAACCGCTCCTACCTGGAGACCAAGGTCAGGGTGACCCGCCACACGCTGGCGCTCGGCGGCCCGACAGGCCGGTCCGCGAGCTGACCCGCACCCGAGCAGGACGACCAGGACGACCAGGAGGACGGCATGGGAACACTGATACTGATGGGCAGCGAGCGTGTGGACTCCTACACGGCGGCGCTCTCCCGGGCGATCGCCGACGCGCTGGAGTCGGCCGGGGCGGACACCGAGACGGTGCCCGCCGGGGACCCCGCAGCGGCCGACCAGGCGGGGCTGCGCGAGCGCATCGCCCGGGCGGAGGCGGTGGTGCTGGTCTCTCCGGTCTACCACGGCGGCTACTCGGCACTGCTCAAGGCGGTGCTGGACCGGCTGCCGGGCGACGCGTTCGCCGACAAGCCGGTCGCAGTCGCCGCGCACGGCAGCGGGCCGCGCACCGGCAACGTGGTGTGCGACCAACTGCGCACGGTGGCACGGGCGATGGGCGCCTGGGTGGTGCCCACCCAGGTCGCCGGCTGTCCCGACGACTTCCACTCGGTCGGCGGTGCGCCGACCGGACCGGATGCCGAACTGGCCGACCGGTGCATCCTGGTCGCAGGTGAACTGCTGCGGCTGGGCGCGGCGTTCCGCGCCCCGGCGGGGGTGTAGGCCGTGCGCGAGCGGGCCGAGCAGAGCGCCATGCGGCGGGCCGTGGAGCTCGCCGCCGAGCGGCTGGGACGGACCGGCACCAATCCCACGGTGGGCTGCGTCGTCCTGGACGAGCGGCTGAGGGTGGCCGGCGAGGGGTCGCACCTGCGCGACGGCGAGCCCCACGCCGAGGTGGTGGCCCTGGCCGCGGCCGGTCCCCGGGCCCGCGGCGGCACCGCCGTGGTGACCCTCGAACCGTGCGCCCACACCGGCCGCACGGGCCCGTGCGCCGAGGCGCTGCGGGCTGCCGGGGTGGCCCGGGTGGTGTATGCGGTGGCCGACCCGACGCCGTCGGCCGCGGGCGGAGCGGCGGCGCTGGCCGCCGCCGGGGTCGCCGTCGAGGGCGGGCTGCTGGCCGCCGAGGCGGCGTGGGCGAACCGCTACTGGCTGACCGGCGCCACCCGGCTCCGGCCCTGGGTGACCTGGAAGTTCGGGGCGACCCTGGACGGCCGGATCGCCGCCGCGGACGGCAGCTCGCGCTGGATCACCTCCGGGGCGGCTCGCTCCGAGGCCCACCTGCTGCGGGCCCGGCACGACGCGGTGCTGGTCGGGGCGGGCACGGTCCGCGCCGATGACCCGCACCTGGGGGTGCGGCACGGGGTGGCCGGCCCCGCCCCGGTGCGGGTGGTGGTGGCCTCCGACCCGGCCCGGCTGCCCGCGACGGCGCGGGTGTTCGACGGGTCGGCGCGGACCGTGCTGGCCGTGCCGGAGCGGTTCGCGACCGCCGCCGCACCGCCCGGTGCGGACCTGCTGCCCGTCGGGTCCTCCGCCGGGCAGGTCGACCCGCGGGCGCTGCTGTCCGCCCTGCTCGGCCTGGGCGTCCGCTCGGTACTGGTCGAGGGCGGTCCGCGCACCGCGGCCCGGCTCCTGGCCGCCGGGTGCGTGGACGAGGCGGTGGGCCACTTGGCGCCCGCGCTGCTCGGCGCCGGGCCCGCTCCGCTCGGCGACCTCGGCATCGGGAGCATCGCCGGGGCGCTGCGCTGGGAGTTCCGGTCCGCCGAGCGGGTCGGACCCGACCTGCGGGTGTCCGCGGTACCCACCGGGTCGGTCGGGTCGGGCGGGTGGTCGCGGTGAGGACCGGCATCCTGCTCCCGCTGTACGACGACCCCTGGCAGCACGGTCGGCGCCACCTGTACGAGGCGGCGGAGCTCGGCTTCACCGGGGTGTGGACCCGCGACGTCACGCTGACCGAGAACGACGGCGCGGACCGCGCGGTGGCCGGCGACCCGGTCGCCGACCTGGCCCACGCGATGGGCACCGGACTGCCCTTCGAGGAGTTCGGCACCGCGATCCTGTGCGCCGGCTACCGGCACCCGCTGAGCATGGCCCGCTCGGTGGTGATGCTCCAGCAGCTTTCCGGCAACCGGCTGGTCCTGGGGATCGGTGCGGGCTCCCGGGCCAACGTCAACGCGCTGTACGGACTGGACCCGCAGACCCGGCGGCAGAACCTGCTGGAGACCGTGCGTACCCTGGACGACGTGCTGCGCCGGGACGGCCGCGGCCTGCCCGACACTGTGCGGTTCGAGAAGCCCCCCGGCTTCCAGGCCCCGCCGCTGCTGCTGGCCAGCGGCGACCCGGGCGTGCTGTCCGCGCTCGGGCCTTACCTGGACGGCCTGATGGTGCCCGGCCTGGCGCCGGAGCGGCTGTCCGACGCGGGCGGCCCGCCCTCCGCCGGGGCCGCCGCACTGCCCCGCACCATGCAGCTCAGCCTCGCGGTCAGCACCGCGGACCGGGACCGGCCGGTCGGGGTGCGCGACCTGGGCCGGATCACGGTGGTCGAGGTCGGCGCCCGGCTGCTCGGCCCGCTGCTGGAGCGGTACGTCCGGGACGGTCTCGAACGGCTGGTCCTCCACCTGCCGTTCGACGACCTGAGCGGGCGGCAGTTGGCCGTGCTGGCCGAACGGACCCGGGAACTGGCCGACCCCGTCCCGGTCGGTGCGACCCCGGCCCGCACCGCGCCGTGACGCCCGTCGTCAGCGTGGCGGTGGCGGGCGGGACGGCCCGCCCGGAGGCGGTGGCAGCGCTGACCGCCCGGCTGCGCGGACTCGGTCCGGTCCGGGTGGTCCGCGGCGACCCGGCGAGCGTCCCCGTCCGGGCCTGGCGGGCCGCGGCCACGACCGGTTCGACGCACCACCTGGTGGTCCGGGACACCGCCGAGCTGGCACCCGCGTTCACCGCCGAACTCGCCCGGGCGGTGGCCGGACACCCGCGCTCCGCCCTCGCGCTGCACGTGGAGCCCGACTCGTGGAACGCGGGTGCGGCCCGGCTGGCGGCGCTGCGCGGCTGCGGCTGGGCCGCCGCAGTGCCGCAGGACTGCCTGCCGCCGACCGCCGTCCTGCTGCCGTCCGACCTGGCGCTCGCGTTCTCCGGCTTCGCGGACGCGGCGCTGGCCGCGGGCGGCTCCCCCGACGGCCTGCTGTCGGAGTTCGCCCGGCGGCACCGGCTGGACACGCTGGTCCACGCCGGCGGCCTGGCCACCCTCCGGGCCGCGCCCGGCGCTCCGCCCCGGCCCTCGGCCGAGGTGTGCGCCGGGCCGTCCGAGCGGCCGTTCGGCGGCCCGCTCGCCGACCGGGTCAGCCCGCTGCCCGAGGTGCTGCCGCGCCTGCACGCCGGACGGGCCCGGATCTCGCTGTGGGACCCTGCCGCCGGCACCTGGCGGCGGGCGTCCTGGAGCCGGTACATGGCCCGGTCCGGCCGGAACTGGCCGGGTGCGGCCCCGGCCGCGGCGTTCGTGGCGATCACCGACCGGCCGCCGCCCGCCGAGCGCGAGCGGGTCCTGCCGCTCACCGAGGTGGTCCGCTACGGGCTGGCGCTGGGCACCGTCCTGGGCCGCGCGCCCGCCGAGACCTCGGCGCTGGAGCTGCGCCCCTGCCTGTGCGGTGCCGTCCTGGACGCGGCCGGCCCGGTGCCGGCCCGGGACTGGCCGGACGCCTGGACCGACGAGCTCACCGACGTGCTCTGGCGGGCGGTCGGCGTCGGGGCCCGGCTGCGCGCACACCACGGGGTGGAGCGCTGGCCGCCCGAGGAACTGCGCGACCTGCCCGCGGAGGAGCCGCCGTGCGGCGGACCGGGGACCGCCGGGCCGTCCCACCGGGGCGGCCGGCCCGTACCACCGACCCATTGCCCGTGAGAAATTCGGAGACCACCATGTCCTGGCTTCGCGCCACCGACCCGCCGGTCGCGGCACGCCTCGTCGCGGACGCGCTGGTGATCCATGCGGACCCGCACGCGCGGGCCGCCAACCCGTACCACTGGTACCGCACGCAACCGCTGACCGAGGAACTGGCCCGGCTCGCGGGTGACGAGGACGCCGCGCCGTTCGCCCCGGCCGCCCGGCGGCTGCTGGCCGAACCGGAGCGGCCCGAGCACCACCGCGCCCTGGTGGCCGCGCTGGTCCCGATGATCGAGAAGTTCCCCGAGCGGATGCGGCCGCTGACCGAGTTGGCCTGGCGGACGGCGCAGCGCGGCCGGATCGGCCACCACCTGGGCGCGGCCGTCGGCCCGGACCTCCGGCCCGCCCCGGCCGACCGGCCCGGCACCGGGGCTGCGGCCCGGACCACCGCCCCGGGCCGGGCCGCGCAGGTGGTGGTGCCGTTCCGGGACCGCGGCGCGGACGGGCACCGGCTGCGCAACCTGCTGGCCTGCCTGGCCGCGCTGCGCGACCAGGACCCGGTGCCGGGCGGGTACACGGTGACGGTGGTCGAGGCGGACGAGGTGCCGCGCCGCCGGGCGGAGATCGAGGGGGCGGCCGACGAGTACCTGTTCGCGCCGCACCCCGGCGCCTTCAACAAGGCCTGGGTGGTGAACGCCGGCGTGGCCAACTCCGTGGTGGAGGCCGAGACCGTCTGCGTCTTCGACGCCGACCTGCTGCCCGACCGCGGCTTCGTCGCCCGGAGCCTGGAGCGGTTCCGCGCCCCGGGCACGGGCGCCTTCCTGCCGTACCGCGACATGCTGTACCTGGACGAGGAGTCCAGCCGGCGGGCGGTGCACGCCCGGGGCCCGGGCGGGGCGCCGGCGCTCGATCCGGCCGGGCTGCGCGGGTTCTGGATGCGCCGACCGGTGGGCGGCTGCGTGTGGCTGACCCGGGAGGTGTTCGACCGGATCGGCGGGATGGACGAGCGGTACGAGAGCTGGGGCGGCGAGGACGTGGACCTGGTGCTGCGGCTGCAGGCGGCGACCGCGCTGTACAGCTACGACGATTTCATGGTGCACCTGCACCATCCGGTCAAGGCGCTCCAACCGGACGAAGCCCGGCGGAACGACGAAATCCCCTACATGACCTGGAAACCGGTGAATCCGATCGGCCGGCTGGACCGCTATCTCGCGGGCTGAGCAATCCGCTGGGAACTTCGGCGAAAACCTTTGACACCACGCGCACCAGTGGTCTAGACCTACACCGCAAGCGATCATGTTGGTCGGAAGGTGGGGGATACCGTGCGCATGATGAACGGCTTCGATCGAATACGTCGCACACCGGACGCGTCCTGACATGCAGGCCGAGCTGAAGTCGTTCGGCCTGAGTGAGGCGGCGAGCCGGGTCTACCAGGCGCTGCTGCGCAACCCCGAGGCACCTGCGGCCGACCTCTCCGCCGAACTCGACCTGTCCGGGGGCGAGGTCCGCTCCGCCTATCAGGAGCTCACCCGGCTCTCGCTGCTCCGCTCCTCCTGGGACGACCCGCTCACCATGCGCCCGGTGATCCCGGAACTCGGCCTCAAGGCCCTGCTCGCCCACCGGGAGGCGGAACTCCTCGCCCACCGGCAGGAGGTGGAACGGGCCCAGGCCGCCTTCGAGGTGATCCGTGCCGAGTCGGCCTCCGGCCGGCGCTTCACCCAGACCGAGGACCTGGTCGGCGTGGACGCCATCCGCGACCGGCTGGCCGAACTCGGCGCGCGCACCCGCTCCCAGGTGCTGGCGTTCATCCCCGGCGGCGGGCAGAGCGAGTCCGCCCGCCGGTCCAGCCGCCCGCTCGACGAGGAACTGCTGCTGCGCGGCGTCGAACTGCGCACCATCTTCCTGGACTCGGTGCGCAACCACCAGCCCACCACCGACTACGCCCGCTGGCTGGGCGAGCGGGGCGGCCAGGTGCGGACCGTGCCCTCGCTGCCGATGCGGATGATCGTCGTGGACCGCGAGGCCGCCATCGTCCCGCTCGATCCCGAGCGCAGCGACACCGCGACCGTGCTGTACGGCAAGGGCGCGATCGCCGCCATGTGCGCCCTGTTCGACCTGGTCTGGTCGGGCGCCACCCCGCTCGGCGACACCAGGAGCCGGGACCGGAACGGCCTGTCGGGCCAGCACTACGCCCTGCTGCGGATCCTCCACCAGGGCGACACCGACGTGGTCGCGGCCCGCAAGCTCGGCATCTCCGAACGCACCGTCAGGCGGCTGATCTCCGAGGTGATGGACCTCCTGGAGGCCCGCAGCCGGTTCCAGGCCGGTGCCCGCGCCGCCGAACTCTCCTGGCTGCACTGACCGCGCCGAACCGTGCCGACCGCGTGCCGACCGCGCGGCGGGCTCGTCGGGGGAGCGCCCCCGGGCACCCGTTACCCTCCCCGCATGCAGCTGTCACGGATCGTGGTACCGGCCCGCAACCCCCGCGAACTGGCCGGGTTCTGGGCCGACCTGCTCGGCGGGGCGGTGGTCGAGGAGGAGGCGGGGCGGGTGCGGGTCGTGCTGCCGGGGGCGCCGGGGCTGCCGGGGCTGTGCTTCCGGCCGGTCGGGCCGGGCGGGGGCGGCGGCCGGGTCCGGCTCGACCTGGTGGTGCCGGACGTCGCGGTGCTGCGGGTGCGGGCGGTGGACGGCGCGGGTGGGCCGCGGGTGTCCGTGACCGATCCCGAGGGCAACGAGCTGTGCTTCCACCTGGAGGAGCCGAGCCGGGTCGAGCTGCCCGCGGCGGTCGCCAAGGTCCGGGTGGTGTTCACCGACGCGGACGGCCGGGTGCTGCTGGTGCGGCTGAGGTCCGCGGCGGGCGGCCCGCACTGGGGGCTGCCCGGCGGCACCGTGGAGGCGGGCGCGGAGACGCCCCGGGCGGCGGCCGTCCGGGAGGTGGCGGAGGAGCTCGGCCTGGACCGCGCCCCGGGCCGGCTGCTGGCCGTGGACTGGGTGCACCGCCCCGGCGACCGGCCCCGGGCGGTGCAGGTCTTCGACGGCGGCCCGCTGACGGAGCCCGAGCTGGCCCGGATCCGGCTCGACCCGGGGGAGTTGGCCGAGTGGCGGCTGTGCGGGGCCGACGAGGCGGCGGCGCTGCTGCCGCCCGCCGGGTGGGGGCAGCTGTCCCGCGCGCTCGCCGCGCGGGCCCCGGGACGGCCGCCGGCCGAGCTGGTGGACGGTGCCCCGGCCGCGGGAGAGGGCCTCTGACCTGGTGTTGTCCGGCTCTCCGGACACCCTCCCCTGGTGTGGACATGCCCCCCGCCGACTACCATCGCTGCGGGCGGCGGACGCGGGGAGATCCCTCGACATGCGGCGGCCCGCGACGTGTACGTGGAGAGGGTGCGAGAGATGCGTGCATTGGGCGACGGCAGGGGAGAACCCGGAGCGGAGCAGGGGCGGCTCTCCACCCTGCTGGGGCTGAACGACCGCCTGCTGGAGGTCTACCGCACGGTGGTCGCCCGCCCCGGCTGGGGGGTCCCCGAGATCGCCCACCAGCTCACGATGGCCGAGACCGAGGTGCGCACCTGCCTGGACGGCCTGGCCGAACTCTCCATGCTGTACGCGCCGGAGGACTCCGCCGGCCCCGTCGCGCTCAACCCCGAGATCGGGCTGGCCGCGCTGCTGAACCGGCGCGAGAGCGAGATCCGGGCCCAGCAGGCCCAGCTCGCCGACGCCCGCAGCGAGGCCGCCGAGCTGGCCGCCGTCTACTCGGCCCACTGGGGCCAGCGCGGCAACCTCAGCCTGGAGCGGCTGGACGAGGTGGCCTCGGTCCGGGCCCGGCTGGCCGAACTGGCCGGGCAGGCGCGGCAGGAGCTGATGTCCTTCATGCCGGGCGGCGCGCAGAGCCGGGAGGCGCTGGACGCCAGCCGCCCGCTGGACGAGCGGACCCTGGCCGCCGGTGTCCGGATCCGCACCCTCTACCTGGACAGCGTCCGCAACGACCGGGCCACCACCGAGTACGCCCACTGGCTGGCCGGCCTCGGCGGCGAGATCCGCACCATCCCGTCGCTGCCGATCCGGATGCTGATCGTGGACCGGGAGACGGCGCTGCTCCCGGCCGACCCGAAGAACACCAAGGTCGGCGCCGTCATGGTGCGCGCGCCCGGGGTGCTGGCCGCGCTGGTGCACCTCTTCGAGGTGTCCTGGCAGCAGGGCCAGCCGCTGGAGGGGGTGCGGCCCGGCAAGCAGGACGGGCCGACGGCGCAGGAGCTGGAGCTGCTGCGGCTGCTGGAGGCGGGCAGCACCGACCAGGTGGCGGCCCGTCAGCTCGGCGTCTCGCTGCGCACGGTGCGGCGGATGATGGCGGACCTCACCGGCCGGCTCGGCGCCCGCAGCCGCTTCGAGGCCGGGGTGCTGGCGGGCCGGGCCGGCTGGATCTGACCGGCCGGTGGCCGTGTGCTGCCATGGCAGTTAGCGGCCTTTCGCGGGTCCGTTTCCCGGGCGGCGCCGTGCCACCATGGACAGCCGTGTATGCGATACATATCCGGTTCGGCGTTCCGAGCCCCGATGCCGGTCCGGACCGCGTTCCGGACTCCGTTCCGGGCCGCGGAGCCGACCGCGCGGTCGGCCCCGCAGTCGGAGCCGCGGCCGATCCCGTCGCGGGTTCCTGGGACATCAATGACGTCGCGCGGGAAATGTCCGCCCACCCCTCGGACTGTCTCGTGCAACATGTCTACGCGCCTAGAACGAGTGGTTCCGGACATTTGGGAGTCATCTACCTCACCGGGCCGAGCGCGCGCATAGCGGGCGAGCGGGTTCTCGCGGTGGTCCGGCAGCTGCTCCGGGGCGGTGCCGTACGTTCCGATTTGGTCGTTTCCGGCGGTATGGGACTTGCCGGTCTGTGCGACGGAACGGTGCGCCTGGCGCGGTGAATGGCACCTTGTTGCCTGGGCAGCATGAGGCCACCGGGCAGACCTGGAGCGACGCCCGGAAGATGTGTCACCTTTGATTCGTGGCGGTCAGGTGAATTCTTGGAATCAGGGGGCGGCGGGAATGCCGCAATTCTCCTCCGGGAAGGCCGGTCCCCAGTGAATTCGACGTCCCCGCGAAAAGGATCCCCCATGTCTGTGCGCTTCCTGACCTCGCTCGTCCTCGCCGCGGCGGCCGCCGCCGTGCTGGGGGTCGCGACGGCGGAGCTCCCGACCGCCGCCGGGACCGGGACGGCCGCCGCCGAGGCCGCGGCGCCCGCCGGGACGGCGACGGTCGCCGCCGGCAGCTGGGGCTGGGACTGACCGGACCGGACGCCCGCCGCCCCACCGCCGGCCCGCCACCGGGCCCCGCGCCCAGAGGAGCACCCATGAACCGAGCCGTGGACGACACCCCGGCGGGCGGCGGCACCAGCCCGTCGCCCCGGCTCCGCGACCGGATCGCGGCGGCCCTGGTGGAGCTGGAGCGGCTGCACCGCGAACTGGAGTCGCTGCGCCAGCCGGCCGCGATGCCGCTGCGCGAACGGGTCAGCGGTGGTCGCCGGGGCGGCGGCCCGGGCTTCGACGAGGAGGCCAGCGCCGCCCGCACCGGCATCACCGGGACGCTGGCCTGCTGGGCCGGGGCGGTCGCCGACCGGCTGCCCGCCGCCCCGGCGCCCGCCCGGGAGGCCGGCCCGCTGGCCGCGTTCCTGCTGCGCCACCTCGACGCGCTGCTCGCCCTGCCGGCCGCCGACGAGGCCGCCGACGAGTTCGGCGCGGCCGCGGCGGCGGCGCGCGGGGTGCTGCGCCGGCGCGGCGCGGACGCGGTCCTGCTGGGCCGCTGTCCGCGGCCCGGCTGCGGGAGCCCGGTGGAGGCGTCGACGGCCGGGCCCCGGCCCGGCGGCGCGGTCCGCTGCGCGGCCGGGCACGACTGGCAGGTCGGCGAGTGGCTGGCCCTGCGCCGCACCCTGACCGCCCCCGGCGCCCACGGCGGCCCCGGCGGCCCCGGCGCCCCGGCCGCGGCCCGCCCGCGCACCCTGCCGACCCGGCTGGCGGCCCAGGCCGCCGGGGTCTCCGAGGCGACCGTCCGCAAATGGGCCAGCCGCGGAAAGCTGACCCGCTACGGCGACTTCTCGCGGGCCGAGTACGACGTCGACGAGCTGGCGGCGCTGGCCGCCCGCTGAGGACCGATAAAAAATTCCATACCGGAAGGGCCTTGGCGAGCACACCTCCGGTGCTCTCCGGGGCCATTTCGGCGTTCCCCGGGAATGCTTTTCCGATGGTTGACACCGCGAGATGCAAAGTGTCACACTCCTGCCGACGGAAGAAGTGTCTGAATTTCCGGACGAAGCAGGTTTCATGGCAAGCGTGCATTCCGAATTCCTCGCGTACGCCCGCCGGCGCGTCCCCTTCTACCGAGAACTCGGCGCGGACGCCGACTTCCCCCTGGTGGGCCGGGCCGAGCACCAGGCGGAGGGCGGGCGGTTCCGCCCGGAGGGGGCCGGCGAACCGGAGCACCGGATATCCTCCAGCGGCACCACCGGGCAGCCGCTGGAAGTGGCCCTGGACGAATCCGCCTGGTACGCGGTGAACCACCGCTTCTTCGCCCAGATCCGGGAAATCGCCGGACTGCCCGGGGAGCTCTTCTCGCGCGGCGCGCCCGCGGTCCTGTTCGTCAGCAACAAACCCGGACGGCCCACTTTCGTCCGCCCGCTCCCGGCCCTGAACGACGGGCTCTACCTGCGCCTGCAACTGCCCGACGCGGGGGCGTCCGTCCCGGCCGTCCTGGCCCGGTTCCCGGCCCCGGTCCTGTACGGCAAGCCGACCTACCTGCTGGACCTGCGCACCGAACTGCTCCGGCAGGGCATGGCGCGGGCGCCCTGGCGGCCCCGGCTGCTGCTGACCAGCGGGGAGCCGCTGCACCCCGACGACCGGGCCCGGCTCACCGGCTACTTCGGCGCGCCCCTGGTGGACGCGCTGGCCTCCACCGAGGGCGGCCTGATCGCCGCCACCGCGCCCAACGAGCGGGTCTACCGGGTGCTGGGCGAGAACGTCCGGCTGGAGGTCCTCGACGCGGCGGGCCGGCTCGCGCCCTCCGGGGCCGGCGAGCTGGTGCTCACCAACCTGGTCAACCGCAGCACCGTCTTCGTCCGCTACCGCACCGGCGACTTCGCCGAACTGGAGACCGCCGCCGACGGCACGCAGCGCCTGCTGCGGCTGCGCGGCCGGGAGCCGGGGACGGTGCCCTTCCGCACCGGCGAGCTGACCGCCGACGAGGTGACCCGCGCGGTCGGCTCCGTCCCCGGGCTGGCCGACTTCCGCTTCGAACTCGGCGGCGGGCGGCGGACGCTGCTGCGCTGGACCGCCGAGCCGACCGGGCCCGCCGGGGCGGGGGAGCCCGCCGACCCGGCGGCGGTGGCCGGCCTGCTGCGCGAGGCGCTGGCCCGCCTGCTGCCCGGCGAGGACCCCGAGCTGGAGCAGTGCGAGCGGATCACCCCGCCGGGCGGGAAGAAGCGCCGCTTCCAGCTCCGGCCCGAACCGACCGGCGCCACCCAACACACCTAGGCGGGGAACCCCCTGATGACCCTGAACCTGACCTGGACCGGCAACCAGTTCCTCGACCCGCGGGAGCAGTCCGAGCTGCTGCGGCTGGCCGCCGACCCGATCGACCTCACCAACAAGGGCGACGTCTGGAGCGAGAACGTCGCCGCCGCCGTCGCCGCCCGGTTCAGCGTCCCCGCCCCGTTCGTCCGGGTCGGCGCCGGAGCCACCCAGCTCATCGACACGCTGCTGCGCAGCGCCTACCGCGGCCTGGTGGTCGACGTCACCCCGAACTTCCACCTCACCGCGACCGTCTCGCGCCAGCAGGGCTGGAACTACCGGGCGGTGCCGGTGCGCGAGCCCGCCGAGCTGCTGCCCGCCCTCGAACCGTTCCTGGACCGGCCCGAGGCGGTGATCGTGCTCTGCTCGCCGCGCAACCCGCTGGGCTACCAGTTCGACCCGGCGGACGTCCGGGCCCTGCTGGAGCGCGCCCGCGGCCTGGTGGTGCTGGACGAGGTCTACGCGGACTTCGCCCCCGCCACCGCGCTCGGCCTGGTGGCGGAGTTCCCCCACCTGGTGGTGGTGCGGACCTTCTCCAAGGCCTGGGGGATGGCCAACCTGCGGATCGGCTTCGCGGTCTCGCAGGGCTTCGCCCGCCCGGACTTCCCGTTCTGGCTGATGCCCAACAGCGTCTCCGGCGTCGCCCAGCAGACCGTGCTGCGGCTGCTGGCCGAGCCCGCGGCGGTGGAGGAGAGCGTCCGCCGGGCGCGGGCCGCCCGGGAGACCCTGGCGGCCGCGCTGGCCGCGGTCGAGGGCGTGCGGGTGTGGCCCTCGGACGCCAACTACGTCTGCCTGGAGACCCCCCGCGCCGAGTCGGTCGTCGCGGAGCTCAAGGCGGCGGGCTACCTCACCCGGCTGCTGCACGACCTCCAGGGCTACCCCGCCGACTGGCCGGCCGGGGTGCGGATCAGCGTGCCCCGGGAGACCGAGATCGCGGCGGTGGCGGCCTGCGTCGAGCGGGCCCACGCGGCGGCCCGGACCGCCCCGTGAGCGAGCCGGGCGGCGAGCTCAACGGCGTCCCCTCGATCAGCGCGGACGGCCGGTTCGCCGCCTGGCTGTCCAGCGGCAGCGCGGCGGTCCGGCTGGTGCTGCACGACCTGGCGCGGGGCCGGGAGGTGCACCGCGGCCGGGTCGGCGCGGCCCGCTGCCGGGCCTTCACCTGGACGCACCTGCCGGGCGTCGGCCTGGCCGAGGCCGAGGCGGACGCGGCTGGCGCCGAGAACTGGGCGCTGCACCTGGTCCGGGTCGAGTCCGGGCAGTGGCAGCGGCTGGGCGACGGCGCCGCCCGGATGCGGATCGCCGGGCTCTCCGAGCGGCACCCCGACCAGGTGGTGGTCGCGGTCGACGCCGCCGCGCCCGGCCACCGCGACTACCTGCGGATCTGCCTGCGCACCGGGGCGGGCACCCCGGTGCTGACCGGCTCCGCGCACGCCGCCGTCTACTTCGACCGGGAGCTGCGGCCCCGGCTCGCCGAGACCGTGCTCCCGGACGGCGCGCGCGAACTGCGCCACCTCGCCACCGGGGACGGCGGCCGGCCGGTCCCCGGGGCCCGCTACCTGCACGTGCCGCACGAGGACGCGCTGACCGCCCGGGTGCTCGGGTTCGCCGCCGACCCGGCCCGGCTGCACCTGGTGCTGCCGGACGGCCCGGACGGCGTCCGGCTGGCCGAACTCGACTGCCGCCCCGGCGCGCCCGCGGGCGCGCCGCGCACCCTGCACCGGGTCGCCGGCGGCGACTACGCCGGGGTGCTGACCGGCCCGGACGGCCTGCCGGAGCTGGTCCACGTCGAGCGCGAGCGGCTCGCCTGCGTCCCGTTGGACGGCCGGTGGGCGGACGCGGTGCAGCGGCTGCGGACCGCGCTGGGCACCGAGCCGGAGGTGCTGGAACGCCGCCCGGGCGCCTGGCTGGTCGCCTCGCACCGCCCGGAGCGGGACGTCCACTACCTGGTGCACGACCCGGACGGCGGCGGCACCCGGCCGCTGTGCGAGGCCCGGCCGGGGCGGGCGCCGCTGCCGGTGGAGTGCCGCCCGGTCGAGGTGCCGCTGCGCGACGGCCGGCGCGCCGTCGGCTACGTCACCCGCCCCACCGGGCCGCGCCCCCCGGACGGCCCGGGCCCGGCGGTGCTGCTGGTGCACGGCGGCCCGTGGCGGCGCAGCCGCTGGCGCTACACCGAGCGGCGGGCCTGGCTGGCCGCCCGCGGCTGCACCGTCATCGAGCCGAACTTCCGCGGCTCCACCGGCTTCGGCTCCGGCTGGATCGCCGCCGCCGACGGGCAGTGGGGCGCCGCGATGCAGGACGACCTGGAGGACACCCTGGACTGGGCGGTCGCCGAGGGGCTGGCCGACCCGGACCGGATCGCCCTGGTCGGCGGCAGCTACGGCGGCTACGCGGTGCTGCAACTGGCCGCCACCACCGACCGTCCGCTGCGCTGCGCGGTGGCCAGCTCGCCGCTGACCGACCTGGTGGGCTTCGTCGCCGAGCCGCCGGCCTTCTGGCGCAGCGCCGCCCCGATGCTGCGGCGCCGGATCGGCGACCCGTCCCGGCCGGAGCAGCGGGCCGCCCTGGCCGAGCGCTCGCCGGTGAACCGGGCCGCCGGGGTGCGCTGCCCGGTGCTGCTGGTGCACGGCGCCAACGACAGCCGGGTGCCGGCCGAGATGGCGACCCGGATGTTCATGGCACTGGCCCGGGCCGACCGGGACGCGACCCTGGCGCTCTTCCCCGACGAGGGCCACGAGGTGGTGACCGCCGCCAACCGGGCCGCCCTGGACGGGCTGACCGCCGGGTTCCTGGACCGCTGGCTGCGGCCCGCCCCCGCCCCCGGCGCCCCGGAGCCGGGCCCGGCCCCGGGCAGCACGGTGAAGTTGTTCGACTCCCCCCGGGCCGCGCGCCGGAAGGCGGCCGACCCGCAGAACGAGGAAGCAGACCATGGCCATTCACCTCCTCGGCAGTAACGCGCTGTTGCTGCTGACGCCCAAGACGGGCAGCACCTGGATCCGCCGCAAGATCCGGGAACTCGGCCTCGCCTTCGAGGACGTCGGCGACCCGGGCATGCGCGAGCACGACCTGCTGGCCGACTTCGACCGCTCCGCGTACTCCTTCGTCGGCGCCTTCGTGCGCGACCCGCTGGAGTGGTACCGCTCCTACTGGTCCTACCGGATGGAGAAGGGCTGGCGCCCGCAGTACCCGCTGGACGAGCACTGCGAGAGCGACGACTTCGAGACCTTCGTGCGCCGCGCGGTGACCACCCTGCCGGGCGCCCTGGGCAACATCTACGCCTCCTACGTGGGCGAGCCGGGCGCCGAGGTCGACTTCGTCGGCCGGCAGGAGAACCTCCAGGAGGACTTCGCCCGCTTCCTCGACCTGGCCGGCGAGCGCTTCGACCGCTCGGTGCTGGCGGGCGGCAGCCGGATCAACGCGACGACGATCCGCCCCGACTACCCGGAGGAGCTCAAGGAGCTGATCACCCTCTCCGAGTGGGAGACCATGCGCCGCTTCGGCTACCTCGCCGACCGGCCGGACCCGATCGGGCTGGCCGAGGCGCAGCGGCGCTACCCGCAGGAGGCCAACGACCTGCGGCTGCTGGCGCTGTGGACCGAGAAGATCCACTGGGCGCCGGACGACAAGAAGCGCGAGGCCGGCCGGCCCGTCCCCGCCGACACCCGGTACGCCCGGGTGAACAGCAACTTCGCGCTGTTCGCCGAGCACAAGAAGCAGGACCCCGACTACGCGGGCGAACGCTACCGGGCCGCCCTGCGGCTGGACCCGGACCACCCCCGCACGCTGTGCAACTACGCCCTGCACCTGGTCCAGCACCGGGACGACGTCGCCGAGGGCCGCCGGCTGATGCTGCGGGCGCTCGCCCTGCGCCCCCACCACCCGCACACCCTGGGCAAGCTGGCCCGGCTGACCGCCGACCGGCTCGGCGACCCGGAGCTGGCCGAGGTGCTCTACCGGCAGAGCCTGGCGGCCAACGCCGCGCAGGCCGAGCTCCGGGCCGAGTTCGCCGGCTTCCTGGCCGGCCGGGGCCGCACCGGGGAGGCGCTGGCCCTGCTGGCCCCGGCGGCCGACCGCCCGGAGGCCGACCGGCTGACCCTGCTCACCCACGCCACCCTGCTGGCCCGCTCCGGCCGGCTCGCCGAGGCCCGGGACTTCCAGCGCCGCGCCGCGGTCGCCACCGCCGCCTAGGAGCCGTCCGGCCGTCCCGCCGCGGGCCCCGGGCCCGCGCGACCCCACCACCCACGTCAAGGAAGGCAAGGACGATGCACCCGCAGAGCCCGCTGGCCCGGCAGATCCAGGACGAGCGCGTCGAGGGCGCCGGGAAGTCCGTCGAGCAGGTCGCGGCCGAGGCCCGCGAGACGATGGAGAAGAACCGGATCTGCCTGGTCCGCGGCTTCCCGCTGGACCCGGACCGCTACCTGGACTTCCTCGGCCGCTTCGGCGAGCCGCTGATGAACTACTCGTCGCTGAGCGCGCTGGAGAAGACCGACCCGCACCCGCAGATCAACCGGGTCAAGTACAAGAAGAAGGTCACCGGCGCCCAGTCGGTGCACTACGTGGCGGGCGGCCTGCGGCCGCACTCGGCCCGGTCCTGGCGCTCGCCGCGGCCCTCGCACTTCGCGATGCTGATGGTCGAGCCGGGCTGGCGGGAGGCCCCGGCGGGGGAGCGCGGCGAGTCCGTGGTGCTGTGCTGGAACGAGCTGTTCACCCGGCTCGCCGAACGGGACGGCGAGGTCTTCGAGCGGCACTTCGCCCGGCTCTCGGGCACCCCGCTCACCTTCGAGGCGAACAACGTCCGCGAGGAGCTCAGCGACCTGCCGCTGCTCTACCCGCTGCCGGACGCCCGCGGCCCGTACGACGTGGGCGTGCGGCTCAAGCAGGACCTGCTCGCCAAGGTCGAGGCGACGGGCGGGCGGATCCCGGAGTTCGAGGAGTACCGCGAGTCGCTGGCGTACCTGATGGAGGCGAGCGCGGACGAGGCGTTCTTCGCCTGCTTCCCGCTGGAGCGCGGTGACCTGCTGCTGCTCGACAACCACCGCTTCGCGCACGGCCGGCTCCGGATCGTCGGCGAGTACGAGGCCGACGGCGAGGTCCGGTCGAACAACCGCGAGCTGTGGAGCGTCACCGTTCACTGAGGTCTCCGCCCGGAGCCCTCCCGTCCCGAAGGAAGCGAGCACATGAGCAATCCCGACGACACCCCCCGCACCGAGGAGCAGGCCGACCTGGACGCGGTCTGCGCCGAGCTCCAGGGCGAGCTGGACGCGCTGATGGGCGGGGCCGGCACCGACGCGGCGGCCCGGTCGCTGGACACCGCGGTGGCCTCGCTCAAGGAGGTCGAGCAGCGCAACGTCTCGTCCGTCCAGCTGGTCGCCCTGCACGCGGGCTGACCGCGCCCGGACGACCGCCCGCGCCGCCCGGCGCCCGGGCGGTCGTCCGGTGTCCGGACACCGCCGGCCCTACACTGTCGGCGCAGCAGATCACCACCAGGAAGTCGGTTTCCGTCATGTCTCTCATCGGCAGGCACGTCCTCTCCAGCGACCTCTTCGACCGGGACGAACTGGAGCGCCTCTTCGCCCTGGCGGACCTGCTGGCCCCGGTGGCCCGGGGCCGCCAGGTGGTGCGGGTGCTGGAGGGCGCGGTGATGGCGAGCCTGTTCTTCGAGGCCAGCACCCGGACCAGGCTCAGCTGCGAGTCCGCGTTCTCCCGGCTGGGCGGCTCGGTGATCTCCAGCACCGGCGCGGAGATCATGTCGATCTCCAAGGGCGAGTCGCTGGCCGACACCAGCCGGGTGGTCAGCGGCTACAGCGACCTGATCGTGATGCGCCACCCCGAGGAGAGCGCCGTCCACGAGTTCGCGGCGGCCACCAACGTCCCGGTGGTCAACGGCGGCAACGGGGCGGGCGAGCACCCGACCCAGGCCCTGCTGGACATGTACACCCTGCACCGGGAGTTCTCCCGCACCGGCCGCTCCATGGACGGCCGCCGGATCGCCCTGGTCGGCGACCTGCGGCACGGCCGCACGGTGCACTCGCTGATCAAGCTGGTCTCGCTGTACCGGGACCTGACCATCGTCTGCGTGGCCCCCGGCCCGCTCGGCATGCCCGCCGAACTGCTGGAGCTCGCCGAGGGCCGCGGCCACCGGATCGAGCTGAGCGACCGCCCGGAGAGCGGCCTCAAGGACGCCGACCTGGTCTACGCCACCCGCCTGCAGACCGAGCGCTTCGCCGACCAGCCGCTGCCGTACAGCGACGAGTTCCGGATCGACAGGGCGCTGGTCGCCCGGGCCTGCCGGGAGGACGCGGTGATCATGCACCCGCTGCCCCGGGACAGCCGCCCCGGCTCCAACGACCTGGCCACCGACCTGAACCGGGACCACCGGCTGGCGATCTTCCGGCAGACCGACGCGGGCATCCCGATGCGGATGGCGCTGTTCGCCTCCGTCCTGGGCGTCGCCGACCAGGTGCCCGGCGCGCTCCGCCCGGCGACCTGGTTCCAGCCCGAGTACACCGGGCCGGACGACGCCCCGTTCTACCGGAACCCCGCCTCCTGACGGCCCGGTAGCCGCGACAACAGCACACGCAAGCCCTCCTGGAACGCCGGGGCGGGCCGGTCACCGACCGGCCCGCCCCGGCGTTCTCCGGTTCCGCGACGAGGAAAGCCATGAACGTTCCTGTGAGAGGCGGCGGCGGAGACTTCGCCGTGTACCGGACCCCGCTGGTCTCGGTCACGATGGCCAGCACGTTCGTCCTGAAGCTGGTCTCCTTCCTGTGCATCCCGTTCATGACGATCTACCTGAGCCGCACCGTCGACGCCCCGCCGTACGTGATCGGCGCGATCGTCGGGCTCAGCCAGATCGGCTCGCTCGGCGCGGGCTTCGTCAGCGGCGTGCTCGCCGACCGGGTCGGCAAGCGGCGGGTGCTGCTGGTGGGGCTGTTCGGCAGCTCCGCGGTCTTCCTGCTGTTCTTCCTGACCGCGACCTTCCTGCGCGCGACGGTGGCCTTCCCGGTGCTGTTCGCGCTGCTGAACACCGGCTACGGGATGATGTCGGCGTTCTTCTGGCCGGTCACCCAGGTGATGATGGCCGACAGCCTGCCCGCCGAGCGCCGGCCGACGGTGTTCCGGCACCGCTACGTGCTGACCAACTGCGCGGTGGCGATCGGCCCGCCGGTCGGCGCCTTCCTCGGGATCGCCTCCGCCCGGGCCGCGTTCGTCGTCTCCGGCAGCTGCTACCTGGCCTTCTCGCTGGCCTTCTGGTGGCTGACCCGGGGCACCGAGCTCGGGGCGGCCACCGCGCCGTCCGAGCGCCGCAGCCTGGGCGGCGCGCTCCGGGTGCTCGGCGCGGACCGGACGTTCCGCGGGCTGACCCTGTCGATGGTGCTGTTCGCGCTGGCCTACTGCCAGATCGAGTCGAACCTGTCCGCGGTGGTCAGCCGGGGCTTCGCCGACGGCGTGCGGTTCTTCTCGGTGCTGCTGACGGTGAACGCGGTCGCGGTGATCGCCCTCCAGCCGCCCGCCACCGCGATCGCCAAGCGGCTCAGCCCCCGGCGGACCATCCAGCTGGGCAACGGGCTGTTCGCCGCGGTCTGCCTGGCCTTCTGCTTCGTCGAGTTCAGCAAGGCCGGCCTGGTCGCCCTGGTGGTCCTGGTCAGCATGGCCGAGGTGCTGGTGGTGCCGACGGTCAGCGTGGTGGTCGACGAGCTGGCGCCGCCCGGCCTGCGCGGCACCTACTTCGGGGCGTCCACCCTGCGCAACCTCGGCCTCGGCGTCGGCCCGGCGGCGGGCGGCCTGGTGCTGGCCTGGGCCGACCGGTCGCTGCTGTTCGCGGCCATGGGCCTGTGCGCCCTGGCGGCCTGGGCCGTCATCCACCTCACACTCAAGGAGAACCCCGGTGCGGATCCTGGTCCTTCACCAGAACCTGTTTGACCGGCTCGGCTACGAGCGGGCCATCGACCACGAGGCGCACGACGTCACCTACGCGGGCGCGCCCGCGTACCTCGACAACATCCCGGACCGCATCCGCTGCGAGAAGTTCCCCTGGGACCCGGCCCGGGACGTCGCCGAACAGCTCCGCCCGCTGCTCGCCGCCACCCCGCACCAGCGCGTCCTGGCCCGGCACGAGAAGCTGATCACCCCGGCGGCCGAGCTGCGCGCCGAGTTCGGCATCCCGGGCCAACTCCCGGACACCGCACGGAACTTCCGCGACAAGCTGGCGATGAAGAGCGCCGTCGCCGCAGCCGGCCTGCGGGTGCCCCGCCACCTGCCCGCCGACGCCCTCCCCGACACCGCCCCCTGGCCGGGCCGCACCGTGCTCAAGCCCCGGGACGGCTCCGGCAGCCAGGGCGTCCGGGTCTTCGACTCCTACGCCGACGCCGCCGCCCACCTCCGCGCCCAGGACGACCCGCGGGCCGCCGCCCGGCTCGAACTGGAGGAGTACATCGACGGCCCGATCTGGCACGTCGACGGCTTCCTCTTCCGGGGCGAACCCGTGATCGTCCAGCCCTCCCGCTACATCGGCACGCCGCTCGGCTTCGAGCGCGGCGAACCGGTCGGCACCGTCCAGCGCGACGACCCCGCCCTCGCCGACTGGGCGGTGCGCTGCGTCCGCGCCCTGGGCGGCGAGACGCTCACCTTCCACCTGGAGGCGATCGAGACCGCCGACGGCCCGGTCTTCCTGGAGGCCGCGGCCCGCTGCGGCGGCGGCTACATCGTCCGCGCCACCGAACTGCGCACCGGCGCCTACCTGCACACCCTCGACATGGCCTCGGACGTCGACGGCGCCCTCGCCGAACGCTTCATCGGCCCGGCCCGCGCCGACCTCCACCACGGCTTTTTCCTCTACCCCGGCCACGTCCACGGCTCCGCCCCCGTCACCGTGCGGGTCGCCGACGGCCTGCTGGACGACCCGGTGCTGACCGGCCACCGCCTGGCGCCCCCCGGCACCCGCTGCCCCAGCGCCCCCTCCTACCGCCCCGAGAACCTCCCGCTGTCCGGCACGGTCGCCCACCCCGACCCCGACGCGGCGGAGGCGTGGATCCGACGGCTGTTCGCCCGCACCACCGTGCACGTCCACCACCCCGCCGCCGAGGCGTACGACGGGACGGCCGCCGGCCCCGAGGACCACGAACTCGCCCACCGGCTCGCCGAACAGGCCGGCGAACTGCTGCTGGGCCTGCGCACCGAGACCGCCCTGGCCGACCCCGGCAGCCTCAAGGACCTCGGCGACGCCCGCTCGCACGCCTTCCTGACCGCCGAACTCGCCCGGCACCGCCCGCAGGACGCCGTCCTCTCCGAGGAGGGCGTCGCCGACCCGGCCCGGCTCGACGCCCACCGGGTGTGGATCGTCGACCCGCTGGACGGCACCCGCGAGTACGCCGAGGCCGGCCGCGCCGACTGGGCGGTGCACGTCGCGCTCTGGGTCGACGGCCGGCTGGCCGCCGGAGCGGTCGCCCTGCCCGCCCGCGGCACCACCCTCTCCACCGCCCGCCCGCACCCGGCGGCCGACCCCACCGCCCGCGACCTGCTCGGCAGCCGCACCCGGCCCCCGGCCTTCCTCGCCCGGGTCGCCGCCCGGGTCGGCTCCGACCTGGTCGGCATGGGCTCGGCCGGCGCCAAGAGCGCCGCCGTCCTGCTCGGCGAGGCCCGCGCCTACGTCCACGCCGGCGGCCAGTACGAGTGGGACTCCGCCGCCCCGGCCGCCGTCGCGCTGGCCGCCGGGTACCACGTCTCCCGCCTGGACGGCTCCCCGATGCGCTACAACCAGGCCGACCCCTACCTGCCCGACCTGCTGGTCTGCCGCACCGAGGACGCCCCGGCCCTGCTCGCGGCGATCGCCGCCGAGACCGCCGCCGAGACCGCCGCCGAGGACCGCCCGTGACCGCGCCGGC
Organism: Kitasatospora sp. NPDC090308; assembly: GCF_044769485.1. NCBI lineage: Bacteria > Bacillati > Actinomycetota > Actinomycetes > Kitasatosporales > Streptomycetaceae > Kitasatospora > Kitasatospora sp. NPDC090308. The sequence goes on along the minus strand of NZ_JBIVXY010000012.1, from coordinate 29,705 downwards.
GCCCGCCCGGCGCGGCGCCACCGTGTGGCTGACCGGCCTGCCCAGTGCGGGCAAGACCACCCTCGCGTGCGCGCTGGCCGAGCGGCTGCGGGCCGAGGGGCACCGGGTCGAGGTGCTGGACGGTGACGAGATCCGCGAGTTCCTCTCCAAGGGCCTCGGGTTCACCCGCGAGGACCGGCACACCAACGTCACCCGGATCGGCTTCGTCGCCCAGAAGCTCGCCGCCAACGGCGTCAAGGTGCTCGCCCCGGTGATCGCCCCGTTCGCCGACGCCCGCGACGCGGTGCGCGAGCGGCACGCGGCGAACAGCACGCCGTTCCTGGAAGTGCACGTGGCCACGCCCCTCGACGTCTGCTCCGCGCGGGACGTCAAGGGCCTCTACGCCAAGCAGGCCGCCGGGGAGATCTCCGGACTGACCGGGGTGGACGACCCGTACGAGGTGCCGGAGAACCCGGACCTGCGGCTGCGCACCGAAGGCCGCAGCACGGCCGACACCGTCGCCGAACTGCACCGACTCCTCATCCGGAAGGGACTGGTATGACGACCGCGACCCCCGCCCCCGTCCTGCGCACCGCCCACCTGGATGCCCTGGAGGCGGAGTCGGTGCACATCTTCCGCGAGGTGGCGGGCGAGTTCGAGCGGCCGGTGATCCTGTTCTCCGGCGGCAAGGACTCCATCGTGATGCTGCATTTGGCGCTGAAGGCGTTCGCCCCCGCGCCGGTGCCCTTCGCCCTGCTGCACGTCGACACCGGCCACAACTTCCCCGAGGTCCTGGCGTACCGCGACCGCACCGTCGCCGAGCACCACCTGCGCCTGCACGTCGCCTCCGTCCAGGACTTCATCGACCGCGGCGTACTGCGCGAGCGCCCCGACGGGCTGCGCAACCCGCTGCAGACCGTCCCCCTGCTGGACGGCATCGAGTCCAACAAGTTCGACGCCGTCTTCGGCGGCGGCCGCCGCGACGAGGAGAAGGCCCGCGCCAAGGAACGCGTCTTCTCCCTGCGCGACGAGTTCGGTGCCTGGGACCCGCGCCGCCAGCGCCCCGAACTGTGGTCCCTCTACAACGGCCGCCACGCGGTCGGCGAACACGTCCGGGTCTTCCCGCTGTCCAACTGGACCGAGCTGGACGTGTGGCAGTACATCGAGCGCGAGCACATCGAGCTCCCGGAGATCTACTACGCCCACGAGCGCGAGGTGTTCCGGCGCGACGGCATGTGGCTGACCGCCGGCCAGTGGGGCGGCCCGAAGGAGAGCGAGCCGGTCGAGACCCGCCTGGTGCGCTACCGCACGGTCGGCGACATGTCCTGCACCGGCGCGGTCGACTCCGACGCCGCCACCATCGAGGCCGTCATCACCGAGATCGCCGCCTCCCGCCTCACCGAACGAGGGGCCACGCGCGCCGACGACAAGATGTCCGAAGCCGCCATGGAAGACCGCAAGCGCGAGGGGTACTTCTAACCATGACGACACAGACCGCCACCTCGCTGCTGCGCTTCGCCACCGCCGGGAGCGTGGACGACGGCAAGTCCACCCTGGTCGGCCGCCTCCTGCACGACTCCAAGTCCGTCCTCGCCGACCAGCTGGAGGCCGTCGAGCACGCCTCGCGCCGCCGCGGCCAGGACACCCCCGACCTGGCGCTGCTCACCGACGGCCTGCGCGCCGAACGCGAACAGGGCATCACCATCGACGTCGCCTACCGCTACTTCGCCACCGCCCGCCGCCGCTTCATCCTCGCCGACACCCCCGGCCACGTGCAGTACACCCGCAACATGGTCACCGGCGCGTCCACCGCCGAGCTGGCCGTGGTGCTGGTCGACGCCCGCAACGGCGTGGTCGAGCAGACCCGCCGCCACGCCGCGGTCGCCGCCCTGCTGCGCGTCCCGCACGTCGTCCTGGCGGTCAACAAGATGGACCTGGTCGACTACGCGGAGCCGGTGTTCGCCGCCATCGCCGAGGAGTTCACCGCGTACGCGGCCTCGCTCGGGGTCAAGGACGTCGTGGCGGTGCCGATCTCGGCGCTGGCCGGGGACAACGTGGTCGAGCCCTCCGCCCACATGGACTGGTACGCCGGCCCGACCCTGCTGGAGCACCTGGAGACCGTCCCGGTGGGCACCGACCCGGGCGCCGAACCCGCCCGCTTCCCCGTCCAGTACGTGATCCGGCCGCAGAGCGAGGAGTTCCACGACTACCGCGGCTACGCGGGCCAGCTGGCCTCCGGCGTGCTGCGGGTCGGCGACCCGGTGACGGTCCAGCCCTCCGGCCACACCACCACCATCACCGCCATCGACGCACTCGGCACCTCCACCGAGACTGCCTGGGCCCCCCAGTCCGTGACCGTCCGCCTCGCCGACGACCTCGACATCTCCCGCGGCGACCTGATCGCGGCCGGACCGCTGCCCGTCTCCACCAAGGACGTCGAGGCCACGGTCTGCCACCTGAACGAGCGTCCGCTGCACGTCGGCGCGAAGGTGCTGCTCAAGCACACCACCCGCACCGTGCGCGCCCTCGTCAAGGAGATCTCGTACCGGATCGACATCGACACCCTCGAACAGCGCTCCGGCGCCGAGGGGCTGAACGTCAACGACATCGGCCACGTGGTGCTGCGCACCGCCGAACCCCTGGCCCTCGACGACTACACCGACAACCGCCGCACCGGCTCGTTCATCCTGATCGACCCGGCCGACGGCACCACCCTCACCGCCGGCATGGCCGGTTCGACCGCGGAGGAATGGACCCGCCATGCCTGACGTCGATCTGTTCCGGCTGCTGGCCGGACTGGTGCTGCTGCTGATGTCGGCGCACCTGCTGGGCAGGGTGTTCGCCCGCTTCCGTCAACCCCCGGTGATCGGTGAGATCGTCGGGGGTCTGTTGTTCGGGCCCTCGCTGTTCGGCCTGCTGGCCCCGCACGCCCAGGGCTGGCTGTTCCCGCGGACCGGTCCGGCGGCGTCCGGGCTGGCGCTGGTCTACCAACTCGGCACGCTGCTGCTGATGTTCCTGGCCGGGGCGCAGATGCGGGCGGTGTTCTCCCGGCGCGACGGCCGGACGGTGGGCCTGGTGGCCGTGGTCGGGATGGTGGTGCCGTTCGCCTTCGGGCTGGGGCTCGCGCCGTTCCTCGACCTGGGACGGGTGGTCGGCCCGGCGGGGGACCGGGCGGCGCTGACCCTGGTGCTGGCCTGCGCGGTGGCGATCACCAGCATCCCGGTGATCTCCCGGATCATGCTCGACCTGGGCATCCTCGGCACCGACTTCGCCCGGGTGGTGCTCTCGGTGGCGGTCCTGGAGGACATCGCGCTCAACGTGGTGATCTCGGTGGCGCTCGGCATGGTGAACGACGGGCGGCACGACAGCTTCGGGGCGGCGGCGCTGCTCGGGGTCGGCGACGGCCCGGCCGCGCTGGCCTACCACGCGCTGGCGCCGCTGGTGCTGTTCGCGCTGATGGCGGCGGTCGGGGTGGCGGTGCGCCGCCGGACGGCCGCCGCGGGCCGCCGGGCGGGCGGGGTGGCCGTCCAGCTGTCGGCGGTGCTGGCGGCGTCCGCGGGCTGCCTGTTCGCCGGGATCACCCCGATGTACGGCGCCTTCCTGGTCGGCCTGGTGGCCGGCTGGGGCGGGGCGGTGCGGGGCGCGGGGGACGCGGGGGAGGAGCCCGCGCGGGCGGTGCACACCTTCGCCGCGAACTTCTTCATCCCGGTGTACTTCGCCGTGGTGGGCCTGAAGCTCGACCTGGTGCACTCCTTCGACCCGCTGCTCACCGTGCTGTTCATCGCCTTCGCCTGCGTGGTGAAGGCGGGCAGCGTGTACGCGGGGGCCCGCTGGTCGGGCTGTCCGCCGGTGCGCTCGGCCAACCTGGCGGTGGCGATGAACGCCCGGGGCGGCCCGGGCATCGTCCTGGCCACGCTGGCGTACGACGCGGACATCATCAATGCGACGCTGTTCACCACCCTGGTGCTGACCGCGGTCGTCACCTCGCTGATGGCCGGCGGCTGGCTCGAACGGGCGGTCTCCCGGGGGCAGTTGGCGACGGACCGGCCGGTGGCCGGAGAGCCGGTCGCGGTCCGGGCGGGTGCGGCATGAGGCCGGCCCCCGTCTGCACCTGCCTGCCGGGCGCGACCCTCTGGCTGGCGGACGCCCGGGAGCACGGCGCCGGGGCGGAGCTCGCCGAGCTGCTGCGCACCGAGCACCACCGCCGGGCCGAGTTCCTCCCGGCGTTCCCGCCGCTGCCGGGGGAGGACCCGGCCGGGGCCGTCCGGCGCACCGGGATGGTGGCCGAGATCCTCGCCCGAAACGGGGTCCTGGCGGTGGTGGCCGGCACCGGCCCCGAGCCGTCCGGGCTGGCCGAGGTGCGCGAGCGCCACCGGCTGTCCGGCACCGCCTTCCTCGCCCCGGCCCCCGGGCCCGGCCCCGCGCCGACGGCCGACGCCCTGCTCGCCCTGCTCGGCGCGCACCAACTGGTCCGCCGCACCTGACCCCCCGTCCCAGGAGCCAGCACCCGTGTTCGAAGAATTCGCCATCGACTGTTCCGGCCGCTCCGCCGAGGAGATCGAGGCCGCCACCCTCGCCTCGGTCGCCGCGCACCAGCTCGCCTACCTCCGCAACTTCCCGATCGAGGTGGACCGCTACACCGCCCTGCTGTCCCGGCTCGGCGAGCTGTGCCCCAACTACGCGGCCGGCTCGACCAAGGCCGCGTACGCGCTGCACGAGGCGATCAACGTGGTCCGCTGCCGGGCGCCGCAGGCCGAGGGGGTCGAGCGGGTCCAGGAGAAGGCCGGCTCGCTGCCCATGCACTCGGGCCGCTCCTTCGCCCGGCGCCGCCCGCTGTACCTGGCCATGCTGATGGCCGACCCGGGCTGGCAGGGCTTCGAGCCCGGCCGCAACGGGGAGTCCCTGCTGGTGCGCTGGGGCGACGTGCTGGCCGCGCTGCGCGAGCGCCACCCCGAGCACTGGGCCGAGGACCTGCGGCAGCTCACCGGCCTCGCGATGAGCTTCCCCGCCTCGCACCTCGACGAGGCGCCCTCCGAGCTGCCCTTCCTCTACCTGCCCGGCACCCCCCGCTACACCCCGGTGGCGGACGACTGCGCGGCCCGGCTGCCGCAGGACCTCGGCCGGCTGCGCAAGGCCGCCGGGGAGATCGAGGGCGGCGAGCGCTGGTTCGAGGCGGTCGAGCGCTTCCACGCCGCCGCCAACGACCCGGCCCTCCAGCAGGTCTACCTGATGCGCGCGGGCGACGTCGTGATCATCGACAACGACCGCCACGGGCACGGCCGGCAGCACGTGGTGGCGGCGCGGACCGCCGCCGACGGCCGGACCGAGGTCAATCCGCGCACCATCTGGAGCGTCAACATCCAGTGATCCGAATCAGGTTCGGTCCACTTCCCGCCAACTCACCATCCTGGAAAGAGACATGAGCACGGTAATCACGAGCTGCACCCGTGGTGCGCAGGAGCTGCCGGAGCGGCTGACGGCCGTCGAGGGCACCGGCCGCGCCGGGGACCTGGTGATCGCCCGGGTGGTCCGGGTCGGCGCCTACCCGCGGGTCGAGAACGTCCACGGCCGGGACGTCCGGATCCGGGTCGGCGACGAGGTCGTCGGCGTGCTGGGCGACCGCCACTCCACCACGTCGATCTACGGCGGCCTGCCCGAGGACGGCCTGGCCGTCAAGGCCGGCACCCCCGCCGACCTGCTGGCGGTGGGCGGGGTGGTCGGCATCGCGGCCTCCTCCCCGTCCTCGCTGGGCACGGCCACCGCGCTGGAGCTGACCGGCCTCGCCGCCGGCCCGGACGGGCGGGTGCTGAGCCTGCGCCGGCAGGCCGCGGCCGAGGCCCCGGCCACCCCGGTGGTGTTCGTCGGCGGCACCGCCGCCGAGGTCGGCAAGACCACCTTCGCCGCGGCGCTGGTGCACCACCTGGCCGCCCGGTACGGGGTGCGGGTGGGCGTCACCAAGCTGGCCGGCACCGGCCGGCTCCGCGACCTGCTGACCCTCGCCGACGCGGGCGCCCACTGCGCCGCCGACTTCGTGGACGCGGGCCTGGCCACCACCTACGGCCACACCGCGGACACCGTGGTCGGCGCGGCCCGGCACCTGGCGGCCCGGCTCACCGGGGAGGGCGCCGAGATCGTCGTCGCCGAACTCGGCGGCGACCTGTGGGGCGCCGGCATCCCGGACATCCTGCGCGATCCCGGCCTGGTCGCCGCGGCCCGGGCGCTGGTCCTGGTGCCCTCCGACACCATGGCCTCGCTCGGCGCGGACACCTGGCTGACCCGCAACGGCATCACCATCCCGCCGGTGCACGGCGTCCCGCACCGCAACGTGATGGCCGCCCGGGAACGGGTCGGCAAGGGCATGGGCGTCCAGCTGGTCGACCCGCACGACGAGGAGGACCTGGACCGCCTGGTCACCGGCCTGCTGCTGCCCGCGCTGCCCGCCCGCGCCGTCCCGGCCGGCACCCGGTGAACGCCCCCGACCCGCACCTGGTGCTGCTGCTGGGCGCCGGCGGCATCTCCCCGGACGCCGCGCTGGCCTCCGCCCGGCGGGTGACCTCCGAGATCAGCGTGGTCTGGTACCAGGGCGGCCCGTCCGCCGCCGCGGCGCAGGCGCTGCGCACGGCCTGGAGCGCCGGCTGCACCGGCGAGTGGCTGACCGTCGCCGACCACCTGGCCGTCCCCGACCTGCTGGCGGAGCTGCACGCCCGCCGCCCGGTGCACGGCGTCGCCACCTTCGGCGAGCCGCTGATCGTGGCCCAGGCCGAGGCCCAGCGGCGCCTGGGCCTGCCCGGCAACCCGCCGGAGGCGGTCCGCACCGCGCAGTCCAAGCTGGCGCAGCGCCGCCGGCTGCGGGAGGCCGGCGTCGAGAAGATCCGCTTCCGGGAGGTCACCGGCGAGGCCGACCTCGCGGAAGCCGCCGCCGAGGTGGGCTTCCCCGCGGTGCTCAAACCGGTGCACGGCGCGGCCAGCTTCCTGGTCGCCAAGGTCCACGACGAGGCCGAGCTGCGGGAGCGGCTGCGCGCCGCCCTGGACGCCTACCGCACCTCCCCGCTGTTCGACCCGGAGCCGCGGTTCGTCCTGGAGCAGCTGCTGGTCGGCGACGACTGGTACGGGCGGCCCGGGTTCGGCGACTACGTCAGCGTCGAGTCGCTGGTCGAGGACGGCCGGGTCCGGCACGTCGCGATCACCGACAAGCTCCCGCTCGACGCGTTCGTGGAGACCGGCCACCTGATGCCCACCTCGCTGCCCGAGGAGCGCCGCCGCCAGGTGCTGGAGCACGCCGGGCGGGTCATCGCGGCGATGGGCATCCGCTGGGGCGCCACCCACCTGGAGCTCAAGCTCACCCCGGACGGGCCCGCCTGCATCGAGCTGAACGCCCGGCTCGGCGGCCCGATCGGCCACCTGCTGCGGGCCTGCGCCGACACCGACATCGCGGCCGACGTCGTCCGGCTGGCGCTCGGCCGCCCGGCCGAGGGCGACTACCGGGCCGTCCGCCACGCGCTGTACCGCTCGGTGCCGCCGCCCGCCGAGGCGGTCACCCTGGTCCGGCAGACCCCGCGCGAGGAGCTGCTGGCGGCCTTCCCGGAGCTGGTGTTCTGCAAGACCCGCTTCGCCCCCGGCGCCGAACTGCACCCGGACCGCCCGTACGGCGTCCTGACGTTCCTGCTGGCCGGCGAGGACCCGGCGCACTGCGCCGAGCTCGCCGAACGGGTGCTGGCCGCCCACCGGACCGAGTACGCCCCGCTCGGCTGAGCCGGGCCGCCCCCACTCCCGAACCGACCGACGGAAGGTCAACATGCACACGTCCAGCGTGGGCGGCACCACCGCCCGCGACCTGCTGCACAGCCTGGTCGACCACGGCTACACCCTGGCCACCGGCGTCCCCTGCAGCCTGCTGAACGGCGCGTTCCGGCTGCTGGAGGAGCCCGGCGACGACCCGCGGCTGGCCGCCCTGCGCTACCTGCCCGCCCCCCGCGAGGACAGCGCCGTCGGCGTCGCCTCGGGCGCGGTGGTCGCCGGCGAGCAGGCCGTGGTCCTGATGCAGAACTCCGGGCTCGGCTACTGCCTGAACGTGCTCACCTCGTTCAACCTGATCTACGACGTGCCGGTGCTGCTGGTGGTCAGCTGGCGCGGCCACGACGGCAACGACGCGGTCGAGCACGACGTGATCGGCGCCGAACTCCTCGCGCTGCTCGACCTGTTCAAGCTCCCCCACACCCTCCTCGACCCGGCCGACCCGGCCGGGTCGGTGGCCCGGGTGATCGACCAGATGAAGCGGGAGCAGCGCTGCGGCGTGCTCGTCGTCCGGGAAGGGATCTGATGACCGACCACCTGCTCACCCCCGGGCCCGCGCTGAGCCTCACCGAGGTGATCGGCGAGCTGCTCGACCGCCACCCGGACGCCGTCGTGGTCTCCACCTGCGGGTTCACCAGCCGGGAGCTGTTCAACGCGGCCGACCGGCCGGAGAACTTCTACCTGGTCGGCTCGATGGGCATGGCCGCCCCGGTCGCCCTCGGCATCGCGCTGGCCCGCCCCGGCCGCACCGTCATCGCCCTGGACGGCGACGGCTCGCTGCTGATGAACCTCGGCGTGCTCCCGCTGGTCGCCGCGTCCGGCACCGAGCTGCTGCACGTGGTGGTCGACAACGGCATGCACGAGAGCACCGGCGGCCAACTGACCGTCCGGCGCACCGACTTCGGCGCGCTGGCGCTGGCGGCCGGCTACCGGGCCGCCGTCCGGGTCGCCACCGCCGCCGAACTGCGCGCGGCCCGGCTCCCGGCCGGCCCGGTCCTGCTGCACGCCCTGACCGGCCCCCGCGCCGGCGGCCCCGGGCGCCGGGTGACGCACACCCCGCAGGAGATCGTCGCGCGGGTCCACCGCGCCCTCAACCGTCCGGACGCGCTGCAGCCCGCGTCCTGACCCCGCCCCACCGTTCCCCCACTTCGTCCCGCCCCCTGAAGGAGCCCCCCCATGTCCAAGAGCCGTACCCTGCGCGACGGCCTGAACGGTTCCGAGGTCATCCGCCTGGTGGGTGCGCACAGCGCACTGAGCGCCAAGCTCGGCCAGGACGCCGGATTCGAGGCGATCTGGGCCAGCGGCCTGGAGATCTCCGCCAGCCGCGCCCTGCCGGACGCCAACGTGCTGTCCATGTCCGAGTGCCTGGAGGCCGCCGCCCAGATCGCCGACGCGGTGGACGTCCCGGTGCTGGCCGACTGCGACTCCGGCTTCGGCGGCGTCGGCAACGTCGCCCACATGGTCCGCTCGTACCAGGCCCGCGGCCTGGCCGGCGTCTGCATCGAGGACAAGCAGTTCCCCAAGCTGAACAGCTTCGTCGAGGGCCACCAGGACCTCGCCCCGATCGGCGACTTCGCCGCGAAGATCACCGCCGCCAAGGAGGCCCGCACCGGCGAGGACTTCGTGGTGGTCGCCCGGATCGAGGCGTTCATCGCGGGCGCCGGCCTGGACGAGGCGCTGCGCCGCGCCACGGTGTACGAGGCGGCCGGCGCGGACGCGCTGCTGATCCACTCCAAGCTCTCCACCCCCGAGGAGGTCTTCGCCTTCCGCGCGGCCTACACCGGCGCGCTCCCGGTCATCGTCGTCCCGACCACCTACCCGCAGGTCACCGCGGCCGAGCTGACCGAGCGCCGGTTCGGCGGCGTGATCTACGCCAACCAGGGGCTGCGCGCGGCGATCAGCGCCATGCGCGACGTGCTCGGCCAGATCGGCGCGGCCGGCTCGACCCACGCCGTGGAGGGGTCCATCGCCACCCTCAAGGACGTCTTCGCCCTGCAGAACGTGGACGCGCTGCTCGCCCGCCAGGAGCGGCACGACGCGCTGACCGCCCAGTACGCCGCCCTCGGCTGACCGAGCCGCCCGCCCCGCCTCGCCCCGCCCACGAAGGGATCACGATGGAGCCCCGCCTGACCGCCGGCCCCCGCCTCGCCGAAGCCCGCAACCACGTCGCCGGCCGGTGGTGCGGCGCCGCCTCGGGCCGCAGCCGGGACAACCGCAACCCCGGCGACCTCGCCGAGACCGTCAGCCGCAGCGCCGACTCCGCCGCGGACGACGCGCTCGCGGCGGTCGCCGCCGCCCGGGCGGCGCTCGCGGCCTGGCGCTCGCTCGGACCGGTCCGGCGGGGCGAGGTGGTGCTGCGGGCGGCCCGGCTGGTGGCCGGGCGGCGCGCCGAGTTCGCCGCGGCGATCACCCGCGAGCAGGGCAAGCTCCCGCACGAGGCGCTGGGCGAGGTGGACCGCACCGTCGCGCTGCTGGAGTTCACGGCCGGCGAGGGCCGCCGCCTGGGCGGCGCCACCCTGCCCGCGGACGACCCGCGGACCCTGGCGCTGACCAGGCGCGACCCGATCGGGGTGGTCGCCCTGATCACCCCGTGGAACTTCCCGCTGGCTATCCCGGCCTGGAAGGTCGCCCCCGCCCTGCTGTCCGGCTGCACCGCCGTCCTCAAGCCCTCCCCGCTGACGCCGCTCACCGCGACCCTGCTGGTGGACTGCTTCGTCGAGGCCGGGGCCGGGCACGGCGTGCTGAACCTCGTGCACGGCGGGCGCGAGGTCGGCGAGGCCCTGGTCGACCACCCCGACGTGGCCGGCGTCTCCTTCACCGGCTCGGTCGAGGTCGGCCGGGCCATCCACGTCGCGGGCGCACCGCGCTTCCTGCGCACCCAGCTGGAGATGGGCGGCAAGAACGCCGCCCTGGTGCTCGCCGACGCCGACCTCGACCGGGCCGCCGACGCGATCGTGGCCGGCGCCTTCGGCCAGGCCGGGCAGCGCTGCTCCGCGACCAGCCGGGTGGTCGTCGACCGCGGCGTCCACGACGAACTGGTCCGCCGCCTCGCCGCCCGCGCCGAGGCCCTGCGGGTGGGCCCCGGCACGGACCCCGACGCCCGGCTCGGGCCGGTGGTCAGCGCCGAACGCCTGCACGCCTGCCTGGAGGGCGTCCGGCGGGCCACCGCGGACGGCGCCACCGTGGTCACCGGCGGCGGCCGGCTCACCGAGGGCCTGCCGGACGGCTACTTCATGGCCCCGACCGTGCTGGACCGGGTCCACCCGGACAGCCACGTCGCCCAGGAGGAGATCTTCGGCCCGGTCCTCTCGGTGATCGCCTGCGACGGCCCCGAGGACGGCCTGCGGATCGTCAACGCGGTCCGCTACGGCATGGCCGCCGCCGTCTTCACCCGCGACACCTCCCTGGCCCTCGACGCCCTCGACCGGATCGACGTCGGCATGCTGCACGTCAACCGTCCGGGCGTCGGCGCCTACCCGCACATGCCGCACATCGGCGCCAAGGAGTCCCAGTACGGCCCGGCCGAGTGCTCGCCGCAGGTCTGGGACTTCTACACCGAGCTGCGCAGCGCCTGCATCTCCTACTGAACCGGCCCGGCGGGCGCCGGGCGGCCCGGCTCCGGCCCGGCCCCCGCGCCCGGCCCCCGCGCCCGGCCCCCGCGCCCGGCCCCCGCGCCCGGTCCCGCGCCCGGTCCCGCGCCCGGTCCCGCGTCCGACCCCGCGTCCGGTCCCGGGGCGGCCACCCGGTGGACGAACGTCGCGGTCAGGAACGCCACCACCGCCGCGACGATCAGCAACGGCATCGAGTCCGTCGCCTGGTCGCCCAGCAGGGCCGCCGCCAGCACCGTGCTGGTCACCGGCAGCCGGGTCACCGCCGAGCTGCCCGCCGCCAGCCCGGCCGCCAGCCCCGCCTCGACGCCCAGACCCGGCAGGCCGCCCGCCGCCACCCCGAGCGCCGCGCCCAGCAGCACCGCCGGGAAGATCGGGCCGCCGCGCAGCGACCCCAGCGCCACCCCCCAGCCCAGCCCCTTGAACAGCACCAGCGCCAGCAGCGCCCCCACCGGCCAGCCGTGCGGGTCCGCGGCCAGCTGTCCCAGCGTCGCCTGCCCGGACAGCGCCGCCTCCTCCGGCGACCGCCCCGTCACCAGCGCGTACCCGGCGACGCACCCGCCCACCAGCACCGCGCACAGCACCGTGCGGACCGCCGTCCGGTGCGCCGTGAACGCGGCGGAGCGGTGCCCCAGGGTCTGCCCCGCGACCAGCACCACCGCGATCACCACCGCCAGCGGCACCCCCCACAGGAAGTCCCCCGCGTCCGGCAGCCCCGCCCTCGGCACCGACGGCAGGCTCAGCGCGCCGATCGACAGCCCCGTCCAGTGCCCGAACCCGGTGAACACCAGCGCCCCCACCCCCGAGGCCAGCAGGCACGGCAGCAGCAGCATCGTCAGCTGCGCCCCGCCCAGGCCCGCCGCCTCGATCATCATCACCGCCGCGACCAGCGGACTCCCGAAGATCGTCGCGATCGCCGCCGTCGACCCGGCCGCCCCCAGCATCGGCCCGAGCAGCGGACTGGCCGCCCGCTTCGCCGCGCTCACCGTCAGCAGCGCCAGCCCGCTGCCCAGCGCCATCAGCGGCGCCTCCGGGCCGAGCACCGCGCCCAGCGGCAGCGCCGCCAGCGCCGCCAGCACCACCGACGGCACCTCCACCGGCAGCGTCGGCGGCCCGCCCAGCCCCAGCACCGGCGTGTGCCCGCCGCGCCCCGGCATCCGGGTCACGATCGGCGCCAGCAGCAGACCGGCCAGCGCCAGCGCGGGCAGCGGCCACCACCAGGGCGCGCGCGCGTGGTCCAGCTTCCGCGGCAGCGACTCCCACACCCAGTGCTGCAACTCGTGCTCCAGGCCGACGAACCCGAACGCCGCCAGCGAGACCGGCACCCCGACCAGCGCCGACACCAGCAGCAGCCGCCCGTACCCGGGGCTGCGGAGCAGCTCGCGCAGGCCGGGCGGCGGGGCGGCGGGACCGGCGGCCTGTGCTGGCATCTGCACTCCCTGCTCTCGTCCGGCGGGCACGCGTCCTCCGACCGTCCGCCGTCGACCGGCCCCCCGGCCATCGGAGTGGCCCGAACGGGCGAGCACCGCCCCCGCGGCCGTACGGTGGACGGAAGGAACGACCGAGGAGGACGCGATGCCCGGCTCCATGACCATCGGCCACACCGACACCCTCGTGATGCTCGGCCACGACGACGCCGCACGGCTCTCGTCCCTGCTCGCCGGCCTCTCCGCGCTGGTCGCGAGCGGACACCTCTCCACCGAACAGCTCGCCGCCCTCGGCGGCGGCGAGGCCCCCGACCGCGCCGCCCTGGCCACCTGGTCCCGCACCCTCGCGGGTCACCTCCGCGACCACCTCTGAGCCCGGCCCGCCGGGCCCCGGCGCGCCCTACAGTGGCGGGATGGAACTCTCCTGGGTGATCGTCCCGACCCCGCTGCCGAGCGGGCCGATGCGGTTCGCGGTGACCGACCGGGGAGTGGCCGCCGCCAGCTACGTCTGCGACGGCCCGGTGCCGGAGTGCGCCGACGGGCGGAAGGCCGCGACGGTACGGGCCCGGGTCGGCGAGTACTTCGCCGGCGCGCGGCGCGAACTTGAGCTGCCGATCGACTGGCGGCTGGCCTCCGGCCCGCACCTGACCGTGCTGCGCCGCCTGTGGACCGACGTCGGCTGGGGGCGGACCGTCACCTACGGCGAACTCGCCGCCCGCAGCGGGGTGTTCACCGAGCCGACCGAGCCGGGCGTCCCGGCCCGGACGGTCGGGCAGATGATGGGGGCCAACCCGCTGCCGCTGCTGGTGCCCTGCCACCGGGTGGTGGCCGCCGACGGGCTCGGCGGCTTCGGCGGGGCGTGGCACGGGGTGGAGACCAAGCGCTGGCTGCTCACCCTGGAGGGCGTGCTCCCGCCGACCCTGGACTGGTCCGGGCCGGAGCTCTAACCCGCCGCGGGCAGCAGCCGCGCGCCGGCCCCGTTGACGCCGGCCCCGATACCGCTCACGCCGAAGCCACCGCCGATCCGCTCCAGCGCGGGCGCCGCCGCCTGCCGGGGCAGCACCGCCTGGATGGTGGAGACCAGGGTGTAGTCGCCGAGCGTCAGCTCCTCCGCCGCGGGCAGCGACGGCCGGTTGCCCAGCGCGAGTTCGACGGCCGCGGCGGGCAGGTTGAGCCCGCACAGGCGCAGCTGGTGCAGGCCGCCGGACGGGCGGGTGTTGACGTCCAGGACCACCGCGCGGCCGGTGCCCCGCTCGTGCCGGAACTGCACGTTCGACAGGTGGCCGACGCCGAACTCCTCGACCAGGCGGCGGGCCGGGCCCAGGTAGGCCGGGTCGACGGTGAAGCCGCGGCGGCGGCCCTGCTTGGTGCGGCCGACCGCGGCCAGCACCCGGCCGCCCTGCTCGGCCAGGCAGTCGACGGATACCTCGGGGCCGTCCAGGTACGGCATCACCAGCAGCTCGGCCGGGGCCGCGGACCGCTCCAACGCGCCCAGCACCTGGTCGAGCTGGACCCGGGTGTCGACGTACCCGGAGAGCCGCCCGAGGTGGAACGGCTCGCGGGTCAGGACCCGGAAGCCCTCGCCGCCCGCGCCGCTGGCCGGCTTCAGGCAGGCCGTCATCCCGGTCGCCTCGATCTCCTCGACGGCGGCGAGCAGTTCGGCGGCGGTGTCGGCCTGCCGCCACAGCGGGGTGGGCAGCCCGGCCGCGTCCAGCGCCCGGTAGCCGTCGGCCTTGCTGGTGAACAGCGAGATCGCCGGGGCGGGCGGGCAGACCAGCGCGGTGCCCAGCGCCTCGAAGTCGCGGCGGCGCAGCGATATCGCCAACTGGTGCAGCCGCGGCAGGAATACGTCCACGTCGTGCCGGGCGCAGAATTCCAGCGCGAATTCCACGTACCCCTCGGCGCTCAGCCCGTCGGGTTCCAGGGCGCCGAGATCGGCGGCGGCGAGCACCGGGGAATCGGGGTCGACGTGGGTGGCCAGGACGTGCACCGGTCGCGGCGCGGCCCGCAGCAGGTCGATGAAGAAGACGTTCTCGGCGTAGGTACGGTTCAGCCAGACGCGGACGGGCGCGGTCACGAGGGGTCTCCCTGGAGAAGGGCGTGCCGATGGGAGGTCACCGACCGGTTCGCCTGCGCTGCGGCGGCGGTCACCACGCGGTGAGGGGGCCACCTTAGCGCTGTTCCGGGCGGATTCGAACAGGGGGCCGGTGAGCAGCGCGGACGCCTGGAACGAGGGCCGGCGGGAGCGCCCGGAAGAGCCCCCGGGGCGGGTCCGGACCGCCCGCCGACCGGCCCGGCGCGCTGGTCGCGCCCGCCGCGCCCGCGCACCCGAATCACCCCCACGAGTGATTGCCGCCTCACCTGAACGGCCGTCAGCATGGTTGCCGCAACGTGCCGTCGACACGATCTAGGGGCCCCGCGGAAATGACGACCGAAACCACCACCGAAATTCCCCGGGCGGGGCAGCGGAGCAGCCTCTCGGTGGCGGCGGCCAAGAACCTCGCGTCGACCACCAAGTCGGCCCCGCAGATGCAGGAGATCAGCAACCGCTGGCTGCTGCGCGCCCTGCCCTGGGTCGAGGTCTCCGGCGGCACCTACCGGGTCAACCGTCGGCTGTCGTACGCGGTCGGCCGCGGCCGGGTGGGCTTCGTGCAGGCCGGCCGCCGGGTCTCGGTCGTCCCGCCCACCCTGCGCGAGGTCCCGGTGCTGCGCGGCTTCGCCGACGACGAGCTGCTCACCGAGCTGGCCGGCCGCTTCGTCCAGCGCGACTTCGCCGCGGGCGAGGTGCTGGTCGAGCAGGGCGGCGAGATCGACCGGGTCTACCTGATCGCGCACGGCAAGGTCGACAAGCTCGGCACCGGCAAGTACGGCGACCCCACCGTGCTGGGCACCTTCGCCGACGGCGACCACCTCGGCGACGAGGCGCTCACCGTCGCCGACCGCCGCTGGCCCTACAGCGTCCGGGCCACCACCGCCGGCACCGCGATGGTGCTCCCCTGGCCCGCCTTCCAGGAGCTCGCCGACCGCTCCCGGGCGCTGCGCGACCAGATCCTCGCCTTCATCGCCGACTCGCAGCTCCCGCAGACCCACAAGGGCGAGGCCGCGATCGGCATGTCGGCCGGGCACGAGGGCGAGTTCGAGCTGCCCACCGCCTTCGTCGACTACGAACCCGCCCCGCGCGAGTACGAGTTGAGCGTCGCCCAGACGGTGCTGCGGGTGCACAGCCGGGTCGCCGACCTCTACAACCAGCCGATGGACCAGACCGAGCACCAGCTCCGGCTGACCGTCGAGGCGCTGCGCGAGCGGCAGGAGCACGAGCTGGTCAACAACCCGGAGTTCGGCCTGCTGGCCAACGCCGAGTACGGCCAGCGGATCCAGACCCACTCCGGCCCGCCCACCCCCGACGATCTGGACGAGCTGCTCTGCCGCCGGCGCAGCACCAAGTTCTACCTCGCCCACCCCAAGGCGATCGCCGCCTTCGGCCGGGAGTGCAACAGCCGCGGCCTCCACCCCGAGGCGATCCGGTTCGAGGGCCGGACGGTGCCCAGCTGGCGCGGCGTCCCGATCCTCAGCTGCACCAAGATCCCGGTGGTCGACGGCACCACCTCGATCCTGGCGATGCGCGTCGGCGAGGACAACCAGGGCGTGGTCGGCCTGCGCCCCGGCGCCCTCCCGGACCAGGTCGAGCCGGGCCTGAACGTCCGCTTCATGGGCATCGACGAGAAGGCGGTCGTCTCCTACCTGGTCAGCGCCTACTACTCGGCCGCGATCCTGGTCCCCGACGCGATCGGCGTCCTGGAGAACGTGAACGTCGACCACCGGCGCTGACCACCCGGGCGGGCCCACCGTCCTGGGCCCGCCCCTTCCACCGCCTGACCGCCCGTCAGCGCGCATTCCTGCCGCCCCGCAGCCGGGGCCGGCCGAGGGGGAGGACTTCACCATGGCCATCACCGTGCCCGAACGCGACCAGCACGGGGCCGCCGCCACCGACGTGGGCCGGGACGCCGCCGAGGCGCTGGCCCTGCTCGACCGGGCCCGCGGCACCGTCGGCCCCGCGCTGCGCGCCGCCGTCGACACCCTGCCCGAGTCCATGCGGCGGATCTCCGGCTACCACCTGGGCTGGCTGGAGGCCGACGGCAGCCCCGGCGCGGCCGGCGCCGGCAAGGCGATCCGCCCGGCGCTCGTCCTCGCCGCGACCACCGCGGTCGGCGGCCGCCCGCAGGACGCGGTGCGCGCCGCCGCCGCCGTCGAGCTGGTGCACAACTTCACCCTGCTGCACGACGACGTCCTCGACCGCGACCACACCCGCCGCCACCGCCCCACCGCCTGGCGGGTGTTCGGCACCACCGGCGCCATCCTGGCCGGCGACGCCATGCACTCGCTGGCCCTGCGGGTGCTCGCCGAGGACCCGCACCCGGCCGCCGCCGCGTCGGTCCGCCGCCTCGCCGACTGCGTGGTCGAACTCTGCGCCGGCCAGCAGGCCGACTGCTCCTTCGAGCAGCGCGCCGACGTCACCCTCGCCGAGTGCCTCGGCATGGCCGAGGGCAAGACCGGCGCCCTGCTCGGCTGCGCCTGCGCGCTCGGCGCGCTGTACGCGGGCGCGGACGCCGCGACCGCCGACGCGATGGACGCCTTCGGCCGCGAGATCGGGCTGGCCTTCCAGCTGATCGACGACCTGATCGGCATCTGGGGCGACCCCGCGGTCACCGGCAAGCCGGTCGGCGCCGACCTCGCCGCCCGCAAGAAGTCCCTCCCGGTGGTGCACGCCCTCTCCTCCGGCACCCCCGCCGGCGCGGAACTCGCCGCGCTCTACGCCACCGGCCGCCCGCTCAGCCCCGCCGAACTCGCCGCCGCCGCCGACGCGGTCGACCGGGCCGGCGGCCGGGCCTGGGCCCAGGCGGAGAGCTGCGAGCGGATGGCCGCCGCCATCGCCCACCTCGCCACCGCCGTCCCCGACCCCTCCCGCGCCGACGACCTGCTCGCCCTCGCCGAACTCGTCACCCGCCGGGCGTACTGAGCGCCCGCCGGGCGTACCGGGCGAGCGCCCCGGTGTACTGAGCGCTCGCCGGACGGACTGATCACCCGCCGGGCGTACTGAGCGCCCGCCGGGCGTACCGGGCGCGGCGCGCTCACCCGCGCGGGGCGAGCAGCCGGTCGACCAGGGTGTCGACCAGTTCGGGGCGGGCGGGCGCCCCCGTCATCGCGGCGTACACCAGCGGGCCGGTCAGCGCGTCCAGCACCGCGTCGAGGTCGAGCGCCGGGGCGAGCTCCCCGGCGTCCGCCGCGGCGGCCAGCCAGGCGCGCTCCTGCGCGCGGCGCGGTCCGAGGTGGCGCCGGTGCAGGGACGCCGCGGTGCCGGGGTCGTGCTGCGCCTGGGCGAGCAGGGTGAGCAGCACCTTGCCGGCCGGGTCCCGGTCGAGGAACCGGGCGAAGTCGTGCAGGTAGCCGCGGACGGCCGCGGCGGTGGGCCGGTCGGCCGGGACGGGGAGCGTCTTGGCGCTGTCCTCGATCAGGGTGTCGAGCAGGATCTCCACCTTGGAGGGCCACCAGCGGTAGATGGTCTGCTTGGCGACCCCGGCCCGCCGGGCGATCGCCTCCACGGTCAGCGCGGCGAAGCCCTGTTCGGCGAGCAGGTCGTCGGCGGCGTGCAGCACGGCCAGCCGGGCGGCCTCGTCGCGCCGGTTGCCGGAGCGCGCCCGGGGGGCCGGGGGCTCCGGGGGCTCCGGGGTCGGCGGGGTGCTGGTGGCGGACATGCCCGCCACCCTATCGGCCGGAACCCGCCCTGCCCGGACGCGACGTTGTGTCTGGACGCAACGTTGCGTCTAGACTCGGGGCCGACCGCGCGGGCCCCCGCGCCGCTCCCCGAGGAGACCCGATGACCCACCCGGCCCCGCCGCCCCGCCGCGCCCTCGTGGTCGGCGCCTCCCGCGGCCTCGGACTGGTCCTGGCCGAGGAACTCGCCCGCCGCGGCTGGCAGGTGGTGGCCACCGCCCGCGCGGACCGCGGCGGGCTCCCGGCCGCCGTCCGGGCCGCCGGCGGCCGGCTCGCGGTGGAGACCCTGGAGGTCACCGACGCCGCCGCCCTCGCCGCCCTGCGCGGGCGCCTGGCCGGCCGCCCGCTCGACCTGCTCTTCGTCAACGCGGCGATCGACCGCGGGGACCGGCCGATCGACGAGGTCCCCACCGAGGTGTTCACCGAGGTGATGACCGTCAACGCGCTGGCCCCGCTGCGGGTCCTGGCCGCCCTGCGCGGGCTGGTCGTCCCGGGCGGCACGGTCGCCGTGATGTCCTCCGAGCAGGGCAGCGTCTCGCTCAACACCGAGGGCGGCTACGAGCTGTACAAGGCCAGCAAGGCGGCGCTGAACCAGCTGATGCGCAGCTACGCGACCCGGCACGCCGACGACGGCCACACCAAGCTGCTGATCGACCCCGGCCACAACCGCACCCGGCTGGGCGGCCCCGACGCGCCGCTCGACCCCCGGCGGAGCGTCCCCGCGGTGGTCGACGTCCTGGAGGCGCAGGCCGGGACGCCCGGGCTGCGCTTCCTGGACCGGCGCGGCGCGCCGGTGCCGTGGTGAGGCGGGCGGCGCTCAGGGGCGTCCCAGCAGCTCCCGCTCCTTCGCCGGGTCGATCCCCAGCGGGGTGTCCAGCTGCCGGTAGGAGACCTCCGCGCGACCGCCGGACTCCAGCCAGGCCCAGGTGTCGGTGACGGTGTCGAGCAGCGGGCGCACCCGCAGGCCCGCGGCGAGGGCGGTGGCGGGGTCGGCCCGCCAGGTGCCGTGCCAGCCCTCGGTGGCGGGGGCCCAGAGCGGGAGCTCGGTCCACGGGGAGACCCCGGCGGCGAGCAGCGCGTCGTCCGGGGTCCAGACGAACTCGGCGTCGGAGCCGGTCGCGGTGCGGCACGCGGCGAGGAGTTCGCCGGTGGTGGCCGAGCCGATCGGCGCGGTGGTGAGGTAGCGGCCGGGCGCCCGCCGCTCGGCCAGGTCGAGGCCGAAGGCGGCGAAGTCGCGGGCGTCGATCAGGCTGATCGGGCGGTCGGGGGCGCCGGGGGCCAGGACGGGGCCGCCGCGGGCGATCCGGTCGAGCCACCAGGGCAGGCGGCCGATGGGCTCGTGCGGGCCGATCAGCAGGCCGCAGTTGAGGATCGCGGCCGGTCCGTCGAAGGTGTCCCGCAGGGCGCGCTCGCAGCCGGCCTTGAGCGCGTTGGCGAAGGGCTGGTCGGGCGGGAGGTCGCCGGGGCAGTCGAGGGTGGCGGAGTCGGCGTCGACGGGGCGGGCGGGCCAGTCGGCGAAGGCGTGCACCGAGGAGACGAAGCCGTAGTGCCCGGCCCGGCCGCTGAGCAGCCGGGCGGCGGTGGCCACGTCGTGCGGCTGCTGGCCGGAGGTGTCGACGACGGCGTCCCACCGGCGGCCGTCGACCAGGCGGTGCAGGTCGGCGAGGTCGGTGCGGTCGCCGTGGACGGCCTCGACGCCGGGCGGGTCGGCCCGGCTGACGCCGCGGTTGAAGGTGGTGACGCGGTGGCCGCGGGCGAGCGCCTCCGCGGCGTAGGCGCGGCCGAGGAACGCGGAGCCGCCGAGCAGAAGGATGTCCATGCCTCCGAGGGTCTCCGGGCCGGGCGCGGTCCATGCGCCGCGTTCACCGGGAGCGGAGCGGTTCTGCCGGGCGCAGACCGCGGACCGGCTGACGGGCCGTCGGCTTCCCGGCGTGCCGGACCGGAGGGGAGCGCATAGCATCCCGGTGTACCGGTATGTCGGAATGTTCCCTTTCTGGGGGGAGGAGGGCGGGCGAGAGGGGGAACCCGGCGCGCCCCGCCCCGGCCCTCCGACGAAGTCACCGAGCAGACAAGGACGTTCGCATGGCTGACGCCACGCCCGAGATGCTGGCCGTCGAGGCCTTCGTGTACGGCTCCCCGCTGGTGGCCGACCTGACCGCCGTGGACACCCTCGTCCGCCGGGGATTCGGCTCGGTCGGCCCGACCCCCTGGAACACCTTCGGCCACTCCACCCGACTCGCCGACGCCGACACGGACTTCGTGTCGGTGAACAACGACACGCTGTACTCGAACGCGCCGCTGGACCTCTCCGCCGGTCCGCTGCTGCTGCACGTCCCGGACACCGGCGGCGCGTACGACGTGTTCCAGTTCATCGACGCCTGGACGAACAACTTCGCCTACGTGGGCCGCCGTTCGTCCGGCACCGCCGAGCAGACCTGGCTGATCGCCCCGCCCGGCTGGCAGGGCGAGCCGCCGCCGGACGTGCCGGTGATCGTCGCGCCGACCACGGTCGCGGTGATCGCCGGCCGCAACTCCTGCGCCGGGCCGGACGACCTCGACCGGGTCCGGGACCTCCAGCGGCAGCTCACCCTCACCCCGCTGGAGGGCTCCGGCACCCCGGCCGGGCTGCCGGAGCCGGACGCGGACGTCCCGGCCGAGCTGCTCTTCCTGGAGCGGCTGCGGCGCTGGATGGCGGCCTTCCCGCCCGCCGCCGCCGACGTCGCCTTCCAGCAGCGCTTCGCCCCGATCGGGCTGCTCGACCAGGGCCGCTCGCCCTACCTGGACGGCCCGGCCGAGTGGACGGCGGCGCTCGCCAAGGGCCTGGCCGCCGGCCGGGAGCGGGTGGAGGCGGCGACCGCCGGGGCCGGCGAACCGACCGGCGAGTGGTCCGCCAACCTGCACCTGTTCGACTACAACCTGGACCACCTCGGCCCCGGCACCCGCGACGAGCCGCAGTGGCGGATCGCCGACCGCCGGGCCGCGTACCTGACCCGCGCGGTCGCCGCCCGGGCCGGCCTGTGGGGCAACCACGCGTACGAGGCGGTGTACGCCACCACCCACCACGACGCCGACGGCGTCCCGCTGACCGGCGCGCACGCGTACACCCTGCGCTTCGAGCAGCCCCCGCCGGTGGGCGCGTTCTGGTCGGTGACGATGTACGGCACCCCGGAGTACCGGCTGGTCCCCAACCCGATCGACCGGTACTCGATCGGCGACCGCACGCCCGGCCTGGTGCACGGCGAGGACGGCTCGCTGACCCTCCACCTCCGGCACGAACCCCCCACCGACCAGGACGAGCTCGCGAACTGGCTGCCCGCGCCCGAGGGCGGCTTCCGGCCGATGGTGCGGATGTACCAGCCGCAGGACGCGGTGCTCGACGGCAGCTACCGGCTGCCGGCCGTCCGGCTGCGCTGACCCGCGGGACGCGGCCGCCCGGCCCCCCTCCGGCCCCGTCCCGGACGCCGCGCCCGAGGAGGCGGCGGCATCCCGTCAGGGCGCGGGCGACCCGGACGGCGAGGCGGCGGGGGAGCCGGAGCCCGGGTCGGACGGGCTCCCGGACGACGGGGACGACGGGGAGGCCGACGAAGCCGGGGACGACGGGGACGACGGGGGAGCGGACGGCGAGGGGGACACCGGCGCCGAGGCCGAGGCCGAGGCGGACGGCGAGCCGGGCGCGGAGGAGGAGCCGGACGGCGACGGGCTCGACGGGGCGGGGGAGTCCGAGCCGCCCGCGGACGGCGAGGGGCCGCCGGGGGAGGGCAGGCCGCGGTGGTCGGTGCCGCCCTCCAGGGTGACCACGGCGGTGGAGGGCGGCAGCGCCAGGTGCGCGGTCCAGCGGGTCTGCGGGGCGCGCGACTCGTCGACCGTGACGGTCACGGTGATCCGCTGGCCGGGCGCCAGGGTGCCGGCGTCCCGGCTCAGCCGCAGCCAGTCCACGTCCAGCACGGCGTGCCAGGACAGCGGGGCGTCGCCGGTGTTGGTCAGGGTCAGCACCGTGCGGCTGCCGTACTCGCCGGCCTCCACGGCCAGCCGGGCGGCGGACGGCGCCGGGGCGGGCGCGGCGGTCAGCGCGGGGCTGGAGAGCGGGGCGGACCCGGCCGAGGGCACCGCGACGGCCGGCCCCTGCAGGGTCGGCAGGGACGTTTCTGCGATCGCCCCCGCCAGCTCCAGCGACCCCACCGAGACGGCCGGCGGCAGCGCCGCCGAGCCGACCGCGGTCGGCTCGGGCACCGGCACCCGGTGCCCGGCCCCGGTGGTGGCGTCCACCCGCACCGAGGACACCGCCGAGGCGTGGTCCTCCCCGCCGTCCCGGTGCGCGCTCCACAGCGCCACCACCGGCGCGGCCAGCACCGCCGCCAGCACGCCCGTGGTGACCACCCGCTGGCGCACCGCCGCGCCGCGCGGCACCGACGGCATCCGGTGCCGGGGGAAGCCGCGCTGGTCGAACCGCGGCTCCGCCGGGCCCTGCGCGGCCCGCCGCCCCGCCGCCGCGCCGGACAGGAACGCCGCCCCGCCCGCCGTCGGCGCCGACGCCGGGCGCAGCGCGCCCGGCGCGGCCAGCAGCGGCAGGCCGGGCAGCCCGGCCAGGCCGTGCCCGAGCTGCCCGGCGACCCGCTCCGCGGTGCCCCGGCAGGTCGGGCACTCCACCAGGTGCGCCACCAGTTCGCGGCGCAGCGCCGGCCCCAGCACCCAGCCCCGCCAGGACTCCGCGCCGACCCCGCCGAGCTGCGCCAGCTCCGGGCAGGAGCCGACCCCGAGCACCAGCAGCGCCGTCCTGGTGCGGCCGACCTCGGCGCCCGCCGCGTCCAGCAGCGCCGCCGCGGCCCCGGTGCTCAGGCCGAGCACCGCCGCGACCTCCGCGCCGTCCAGCCGGTGCCGGACCGCCAGCTCCAGCGCCTCGCGCTGCTCCGGGTCGGTGCCGGCCGCCTCCGGCCAGGCCAGCGAGGCGAGTTCGCGCCGCTCGCGGCCCGCGCCGGGCCCGGGCGGGCCGCCCGCCGGGGCGCCGTCCGGCGCGCCGCCCTCCAGCCGGGCCAGGCAGCGGTGCCGGGCCAGCGCGTACAGCCAGGCGCGCAGCAGGGCCGGGTCCTCGATCCGGTCGCCGTGGCGGCGGGCCAGGTCGCGGACCTCCAGGACGGCGGCCGAGGCGGCGTCGTGCGCGCAGAGCACGGACAGGCAGTAGGTGAACAGCCCGTCGACGCACGCGCCGTACGCCCGCAGGGCGGGGGACGGGTCGACGGGGTGGGGCTGGCCGGTGGTCACGGGATCGACGGTAGGCAGCCGAAACCCGTCGCCCGGGGGGTTTCGGCCGCTTGTCCTTCTTTCGGGTAACAGGACCGATCCCCTGTTCGCCCGGTTGACGCCGTCCGGGTGACGTCCGGCCGCTGTCGGTGCGAGGCGCTACGGTGGCCCGCATGGCTGCCCGTACCAAGACCACCGCCAAGCCGCGCTCCTCGTACCGCTGCACCGAGTGCGGCGCCCAGCTGCTCAAGTGGGTCGGCCGCTGCCCCGAGTGCAACGCGTGGGGGACGGTGGAGGAGTACGGCGCGGTGCCGATCCGGACGACGGCGGCCGGGCCGGTCTCCGCGCCCGCCAAGCCGATCGGGCAGGTCGACGGGCAGGTCGCCACCGCCCGCTCCACCGGCGTCCCGGAGCTGGACCGGGTGCTCGGCGGCGGCCTGGTGCCGGGCGCGGTGGTGCTGCTCGCGGGCGAGCCCGGCGTCGGCAAGTCCACGCTGCTGCTGGACGTGGCGGCGAAGGCGGCCAGCGAGCGGCACCGCACGCTGTACGTCACCGGCGAGGAGTCCGCCGGGCAGGTCCGGCTGCGCGCCGACCGGATCAACGCGCTCTCCGAGCACCTCTACCTGGCCGCCGAGCAGGACCTGGGCGCGGTGCTCGGCCACATCGACGCGGTCAACCCCGGCCTGCTGG
Source organism: Kitasatospora sp. NPDC090308 (assembly GCF_044769485.1). Taxonomy (NCBI): domain Bacteria; kingdom Bacillati; phylum Actinomycetota; class Actinomycetes; order Kitasatosporales; family Streptomycetaceae; genus Kitasatospora; species Kitasatospora sp. NPDC090308. The sequence continues at coordinate 5,197 of NZ_JBIVXY010000012.1, read as the reverse complement.
TCCTCGACTCGGTGCAGACCATCGCCTCCGCCGAGCTGGACGGCGCCCCCGGCGGCCCGGCGCAGGTCCGCGAGGTGGCGGGCGCGCTGATCCGGGCGTCCAAGGAGCGCGGCATGGCCACCCTGCTGGTCGGCCACGTCACCAAGGACGGCCAGATCGCCGGCCCGCGCCTGCTGGAGCACCTGGTGGACGTGGTGCTCTCCTTCGAGGGCGACCGGCACGCCCGGCTGCGGCTGATCCGCGGCGTGAAGAACCGCTACGGGGCGACCGACGAGGTCGGCTGCTTCGAGCTGCACGACGAGGGCATCGTCGGCCTGGCCGACCCGTCCGGCCTGTTCCTGACCCGCCGCGACAAGCCCGTCGCGGGCACCTGCCTGACCGTCACGCTGGAGGGCAAGCGCCCGCTGGTGGCCGAGGTGCAGGCGCTGATGGTGGACTCGCAGATCCCCTCGCCCCGGCGCACCACCTCGGGCCTGGAGTCGCCGCGGATCGCGATGATCCTGGCGGTGGTCGAGCGGCACGGCGGGGTGAAGCTCGGCAAGCAGGACATCTACACCGCCACCGTCGGCGGCGTGAAGCTCACCGAGCCCTCGGCGGACCTGGCGATCGCCCTCGCGGTGGCCTCCTCCTCGACCGACACGCCGCTGCCCAACAACCTGGTGGCGATCGGCGAGGTCGGCCTGGCGGGCGAGGTGCGGCGGGTGACGGGCGTGCAGCGCCGGCTCGCCGAGGCGCACCGGCTCGGCTTCACGCACGCCCTGGTGCCGCCGGACCCGGGCAAGGTCCCGGCGGGCATGAAGGTGGTGGAGGTCTCCGACATCGGCGAGGCGCTGCGGGCGATCCCCGGCCGCCGTCCCCGTTCGAAGCCCCGGCAGGACGCGGCGCCGCCCGCGGATCAGGGCGCCCGGGCGCTCGCCCGGGCCCGCGCCCAGGCCCCCGTCCCGGCCTTCCCGGAGGAGCTGATGGCGGGCTGGGAGCCGGTCGACTCGGACGAACTGGGCTGACCCACGCCCCGCCGCGGCCGTACGCAGTTAGACTTCACCTGCTCATCGGCATCATTCGCAGCAACAACAGACAGACCGTCGGCCGCCGTGGCACACGGTCCGGGTCGGCCCAAGGAGTCACGTGGCAGCCATCGACCGGGCGGACAAGTCCTCCCGCGAGGAGGCCCTGCTGCGGGCCTCCCTCAGTGCGATCGCGCCGGGCACGGCGCTGCGGGACGGCCTGGAGCGGGTGCTCCGGGCCAACACCGGCGGCCTGATCGTGCTCGGTTTCGACAAGAGCGTGGACGCGCTGTGCACCGGCGGTTTCGTGCTGGACGTCGAGTTCACCGCCACCCGGCTGCGCGAGCTGTGCAAGCTGGACGGCGCGGTGATCCTCGACAAGGACCTCACCAAGATCCTGCGCGCGGGCGTCCACCTGATGCCGGACGCCAACATCCCCACCGACGAGACGGGCACCCGCCACCGCACCGCCGAGCGGGTCAACCGGCAGACCGGCTACCCGGTGGTCGCGGTCTCGCACTCGATGCGGCTGATCGCCATCTACGTCAACGGCGCCCGCCGGGTGCTGGAGGACTCCACCACCGTGCTCTCCCGCGCCAACCAGGCGCTGGCCACCCTGGAGCGCTACAAGCTCCGGCTGGACGAGGTGGCCGGCACGCTGTCCGCGCTGGAGATCGAGGACCTGGTCACCGTCCGGGACGTCTCGGCGGTGGTGCAGCGCCTGGAGATGGTCCGGCTGATCGCCGGGGAGATCGCCGGGTACGTGCTGGAGCTCGGCACCGACGGCCGGCTGCTCTCGCTCCAGCTGGACGAGCTGATCGCGGGCGTCGAGCCCGAGCGCGAGCTGGTGGTGCGCGACTACTTCCCGGACCGGGCCGCCAAGAAGGGCCGCACCGTCACCGAGGTGCTGTCCGACCTGGAGGCGCTCACCCACGCCGAACTGCTGGACCTCCAGACGGTGGCCAAGGCGCTCGGCTACACCGGCACCCCCGAGTCGCTGGACTCCGCGGTCTCCCCGCGCGGCTACCGCCTGCTGGCCAAGGTGCCGCGGCTGCCCAACACCGTCATCGAGCGGCTGGTCGACCACTTCGGCGGCCTCCAGAAGCTGCTCGCCGCCTCCATCGACGACCTGCAGACCGTGGAGGGCGTCGGCGAGACCCGGGCCCGCTCGGTGCGCGAGGGGCTGTCCAGGCTCGCCGAGTCCTCCATCCTGGAGCGGTACGTCTGACCGTCCCGCGCGGGCGCGCCGGGTCCGCGCCCGGGACGACCCGCGGGCCGACGGCGCGGAGCCGGGGGCTCAGCCCTCCAGGCGCAGCGAGGTGCGGGCGGAGAGCGGGCCGCCCGCCGGGCCGGTGAGGTCGGCCTGGACCAGGTAGTTGCCGGGCTGGGCCGGGGTGGGGTCGGGGGTGGCGCACTGGGGCTTGGAGCGCGAGCGGTCCCAGGTGAAGGTCTCGGTGACGCCGCTGTTGCCGGCGATCTGGGCCCAGGCGTCGGTGCGTTCGGTGATGCAGTCCGCGGAGGACCAGACCCGCTCGTTGGCGCTGGAGGTGACGGTCAGGAAGGAGTACTCGTGCGAGAGGTTGATCCGGCAGCCCGCCCCGGAGGAGTTGCGGACGGTCAGGGCCAGCTTCGGCTTGTCCTTCGCCGGGTACGAGTTCTGCCCCGGGGCGAGTTCGAGGGTCAGCTGCGCGGTGGTGCAGACCGGTAGCGCCATCACCTCGGTGGTGTTGACGGCGGGCGAGGCCCCGCCGCCGGGGCGGGAGTTGCCGACGCCGGAGCCCGTCCCGCCGGAGGAGCCCGTCCCGCCGGAGCCGCCGGAGGAGCCGCTGCCGCCGGAGGAGCCGCCGCCGGTGACGCTGATCTCGCCGCCCGCGCCGGAGCCCGTCCCGCCGGTGCCGGAACCGCCGCCGCTGCCACCGCCGTTGCCCCCGCCGCCGGTGCCGCCGGGGCGGGTGGTGATCGCGGGGCCGGTCGGGGAGGCGCCGGGGGTGATCGACTGGGCGGGCGCGGGCAGCGGCCCGTTCCCGGAGTCCTTCTTCCGCTTGCCGTCGCCGCCGCCGAGCGCGAGCCAGCCGACCACCAGGAGGACGACGGCGAGGGCGACGAGGACCACGGCGCGGCGCCGCCAGTAGATCGAGGCGGGCAGGGGTCCGACGGGCTGGCGCAGAGAGGGCACGCGCAAACTCTACGAGACCTTGTGCGCCTGTTGACGCATCAACACCGCACCGGGACCACTTCTTTCACATCATCCGCCATTTGGTCCGGAAGAGGGACTCGACACGTCGCCGTGTCGCCCTATAGTCGCCCTCATGGCCTCCCCGCACGACCGCGCCCCCAGCGGCACGCCCCTCGACCCGGCGCAGATGATCGCCGAGGCGCGCAAGGCGTTCTTCACCATGTTCGGCTTCCTCTGCCTGGTCTGGGCGGTGCAGTTGGTGAACTGGCTGCTCGACGGGCGGATGGCCCTGCTGCACGGCATCCGCTCGCGGGACGTGGACAGCCTCGGGTACCTGCTGACCGCGCCGTTCCTGCACCTGAACTGGCAGCACCTACAGGGCAATTCGGGCCCGCTGTTCGTGTTCGGGTTCCTCGCCGCGTACCGCGGGGTGCGCAAGTTCCTCGGGCTGACGGTGCTGCTGGTGGTGACCAGCGGCATGGCGGTGTGGCTGTTCGAGCGGGGGGACGTGGTGACCGTCGGCGCGAGCGGCGTGATCTTCGGCTACTTCGGCTACGTGGTGCTGCGCGGCCTGTTCGACCGGAACCTGATCGACTCGCTGATCGGCCTGGTGATGGGCGCCTCCTTCGCCTACCTGCTGACCACGGCGGTCCCCGGCACCCCGGGGGTGTCCTGGCTGGGCCACCTGGGCGGGCTGGTCGGCGGCCTGGCGGGGGCGTGGATCTTCCGGGACCGCCGCCCGAAGCAGGCGGCCGCGCTCCCCGACGGCCCCGCCGCCCCGTCGCTGCCCGCCCCGGGTGCCGCCCCCGGCCGGAAATCCGCCGCGTCCGGTGCGTCCGGTGCGTCCGGTGCGTCCGCGATCGGGCCGGCCGGGCCGGTCAGCCCGCGCGCGGACCTGCTGAAGGAGCTCGACGACCTGGGGCTTTAAGCCTCCGGCCCGGGTCGTGGCAGGATCGTGGGGCCATGGTTGCCACTGCTTCGACTCTTGCCCCGGGCGCCCTCCAGGCGCTGCACTCGACCGTCATCGGCTGGTACGAGGCCCACGCCCGCGACCTGCCCTGGCGGGCCCCCGACGCCTCGCCCTGGGCCGTGATGGTCAGCGAGTTCATGCTCCAGCAGACGCCCGTGAAGCGGGTGCTGCCCGCCTACGCGGCCTGGCTGGAGCGCTGGCCCACGCCCGCCGCGCTGGCCGCCGACGCGCCCGGCGAGGCGGTGCGGATGTGGGGCCGGCTCGGCTACCCGCGCCGCGCGCTGCGGCTGCACGGCGCGGCCGTCGCGATCACCGAACGGCACGGCGGCGTGGTGCCGGACGACCACGCGGCGCTGCTGGCGCTGCCCGGGGTGGGGGAGTACACGGCGGCGGCGGTCGCCTCGTTCGCGTTCCGGCAGCGGCACGCGGTGCTGGACACCAACGTGCGCCGGGTGTTCGCCCGGGCGGTGACCGGCGTCGAGTACCCGGCGAACGCCACCACGGCCGCCGAGCGCCGCACCGCGCACGAGCTGCTGCCCGCGACCGACGAGCGGGCCGCGACCTGGGCGGTCGCGGTGATGGAGCTGGGCGCCCTGGTCTGCACCGCGCGCAGCCCCGCGTGCGGCGGCTGCCCGCTGCTGACCGAGTGCGCCTGGCAGCGGGCCGGCTGCCCGCCGTACCAGGGCCCGGCGCGCCGCGGGCAGACCTACGAGGGCACCGACCGGCAGGTGCGCGGCAAGCTGCTGGCGGTGCTGCGGGACGCCCACGGGCTGGTCGGGCAGGGCCAGTTGGACGTGGTGTGGCCGGACGCGGTGCAGCGGGCCCGGGCGCTGGACGGACTGGTCGCCGACGGCCTGGTCGAGCCGGTCGGGCCGGGCACCTACCGGCTGCCGCAGTAGCGGCGCGGCGACGCGCGGCGGGCCCCGCCCCCCCCGCGGGCCCGGGCCCCCCCCCGGGGGGCCCCGGGGGGGGGGGGGGGGCGCCCCCCCCGGGGGCGGGGGCGCCGGGGCCCGGGGCGGGCCCGCCCGCCGCGGGCGTGGTCCACCC
>NZ_JBIVXY010000011.1:216290-234476 GCF_044769485.1 Kitasatospora sp. NPDC090308 | reverse complement strand
GCCAGGATCAAACTCTCCGTGAATGCTTCCACGAAAGAGCGGCACGGCAACCACCGGAATAGGGCGGCCCCGCGCACTGCGTCCTCGCTAGTGTTTTACTTCAAAAGGAATCTCCAACCAACCGATACCGGCTGGCCGGGGATGTCAACATATCTGGCGTTGACTTTTGGCACGCTGTTGAGTTCTCAAGGAACGGACGCTTCCTTCGACCGGCCTTCCGACCGCATCTCCGGGCGCTTCGTTCTTTCGTGTTTCCAGCTTATCAGATCCGAGCTTGTGCTCTTTCCCGACTCGCTTTCGTCTTCCGCGGCCTGACGGCCCGTCCGACGTTTCAAACTCTAGCCGATCCCCGCTCCGAAAAGCGAATCGGCCGCAATCTCCGAAAAAACGCACGACGAATACGAACGGGGACGCGAAAGAGACGCGACCCGTCACGGATCCAGCGGTTTGTTTCTCAGGGGATTGGCCGCCCCGGGACCGTCCACGCAGATGCGTGCTCGGTGCTCCCTGTCAGGCAACTCGAAGAACTGTACATACCTGGGGGCCCGGGATCAAGTGGTGCCGGCGGACGGCACCTGGAAGACCAGGATCGCGACGTCGTCGTCGTGCTCGGCGGTGACGCCCAGGGCGCGCAGGAGGCGGGAGCAGACGGTGTCGGGGGTGCTGACCGGGCCGGTGAGGGTGTGGGCGAGGTGGTCGATGCCCTGGTCGATGTCCTGGTCGCGGCGTTCGACCAGGCCGTCGGTGTAGAGGACGCCGGTGGTGCCGGGGAGGAGGCGGAGGGTGTGGGAGAGGTGGCCGGCGCCGCCGGTGCCGAGGGGTGGGCCGTTCTGTTCCTCGCCGCGCAGGACGGTGCCGTCGGGGCTGCGGAGGAGGAGGGGGAGGTGGCCGGCGGAGGCGTAGACGAGGGTGGTGGCGGCCGGGTCCCAGACGGCGTAGGTGCAGGTGGCGATCTGGTTGGCGTCGATCTCCATGGCGAGGCCGTCGAGGAGGGTCATCACCTCGTGCGGGGGGAGGTCGAGGCGGGCGTAGGCGCGGACGGCGGTGCGGAGCTGGCCCATGACGGCGGCGGCGCGCAGGCCGCGGCCCATGACGTCGCCGATGACCAGCGCGGTGCGTCCGCCGCCGAGGCCGATGACGTCGTACCAGTCGCCGCCGACCGCGGCGTCGGCTCCGCCGGGTTGGTAGGTGGCGGCGACGTGGAGGTCGGCGGGCTGTTCGAGTTTCTGCGGGAGGAGGCTGTGCTGGAGGGTGACGGCGGCCTCGCGTTGGCGGCGTTCGGCTTCGCGGAGGCGGCCGGCGGACTGGACCTGGTCGGTGACCTCGGTGGCGAAGACCAGGACGCCGGTGGGGGTGGCGTGTTCGTCGGGGCCGAGCGGGACGCAGGCGATGTTGTAGTAGCGGTTGCCGCCGAGGCCGAGGATGCAGCGGGACTTCACGCTGCGCGGGCGTCCGCTGCGCAGGACCTGGTCGAGCAGCGGGAGGACGCCGAGGGTGGCGAGTTCGGGGAGCGACTCGGCGGCGGGGCGGCCGGGGGTGCGGGCGCCGAACAGGTCGCGGTAGGCCCGGTTGGCGTAGCCGAGTTGGTGGTGGGGGCCGTGGGTGAGGGCGACGGGGGCGGGGAGCCGGCGCAGGACGTCGCGGAAGTCGTAGGGCTGTTCGGCGTCGCGGGGGTCGGGGCAGGGGGCGGCCGGGTCGCGCGGGGCGGGAACGGTGACGGGTTCGTCCGCGGTGGCGGGGGTGGCCCGCCAGGCGGCTCCGGTGAGCCGGGCGCTCCAGCGCATGAGGTCCAACGTTGGCCGCTTCCTCGGGGACTGATGGGAGGTGGTGCCGGTCGGCGGGCAGTTGCGGTGTGATGATCACCATGCGTACGCGGGTCTGCACTCGCCGTAATGGCTCCACCGGGGTTGATCCTGTCAGGCTCCGGGGTGATTCCGGAAGTCGTGCCATCGGTACGGCGCGTTCGGGGAGGTGCGCGCCGGTGGTGCACTCCCGTGCGACGGGTGAAGACGGAGAGAGAAGGCGGAGGCGGTGCGGGCGTCAGGTGCCGGGGCCGGTGGTGAAGCCGGACTCGAACTCGGCCCGGGGGTGCTCGATGGTGCCCAGGGCGACCACCTCACGGGGGAAGAGGCCGCCGAACAGCCAGTCCGTCAGCACCCGGATCCGGCGCTCCCGGGTGGGGAGGCGGCGCAGCTGGCGGACGCGGTGCAGCCACCAGGCGCGGCGGCCGGTGAGGCGGGTGCCGCGGCGGGTGTGGGCGACGGCGCGGTGCAGGCCGAGCGAGGTGGAGCAGGCGGGGTCTTCGGGCCGGTAGGCGGTGAGGGGTCGGCCGGCCAGCTCCGCGGCCAGGTTCTCGGCGAGCAGTCTGGCCTGGGCGAGGGCGTGCTGGGCGTTGGGGGCGCAGGGTTCGCCGGTGTGGTCGGGGACGGCGGCGCAGTCGCCGGCGGCCCAGGCGTCGGGCAGCGGGAGGCCGTCGGGGGTGGCGATCCGCAGGGTGGGCAGGCAGGTGATCCGGCCGGCGGCGTCGAGCGGGAGGTCGGTGAGGGCGAGGACGGGGGCGGGGCGGATGCCGGCCGTCCAGACCAGGGTGCGGGCGGCGAAGCGGCTGCCGTCGGAGAGCGTCATGCGCTGGTCGGCGGCGGACTCCAGCGTGGTGGAGAGCCGGACGTCGATGTTGCGTTCGCGCAGTTCGGCGAGGGTGTGGGCGGCGAGTTCGGGGGTCTCCTCGCCGAGGATGCGGTCCTTGGCCTCGACCAGGATCCAGCGCAGGTCGTCGGGGTCGAGGTTGTGGTAGCCCTTGGTGGCGGTGCGGGCCATGTCCTCCAGTTCGGCGAGGGCGCCGACGCCCGCGTAGCCGGCTCCGACGAAGACGAACGTCAGTGCGGCGTGGCGGAGTTCGGGGTCGCGGGTGGAGGAGGCCAGGTCGAGCTGTTCCAGGACGTGGTTGCGCAGGGCGACCGCCTCGCCGACGGTGGCGAAGCCCATGCCGTGCTCGGCCAGGCCGGGGACGGGGGCGGTGCGGGAGACCGAGCCGGGGGCCATCACCAGGACGTCGTAGCGGACTTCGGTGGGCAGCCGGAGTTCGCCGCGCGGGGCGGCGTCCACCCAGGCGGTGCGGGTGGCGTGGTCGATCCTGGTGACCCGGGCGGTGAGCACCCGGCAGTCGGGGAGCGCGGTGCGCAGCGGGACCACCACGTGGCGCGGGTCGATGGTGCCGGCGGCGACCTCGGCCAGCAGCGGCTGGAACGTCAGGTAGGGCTGGGGTTCGACGATCGTCAGTTCGATCCGGCGGGTTCTCAGCCGGTCGCGCAGCAGCTGCTGGAGGCGCAGCGCGGAGCTCAGTCCGGCGCAGCCTCCGCCGATGATCAGGACTCGAATGGGGCACCTCCGGCCGGCCCTGGTGCTGTGACCCGTTTCACGTTCCCCCTATGACGCACCCGGTGGTGGGCTCTTGTCCACAGTCAGGGCCGGATCGGTCCGAATCCGGCCGGGAAAGCGGGCGCCGCCGGGGTTGCCGGGCCGGGCGGGGCGTCTTCCGCGGGGGCGGGCGGGGGTGGTGCGGAGAGCGGGGGCGGGGGGCGGGAATGTGTACGTCCGACCGTTCGTCCGGCTTTCGTCCGGCTTTCGTCCGTTCGCACGTCCGATCGCCCGTCCGGCGGTGCGGAGCGGGGTGGAGCGGGGCGGTTCGAACTGACGGCTCGTCAAGGTCCGGCAAAGGAAGGCAAGTCGGGGTGAACGGGGGCGTCGCCCGGCCCGATGATCGGGCTGTGATTCGTCTCACGTGGGTCCGCGGCGGGGGCGTGCGGGGATTTGTCCGCACGTGGGGGCCGGGTCGGACCGGTCCGGGGCGATCAGTGGTGCACTTCTGCGGCGAACTTCCTTGAACTATGGTCGGATTGTGCTTCGGACCGCCAATGGCGCCGGTCCGTTCGCCCTGGACCTGGTGGCGTCGACGCGACTGCACGGGAGCCGTCAGGGGAAGGTAGTGCGCGGACGTCGGACCACGGCCGGTGTCGGCGGCGCACACCAGGGGGCGCAGTAGCCGTTCGGGTACCCGGGACGGGGTGCCCCGGGGGAGGTTTGGCATGTCGGAGCAGGATCAGGTCGCGGGCCGGGTGCCGGTCGCGGCGTTCGGGAGGGCCGCGGTGGACGTGGTGCCGGAGCAGCGCGGTCCTGGCGAGCGGGAGCGGTACGCCTTTCCGCCCGGTGAACGCGAGCGCGAACGTGAGCGCGAACGTGAGCGCGAACGTGAGCGCCAGGGCGAGTCCGGGCGCGGGGCGGGTTCGCGGTTGCGGGTGGACGCCCGGCGGAACCTGGAGAGCGTGCTGCGGGCCGCCCGCGAGGTGTTCGGCGAACTCGGCTACGGAGCACCGATGGAGGAGGTCGCCCGGCGGGCCGGGGTCGGCGTGGGCACCGTGTACCGGCGGTTCCCCAGCAAGGAGGTGCTGGTCCAGCGGATCGCCGCCGAGGAGGTGTCCTGGCTGACCGCGCAGGCCCGGGAGTCGCTGTACGGCGGGCTGACCGGCCCCTGGGACGCGCTGGCGGGCTTCCTGCAGCGGGCGGCGGCCTCCGGCGCGGGGCGGCTGCTGCCGCCGGAGGCGTTCCGGTACGCCGAGGAGATCGGCCGGGTGCCCGAGCAGCGCGGCACCGAGCTGCGGGCGTTCGGCGGCGCGCCGGTCGCCGAGGGCGAGCAGAGCGCCGATCCGCGGCTGCTGCTGCAGTTGCTGGCGGCGCTGGTGGCCCGGGCGGGCGCGGCCGGCGAGCTGCGGCCCGGGGTGACGGTGGCCGACGTGGTGCTGGTGCTGACGGCCGCGGTGCCGGTGCACGCCTCCGCGGCCGTCCCGGTGCGGGAGGGCGAGCCGGAGGGCGGGGCCGGACACCGGCTGCTGCAGATCCTGCTCCAGGGCCTGCGCGCGGCCTGAAATCGCCCGGTGCGCGGCCGTTCTGACGCACCGTGCGGGCGCCCGTCCGGCGGGCGGGTTCCCGGGAGCGGCCGGGACGCGCCGTTCGGGTGACGGGACGCCGCCCGGCGCGACGCTCCGGCCGGGGGCGCGCGGAACGTTCCGGGTACGCGCGGTGCTTGCGCGGCCGAGGTTCGAACAGGTCCGCGAGCGGCGGCCCGGACGGGTGGGACGGGGCGGACCCGGCTACCGGTGGTCGCCGCGCTATGCCATTCTTTGCCCGTGGTTGGAGCCATTGTCCCGTTGCGCACCGTGACCGCCGTCGAATCCGAGGGGCGGCCCGTGCCGTGCGCCGTGCGGCGGGGCGGGGCCCGGTGAACCCCGACGAGCAGGGCGACGCGGGCGAGTTCGGCTCCGGCCTGGAGACGCCCGGCCAGGTGCCGGACCAGGGCGGCAGCCCGGCCCGCGAGTCGCTGACCGGCCGGGTGCCCGGCCAGGCGCCGGCCGGACGGGGCGGGGTCGCCCCCGAGGCGTTCATCGGCGAGGAGCTCCCGTCCCGCGCCGTCGTACCCGCCCCCGCCGACCCGGTGGACGGCGAACGGCCCCCTTCCGACTCCGAGTTGACCGCCCTGGTGCGGGCCGGGGACGACGCCGCGTACGAGGAGATCTACCGCCGGCACGCGGACGCCGTCCGCCGCTACGCCCGGACCTGCTGCCGGGACAGCTTCACCGCGGAGGACCTGGCGGGCGAGGTGTTCGCCCGCACCCTGCAGGCGCTCAAGGCCGGCAAGGGGCCCGAGTTCGCCGTCCGGGCCTACCTGTTGACGGCGGTGCGCAACGTGGCCGCCGCCTGGGCCCGCTCGGACCGGCGCGAACAGCTGGTCGACGACTTCACCGGCTTCGCCGAAGCCTCCGCCGCCACCGTCGAGTTCGACCTCGCCGACCCGGGCGCGGACGCCTGGGCGCTGGCCCTGGCCGACCAGCGGATGGTGATGCGCGCGTACGCCGAACTGCCCGAGGACGACCGGGTGGTGCTCTGGCACACCGAGGTCGAGCGGGAGTCGCCCAAGACGGTCGCGGTGATGCTCGGCAAGACCGCCAACGCCACCGCCGTCCAGGCCCACCGGGCCCGCGACCGGCTGGCCGCCGCGTTCCTCCAGGCGCACGTCTCGGGCAGCCAGGAGTCCGGCTGCGCCGGGTACGCCAACCGGCTCGGCGCGTACGCCCGCGGCTCGCTGCGCAAGCGCGCCTCGGCGGAGGTCGGCAAGCACGTCCAGGACTGCACCCGCTGCACCGCCGCGTACCTGGAGCTCGCCGACATCAACCACGGCCTGCGGGCGGTGCTGCCCGGCGGCGCGCTGCTCTGGGTCGGCAGCGGCTGGTTCGCGGTGGCGGCCGCGGCGGTCGGCGGCGCCGCCGTCACCGGGGCGGCCGTGGGCGGGGCGGCGGTGGCCGGCGGTGCGGCGAGCACCGGGGCGGCGACGGCCGCGGGGGCGGCCGGGGGCGCCGGTCCGTCCGGCGGCGGGGCGGCGGCAGCGGCCGGGGAGGGACTCGGCACCGCCGCGAAGGCCGGGATCGCGGCCGGGATCGCCGTCGTCGCGGCGGCGGTCGCCGCGTTCGCGCTGACCGGTTCGCCGGAGCCCGCGCCCGCGGTGGCGGCCCCGCCGGTGGTCACCGCACCGCAGGCTCCCCCGCCCGCCCCGGCCCCGGCCCCGCGTCCGACGCCGTCCCCCGCGCCGACGCCGACACCCACCCCGACGCCGAGCCGCACGCCCGCGCCGAAGCCCACCCCGTCCCCGACGCCGAAGCCGAAGCCGAAGCCGTCCCCGACGCCGACCCCGCGGCAGGTGCCGCCGCCGTCCCCGACGCCCACCCCGAGCCCGACGCCGACGCCCACCCCGACGCCCCCGGTGGTGACCTCGCGCCAGTTCTGGCTGGACGAGCTGCCGCTGGACCGGGGCCGGCGCGCCGTCCCCGACACCCCGACCGTCCGCGGCGGCCAGGTCCTGCAACGGCCCGCGGCCTGGCTGCACGGCACCCGCTACGCGCACGTGCTGGCGGCCCCGGTGCCGTCCCGGGTGACCGTGGACCTGAACCGCGCCTGCCGGTCCTTCGACGCCGTCGCGGGGCTGGACGACTTCGGCGTGAGCTACGGCGAGGCGGTCTTCTCGGTGCAGGGCGAGGACGGACGGGTGCTGTGGAGCTCCCCCCGGATGTCCGCGGGCGACCGCCCGGTGCCGGTGCACGTCCCGCTGGACGGCCGGACGTCGATCCGCCTGGTGGTCACCCCGGTCCGCGGCTCGTTGCCGGTGATCGACCTGGCGGACTGGGCGCAGGCCCGGATCACCTGCTGAGCCCGGCGGTTCGGCCGGCCGGGCGCGACGACCGGCCGGGCGCGGCGGTCAGCCGAGCCGGGCGGTGAGCGCCTGCTGACCGCGGGCGATCCAGCGCACCGGCCAGCGCAGCAGCAGGACCAGGCAGAGCGCCCAGCCACCGGCGTGGACGGCCCAGACGCCCGCCATGGTCGGCCCGCCCCACGCCTGGTGGTAGTCGGTGTGCAGGTACCAGAGCGGGTAGCCGAAGTTGCGGACCGAGTTGAAGACCGCGTAGCCGAACAGCAGCAGGGCGGACGCGTCCAGCGGCAGGCCGAGCAGGAGCCGGGCCAGCCGCCGGCCGACGCCCGTCGGCCCGGGCTGCAGGCGCTCCGCCGCCGTCCGCCGCCCGGCCAGCAGCAGCGCGGTCGCGGCCAGGCCGGCCGGCAGGGCCAGACCGGCCCGGAGGACGGGGACGGCCGCGGCGGCGGTCCGGCGGCCCGGGACGGCGGTCCGAGGGCTGGTCGCGGGCACGGTCACGGCCATCTGCGGGCTCCTTCTGCGCGGTACTTGCCGGTCTCCCGGCGGACACCCGCCACCTTCCCGGAGCGGGGCGGTACGGGTCATCACACCGGGGAGCCGGACCGCCGTCATACCGGGGTACTACCCGCGCCGTCCGTCGACGCACCGTCCGTCGACGCACCGTCCGTCACCGCGCCGTCCGTCACCGCGCCGGTCGAAGCGCCGGGCGGCGCCGGGTCAGATCGCGCAGGCGCCGTCCTCGCAGGTGTCGGCGGGCGGGGCGAGCGGGGTGATCCGCTTGGCGGTCTCGGCCTCGACCTGGCGCAGGACCTGGAGGAAGGTCTCGGCCTCCTGGCCGCCCTGGACGGCCCACTGGCCCTCGAAGACGAAGGTCGGGACGGCGGTGACGCCGATGGCGCGGGCCTCGGCGAGGGCGGCGCGCGTCTCGGCCTCGCCCTCGGTGCCGGCCAGGTAGGCCGCGGCCCGGTCGCGGTCGATGCCGGTCTCGGCGGCCAGGGCGGCGAGCGCCTCGACGTCGCCGACGTCGACGCCCTCGGAGAAGTGCGCCTTGAGCAGCCGCTCCTTGAGGGCGGCCTGGACGGCGGTGCCGTACTCGGTCTCGGCGAGGTGCAGCAGGCGGTGGGCGCGCAGGGTGTTGACCTCCAGCGCGGCGTCGAAGTCGTAGTCGATGCCGACGCTGCGGCCGACCTCGGTGATCCGGGCGTCCATGGCGAGGGACTGCGGCCCGTAGCGCTCGGCGAGCCACTCGCGGTGCGGGCGGGCCTGCTCGGGGGCGTCGGGGACGAGCTGGTAGGGGCGGTAGACCACCTCGACGCCGTCCTTGCCCTCGAACCGGTCGAGGGCCTGCTCGAAGCGCCGCTTGCCGACGTAGCACCAGGGACAGGCGATGTCCGAGTAGATTTCGACCTTCATGGCGGGCGGGCTCCTGTCCGGCGGTTCGGGTGCTCCCGGGCGACCGGGGGCGGCCGTCCGACGGAAGGTGAACGCTCAACCATCCGCGGACATTCCGGTCAGGCCCCCGCGGTTCGGTCCCCTCAGGCCCCCTCGGCGGGGGGTGCGGGGACGACCAGCACCGGGCAGGTGGCGTGGTGCACGGCCGCGGTGCTGACCGAACCGAGCAGCAGCCGGCCGAAGCCGCCGTTGCCGCGGGTGCCGACCACCAGGGTGTGCCGTCCGTCGGCGGCCCGGAGCAGCACCTCGATCACGTTGCCGAGGACGACGTACAGGGCGAGCTGCCCGGCGTACGGGCGGACCCGGGCGGACTGCACGGTGGCGACGGAGCGGCGCAGGCCGTCCGCCATGCTCTCGGTCAGCCGCTCGATGCTCTCCTGGACCAGGTCGGCCATGCCCGGCGGGTAGCCGGTCGGCGAGGGGTTGACCGCGGCCAGGACGTACAGCGGGAGGTGGTGCGCCTCGGCCTCGGTCATGGCGCGGTCGAGGGCCCAGAGCGCGGCGTCCGAGCCGTCGCAGCCGGTGAGGATCGCGGCGCCGGGCGGCGGCGCCTCGTGGTGCACGGGGAGGGTGGCGGTCATGGCGCGCGCTCCGGGAGGGACTCGGGGCTCAGCGGGTCGGGGGTTCCCGACGCTATCCGGCGCGCGGCCGGCGGCGGGGCAGGCGCACCCGGTCCGGGGTCAGGTTTCCAGGGCGGCGCGGGGCGCGGCGGGCAGGCCGGTCCAGGAGGAGCCGGGGCGGCGGGCGGCCAGGCGGCGCAGCCAGAGTTCGGCGGCGACCAGGTCGGCGAGGGCGGCGAGGGTGCCGGGCGGGGCGTTCCCGGCGGGGTCGGTGGCGGCGGCGAGCGCCTTGCGGGCGGCGGGGGCGTCGAGCAGTCCGGCTTCGGCGAGCAGCGGGCGGTCGAGGAGTTCGGCGAGTGCGGGGGCGGCGGCGCGCAGGCCGCGGCGGGCGGGTGCGTGCGGGTCGGGGCCGGGGGCGCGGCCCCAGTCGGCGGGGAGGTCGGTGCGGCCGGTGCCGGCCAGCACGGCGGCGAGCAGGGCGTGCCGGGCGCCGGGTTGCAGGCGCAGGTCGTCGGGGAGCAGCCGGGCGGCGCGGACCACCTGGTTGTCGAGGAAGGGGGCGTGCAGGCGCTGGCCGTGCTGTTCGGTGGCGTGCACCAGGGTGCGGTAGTGGGCGGCGTGCCGGTGCAGGGCGAGCCGGGCGCGGCGGGCGCCGGGGGCCTCGGTGGGGGCGCTGCCGCGGGCGGCGGTGCGCAGGTGCTGGGCGAGGGCGGCGAGCGGTTCGTCGGCGAGCAGGTGGGCGGCGGGGCCGGGGCGGTGCCAGGCGAGGTCGGCGGCCAGGGCGCGGCCCACCGTCCTTTCGGACGCCGGTTCCTGACGGAGCGTCAGGTGGAGTGCCAGGTCGTCGAGGGCGTCGGCGTAGCGGGCGCGGGCGAGGCGGCGGGCGGCGCGCAGCACGGTGACGGGGGTGTGCAGGGTGCCGGTGAGGGCGCCGGCGGTGGCCCGGTCGGCGCCGGCCAGGGCGGCGAGCGGGGCGAGCAGGTCGAGCGAGCGGCCGGCCCGGACCAGGTCGGCGAGCCGGGCGGGGTGGCCGTCCAGGACCTGGCGGGCGCCGTGGCCGGTGAGGTGGTCGGCGCCGCCGGCCCGGTGGGCGGCGGTGTGCCGGGCGGCGTGGACCAGGGCGGGGCCGGGTTCGTCGGTGAGCGGGCCGGCCAGGGGGTCGGCGAGGCCGGCGTACGGGGCGACCGGCGGGACGAGCAGGTGGCGCAGGCGGGGGGCGTGCACGGCGAGGGCGGGTCCGTCGGGGTCGCCGAGGGTGACGGCGGGGAGGGTCTCGGGTTCGGGCGGTTCGGCGCGGCGGGCCCAGGAGCCCTTGACGGCGCCGGTGCGGGCGGCGGGCCGTTCGGGCCCGGGGTCGGTGCCGGGGCCGGGCGGCAGCGGGACGGCGGCGGCCAGCAGGGCGACGGTGGCGGAGGCGGTGCCGTAGGAGAGGTCGACGCCGAGCCGGGGCCGGTCGGCGGGCCCGGTGGCGCGGACCCGGCAGCGGACGGCCTCCAGCAGGGCGCGGGTGAGTTCGCGGACGGCGGGGGCCTCGGCGCGCTCCTCGGCCCCGCTCTCCGGGTAGGGCGTGTGGCCGGGCCGTCCGCCGCGGATGCCCAGCGCGTGTCCGGGCGGGACGCGGCGCACGCCCCGGTAGGGGGTGCGGTCGCCGAGCGTCTCGGGGGTCTCGGGGGTGGCCAGCCGGGCGGCCAGGTGGGCGGTGTCGACGGGGGCGCCGACCAGGTCGGCGAGCGGGAGGGCGGCGGTGGCGTAGGCGGTGCCGCCGGCGAACGGGGTGTGGAAGACCGGCTGGGCGCCGGCGAGGTCGGTGAGCAGCACGGTGGAGCGGGTGCCGGCCCGCAGCACGACGGTGTAGCTGCCGGGCCAGTGGGTGAGGTGGCGCAGCGCGCCGCCGCGGGCGGCGGCCAGGCCGTCGGCGAGTTCGCGGTCGGTGGCGCCGCAGCGGCCGGCCACGGCGAGCCGCAGGGTGGCGGGGGTGTCCCGGTCGGCGCTGTCGGCGGGGTCGTGCGGGTCGAGCCCGCCGCGGACGGTGGCGGGGCCGCCGGGGCGGAGCACGGCCAGCCGCAGTTCGTCGGGGCGCCAGTCGCCGACCGCCCAGAGCGGGTCGGGGCCGCCCCAGAGCAGGGTGCCGGCGATCGGGCGGACCGCGGCCAGGGCCGGGTCGGCGGCGGTCAGGCCGCTCCAGCCGGTGAGCCACCGCATCGCGCCTCCACCTGTGGTGCCGCGGCGCGCGGCGGACCCCCGGGCGGGCGTACGGGGTCGGCGCGCCGTCAGGAGACATCGTGCCACCGATGGGGCGGGTGAGCGCCAGGCTTTCGGGGCCGCGGCGGAACGCACGGGCCGGGCCTCCCCCTCCGGGGCCCGGGCCGTGCGGGTCTCGAACTCCCGTCCGGCGCACGGGCGGTGGCCTGGAACGGCGGCGCGGAGGAGGGCCGCGACCGTCGCGGGTCGGCCGAAGTTGGCCGAAAGCCGTCGCACGGCCCGGGAGGGCATCCGCATGCCCTCCCGGACGCGCAGCTGCCCGCGGGGAATTGAGGCAGCGTTTCCCCCGGCCCGCCGGGTCCTCGGCGGCGGGCCGATCCACAGCCTCCAGCGAATCGCCCACCTGCCGCTGCGGCCAGGGAGCACGGGTGGCGCACGCGGGCACGGGACCGGAGCACGGGCGTCCGGCAACTGCCCGCAGGACGTCCGGCGGGCGTCCGGGCGCCGGTCCCCGACGCGGCGCGTTCCCGCCAACCGGAATGCGACCTCTTAACCGTCGGAACGCGGACGACTACGCTAGGTGCAAGCAGTCCGGTGGCCCACTGCGGTTCGCCGCGGCCCGCCGCCATCCGCGCACGACGTCGCCAGGGGGTGCCACCGCCACCATGACCGTCAGCTCACGAGGGCCGAACGACCGGCTCGGGGCACTCCTCGCGCTCGCCCAGATCAGCAACGCCGGGCTCGCCCGCCGGGTCAACGACCTGGGCGCGCAGCGCGGCCTGACCCTCCGTTACGACAAGACCTCGGTGGCCCGCTGGGTGACCAAGGGGATGGTCCCGCAGCGCCCGGTGCCGCACCTGATCGCCACCGCGCTCGGCAACAAGCTCGGCCGCCCCGTCCCGCTGGAGGAGATCGGCCTCGCCGACTCGCACCCCACGCCCGAACTCGGGCTGGAGTTCCCGCGCGAGGTCCCGGAGGCGGTCCGCTCCGCCACCGAGCTGTGGCGGGTCGACCTGGACCTGCGGCGCGGCCCCGGCGGCGGCCGGTGGAGCGACAGCCTGGCCGGGACGTTCTCGGTCGCCGCGTACGCCACGCCCGTCTCGCGCTGGCTGATCACGCCCGCCGACGGCTCGGTGGCCCGCGAGGCCGTCCCCGACCTGACCGGCAGGGGGGCACCTCCCGGTTCCCCCGGGAACCGGGGGAGGGTCGGGCACGCGGACGCCGCGAAGCTCCGCGAGGCCGCCCAGGAGGCCCGCCGCTGGGACTCCAAGTACGGCGGCGGCGACTGGCGCTCCTCGATGGTGCCCGAGTGCCTGCGGGTCGAGGCCGCCCCGCTGCTGCTCGCCTCGTACAGCGACGCGGTCGGCCGGGCGCTGTTCGGCGCCACCGCCGAACTGACCAGGCTGGCGGGCTGGATGGCCTTCGACACCGGCCAGCACGAGGCCGCCCAGCGCTACTACATCCAGGCGCTGCGGCTGGCCCGCGCGGCCGGGGACGTGCCGCTCGGCGGCTACGTGCTGGCCTCGATGAGCCTCCAGGCCGCCTACCGCTCCTTCCCGGACGAGGCCGTCGACCTCGCCCAGGCCGCCCTGGAGCGCAACCGGGGCCTGGCCACCGCCCGCACCATGAGCTTCTTCCACCTGGTCGAGGCCCGCGCCCACGCCAAGGCGGGCAACGCCCCGGCCTGCGCCACCGCGCTGGCCGCCGCCGAGACCGCGCTGGACCGCTCCCGCCCCGGCGACCCCGACCCGACCTGGATCGACTTCTTCGCCTACGACCGCCTCGCCGCCGACGCCGCCGAGTGCTTCCGCGACCTGGGCGTCCCGTCCAAGGTCCGGCAGTTCACCCGCGAGGCGCTGGCCCGCCCGACCGAGGGCTACGTCCGCTCGCACGGCCTGCGGCTGGTGGTCTCCGCGATGGCCGAGGCCGAGGCGGGGGACCTGGACGCCGCGGTGGCCGCCGGGGAGCGGGCCGTCGAGGTGGCCGGGCGGATCTCCTCGTACCGCAGCCGCGAGTACATGGTCGAACTGCTGCGCCGCCTGGAGCCGTACCAGCACGAGCAGCGGGTCAAGGACCTCACCGAGCGCGCCCGACTGGTCCTGGCCACTTCCTGACGCGCACCGCCGCACCGGCCCCCGCCCGTGGCACCATCTGGGCGGGGGCCGGTGGTCCGCGGAGCGGAGGGTGGCGGGGATGAGGCACGACGTCCGGGTCCTGGTGGTCGGCGGCGGCATCGTCGGCCTGTCCACCGCGTACGCCCTCACCCGCGAGCACCCCGGCGCGGACGTCGCCGTCCTGGAGAAGGAGGACGCCCTCGCCGCCCACCAGACCGGCCGCAACAGCGGGGTGATCCACAGCGGCGTCTACTACCGGCCCGGCTCGCTCAAGGCCCGGTACGCCACCGACGGGGCCCGCGAGATGGTCGCGTTCTGCCGCGAGCAGGGCATCGCCCACGAGGTCACCGGCAAGCTCATCGTCGCCACCGACCCCGCCGAACTCCCCCGGCTGGCCGCCCTCGCCGACCGCGGCCGGGCCAACGGCATCCCGCTGACCGCGCTCGACCCGGCCGGCATCCGCGCCCACGAACCCGAGGTCACCGGCATCGCCGGACTGCACCTGGCCACCACCGGCATCTGCGACTACCCCGCGGTGGCCCGCCGCTACGCCGCGCTCGCCGGCGAGCGCGGCGCCGAACTGCGCCTGAACACCCCCGTCCTGGGCGTCGACCGGCGTCCGGACGGCGTCACCGTCACCACCCCGCACGGCGAGATCCGCTGCGCGGTGCTGGTCAACTGCGCCGGACTGCACAGCGACCGGATCGCCCGGCTGGCGGGCGACGACCCGGGGGTGCGGATCGTGCCGTTCCGCGGCGAGTACTACGAACTGACCGAGGAGCGGCGGGAGTTGGTGCGCGGACTGGTCTACCCCGTCCCCGACCCGGCGTTCCCCTTCCTCGGCGTGCACCTCACCCGGGGCATCCACGGCGACGTCCACGTCGGGCCGAACGCGGTGCCCGCGCTGGCCCGCGAGGGCTACGACTGGCGCACCTTCAGCGCCCGCGACCTCGCCGAGACGGTGCGCTTCCCCGGCACCTGGACGATCGCCCGCCGGCACTGGCGCCACGAACTCGGCGAACTCCACCGCTCGCTCTCCAAGCGCGCCTTCACCACCGCCGTCCGCCGCCTGCTCCCCGTCGTCACCGAGGCCGACCTCGTCCCCGCCGCCGCGGGCGTCCGCGCCCAGGCCGTCGCCCGCGACGGCACCCTCCTCGACGACTTCGCCTTCGCCGGCTTCGACCCCGCCGACCCGCGCTCCACCCGCCGGGTCGTCCACGTCCTCAACGCCCCCTCCCCGGCGGCGACGGCCTCGCTCGGCATCGGCCGCGAGGTCGCCCGCCGAGCGGTGGCGGCCCTCCGGGCGGGGTGACGCGGGGAGTTCCGCGCACGGCCGGGGGCGCGCCCGGCCGGGTGGACGCCGGCAAGGTCGCGGGACAGGGCAGGCCCCCGTCCCGCGTCGCGATCCTGCGGTGCGTGCTCGACGGGCCGCGCAGTCCCCCGCGCCCCCGACTCCGCCCTGCCGGTACGTGTCCTGTTCGCGCCCGCCGGCCTGCCCGGGGGCTCCCTTAGACTGGTGCGATTGTGACCTCCTCCGCCCCCAGCCCCCAGTTGTCCGCGTCGGCCCGGCTCTCCGCCGCCCCGGCGGCGTACCCCGCGCCGATGTACCCGCACAAGGCCACCGAGGCCCAGCACCGCGAGCAGCGGATCCGCAGTTTCCAGCCGCGCCGTGGTCGGATGACCAAGGCGCAGGCGGGTGCGCTGGACCGCGGGTGGGAACGGTTCGGGCTGGCGATCGACGGGACCCCGCTGGACCTGCCGGAGCTGTTCGCGGGCCGGCCGGTGACGCTGGAGATCGGCTTCGGGATGGGCGACACCACGGCCGCGATGGCCGCCGCCGACCCGTCCGCGGGCATCCTCGCGGCGGACGTGCACACCCCCGGCCACGGCAACCTGCTGCAGTTCCTGGAGCGGGACGGCTCGGAGAACGTCCGGCTCGCGGCGGGCGACGCGGTGATCCTGCTGCGCGACATGCTGCCGGACGCCTCGCTGGCCGGTCTGCGGGTGTTCTTCCCGGACCCGTGGCCGAAGCCGAAGCACCACAAGCGCCGGCTGATCCAGGCGTCGTTCCTGGAACTGGTGCTGCCCCGGCTGGCCCCGGGCGCGCTGGTGCACTGCGCGACCGACTGGGAGCCGTACGCGGAGCAGATGCTGGCGGTGCTGGGCGCCTCGCCGGAGCTGGAGAACCTGCACCCGGAGGGCGACGGTTCGGGCTGGCTGGAGCCGGACGGGCACCCGGCGGGCAGCGTGCCCGGGTACGCGCCGCGACCCGGGTGGCGGCCGGTGACCAAGTTCGAGCGGGCCGGTCTGGCCAAGGGCCACGTGGTGCACGACCTGCTGTTCCGCCGCCGCTGAGCCGGTAGCCGCGGTCGGCGGTCGCCGGGCGGTCGCTCAGGTCGCTCAGGTCGCTCAGGTCGCTCAGGCGGTGGCCTTGCCCGCGGCGACCAGCGCGGTGAGCGCGGTGCGCTGGACGTAGGCCAGCAGGGCGACCGTCACCGTGCTCATCGCCAGCGCGAACAGCACGTGGCCGAGCGTCGAGGCGACCGCCGCGCCGAGCAGGCCGAGCACCAGGTGGCTGCCCAGCCGCAGGGCGACCAGGCCGATCGCCACGTTGCGGGTGCCCTTGCCGCGCCACAGCAGCTTCGCGAGCTTGAGGCGCCGGCGCATCAGGGTGAGCGAGACGCCGAGGTTGACGGCCGCCAGCAGGACCAGCGCGGGCCAGGCCGAGGGGGCGGCCCGCAGCAGGTCGAAGGCCCCGGCGAGGACGCCCTCGAAGCCGAAGAACCAGACCGGCAGCCGCATCTCCGCGACGCTCGGCCGCGAGGCGTCGGCGGTCCCGGCGGCCCCGGCGGTCTCCACGGCCCCGGCGGTCTGCGCGGCCCCGGTCGCGGTGAAGGCGGTGGCCGTCTCGAACCCGATGCTGCTCATGGTGTCTCCCCCGTGTCGTCCCCGGCCGTCCGGTCGCTCCCCGGCGGTGCCACCACTGTGCCCGCGCGGCCCGGTCCCGGCCCAGGAGCTGCCGTCACCGACCCGGCATGACGGATGTCACGGGCCCGGCCGGGCGGTGGGGGGCGTTCCGCTCCGCTGACGATCGGTCACCTCGCGGGTACGGATTGTGCCGACCCCTCCCCCCGGGGCGGCGGCTTCGCCTACCCTGCTGCAGGTGAGCAGTCCGCCCAGCGGCGGGGCCTCCTCCGGGCCGCCCGTGGGGGCCGACGCCCTGGCCGCCGATCCCCCGACGCCCCCCACCGGTTCTCGGCCGCTCCCGGAACCGACCGCGCGCCGGTCCGGCGGCTTGCTCCCGGACGTGTCGCCGCGCCCGGTGCCGAGCGGGCGCATCCCGGGGCAGCAGGGCGGCCCGGTCACGGGTGGTTCGGCCGCGGGTGGTTCGGCCGCGGGCACCGCGGCGGCGGTCTCGCTGTGGCGGCGGCTGTGGCCGTTCCGGCGGCCGGCGCTGTCCTCGGCGGTGGCGGCGCTGGCGCTGGCGGGTTCGGGGGTGCTGATCCTGCGGCTGGTGCAGCGGCAGACCGGGACGACCGGGCTGCTGGTGGGGCTGGGCCTGGCGCTGCTGCCGCTGCCGTTCGTGCTGGGGGCGCTGGCCTGGCTGAACCAGACCGCCCGGGTGCCGCTGCGGCACCTGCTGTTCTGCCTGGCCTGGGGGGCGTGCGCGGCGACCACGATGGCGATCCTGGCGAACGGCTGGGCGAGCGACTTCCTGATCGCCCACCAGGGCGCCCGGGGGGAGACCCTGGGCGCGGAGTTCGCGACGCCGCTGATCGAGGAGCTGGCGAAGGGCGCGGCGCTGCTGGTGCTGCTGCTGCCGTTGCGGCGGCGGCACCGCTGCGAGCAGGGCCGCCCGTGCGCCGGGTGGCGCCGGCTGCTGTGGCACTGGCCGGGCCCCGGCCGTCCCGCGCACTTCCGCCCGGCCCCGGCGGGCCGCCAGCGGGCCCGGTCCTCCCCGCGCACCCTGGCGGCGGGCACGGTGCTGGGCGGGGTGACGGCCTGCGGGTTCGCGTTCACCGAGAACGCGCTCTACCTGGGGCGGGCGTTCACCGCGGACCGGCAGGCCCGGCTGGACGCGATCGGACAGGGCGGGGCGCCCAGCCTGCGGGACTTCGACGGGACGGTGCACACCTTCGTGCTGCGGGCGCTGCTCTCGCCGTTCGCGCACCCGCTGTTCACCGCGCTGACCGGGCTGGGCCTGGCGATCACCCTGACCACCGGCCGACGCTGGTTGGCCCGGCTCGGCGCACCGGCGGGCGCGCTGCTGGCGATGGGCCTGCACGGGGTGTGGAACGCGGCGGCCGGACTGGGCACGGACGGCTTCCTGCTGGTGTACGGGCTGGTGATGGTGCCGTGCTTCGCCGCGCTGGTCAGCTTCGCGGTGTGGGCGCAGACCCGCCGCACCCGGCAGCCGTCCCGCCCGGGCTGACCGGCGGCCGGACAGGGACGGGCCGGGCTGAGCCGGGCTGAGCCGGGCTGGGCCGGGCTGGGCCGGGCTGGGCACGGACGGCCGAGGGGCTGTCCCGACCTGCGCGGATGCTCGGCCGGGAAATGGATTTCCCTTTCCCGCCGGCCTCACGTAGAGTCGTGTTCACCGACG